>DYEA01000017.1 GCA_020725885.1 Slackia sp. | reverse complement strand
TCGAAGCCGACGCGAGCCTGCCGTCTGCCGTGTAGGCGTAGCTGCGCACGCTGTCGGTGCGCCCGCCGAACGCGAACCGGTACGCCTCGGCCTCGAGCCTGCCGGTGTTGCCGTTGTAGGAAAGCTCGGCGCCGGGCACGGGAAGGCCGGCCGCGTACCCGTAGCCGGACTCAGAAGAAAGCCGGCCCGCCTGGTCGAAGACGCGCGTCTTGGACCCGGCGCTTCCCGCGTCGATCGCGCACGGGCGGCCCGCCGCGTCGAAGTCGCCGAAGGACAGGGAAAGGACGCCTGCCGGCGTGGAGGCGACGCGCGACGCTTCGCGGCCTGCGCCGTCGTAGGCCACCTCCACGCTCACGCCCGCGTAGGAGACCGTCATCGTCGTCGTGGGCGAGCCGGACTCCGGGTACGTGGTGCGGCTCCATCTGACGGCGCCGCTCACCAGGTCCGTCACGGTCGTCTCGATCGGACGCGACAGCTCGTCGTACGCGCGGCTCGTACGCTTGAGCACCACACCCGAGGAGCTCTCCTGCGTCTCCAGCACGACGCGCCCGAACGCGTCATGGACGTACCGCGCGGCAGTGCCGTCGGCCTGCCGGGTGAAGACGGCGTTGCCGAGCGCGTCGTACGCGGTCGTCGACGCCTTGCCGCCGACCGACTCTTCGAGCACGCGCCCGCACGCATCGTACGTCCATGTCTTGACGATGCCGTCGGAATCGGTCTCAGAGAGCTTCCAGCCCACCGTGTTGTACACGATGACCGTCGGGGTCGCGCCTTCCGAGGCCGCCGAGACCTGCCGTCCGGCCAAGTCGTAGCAGAACGTCGTGGTGGCGCCGTCACTCGATGTCTCCGCGATCTTCCGGCCGCCTACATCGTAGCCGAAGGACGTGTCCGTCGTGCCGCCATCTTCGGTCGGCTTGGTCTCCTTCAGCGTGTTGCCCGCCTGGTCGTAGACGTACTCCGTCCAGCTGCCGTCCGGGTTCGTGACCCTCTTGACCAGGCTGTTCGGGTAGTAGGTGGTCAGCGTCGCGGAGGTCTCGGCGCCTGGCGCGAGCTCGCGGCACACGCGACCATACGCATCGTACTCCGTGCGCGCGGCTGCCGTGAGCGATGACGTGTCCGAACCTTCCGGCCACGTCACGGTGGCGTTGCCGCGCGCGTCGTAGCGGGTCAGCGCATAGTCGGCCACCTTGCTGTCGTCGCTCGAGATCTCCCTGCCCATCTGGTCGTAGGAGTGCGTGACCGTGGCCGCTGCGGACGGCTGGCCGGCGGTATCGGCCAGGTATCTGGTCTCTGTCAGCACGCGCCCTTCGGCGTCGTACGTCTTCGCGGTCCGGTCGCACCACGAGCCGTCGCGCGCCTGACGCCATGAGAGCGTCTCGTTGCCGAGCAGATCGTACTCGTGATGCGTGACCGTGCCTGTGGCGTCTTTCGTTTCGAGCACGCGGCCAGCGATGTCGTAGGTGCTGGTCTCGACTTCGGATCCGCATGCGTCAACGCGCTTCACGACATTGCCGAACGCATCGTAGAAGGTGTGTTCTATGAGGTCGATGGGCTCTCCGCCCGGCGACAGCCGAACGCTTTTGCGGGTGGTGGTCTGCGCCTGGCCGCACGGGGCGAAATCCGAGTACTCTGTCACAGCCCACTCGCTCGCGTTCAGCCGCTGCCGCTCCAGTGTCACGGTGCCCGACGCGTTGTACGAGTACTCCACCCGCGAGCGCGCGGTGCCGTCAAGCTGCTTCTCTTCGGCCTCGAGCGGGCCTGCGCCTTCGAAGCCTGTCGACGCGTAGGTGCGGTAGGTCGTGCAGCCGCGCGGGTCGACCTCTCGCACGCACCTGTCGAGCGCGTCGTAGACGTACACGGTGCGGTGGCCTTCTTCGTCGACCTCCTCGGTGACGTTGCCGCGCCCGTCGACCGTCCTGGAGACCTTAGCGCCTGTCGGCGACAGCTCCTGCACCGCCTCATTGGACGCATTGTATGCGTACGTCCACGTAGCGGGAGCCGCGCCTTGTGTGTACGGATCGGTCTTCGACGCCGTCGTGCCGGTAGGGTTCCATGTGTAGGCCTGGAGCACGGCGGTGCCTGGCGTGCCCTCGACGGTGCCGAAGCGGGTGACGGTCGCGCTCGCGCCGGAGTACGTCACGTCGACGCGGCGCAGGCTATCGGACGCATACCCTGGAAGCCTCAGGCAGGCGAGCCTGCCATCGCCGCCGTAGATGACGCTCCACAACGCAATCACGTCGCCCGGCACGGAGCTCTCGATGGATGCCTGGGCCAGCCGGCCGGAAGAGTGCGCCAGCACCGTGGTGCGGGCCGCGTCGCTCCCGGCGTACGCGGTCACCGCGACCACGCCCCCGCCGCGATCGGCGTACTCGACTCTGCGCGTGCCGGCCGCCGTGGAATACGTCGCGGACTGCACGTGGCCGTCGGCGTCGAATAAGACCACGATCCTCTGGCCGTTGGCGGCGGTGATCACAAGCGTCCCCGCGCCGCGCTCGTACGTCACGGCGTTGCGGGCCTGGTCGTAGTCGGCGAGAAGGCGCCCGGAAGCATCGAAGACGCTCGAGCTCCTGTCGCGCTGGATGAGCCGGTAGCGCAAGGCGCCGTCTACAGTCTCGGTCGCAAGTCTGGCGTAGCTCCCGTTCGGGGCGTGGTAGGCACCGCCTGCGAGCACGAAGCGGTCGCGCTGGCCGGTCTCGTCGACGTAGGTGACGCTCGTCGAGGTGATTTCGAGCGCGCGCTCGAAGCTGAACCGCCATCCTGGGGCGCCGTGCAGGAGCGAGGGCGCCGTCGACGATGAGCAGTAGCTCCGGGCGACGCGCGCAGCAGGACCCCATGAGGCGATCTCGAGGTCGGTGGCTTCGAGCCTAAGCGCACCCCTGTCGAGCTCCACTGACGCGTCCATGCTAGCCACGTCGGGAAGCTCGGCGGTGGTGTGGCGCGCCTGGTCGGCGACGCGCACGGTCCGGTTGTCGAGGGTAGGCGTGTACGCCGCGCACGACAAGATGTCGGGCTGCCCGTAGTCGTTGAACGGGACGATCCTGAACCAGTAGTTCGTGCTGTCGTAGTACGTGCTGTTCGCGCCCTTGCGGTACAGCGGCCGCGGGTCGTCGCGCAGGTCCAGGCCCGCACCGAGGTAACGCCGGACCTCTCCGCAATCCAAAGAGCCGAGCCAGAAGCAGCCGTTCGCCGGGTCGTAGCATCCGTTGATGACGCGGGTCGTGGCCTGGTTGATCGGCCACTGGTTCGCGATGCGGAAGTCCGACAGACGGATCTTGGTCACGTGCGCGGAGTCGGTGTTCGCCCACTGGATGAGGTAGAGCGCCGAGCCGTCGCACAGCACGCCGTCGATGTACTCGGACGGCACCGCGATGGTGCGGTCTGCGCCTCGCTTGACGCCGTCCGTGCCGAACACGCGGATCGTGTAGCCGTTGTACGTCGACCCGCCGATGCCGTATGCGACGTTGTATATGTAGTTCCCGTCGGTCGTGACCAGCACGTCGCTCGACGCCCCAGTCAGCTCTGCACCGGTGTCCCGGTCGAGGAGCGGTGCGGAGAATGCGATCTCCCTCGACCGGTCCTCGCCTGCAGGCGCGTCTTTCCAGATGCCGCGGATCGCGTTCTTCGCCACGGCCGCTCCGCTGAACAGGAACCCATCGAGGTAGAACGCGGAGTACGACGATTGCGCCGAGAGGTCGGGGCCGACCGTGCCATAATCCTTGCCGGCGACGGTCCCGTGGAACCCTGTGCCGATGCGCTTCCATGCAGCGGATCCGGGATAGTTCCCCCACCGCCTGACGAACAGGTACGTGCCGTCGGTGACCACAAGGCCGGCCCCACCTTGTCCCTCAACCGCTACAGTGGCGACCTGCGACATCGCTCTCGGGCTCGCAGCGCGCGTGAGCGCGTTCCTTGCCGCCGCCGACCACCCTGCGATCTCGGAGTCCGTCGGGTAGATGCCGCATCCTTGGCTCGTCCACGTCGTGGCGTTCGAGCCGAGGGTGGTGCCGACCTTCTCGTAGGAGTCCCCGTCCCACTGGTAGATATTGTATCCCTCTGCACGCGGAGCGGCAGGCCACGAGAGCTTCACGCCGCCGCGTCCTGCGAGCGGAAGGTCGTCTGGCGTGTCTGAGACGCCGTCACCGTTCCGATCCACCTCGCGGAACCACTCATACGCCTCGTGCGTGCACGCGGAGACGTCGCTGACCGGGTCGGGGATGACGGTGTAGGTCACGACGAGCTTCGGACGGAGCGCGCTGTCCGAGTACTCGCGCGAGTAGAACTTCCGCCAGTGCGTCGTGTTCTCGCTGCCGTCCTCTTTCTGGTAGCACATGAAGCCGTAGTTCGAAGACGGGCTGGCGACCCAGTCCTGGACCGTGGTCTTGACTGCGGCCTGGGACCAGTTTACCCACACGCCGCGTCCGGCTATCGACTGGCTGGCGAGGTAGGAATACGAGGGCTTCGTGTTCCACGTGGTCGCCGTGCCCCATGAGCTGGTGGCCTTCGCGAGATAGGTCGTGGTCGAGGTGTCCGTATAGTAGGTGTGGAACTGGTAGATCGAGAACGTCGCCGAATCCACGCGCGCGATCGACGGGATGGCGGTGAGATCGAATCTGACGAGGGTGCGGTTGTGACCGGTCGTGGAGTCGTAGTACCCGCACTTGAGCTCCGTCGACGAGTTGTAGCTCGTGGTCGGATATGCGCTGGCCACGTAGGTGTCGAGCGCCGAGACGGCCGTCAGGCTTGGGTCGATCATCACGGGGAAGCGACGGGAGGGGTCGGCGAGCCACCGGCTCGGGACGCTGTAGGTGACGTACGCGCCGCCGCTCACCGGCTCGACCGTCATCGTCGCATCAGGGCAGTACGCCGGGTCGCCCGCGGCGTTCCGGCTCGAGTCGAACACGCACAGGCCGCCGATGCCGAAGACGGGCGCACCGGTTTCCGGCTCGACGAGGACCCAGCCGCCTGATCCGTCCTCGCGCAGGGAAAGCCCGCCTGCATCGAGGTAGAACCGGTAGGAGCTGGCCGCCTTCGGGGACGACAGCACGATCGTCTGCTTCATCCCGTCGTCCTGCGCCTCATAGACCAGGCTCGCGTCTGCCGCCACCCCTGCGTAGCAGGCGTGCGAGCCGAGAGCGAGCGGCCGGCCTTCGGCCACACCCAGCATGTTCAGCCCCACGGAGCGCCCCGAAGCGCTCACGCGCACCGGCTGGCTGCTCGCAGAATCAGCACCGAACGAGCACACCGCAGGCGCCGACTTCGTGCGGACCCTGCCTGTGGCGGAATCGCCCACGAGCGTCGTGTCGATCTCGACCCAGGCTCCGGACGTATCGCGGTAGTGGACGGGCGCCTCGGAGATGACCGCTGCGATACGGCCGTCGGGCAGCCGATACTGCTTGGCGTTGCGCGTTCGAAGCGAGACGTCCTCGACCGCCCCCGGCGGCAGCCCGTCAGGGCTCGCGGCAACGGCGCCGTCTGCGGCGTCTTCTGCGTGTGCGGTCGACGCGAATGCTCCGAGCACGGGCGTCGTCGCAAGAGTGAACGCGAGCAGGGACGAGACGAAGCGTGCGGACCGAGCGCGGACGAACGATCGCATGGAACCCCTCCCCTTCGGTGCAGCGCCCAATAGAAGCCCCAACGCATTGCCGGACATGGAAACATATGGGGGGGGGAGCCGTCAAGGACAGAGATGTGCTCCTATCGAGATCCGATACCGACATGCGAAAGGCCCGCTCGGTGTGAGCGGGCCTTGGCGGTTCCGTGGAGCCGACGAAGGGACTCGAACCCTTGGCCTGCGCATTACGAGTGCGCTGCTCTACCAACTGAGCTACGTCGGCGTATTCCCTGTATCCCCGTTTCCCTGGCTCTTCGGCTTGCGCCGCCTGCGCTTGCGCGGCGCCGGCCGCGGAGCCGCCTCGGCCTGCTTCGGCGCCGGCGCTGCCGCAGGCTGTGCTGACGCCGCAGGCTCCTGCTCGGCCTTCGCCGTTGCGCTTCGCCGCCGCCGCTTGCGTCTCGCTGGCGGACGCTCGCCCTCGGCGGGCTCGCTCTTCTCGGCGGACTCGGCCGCCACGGCCACCGCTTCGAACACCGGCGGCACTACCGGCGCAGCGGCCTGGAGCGCCTCCGCACGCACCCGGCACGGCCTGCCGCCGCCCGCGTCGCACTCCATCGCCGAGAGCGGCACCTTGAGCTCGGACCCGTCCTCAAGCCTGATGGAGACGATCTCCTTCGGTGTGTTGAGCGCCGCGACCTTGCCCGGGCCTTTCGGGGTTTCAACGAGCGATCCGCACTTGGGAGCACGCTGCTTGAAGTCTTTGTACGCATCGTACT
The DNA here is from genome assembly GCA_020725885.1 of Slackia sp. GTDB lineage: Bacteria > Actinomycetota > Coriobacteriia > Anaerosomatales > Anaerosomataceae > Parvivirga. Next base: position 220,714 of record DYEA01000017.1, on the reverse strand, counting down.
CGTAGCGCAGACAGCACATCAGTCTGCCACACAGCCCGCTGATTTTCAACGGATTGAGCGGAAGGTCCTGCTCCTTGGCCATGCGGATCGACACCGGCTCGAAGTCGCCCGACAGGCGCGCGCAGCACAGCTGTTGCCCGCAGTGCCCGACGCCGCCCACGATGCGCGCCTCGTCACGCACGCCGATCTGCCGCATGTCCACGCGCGTCTTGAACGCGGAGGCCAAGTCGCGCACGAGCGCGCGGAAGTCGACCCGCTCCTCCGCCACGAAGTAGAAGACCTTCTTCGAGCCGTCGAAGAGCGTCTCGACGGCAACCGGCTTCATGTCGAGCCCGTGCTGCTCGACCATCTCCTTGAACGTCTCGAGCGCTTGCTCGTCGGCGGCCGCCAGCTCCTCGGCGCGGCGGACGTCGGCCTCGTCCGCGATGCGCACGACGGGCTTGAGCGGCGCGACGAGCGACTCGTCCGGCACCTCGCGGCAGCCGAAGACCACCTCGCCGAACTCCTCGCCGCGCTCCGTCGAGACGATGACGTGATCGCCGGGCTGTGGGTCGGCGCCTGCCGGGTCGAAGTACAGCACCTTGCCGGCGTATCCGAGCTTCACTCCCACTACCGTGGGCACTTGAGGACCTCCTGAAGATCGAACAGCATGGCCTCGATGGCCAGCTGGGGGCTCACATTATACGAGACGCGCTGCCTGGCCGCTTCGATTGCCTCAAGCGCGCGCACCGCGGCCGCCGGCGACATCGCGTACGCGATCTCCTCGATCGCGTCGGCCGCATCCGCGTTGGCGGCCAGGTCCTCCCGGCCGGCCCCGACCACGAGCGCGTCCCGGATCCAGCTCGACGCCGCTCCGAGCACGGTCGAGATGCTCTCGCGTTCGCGCGCCGTGAGCTCGCGCTTGTGGCGCTCCTCGAGCGGCTTGGTGGAGACCTGCTTGCCCAGGAACTCCTGTCGCTCAGCGACCTCGGCCGCCTGAGCCGCCTTGAGGTCCTCAAGCGGCGCGCGCACCGCCGCGAGCAGGTCGCGGGCCGCCAGGAGCACGTCGTAGGCGTCGAGGTACGGCAGGCGCTTGAGCGTGTCGAAGACGAGCGTCCGGGCCGCCAGCGCCGATGGCGAGCGCAGCAGCGCCTCTGCGCGCGCGAGCACGCCGCCAGAGGCCGCGAGCGCCGCCCGCGCCTGCTCGCGGGTGGCGCCCGTGCGCTCGACGAGCAGCGCGATCGCCTCGGGCTCCGGCGCGGGAGCGAACCGCACCACCTGGCACCGCGAGACGATGGTCGGCAGCACGGCTTCGTAGGAGCGCGCGAGCAGGATGAGGACGACGCGGCCCGTCGGCTCCTCGAGCGTCTTCAGGAGCGTGTTCGCCGCGCTGTGGCCGAGCCGGTCGGCGTCTTCGAGCACGAACACGCGCACGCGGCCCGACACGGGAGCCAGGCTCGCCTCGCGGACAATCTCGCGGGCCTGCTCGGCCAGGTACGACGCGGTGCCCTCCGGCTGCACGCGCACGAGGTCCGGGTGGGTCCAGCTCCAGACCTGCGCGCACGCCGCGCAGGCGCCGCACCCGCCGTCGTCGCACAGAAGCGCGCACGCGAGCGCCTGCGCCATCTGGAGCGTGCCCGACCCTGGCGCGCCCACGAACAGGTACGCGTGCGCCACCTTGCCGTTGGCGACGGCCGCCTTAAGCCGCTCCGCGATCGGGCGCTGGAGCGCGACGCGGTCCCACACGCACCCGCGCGTCATGCGCCCTCCTCGCCGAGACGCACGCCGGCGCGCTCAAGCACGGGAGCGGCCAGGCGCACGACCTCGCGCCACACCTCGTCTTCGGAGCCGCGCGGCACGATGCGGACGCGGTCGGGCTCAGCGGCGGCGATCGCGGCGTAGCCCGCGCGCACCCGCTCGTGGAAGGCCGCCGACTCGCGCTCCATGCGGTCCGGGCCGCCTTCGCTCGCTGCCGCGACGCCCTCGCGCGGGTCGACGTCGAGCACGATCGTGAGGTCGGGCTTGAGCCCGCCCGTGGCGGCCTCGTTCACGCGCCTGACGAAGTCGAGGTCGAGCTCGCGGCCGTAGCCCTGGTACGCGGTGGTCGAATCCGCGTACCGGTCGCAGAGCACGACGCGGCCGGCCGCAAGCGCCGGGCGGATGACCTCTTCGGTGAGGTGCGCCCGGCTCGCCGCGAACAAGAAGAGCTCCGCGAGCGGGGTGATCCGCCCGTGCTCAGGCCCGAGCAGCACGCCGCGGATGGCCTCGCCGACCGGCGTGCCGCCCGGCTCGCGCACCACGACGGCGTCCGCGCCAGCGCGCTTCAGCGCGTCTGCGAGGCGGCGCATCTGCGTGGTCTTGCCAGCGCCGTCGCCGCCTTCGAAGGTGATGAACACGCCGCTCATCGCGCCGCCTCCCGCCACTCGCTCGCGGCGCTCGCATACAGGTCGTTGCCGTGCGCGTCGATCGCCACGAACGCCGGGAAGTCGCGGACGGCAAGCCGCATGAGCGCCTCGGTCCCGAGCTCCGGATACGCGACGACTTCCGCGCTTTCGACGCGCGCGCCGAGGAGCGCCGCAGCGCCGCCGACGGCCGCAAGGTAGACGGCGCCGGTCTCGGCGCACACCTGCCGCACGGCCTCGGAGCGCGGCCCCTTGCCGACGGTCGCGACGATGCCTGCTCGCAGGAGCGCGGGCGTCCACGCATCCATGCGCCGGGCGGTCGTGGGGCCCACCGCGCCCGCCGGCCAGCCCGGCCGCGGCGGCGTCGGGCCGGCGTAGAAGAGCGCGTTTCCGGCAAGCCCGTACGGGAGCTCGCCTGCGGCCTCGAGCTCTGCTGCGAGGCGGGCGTGCGTCGCGTCCCGGGCGGTGTAGAGCACGCCCGAGAGCAGCACCTCGTCGCCTGCGGAGAGCGCCCGGAGCGCCCCCGCCTCGCCTGGCAGATGGATGCGCACCGCCTCAGACACTCGCCACCTCCTGAGCGCCTTCCGCGCGCCGCCACTCCAACCGACGATACCCGTACCACGCCGCGCCCAGCACGAGCCCTGAGGCGAGCAGCAGCGTGAGCCGCGCGCCAGACAGCCACACCCGCGACGGGTCGATCCCCTGCGCTCGCACGACCGCCGCGATCGCGGCGTTCACGAGGTCGCCGAGCGGCGCGACCACGACCATCGACAGCAAAAGCGACACGCGGATGACCGCGTCCATGGCGGTGAAGACGCGCCCGCGGAGCTCGTCTGCCACCGTCACGACGACGTACGTGTTGCCAGCCACGCTCAGCGTCGCGATGCAGAAACCCGCGACGAAGGCGAACACCGCGCCGACCCAGTACGCACTCGACAGCGCGAAGACCGCCATGCCGCCGCCGAAGACCACCACGCCGCCTAAGAACAGCGCCTGCAGCGGCACCCGCCCGGTGAGCCGCGGGACCGCAAGCGCGCCCGTGACCATGCCGAGCGCGATGAACACGAGCATGAAGGTCTGCGGGGCGGCGATCAGCCGCCGCACCAATTCGATGCGGTCGAGCACCGGCACGCCGCCCACGAGGTTGCGCTGCACGTGCACGAGCCCGACCGAGATGAGCGACCCGCCGCCGAGCAGCGCGAGCGCGACCGTGACGAGCAGCCCGCGGAGCTCGACGCGCTCCTTGAGAAAGGCGAACGACTCGCGAAGATCCTGGCCGATGAGCGAGACCTCGAAGCCGCGCGCCTCGCCCGGGCGCGCGTGCACGCGGATGCTCAGCACGAACGCGGCGGAGATGAAGAAGCTGACCGAGTTCAGCACGACTCCTGCGCGCGGGCCGAGCAGCGCGGGCGCGAGCGGGCCGGCGAGCTGCTCGACGATCGGCAGCTTGGCGCGCAGCACCGCCCGCACGACCGCCTCGAACGCCGCCAGGATCGCCCCGGAAGCCGCAAGCCCGATGAGCATGCTCGCCTGCTGGGTCGTGTACGAAAGCCCGTTGGCGACGGCGACGTCGTGCTCGCCGACCAGGTACGGGATGAGCGCGTTCTTCGCCGGATTGAAGAACAGCGACGCCATCTCCATGAAGAACACCACGGCGTAGATGACCGCGAGCGAGTTCGTGAAGAGCAACCCGAGCGTGAGCACGCCGCGCAGGAGGTCGCACGCGATCATGACGAGGCGGCGGTCGAACCAGTCCACGAACACGCCCACGAACGAGCTCAGCAGCAGCGACGGGAGGATCTTCACGATCATCAGGCCAGCGACGGCCGACGCCGACCCGCCGGACAGCGTGGTCACGAGCGGGATGAGGAGGCCGATGACGAGCCAGTCGCCGATGCCGCTCACGAACTGGCTCGCCCACAGCCGCCGGAACCGCTTGTTGCGGACAAGCGGCGCGTACCGGGCCTGCGACAGGTCGACGACCGCGGCCGTCACGCGCCCGTCACCTCGATCGACGCCGAGCGCATGGCGCAGCAGCCCACGTTGACGGCCACCGGCAGCGCCGCGATGTGCGACGGCGCGGAAAGCACCCGCACCCCAAGCGCGGTCGTGCGCCCGCCGAGACCGCCCGGGCCGATGCCGGTCGCGTTGACGGCAGCGAGGATACGAGACTCGAGCTCTGCGACGCGCGCATCGGGCGCAGGCGCGTCGAGCGGCCGCAGGAGCGCGCGCTTCGAGAGCTTGGCGACGGTGTCGAAGGTGCCGCCGACGCCGACGCCGATGATGAGCGGCGGGCACGCGGCGGCGCCTTTGGCCTCGACCGCCCGCACGACCGCGTCCACCACGCCGTCAGCGCCAGCGCTCGGAGGCAGCATCTCGACGGCAGACGCGTTGTCTGAACCGCCGCCTTTCAGCATCACGTGCACGGTCGCGCCAGCGCCCTCGCGCCACGAGACGTCGACGAAGGCCGGGGTGTTGTCGCCGGTGTTCACGCGGTCGAGAAGCGCGTCGCGGACGACGCTCGCGCGCAGCCCCACGTCGCTGTAGGCGGCGCGCACGGCACCGTCCAAAGCGGCCTGCAGGCCGGGCGGCGCTGGCTCGCCCTCGCCGAGCTCGACCCACACCCACACCGTGCCGGTGTCCTGGCAAACGGGCACGCCAGCCGCCTCGGCCGCTTCGGCGTTCTCGAGCAGCATCTCGATGACGCGGCGCCCGCGCGGCGAGGGTTCGGCGTCGAGCGCCTGGCGCAGCGCCGCGGCCACATCCGGCCGAAGCGAGCACGCCAAGCGCGGGATCGCCTCCCGGACGACGTCGGCGATGGCGCGCGCCGCGATCACGTCACTCCCCGAGGCCGAGCGCGGCGATGCCGGCCCGCACGCCTTCGGCAGACGCGAGAAGCACCGCACGCTCCTCTGCCGACAGGTCCCATTCCTCGACCGCCACGACGCCTTCGGCGCCGATGACGGCCGGCACCCCCACGCTCACGCCGGAAAGACCGTACTCGCCGTCGAGCACCGCGCACGTCGGCATCACCCGGCGTGCGTCTTCGAGCACCGCCTCCACCATCGCCGCCACCGACGCCCCCGGCGCGTAGAACGCGCTTCCGGACTTCAAGAGCGCGACGACCTCCGCGCCGCCGTTCACGGTCTTCCGCACGACCTCGTCGACCTCCGCAGGCAAGAGCACCTCCGCAAGCGGCCGGCCGGCCACCGTCGCGAGCCGCACGAGCGGCACCATCGTGTCGCCGTGCGCTCCGATGACGGTCGCGTCGACCTGCGACACGGGGACGCCCGCCGCCTCCGCGATCGCGTGCGCGAACCGCGCCGAGTCGAGGACGCCGCCCATTCCGAAGACGCGGCCGCGCGGCGCGCCAGAGACGCTCCACGCGAGGTACGTCATCACGTCGAGCGGGTTCGTCACGCAGATGACGACCGCGTCCGGCGCCACCCGTGCGACTTCGGCCATCACCGACCGCACGATGTCGCCGTTGACGCGCAAGAGGTCCTCGCGGGTCATGCCGGGCTTGCGCGGAAGCCCCGCGGTGATCACCACGACGTCGGAGCCGGCGGCCTCGTCGTAGCCGTTCGAGCCGGCCACGCTCACGTCGTAGCCGGCGACCCGCCGCGCGTGCATCATGTCGAGCGCCTTGCCCTGCGGAATCCCCTCCGCGACGTCGATCAACACGATGTCGGCGAGCCCCTTGAGCGCCAGCGAGTACGCGGCGGTCGCCCCCACCTGGCCTGCACCGACGATCGTGACCTTGCGACGCGACACGGGATCTCCTCTCTCGGGGCAGAACGCATGCGAGCGCGGGCCGGACGGCCCGGGTGAATTCTAACACTCCGGGGACACGGCCTTGGACGCACGAGACGCGGGCCCAACCGCTCGCAGGACGACGGACGAGCGCTACGACAGGTCGGCCAGATAGTCGACGTCCGGCTTCTCGCCGCGGTGCCGCGCCAAGCGCTGCTTCAGGATGAGCGGCGGATCGGGATCGGGCGCGCTCGCGTCCACGGGAGGCGGCGGCACCGGCACGTCTGCCATGACGAGGTCCTCGGTCCCGAACGCCTCGGCCACGACCTCGCCAGCCACCACGACGGCGCTCCCCCCGTGCCCCGGCGAGCCGATGTCGCCGCCGCCATGCTCGGCGACGACCACCACGCTTGCGACCGACACCGACGCGGCGAGCGCGAGCTCGAGCACGCCTTCGGCTTGCAGCTCGGACTCCGCCCCGGGCATCAGCACCAGCACGGCCGGCCGCTCGCGCCGGACGCGCGCCAGCTCGGCAGGATCGATAGCGGCGTCTCCCTGGAGCACCGCCGAGGAGCCGAGCAGGTCGACCCCGTCGAGCAGCGGCCCTTCCTCGCCGAGCGGAGCGGCGATGAGCACCTCGGCGCCCTGCGCGACGGCACGGGCCCTCAGCTCGGCGAGCGCGCGGGCGTGCGCGTCCCGGTCATGCCGGATCGCTGACTGCAGAACCGCGATGCGCATGGCGTCCTCCTCGCAAGACCAGATTGCGCTCAGTCAGAGGATGCCCAGAACGCACGCGAGCATCACGCAGCACGCAGGCAGAGCCCTGGAGCCGCGCTCACTTCCGGCGAGGGGCGCGGCGCGTCTTGGCGCTCCGGGCGGGCCTGTCGGCCTTCGTGGGGCACGCAGGGTCGACGCACACCCGCCACGGGCCGCGCCGCGTCTGCACCGTCACGATCGGCGCTCCGCACTCGCAGGTCTCGCCAGTCGGCGCGATCTCGCCGCTTGCGGGAAGCGGGTAGCTCGTCCCGCACTCGTCGTAGCGGGTGCAGCGCGCGAACCGCTTGAGCGTGCGCGGAGACCGCTGCGCGATCAGCCGCCCGTCCTTGCCCGCTGCGGCGCAGGCGGGGCACGCGCCGATGTCGAGCGGCTGCTCGGCGTTGCTCGAGCACGCCGGGTCGATGCAGCGGACCTCCGGCTTGCGCCGAGCCTGGATGACGCGGATCTTCGGCGCGCCGCAGGTCTCGCACGCGTCCTCGACCGACTCGATCTTGCCGGGCGGCAGCGGGAACGTGGCATCGCACTCGGGATAGCCCGTGCATCCGGCGAACTGGCCTTTGGTCTTGGGCGACGACCGCACGACCAAGTCCTTGCCGCACTTCGGGCAGGCGCCGACGCGCGCGTCGGCGAGCGACGCCTCTTTGAGCATCTCCCCGACCTCGCTCGCGTGTTCGAGCAGGTCCTTGAGCGCGCCGTCGAGCATCCGCCGCGAGTGCGTCACGACCTCGTCCTTCGCGCCCTCGCCGTTGGCGATGGCGTCCATCTCGCACTCGAGCTCGGCGGTCATGTCCGGCGTCGTGATGCGCGGAGCGAAGGCGTCGAGCGCTCGCACCACCGCGCGCCCGAGCGCCGTGGGCTCCACCGGGTCGCCGGTGACGTACCCGCGGTCGTAGAGCGTCTGGATGATCTCGTGGCGCGTCGCCTTGGTGCCGAGCCCGCGCTTCTCCATCTCCTGGATGAGCGCGCCTTGCGTGTAGCGCTTCGGCGGCTGCGTCTGCTTCGCTTCGGACTCCGCGCCCTTGAAGGCCACCTGCTCGCCGCGCTCGACGGCAGGCAGCAGCTCGTCTTTCTTCGAGCCGTAGGGGTAGATCGCGCGGAACCCCGGCTCGACCACCGCATCGCCGCGCGCGACGAACCGCTGCCCGCCCACGTCGACCACGAGCTTGGTCGCTTCCATCACGGCGGAGTCGGACAGCGTCGCCATGAAGCGGCGCGCGACGAGGTTGTAGAGCTTCCACTCCTCGGCCGAGAGCTGGTCCGGATCCGCCGGACCGGTGGGGTGGATCGGCGGATGGTCGGTGGTCTCCTTGGCGCCACGCGTTGCCGTGAGCGTTCGCTTCTGAAGCAGGCGCTTGGCGTAGTCGCGGTAGTTCGGCACCTCGGCCAGCATCCGGAGCGTCCCGACGACGTCCAGGCTCTGCGGATACACGGTGTTGTCGACGCGCGGGTACGAGATGTAGCCGTTCATGTACAGCGTCTCGGCGATGCGCATCGTGCGGGCAGGCGCAAGCCCCTCCGCGGCCGCGGCCATCTGCAGCGCGGTGGTGTTGAACGGCGTCGGCGGCTTGACGGTGCGGCGGACCTTCTCGAGCTCCGCGACCGTGCCGGAGTCGCGCCCTGCCACGGCCTCAAGCACGGCGGCCGCCTCGCTCTCGCTCGAGAACCGCTCCGTCTCGTGCGTGGCTGAGAACTCCTGTCCGCGCGCCTCGAACAGCGCCTTGACGACCCAGTAGGTCTCGGGGACGAACGCCTCGCGCTCCATCTCCCGCTCGACGACCAGGCGCAGCGTCGGCGTCTGCACGCGACCGACGCTGCGCGGCCTGCCGACGCCCGAGAACTTCACTTTCGTCAGGTAGCGCGTGAGCACCGCGCCCCAGATGAGGTCGATGTCTTGCCGCGTCTCGCCCGCGGCCGCGAGCGCCTCCGAGATCTCGCCTGGCTCCGCGAACGCCCGCTCGATCTCGTCTTTGGTGATCGCCGAGAACCGCGCACGCGTGATCGGGACCCGCGGGTTGACGCTGCGCACGATGGACCGCGCGTCCGCGCCGATGAGCTCGCCCTCGCGGTCGTAGTCGGTGGCGATGACCACCGCGTCGGCCTGCTTCGCGAGCGACTTGAGCGCTTCCACGATATCGCGCTCGGCGACGTGCTTGCCCACGGGCGACCAGACAAGGTACGGCAGCGACTGGAGCTTCCACACCGACAGGTCGACACCGTCCGAGAGGTACGGCTTCGAGCGCTTGTCCCACGGCGGGGACGGCAGCGCAGCCGGCACGTCGGCCGGGGTGACGCGTCCGTCAGGCCACTCGGCGGCCCAGCCGTCGCCGCGCCACTTGAGAGCCCGCGGGAAGTCGACGCCGAGGATGTGGCCCTTCAGCCCGACGCTCGCCCAGTCCTCGCCGTCGCGCCGGAACCGGTACACGGGAACGCCGTGCACGGACTCGGCCTTCGGCTTGCCCGTTGCCAGGATCTCGGCGATACGCCGGGCTGCGATGTTCTTCTCAGAGACGATGAGGCGCACGCGCGCTTGCCTCCCCGCGTCGGTGACGGCTCATGCGAGTATAAACGCCGCGTCAAGCGGCAGGGGTGTCGCCTACAGGCCGAGCTCCTCTGCGTGCGCCTGCATGGCCGCGAGCGACAGCGCCAGGAACTCGTCGCGCTCGAGGCCGAGCTCGGAGCACGCGGCCATCTGCTCGCGGCTCGCACCACGCGCGAACGTCTTCTCCTTCCAGCGCTTCTTGAGGCTTCCGACCTCGACAGCGGCCAGCGACTTGTCCGGCCGCACGAGCGCCGCCGCGACGATGAAGCCGGTCACGGGATCGGCCGCGTACAGCGCCCGGTCCATGAGCGACTCGCGCGGCGCCTTGTCGGCGTGCGCGAGGATCGCGTGCGCCTGCTCCTCGTCGATGCGGCCCGCAAGCACCTCGACGGTCACGCGGCCGTGCCGCTCGAAGTCCTCGGCGGTCTGGGCGTAGTCGAGGTCGTGCAGGATGCCGGCGACCTCCCAGCGGTCGGCGTCGGAAGCGTCCAGGCCGAGCCGCTCTGCAAGCGCCCGCATGATCCAGCCCACGGCGAGGCAGTGGTTCTGCAGGTTCGCCGTCGGCACGTGCTCGTGCAGCAGCCCGAGCGCCTCGTCACGCGTCATCGCGCCCCTCCTTGACGGCCTCGATGCGGGCCGCGAGCCAGTCGGCCCACGCCGCGACGCCCTCCCCCGTCTTGGCCGACATCGGGAAGATGGGCGCACGTGGATTCAGCCGCCCGACCACCGAGCGGAACTCCGCCTCGTCGAAGTCGAAGACGGCCAGCGTGTCGTACTTGTTCAAGATGACGGCCTCTGAGATTTCGAAGATCCCCGGGTACTTGTACGGCTTGTCGTGGCCCTCGGGAACCGACAGGATCATCACCTTCGCGTGCTCGCCCAAGTCGAATTCGGTGGGACAGACGAGGTTGCCGACGTTCTCGACGATGACGAGGTCGAGCGCATCGAGGTCCAGATGGTCGACGGCGCGCTGGATCATCGCCGACTCGAGGTGGCATGCGCCGCCGGTGTTGATCTGCACCGCCGGGATGCCGTGCTCGGCGATCTTCTCCGCATCCACGCGAGACGCGATGTCGCCTTCGATGACCGCGATGCGGTAGCGGTCGCGCAACGCCGCGATGGTCGCGAGGATCGTCGTCGTCTTGCCCGCGCCCGGGCTCGCCATCAGGTCGACGACGAACACGCCTGCCTCGGCGAACCTGCGCCGGTTCTGCTCCGCAAGCGCGTCGTTGTGCTCCAAGACGTCTTTGGCGATGTCGATCCGCACCCGGCCTCCCTACTCGGCGTCGATGGCGTCGATCCTGAGTTCGCGACCCTGCACCAGCGTGATGACGTACGACCCGCACTCGGGGCACTTCGGATCGAAACGGTCGTGGCGGAACTCGGATCCGCACTCCGTGCACTGCGAGCGCGCCTCCAGGTAGTTCACGGCCAAGACGGCCTCCTCGGCCATCGTCCCGCGCCTGAGCGCGTCGAACGCGAAGCGGAGCGCGTCGTCCATCACCTCAGTGAGCTCGCCGATGCTCACCTCGATACGCGAGATCCGGCTCGCACCCGCACTCGTCGCAGCCTGCACCGCCGCGGTCAGGATGCCGTCGCAGATGCCCATCTCGTGCATGGGCCTCAGTCCTCGTCGAGCGCGAACGCGGCGCGTTGCGCCCTGATCTTTCGCGCGAGCAGCACGCGCAGCAGCAGCATGGTGCCCTCGAACAGACCGATCATCGCCAGCGCGAGCAGGCCCATCGTCACCGGCGACCAGTCAGGCGTGATCATGGCCGCCACGGTCGCGAGCACCACCCACACCACGCGCCAGTTGGCTCGTAGCTTGTCGTACGGGATCACGCCGAAGTACACGAGGTAGAAGACGAGCACCGGGACCTCGAAGGCGAGACCGAATCCCATCATGAAGTACATCGCGAGCGTCACGAGGTCGGCTCCGGTCGGCAGGTAGCTGAAGATCTCGCCGTTCTGCGCCGAGAGCCACTGAGCGCTCGGCTCCAGCACGAACGTGTAGCAGAACGCCACGCCACCCAAGAACAGCACCACGGCCGCTGCGAACGTCCACAAGAACCACGCCCGCTCTTTCGGCTTGAGCGCCGGTAGGAAGAACGCGAGCGCCTCGTAGATGATCACCGGGCTCGACACGACGATGCCGCCCCAGACGCCCAATTTGAACCGGACGCTCATCGCCTCGAGCAGCTTGAGCGTCACCGCCGGCTTGTCTCCGAGCACCGGCTGCAGCGGTGCGACCAAGAACTTGTAGATCGGGGTCGCGAAGAAGTACCCGGCGACCGAGGTGACGGCCAGCATGACCACGACGACCGTCAGCCGCGATCGCAGCTCGGCAAGGTGCCCCATGAACGGCATGCGCTTCGGAGAGATCGGCATAGCGGTCGGCGCGGCGCTCACGCGCCCGCCTGCTCCTCCTCTCCGCCGTCCTCGCCATGCTCCTCGATGGCCGGAGCGTTCGGGCCGCCGGGAGTCCACACCGTGTCAGCCAGCTCCGGAGCGATGAAGTCCGGGTCGATCGTCTCGTCGACGTCGGACTCCCCGGCGGCCCCTGCTTCGTCCGCGATCGCGGGCCCCTCAGGATGCGTGTCTGCCGCTCGCTCCTGCCCCGGGATCGTCGTCCCGGCCTTCTCGCGGTACTCGCGAGCGGCCCGGAACGGGTCGTCCTTGTCTTTCTCCCGGTCTCTTCTCTGCGCTTCGGCCTCCGCCTGGTAGACCTCCGCCCTGATCACAGATTCCATCATCGCCTGGTAGCGCTTGAATTCCGCCGTGAAGCGGCCGATGCTCCGGGCGATCTGCGGAAGCTTGTCCGGACCGAACAGCAGCAGCGCGACGGCTGCGATCAACAGGAACTCTGTGCCACCGATACCGAACACGGGCGGTCTGCTCCCTGTGCAGAGGTAGTGTGCTCGAACGAGTCTACGGGTGCGCCGTTCGCCGCACAAGCGCTAGAAGCCCGTGGCTTCCTCCGCGCTCGAGACGATCGGGAACACCTTGTCGAGGCCCGTGATGCGGAAGACCTTGAGGATGTTGTCTCTGCTGCAGACGATCCGCAGGCTGCCAGAGCGTTCCTTGACACGCCGCAGGCCGCTCACGAGGGCGCCGAGCCCCGAGCTGTCGATGAACGCGACACCGTCGAGGTCGACGACGATGTCGACGCAGCCCTCCTCGACGGCCTCGTGCAGGCGGGACTTGAGCACGGGAGAGGTGTAGACGTCGATCTCGCCGCGCACCGCGAGAACGCAGGTCTGGCCGTCTTTCGTCACGTCGATATCGAGCTGCACGGGGTTCCCTCCATCGTCGCCGGACCGGCTCCCCGATTGTAGCCGGAGCGCCGCCGGGTGAGAAGCGGTCGCCGTTCGGGTATCAACCCACCGGTGTCTGGTAGAGGAGGTTGACTGTGCCGCTCTCCATCCACATCGAACCGGGCGACGACCATTGGGTTCTGACGCTCGCCGGAGACCTCGACTACAGCGAGTGCGCGAGCTTCCGCATGACCGTCGACCGTGTTCTCAAGGACGCCCCGCGAGGCGCGATCGTCGACCTGTCAGGCATCGACTACATGGACAGCTCAGGGCTTGGGCTGCTGCTTTCGCTCTCGAAGGAGTTCGGCGCCAGCGGCGGCAGGCTCGTGCTCGTGACCAACGACGTGGTCGACAACATCCTCGACCTCACGCGGCTCGCTGGCATCTTCTCCACGGCACCCGACATCGACGAAGCGCGTCAGATGCTCGCCGACACCGCGCACGCATAAGCCGCGCGGCCCTATGGCGCTGTCGTAGCTCCAGCCGAACCCGTCGCCGGCGCGGCGCCTCCAAGCTCCGAAAGGTACTGCTTGGCGGCCTCGATCTGCTGCGCGAGCGCAGGGTCGTTCGTCGCTATGAACCGGGCAAGGTACTCCGCGGCGTCAGGCGATCCTGAGTAGTACGCCGCGAACGCCCTGTCGCCGAGCACCTGGTTGTCGTCCGCGCGCTTCTCGAGGACCTGGTCGTAGTACTTGATCGCGACCGCCCACAGCGGCTGCGCCGCCTGGCCGAGACCGGCGTTCGTCAGCTCCGCCGCGTAGTCGTAGTACGCGTGACCCAGCTGCGTCAGGATGTCGACGTTCTCCGGATCCGCCTTCTGGGCGGCGAGCAGCGCGTCGATGGTCTGCTGGTGCTTCGCGGCGATCGAGGACTGCTGCGCCGCGCCTCCCGACCCCGTGGAGCCGCCTGACCGGCCCGAGTTGTTAGCCGCTACCGCAGCGATCCCCGCCACGGATGCGACGAAAGACAGCGCCACGAAGATGACGACGGCTTTCACCCATGTGGGCGACGATGACTTGTTGATGGCCATGAGCCACCCCTTCTTGAGATGTGCGAAAGGCCTGCCCGCGGGGCGGGCAGGCCATACGCGGATATCAGTTCCCTGAACCGGTCGCCTCGACGGCGCCCGTCGCCGTGCCGGTCGTCGCCTGGCCGCCCGTCATCCCGCTGATGTCGGGGTGGCCCGGCGGCAGCTGGCCTGACTGCAGCTGCTCGGGCGTCAGCTGCGGCGCGATCGCGCCGGTGTCGGTGGGCGTGCTGGTCGAAGCGCCCCGCGGGATGAGGTACCCGACGATCACGCCGAGCAGCAGCGCGATGACCGCGACAAGCGACGCCACGGTCATGCTGACGCTCTGCTGGAAGACCTGCTGCTTAGCCGGAGCCGCAGCAGGCTTGGCCTGCCGCGGGCTCGAGACCTTCTTCTCCGCCTTCGCGGCTGTCTCGCTCTCTTCTTCGTCGAAGAAGAAGTCCTGGTCGCTCACTCGTACCTCCTGTCAGCGGCGCCTTCGTCGTGACGGTCGCCGGGGCTCGTGCGAACGTGCGCGATTATAGCACGCACGACGGGCGCGAACCCCTCCCTCCGGGTCAGCTGCCGCTCCCGGAAGAAGACCGCTGCGAGCGTGATCGTGGCACACGAGATGCCGACGAGGGCTCCTGCGGTGTCAGGGCTTCCGTCACCACGAGACGCAAGCAAGAATCCCGCCAAGTATCCGCCGAACAGCGCGACGAGCGGCGCGACGTAGATGGCGAGCGCGGCCTGGATGCGCAGCCGTTCGGGGATCTCGATCTCTACCTCGTCACCCACGGACGCGCCGAGCGGGTCGACCACGTCGTGGAGCAGCATCTCGCCGCCGGCCGAGCTCATCGACGAGCAGACCTTGCACCCCGCGCACGCCTCGGTGCGACCCAAGGCGACGTCCACGCGACTGCCGCGCACTGCGACGACTGTCCCGCGCTCTCTCACCGCTCGTTCGAGCTCCGGAGCTTCGCCTGCACGCGCTCCGCCCGGGCTGCCAGGTCCGCGAACGCCTCCGTCTCGACGGACGAGCGGTCGAACACGACCTGTCCGTCGATCATCGTCATCAGCACGTCGTCCTGGTTGGCCGTGTGCACGACCGCGCCGTACGGGTCGCGCGTCGGAACCTGGTGGCTTCGCGACAAGTCCACAGCCACGATGTCCGCGCGCTTGCCCGGCTCGAGGCTGCCGACCAGGCGGTCGATGCCGAGAGCCCGCGCGCCGTCCAGCGTCGCCATGCGGACGAACCGCTCCGCAGGGTAGAACTTCGCCTCGCCGGCCAGCCCCCGCTGGACGAGCAACCCGATGCGCATCTCGTCGAAGAAGTCCATGGTGCTGTTCGACGCCGGCGAGTCAGTGCCGATGCCCACCAGCACCCCAGCCTCCACGAGCTCCTGCAACGGCGCTATGCCCATCCCGAGCTTGAGGTTGCACCGCGGGCAGTACGCGACCGAGACGCCGGTCTTCGCGAGGATCTCCACGTCCCCGTCGTCCAAGTGCACGCAGTGCACCGCGAGCATCCTCGGCACCTCGAGGATGCCCCACTGGTACACGTACCGCACCGGGCTCACGCCCGTCGGAAGCCATCCGATCGACGACCACCCAGACGCTTCGCGGTAGTCCTGGCCCAGCAGCGACGAACCGTACTTCACGAAGTCGTGCTCGTCCTTCGAGCCAGCCAGGTGCATCGCCACGGGAAGCGCTCGCTCGCGGGCAGCCTCGGCGACGGCCTCGAACAGCTTCGGATGGCACGAGTACGGCGAGTGCGGCGCGAGACCGACCGCGAGGCGGCCGGAGGCGGCCGCCTGCCACCGCTCGACGTCGTCGAGAGCCGCCGCTATGACCGCGTCGACCTGCGAGCGGTCCATCGTCGAGACCTCGCGGTACACGACTCCGCGCAGCCCGACCGCCGAAGCCGAGCGCAGCGAGACGCCCGTGTCGGTGATGTCGGCGATGGTGGTGATGCCCGACCGGACCGCCTCGGTGGCGCCGAGGTCCGCGGAGACCGCCCAGTCCTCTTCGTCGAGCAGGGACTCCTTCTGCATCACCTGCAGCTTCCACTGCGAGTACGGCGCGTCGTCCACCATCCCGCGGAACACCGCGTACTCGAGGTGCGTGTGCAGGTCGACGAAGCCGGGCATCAGCGCGGCCTGCCCGAAGTCGCGCACGGCTTCGTCCGGATATCGCTGGACAAGCTCCGCGCGCGGACCGACGTCGACGATCTCGCCGTCCCGCACGAGAACCGCCCCATCCTCGATCACGGGACCGCTCACTGGCAGGACGTAACGGGATTGCAGAAGCATCGAAGACCTCCGGTGGCTGCTCGTGCTCGGATTATCCTAGCACGCCGAGCCGCCGGCCCCGCGGGGCGGAGCAGTCCGAGGCGCTCCGCGCGAACGGCTCTACGCTTCGGCAACGTGGATCGCGACGATCCCGCCCGAAAGGTTCCGCCACGACACCCGGGAGAACCCCGCGGCCTCGAGCTCGCGGGCGAGATCTTCCTGCCGCGGGAACGACCGGATCGACGCGTTAAGGTACTCGAAGGACGCGCGGTCGCCCGCGACGAGCGCCCCGATGGCCGGTATCGCCCACCGAAGGTACGCGTGGTAGACCGCCCGGAACGGCGCGAACGGCGGGCGGCTGAACTCGAGGATCACGTAGCGCCCACCCGGCCTGAGCACGCGCCGGACCTCGCGGAAGTTGGCTGCGCGATCAGGCAGGTTGCGGACGCCGAAGGCGATCGTCACGACGTCGAACGACGCGTCCGGGAACGGCAGCGCCTGCGCGTCCGCGTGCGCGAACGACATGGCGGTCGGGCCGTTGTAGCGCGAAGCCTTCCGCTTGGCGACCTCGAGCATCTCCTCGACGAAGTCGGTGGCCAGCACGGACTTGGGGTGGCCTATTCTGGCCAGCGCCAGCGCAAGATCGCCCGTGCCGCACGCCAGGTCGAGGACCTCTGAGTCGGGCGTCAGGCGCGCCATGTGCACCGCGACGCGGCGCCACCAGCGGTCGAGCCCGAAGCTGGAGACGAGGTTGAACGCGTCGTACCGCGGGGCGAGCCGCGAGAAGATGCCCTTCACCCGCTCCGTGGTCGGCGTGCCGGTCGAGCCGTCAGGCGCCAGGCTCACGCAGCCCCCTCCTCGCGGGCGAGGCGCCAGCGGCGGATCGCCGGGAACAGCAGTTCCGCGTTGACCTTGAGCCACAGGTGGACGTTCGCGATCACGTGCGTCGGCCGCACGCTGCGTGGCCACTGGAGCTCGGACTTCACGCACACGGTGTTCTCGTTGAGCTGGTCGATCTCGTGCTTCAGCGCCGCCAGACGACGCTCGCGCGTCTCGCCGTCTGAGGTCTCGACGATCTCGTCGATGCGTCGCATCGCTGCACGGGCCTCTTGGATGCGCATCTCCGTGGCGACCGCCGTGGCCTCGTCCAGGATCCCGACCTCGCCCTTGATCCGGTTGAACCCGAGCGCCGCCTCGTAGGTGGACTCCACGAGCTCGTCGCGCCTCATTCCGTCAGGCTCGTAGTTGAGTATGTGTTTCCACGAGGGCTGGAGCAGCAGCTGCCGGTGCTCTTCCAGCGTGCGCGCGCGGAGCCGGTAGCCGTACGCCTCCGGGTTGTCGAACACCATCGAGCCCGGATCCAGGAACGGCGCCATCGGCGAGATGAAGGCGAGCAGCCGCGGGTCGTTGCCGACGCTCGCATAGAGCTCGCGGACCGCGGGCACTGTGTCGAGCACGGACTGCGCGGTCTGCGTCGGGATGCCGGTCATGAAGTACAGATCGAAGCGCGAGCAGCCGTGCTTGAACGCGTGCTTGATCGACTGCGCTACCTCCTCGAAGGTGTAGTGCTTGCCGAACGCGGCGCGCACCGCGTCGTCGTGGCTCTCGCACGACACCTCCATCGACCAGTCGTTGAGGTTCTCGCCAAGGAACGCGCAGAACTCCTCAGTCGGCGGCGTGAAGAACTCGAAGCCGATGGGGTTCTTGAAGTCGATGCGGCGAAGGCCCTTGATGAACGCCTCGACGTAGTCCGGGCCGGCCTGCTGGAAGTCGTTGAGGACGAACACGGGCCCCGGGATGTGCTTCGCGACGTGCTTGATGTCCGCCACGAGCCGCTCCGGGTCGCGGAACGCCGGCTTCGTGCGGCCGAAGTGCCGCGCGAACGCGTACGCCGAGCCGCCGCAGGTGGGGCACTGCTTCGTGCAACCGCGGCAGACGAGAGAGGCCGTCACCGGATACCCGAGCCACCCCCGGAACGGCAGAGCGCTCGTGAAGTCGCGGTCGCGGATGACCGACCGCATGCTGAAGCTGTAGTCGAGCTTCACGTGGTCGAAGGCGTCGGGGACCCACGCGAGCTCGTTGACGACGACGGAGCCGTCGCGCGTCTTGTATGTGAGGTTCGGGATGCCGGCCACGCTCCCGCCGCGTCGGAGCGCGTATATGAGCTGTGTGAAGGGCTCTTCCGTCGAGTCGCCGCGGACGACGTAGTCCACGCAGTCGTAGCGGACGAGCTCCTCGTGGAAGTAGGAAGCCGACAGGCCGCCCATCACGACGGGAACGTCTGGGTGGAGGCGCTTGCAGATGCGCGCGATCTCTATGGCGCCGTGCGCGTGCGGCAGCCAGTGCAGGTCGATGCCGAACGCCACGGGCCGCATCGAGCGGATCGCCGCCTCGACGTCGAAGCGCGGCTTGGCGAGCATGTGCATCGCGAGGTTGACGATGCGGACGTGAAGCCCGCGCCGCTCCATGTACTCCGCGAGCGTCGTGAAGCCGATCGGGTACATCTCGAAGATCGGCGTCGACGGCACGAGGTCTGACACCGGCCCGAACATGATGGACCGCTCGCGGAAGTCGTAGACGCTCGGGGCGTGCAGCAGCACGAGGTCGGTGTGTGGCACAGCGCTCCTTCTCGCTACGGCCGCAAGCGCCGGTGCGGCCCCCAGGACCGTGCGATGATACCACACGGGGGGTTCGACGGGCCGCGGCCATTCCCTGCGTCGACGCAGGCTTTGTCAGCGGCGCCGCCGCTGCAGATACGAGCGGGGGCCCGCGTCTCGCGGGCCCCCGCCGGAGGGGGCTTTCGTCAAGCCCGAAGCGTCATGCGACGCTTACGGCAGACCCTTCAGCAGCAGCTCCCAAGCCGTGAGGCTGGTACCGTTGTACTGCGTCGAGCCGTACACGCCGTACGAACCGCTGGGCGAGAATGTCTTGCTGTACGCCGGGTTGTCGCCATTCCAGTACGTCGCGTCGCCGTGGCAGTCGATGCACACGCTGTCGAGGTTCTCGACCGCCGCACCGAGCAGCACGCCTGAGTCGTTGCGCACGGACGGGATGATCGACGTCGCGTTGCGGGTCTCGCCCGTCCAGTACACCCACTCGCCGGTGTCGATCGAGAAGGTACCGGTGCCCTGCGTCGCGGTGAGCGACGCGGCTGCCGTCCTCGTCGAGCCGAACGGACGCGGCGAGCCATCGAAGTCGACGCCGTACAGCTCGTCCTTCAGCATGTTCGCACCGAGCGTGCGGTGCGGGAAGCTGAAGCCGCCGTCGAGGCACTTCGCACCCACGGCCGTGGATGCCACCGCGCTCTGGCGCAGGAACGCCTGCGACGAGTAGTTGGTCTTGCCGCTCACGGACGCCGTGATGGTGGCGGTGTACGCGGCCGAGAAGTTGGTCGCCGAGTCGTCCGAGTGGCACACGTCGCAGTTGCTCGCGCCGACGTGGCAGTTCCGGCAGTGAGGACCGTCGTTGTCGTCGGTTCCGTCGCTATCGGTACCGATAGCCATCTGACGCGCTCAATGCCTCGGCTGCGCATCGTGCGAGTACGCGACCTCGTAGGTGCCAGTCGTCGTGTCGCTCGGGTTCGGGACCCAGACCTCAGCCTTCTGCGTCGAGGCGCCAGCAGCGCCGTCGTGGCAGTCGGTGCAGAACTCCGACAGGCCCAGGAAGCCGCCGTCGAGCTGGCCGTTGCCGTCAGAATCGACGGTCTGCTTCGGGGCGAACGGGAAGTTGTTGTCGTTGTCGTTGTCCTGGCCGCCGCCGTAGTTCGTATCAGCCGGACCGAGAGGCTCGTTCCAGTTGATGGCGAACTTGTTCAGGCCGTTGGTCGCCAGCACACCTGAGGTCGTCGTGACGGCCGTATCTGGCTGCATCTCCACGACGTCGGAATGCGGGTTCTTCACGAGCAGCCAACGCCCCGTCGGCCAGATCGGCCGATACGTGAACTGGAACGTGCCGACGGCGGCGTTGCGGTCCCACACGAAGTTGCCGTAGGTGGCATCCACGCCCCACTCGTTGTCGTCCAGCACGCCGTTGTCGTTGGCGTCACCGGGCTCGTTCTTGATCGGCCAGACGCCCGCCGTCGGGTTCGACGGACGGCCTGCCTGCCCCGGCGCCGCGAAGGCACGGCCCGGGTTGGCCATCGTGGTCATGATGCGGGCCGAGTTGCCGTGCGGGCTGTGGCAGTCGAAGCAGCTGAAGCCCTTGGGATCCGAGTACGCCGGCCTGATGTCGACCGGGGCGTTGCCCTTGTAGCCGAGCGTGTGGCCGGTGCCGAAGCCCATGGTCGTGGTCGCTTCCGCGGCACCGTTCTTGAGGTCGAAGCCGGCCGTGACGGTCTTGTACTCGTTGTCCATCATGATGTTGATGGTCGAGCCGCCGCCGCCGCCGTGGCAGTAGTCGCACGCGGCCTCCCTGCTGTTCGCGCGCAGCAGCATGAAGCTACCAGAAGCATAGTGCGTCGAGTGGCAGTCCTGGCACTTGTTCGTGGTAGTCGTGTAGCCGCCGTGCGGACCCGAGAAGTACCCGTTCGCGCGGGTGTACTGCGTGGGGTTGTTGTACCCCTCGGCGAAGGCAGGCGCGGCTGCCAGAAGCACGAGCGCGGCAGCTGCCGCGAACACGATGATCGTGCGACGTGACATTGCACCCTCCTTGTTTGTTTTCTTGCTGACGAAGCTCGTCATGTCTCTATCACCTCCTTCCGCTCGACGAGCGCGAAACCGCATCTGCGGTGAACGCCGAATGTGAACGAGAGCATACGCCTCGTTATCGTGTTCTCAAACACGATTCATCTTACTTAGGTTTCTCCCCCGTGCCAACGGGTTTTCGTTATCAATTTCACTAATGCTGCGATAGACGCAGCTTATCGCAGCGCGTTCTGGAAGTTATTCGGCGATCTTGTAGCGCTCCGCCAGCTCGTCGAGCGTCAGCACGCGCCTCACGCCCTTCTCGCGGATCGCCCGGGCCTGATCGTCGTCGGCGACAAGCACCAGCCGCCGCCCCATCGTCGAGAACGCACGCACGCGCGGCTTCGACGCCTCGAGCAATGCCTCCAAGCGGTCCTCACGCTCAGCATCCGCATCGAGCCGGACGAGGAAGTCGCCGATCAGCACGTCGTGCTCGACCGCTTCCGCGAAGCGATCGTAGACCTCGGGCAAGACGCCGACTCGCTTCAGGGCACCTGCGACCAGGCGAAGCTGCTCGCGCTCCGAAGCCGCTTCGAGGGCTTCCGCGGTCGCATACGCGCGCCTCCGCAGCAGCACCCACAGGATCGGCAGCAGCAAGAGCGGCAGCAGCAGCCAACGCGCCCACGGGGCCCGTGCGATGACGGTGTTCTCCTCGGGCAGCAGCAACCGCACGATCTGCACGCGATCGTTGTAGGTGTCCGTGATGGCGAAGGTGCGATCGCCCAGGTATGCGATGCCCGTAGGCAGCCGGAAGAGCCCGTCGGCCTGCCCCTCGAGCTCCTTGAACGTGTGGATGACTTCGCCGTTGTCCGAGTCGACGACCGTTATCGTGTGGCGGAATCCATCGAGCACGAACGCCCGCCCCAGCTCGTCGACCGCGACGCCCGACGGCACCCCGAACATCGTCTCCGGATCGTCCTGGAACCGCGGCGGCGTGCCAAGCACCCACATCGCGGTGGCCGTCGCCTCGCCTTCGAGCTTCAGACGCTGCACACGGCAGTTGTTCGAGTCGGCGACCACGAGGGAGCCGTCAGGCAATGCGGCCGCCGCGCGAGGATAGTCGACCATTCCAGGATCGTAGCCCCGGCTGCCCACTTCCTTTATGACTTGGCCTTCGCTGTCGAACAGCGCGATCGGCCCGAAGCTGAGCACCGCGACGCCGTCCTTGGTGACCACGGGCGCCAGCGCGTTCAAGACCGGCACTTCCCACAGGTAGCGCCCCTGGGTGTCGTAGCAGATCAGGCGCAGCCGCATCCGGTCGGTGACGTACACGTGGCCCGCGAGCCGGTCGACGGCCACCCCGAGCGGCGCCATAAGCTGCCCCGCCTGCAGGCCGCGCTCGCCCCACATGCGGACGAAGTCGCCGTTGCGGTCGAACTCGATGACCTTCTGAGCATCTTTCAAGGTCACGAAGAAGTTGCCTTGTGCATCGGCGCCTATCCCGACCGGCCGGAACAGGTTCTGGCCGTTTGCGACGTAGATCGTCCGTACGTGCACGAGCCCGGTCTCAGAGGCAGGCTTCGGCTTCTCGGCCCCGGCAGTATCAGGCCTGCCGCCCGCGAGGAAGACGTACAGCCCGCCCAAGCCGAGCAAGACGAGCAGCAGGACGACGATCACGATGACGAGACGCCGATTCATGCGTTCAGACCTCTTCTCTCGCCGCTACTGTGAAGGGGTGCCCGTCGCGTGCGGGCTGCTCGTGGCTTCTTCGGGCTCCACGCCGAGGCGCTTGAGCCCGGCGAGGGCGCGCTCGTTGCCCGGCAGGAACTTGAGCGCCGCCTGGAACTGCTCCGCGGCCTCCTTCTTCTTGCCCGCCTGCTCCAGCACCTCAGCGTAGATGAGCCGCACGTCCGCTGACACCGGCATGATGCGCACGGCCTTCTCGAGCGCCTCGATGGCCGCATCCAGGTTTCCGAGCTCTCGCTCGATCTGCCCCAGGAGGAAGTACGCCTCGCCGTCGTTGCTTCCGTCGCCGGTCTTCAGCTCTCCCTCGAGAGCGGCCTTGGCTTTCTCGAGCTGGCCGTCCCGCACGTACAGAGCGGCAAGCCGTGCTCCATAGCCCTCGGGCTGCTCAGCCAGGCTCCACGCCCGCTCGGCGTGAGCGATCGCGTCCGCCGTCTTGCCGAGGTCGTACTCGACTTCCGCGAGGGTCATGAGGATGGCAGGGTCGTCTGGATTCTGCTCCAGCCCTTTGAGCAGCATCTGGTAGTCGCGCTCGGCATCCGAGCGGGGCTGGGAATCGAACACGCCCTCGCTCGCGAGGAGCGCTGCGATGACGCCTATGAGCAGGATGGCGACAGCCGCCAGGACCAAAGGCGTCGCCTGCTGCGGCGACACGACCCGCTTGACTCTCGGCTTGCGTCCAGGCACGCGACCGACCTCCACAACGCTGACTGATGCAACGACCGGCTAAAGTTCGTTCATCTGCTAGCAAACATCGTACCAGGGCGGGTATTCGCGCACAACCTCCGGCTCAGAACACGGGGCGATCGTGGCAGAATGCGCAGAACGACTGCTTGTGGCACCGGCACCCGCCTGGCCCGTTGTTCCGGGCCATGGGGCCGTGCAGCGGGAACCACTCGCTGTACGTCCCGTGCACGTTGACGTCCTGATGGCACTCGCACGCGAGACGCGTGGACGCCTGCTCGTGGCACTTGGCGCACAGCGGGGGCGACTTGTACGACAGCCCCGCGTGCTTGCCCATGAACTCCGCCGGGTGTGGAAGCTCAAGACCGTGGCAATCCACACATCGCTGCGCACTCGCGGGCGTGTGGCAACCGGTGCACCGGGTGGCAAGGCGGACCATCGCCGTCGCAGACGTCTCCGCCGTGTCGAGCGGACCGCCTGCAGCGTGGCAGACGCGGCAGTCGGACCTCGCCGACTTGCTATCGTGGCACGCAAGACACGCGTTCATGCGCGACTGCACGATACGCCCGGGCCTGCTGATGCCCTCGTGACCGGCATCCTGATGGCACGGATCGCACGCGTATCCCGCCTCGATGACGTCGGAGTGGCGCATGCGGACGTCCGTTCCGACCACTCCGGAGCGCACCGCGGCATGGCACCTGAGGCAACGCGCAGACGACACTGACGGCGACATGGGAAGCGTATCGTCGCTGCTCCTGAGGTATCGGGACCGCGCGAGCGACGCCGCCAGCACGCCGAACGGGCCAGGCTGCGCGTGGCAGCCGTAGCAAGAGACTTCAGCATGAGCGCCTCGCTCCCATGCGGCCGTCTCTGGAGCGATCTCGTGGCAGCCAGTGCAGCGCTTCGCCACGGCCGGTACCGTCTGCGCCAGCGATGCGGCGATCCCCAACGCGACGAGCAGCAGTGCCGCGACCGCGAAGCGCCGCGCGACGACGCCTTTCCGGCGCACGCGCAACCGCCTGGCTTTGGCCCACGCCCTGAAGGCGTCCGCGACCACGAACGAGGTGAGCGTCACGAGCACGATCAGAAGCGCCGCGAGCGCGCCCAGGATCATCGCCTCGCGCGGATAAGCGCGCGGATCCTCCACGACCTGCGGGAACAGCCGCGCTGCCGTCGACCAGCCGCGCCCGATGCGCGCTATGAGCTCGTCGAAGCTCACGGCTCACGCGTCCTTCCGTGCGGCGAGATCCCCGGCAGGCTGCGATGCGCTCCCGCTACGTGGCACGCCTCGCAGTCGGTGAGCGCATGGCACTTGAGGCACTGCTCGTAGCCGTGCGCCTCTACGTCCGTGTAGTGAGTCTTCAAGAAGCCGGCTGGGTGCGGCATCGGCACTCCGCCGTGGCACCGCTCGCACCAGGGCCGTTCGTGGCACTCCTCGCACTTCGCGCGCTTCTGGACGTCCAGGTCTCTGCCGTGCGCCTGCTTCCATCCGTCCGGATGCGGGATCTGCACTCCATGGCACTTCGCGCATGCGTCCCTGCGATGGCACGCGGAGCAGGTGCTCAGGTTCCCGAGGCCGTGCGCCTGCCTCCACTGGGGGCCATGGGTCACCCGCCAGGCGGACTTGGCCTGGGTGACCCGGGGATCAGCGTCGGGCACGTGGCACAGCTCGCACGCATCGACGTTCGACAGGCCGACCCTGTGGCAGGTCAAGCAGTCGTCCATTTCAGCGCGCTTGTAGGGTCGATCGGGCACGGCATGCGCCACTCCACCGTGGCAATAGGAGCATCGCGTCTCGGCGAAGTCGGAGTGGCGCACGGAGATGCCGTTCGCTTGCACGACCCCTGCAAGCGCATCGCCATGGCAACGGACGCATCGGCGCTCGTCGACGTTCGCCGGCGCTGGCGCGCCCCCGGAGACCGCTCCGCCAAGCATGCGGAGGAACCGGGCGCCGTCTGCAAACGGCGCCGCGATGCCTGCGCTCGCATGGCACTGTCCGCAGCGGATATCCGCATGGCCTGACCGCGGCAGCGCCTGAGCGTACGGACGCATCGCGTGGCACGCGCCGCACTGGGTGCCGCGGGCCACGAGCACGCCGCCGAGAAGAGCCACGACGACGCCCGCAGCAGCCAACGCGCCTGCGACGAGCAGCGCCTGGGTCCGCAGCCGCCGCTTCGTCGCCAGAACCGTGCTGTCTCCGGCCATCATGGAGCACCCGACCCAAGCACAGCGGCGGCTTCCAGATCGTCTGGCACGACCCGCAGGATCTCGGCAGCCAGGCGCTTGGCTTCGTCGAGACGCCCGGCCTGGACGCACGCCGCGATCGCCTCGCGGCGGACCTCGACGCCGTTCGGGTAGAGCGCAGCTGCCGACATGAACGCCTCCACGACCTCCGGTGAGCCCTCGAGCCTGAGCAGGCGGGCACGAGATAGCGCGAGGTCGTACGATTCAGGCTCGAGGCGGAGACCTGCGGCGATGATAGCAGACGCTGCTGCCCGCTCGTCGGGGCCGAGGTAGGCCGCCGCGTCGGCGTACGCGACCCGGTACACGTCTGTGAGCGGATCCAGCCGCACGGCACGCTCCGCGAGGTCGAGCGCCGCAGGCATCTCTCCGTTCTGGAAACGCTCGACGCTACGCTGGTACGCCACGTCAGCAGCCAGATTGCGAGCGGACAAGACGACCACGACTGCAGCGAGCAGCGCTGTTGCCCCGCGCACCGCCCGCTGGACGCGAGCGCCGGACGCCCTCGGCCCCTCGACAGCGACGCTGCCGACCAGCATGCCGGCGATCATCCACCCCAGGCCGTCCACTTCGATCGCGTGGACGCTGAACAGCGCCTGCCCGACGTATGCAGCCAGCCCGCTGACGAGCACGAGCGCGTGCGCCGAGCGCCGCCTGACGCCTGCGAGCCCGGCGATTCCTGCCATGCCGAACGCCGTGAACCACGCTGCTGCTGCAGGAACTCCCGACTCGGCAGCAAGGTGGAGCGGACGGCTGTGGGCCTGGTCCGCACGAACGTCCGACCCCTCGACCCGGGCGTGCTCGACCGTCTCGTAGCGAGGGAACACGTACAAGAACCGCCCCGGTCCCGCCCCGAGCAGCGGCCGGTCGGCGATCAGCGCCGCCGAGCCCCTCCAGATCTCGAGACGGGCCACGGCAGAACCCTGGGAGAGCTGTGACGGCACGAGCTTCTCCGCCGACTCTCCGCCAGCGACCACTGCTCCGACCAGGATGGACGCGACGACCCCCGCAAACAGGACGGTCGCCAGGCGCGCCCTTCTCGCGTACGCCAGCACCCCCAGGCCCGTGACCACGCCGACCCAAGCGCCCCGGGACCCGGCAAGACCGAGCCCGAGACCACCTGCCGCCGCAGCCGCCGCGAGAAGCGCACGCCACGGGCCGCGCTCCGCAGTCGCTCCGGCCGCAGCCAGGACCACGCACACCGCAAGCCAGCCGCCTGCGATGACCTGATTGCCGGCGGTGCCCGACGGGACGGCTCCGCCAAGCGCCTGCGACACGACCACGGCCGATTGCACGACCGCTGCGACGCCGGCGAGACGCGCCAGATCCTTTGCGCGTGCGTCACCGAGCTGCGCGCCGGCCAGCCCCATGCCCACTGCGGCCGCCCAGGCGACGAGCCCGTCGAACCTGCCGTGGACGCCCCAGACCGCCGAAGCCAACCCGTTCGTCACGGCGGACAGGAGGCTCCACCCGAGCAACAGACCAGCAGCAGCGAGCCACGCGCCTACCAGCCTGCCGGCGCCCCTGTTGTCCTTCACCGAAGCGAGCGCGACAAGCGCGCCGAGCGCCACGACGAGCGTCCGTGCGGGCTGATACGGGTCGCCAGCGGACTGCACGGAGACGAACATGCTGCCCAGCGCGAGCGCGAGCGCGGCGCATTGGCCAAACCACGCTGCCGGTCGAAGACCCGGTATCGTCGATGCCTGTGACACCCGTGCGCTTCCGTCCAACTCTGCCGACGCGCTTCACGTCGGCTGCGGCGGTTCGTGCTCGCGTGCACGAACTGTGTGCTAGTATATCGGCGTTTCTCCGGGAATACCTCAGGAGGTACGCACCCGTGTCGTCCACGCTCTTCACCCGTCGACCGGCTACGGCCCCCGTTGCTGGCCGTGCCGCGTCGGGCGCTCCGGGGCATGTCGGCCTCGTCATCGCCGTGGCGCTGCTCGTCGCGCTCGGCGGCTGCGCGCAGAAGGTCACGTACAAAGACATCGCGGACCCGAATGGCCTTTATCACTTCAAGGTGCGCTCCGACTGGCAAAGCACGCTCTTGAACGACGTCAACCTGGTCTACGCTTCAGACGAGTTGCCCGCAACAGACAAGTTGGCCGACACGCTCACGCTCGCCGTCTACGCCTCGTACGAGGCGACCGAGGTTCCGCTCGCGGAGCAGCTCGAGAACGTGATCGAACGTCGCGCGGAGAACCGCCGCTGGAAGTCGTACGAACGCAGCGAGGCCACGAGCGTCACGGTCGGCGGACGCGAAGGAGTCGCGATCGACGTCTCGGGCATCGACGCGAACGGGGCCGAATTCGAAGCGCGGTTCTACCTTGTCCGCGCCGGCGACCGTCAGGTCGGGTTCATCGCCGTCGCCCCCGCTGGCAAGCTCGCAGAGTTCGACGCTGAGCTGAATGCGATCGTGACCGAGCGCTGGTTCTGGCACGGAACGCTCGGAGGCGAGACCACGAAGACGCCCTGAGGCAGGGCGCGGGGGTCACTCGGTCGGGCGGCCGGCCCCGACCGGGACCTGGCACTTGCACGCCAACGACTTGATATCGCAGGGCATCCGCACCTGGTGGATCTGCATCCCTTCGGGCTTGCGGATGTGGATCGCTGGAGTGATCAGCAGCACGCCGGTCACGCCTGCGTTTGCGAGCAGGTCGAGCGTCACCTGCACCCACCCCGGCGAGCACGCGACCAGCGCCACCGTGACTCCAAGATCCCGATCGAGCTTGGCAAGCTCGGTGAGATGCTGCACCGTCAAGTCGCCCACTTGGACGCCAGCGTCTTCAGGGAGCTCCGAGAACAACGCGACCGGCTTCACGCCGTAGCGCTCGGACGGGAACACCACCTGGAGCGCTTCGAGCATCCGCGCCGTCCCCACCATCGCGATGGGGTACTGCTCCTCGAGGCCCAGGTAGCGCGTGAACTCGCGGTACAGATCCTCAGGCTTGTAGCCCGCCCCGGGTCTGCCGATCTCGCCGACGAACGAGATGTCCCTGCGAACCGTCTCCTCCTTGATGCCGAGCTCGCGGGCCAGCTCGGACGAGGTGATGCGCTCAGGCGCACCCACCCGCAGGAGCTCGCCGAGGTAGCAGTGATACAGAGACAGTCGATAGAGCGTCGCGTCTGGCGCGTTGCGGCCGTCGGGCATCGTCTGCGTGACCCCCTTCAGGGCTTGATCCGATTCGCGCATATTAGCATAGGTTTGAAGCTTCGGCACATTCGTAACGATTTCGGCACCGGACTAAGCCGCTCACCTGCACGTGCACGCGTTGCCATGGTTGCCCGTGCTGAGCGCGCTGGCGAAGCGGTAACGAAATCAGTAGCCGATCAAGTATGCTCCGTGGATGGACTTGTACACCAGCGCCACGCCCACGAGCGCGAACAAGACGATCGGCAGCGCAGCCATGGCGGCCCAGGCGAAACGCGCGCCACGCCACCCCAACGTCAAACGAGCATGCAGCACGAGAGCGTACGCGATCCACGAGATGAGCGACCAGGTCTCGATCGGGTCCCAGCCCCAGTAGCGGCCCCACGCCTCGTTCGCCCAGATGGCGCCAGCTGCAATCATGACGCCGAGGAACAGGAAGCCCGCCGCCACGAACTTGTAGACGAGATCGTCCAGAGCTTCGGGCGAGAGCTTCCCGAGGAGCGCATCGCCTTCAGCGCGGCGACGCTCCCGCACGATCAGCAGCACCCCAAGACAGAAGGCGGTGATGAACGAGCCGTACGACAGCTTGGCGAAGGCGACGTGGATAGCCAGCCACCAGCTCGCGAGCGTGCCGGTGATGCCAAGGTCGCTTTTCGGAGCGAGCATCGCCCCGCCTAAGACGAGAAAGGCGATCGGCATGACGGCAGCAGCGAGCGGGTACAACGCGCGCTTCCGAGAGAGCAGGCCGAGGAATACCGCGACGCCCACGAACGCATACGAAGACACCACTTCGTAGAACCCGAGGAACGGCGCGTGTCCTACTCGTTGCCAACGATACCCGATGCCGACGGCGTGCACCGCGAGGCCCAGCCCCGCGACCAGCACGGCAGCGCGCTCGACGCGCGGTTTCCGGAAGACGAATCCGACGATCGCCAACACAGCCGAGACCGCGTACGTCGTCACCGCAGCCCACATGATGATGATCTCAGTCGTCATCCCCCGACCTCCGATCCGCCTCGACAGCGCCCAAGACGATCTCCTCTACGCGCTTCCGCACCCGCGCGCCGAAACCCGGGTCCCGGCGGGCATGGCGCACCCGGACTCCCACCTGGCAACCATGGTCCGATCCTTCTATCACCGCCACCGCCTCACGATATGGCAGGAACACCGAGATCGCGAGCGCCAGCGTGGCAAGGGCGAACACCGCGTAGATCGGATAGACGCTCCAGTCGTCGACGACCGACAGCCGCGCGTAGTACCCGAGCGCGCCAAGCGACAGCGCCACTCCCGGCGCGGGCTCGAACGACTCGCCCGGGCGCACCGTGCCAGACGTCTCACCGGAGGGCCCGGTCGAGCGCCAGACTACACGGGGATCGCGAGGCGCCGCGGACACGCACTGTCCCCGGTACGTATCGAGCGGCACTTCGAAAGTGATCCGCGTCGCTCCGCCTGGACCGCCTGCCTCCAATGCGCTGACCGACCGGGCGACGCACGACTCCTCGTCGAAATCGAGCAGCACGTCGACGCCGCTGCCGTCTTGCGCGACGACCGGGATCGCCAGCCCGTGCTCGTTCGCGTGGATGACGAGCGACTTGTAGCGGAGCGGATGGTTCGGATACACATAGCCGGCACGCAGCAGATACGGGCCGTCGCGAAGCTCGACGTACGGCGCAGGGCCGCGCTCGATGCCGTCCACGACGTGCGAGAGAGCGAGCGACGGCACGGCGATGACCAGCGACGTGAACCGTGCATGAAGCGGGCCTTCGCTCACCACGCCGTACGACTCTTTCGCGTCCACTTGCGCGGAGCCGACAGGGACGCCCATCAACCCCTCGGCGCGGGTGAGCTGGCCGGCAGCGATCAGCGCGATGAGCAGGGCGAGCAGCCAGTGGAAGGCCGGGCTCCCGACGAGCCCCAACCTGGAGGACGTCGCATACACCGCCGAGTCCGACACGACCCTCGCGCGCAATCCGGCGCGCTGGAACGCCCGGGGAATACGTTCCAGGACGGCGCGCCGCTCGAGATCCGTAGACAGGACGAAGTCGGCTCGAAGGGTCCTGACCGCGTCGGCACCTTTCGAGAGAAACGCCGCTCGCCGAGCGAGCTTCAACGCTGCGCGGGTGCGCTCGACCGAGCAGGCGACCGTCGATGCGAACAGCAGCGCGCACAGGAAAAGGAAGACCGGAGCGCTGAAGGCCCTGTCGAGCCCCACGGCGCTGGCGAGCTTGGCAGCGAACCCGCCGGGAGGGGAATCCGACGTCCCGCTCTGAGGAACGAGCGTGGCGAGACCCGCCCACGCAGCCAGCGTCACGAGCAGCGCGATCGCGAGCCTCCTGGACCTGAGAACGTCGTAGATGCGGGTCAGGAGCGGCTTCATCGGCATCAGGGAAGCGGCGTTGGGGACGTATCGCCTGATTGCTCGAGCACCTTGCTCGAGGCGACCAACCAGCCTGTGCCGTGGCGCTCTACCGTGTACTCCATCCGGTACGTCGTCGTCGCCCATTCCGTGGACGGCCTGCGCGCCATGATGTCCCAGTAGCGCCAGCGCCAGCGCTCCTGCGTCCGCACGATGGCGCTGGTCTCGTCTTCAGAAGGCGCGACGGGCTCATCGACCACGAGGAACGACGTCAGAGCCATCTCCAACGCCCTTCCTTCCTGCCGGTTCAACTCGATGTAAGCGTCTTCGCGGACCTCCTGGCGCTCCGTCACGAACGGCGCCACCACGGTCACCTCGAGGCTGAAGTACGCCTCGGGCGCCGCAGCAAGGTACGCGGTGACTGCCTGCTTGGGCGTGCTCGACGGGATCCGTTCGACCGCCTGGATCGGCGGAAGAGCGCCAGAGGTGGCCTCGGTCGGCGTCTCGGGCCTCGACGGCGCATGGCGCGCGCGGGCACAGCCCGAGACCGTCGTCGCGAGAACGGCCGCGACGACGACCGTGATGATGGTATGCATCCGCAACCTGCTCACGGCGATGATTCTACGGCATTCGTTGAATCGTGCGGGCCGCGGCTGACGGCCGCGGCCCGCATGCCTGCCGGTCCCGTCTGGACCCAGCGTCCTACTTGAACACCCTCAGCTCAGCGATGCCGTAGCCATTGTTCCTGCCAGTGCCAGTCTTGCGGCACTCGACGCGCACATACCGGGCGTCCCGAGCCGAGAACGTGACGGTCGTCGTGCCCTTCGGCGCGCTCGTGGTCGAGTACACCTGCGTCCAGTTGCGGTCGTCGGTGGACACGTACACGCGGAATTCCTTGGCCCAGTAGTCGCCGTACCAAGCGATCTCGACCTTGCTGACGCTCGTCCGCGAACCGAGATCCACCTTCAGCCACTCGGTGTCGTACGCGCCGCCGTCGCGCTTCGACCACCAGTAGGTGCTGGTCGAGCCGTCTCCGGCCTTTCCCGGCGCATATTCGGCGCTCACGTAGCGCGAGGCCGTGAACGTCTTGCCAAGCGCAAGGTTGTCGTCGCCCGCAGGCTGTGGCGCAAGCTGGACGTTCACGATGGTGGTCGCGCCGTTCGTGATCGTCACCGTGCTGCTCCAGGTCTGATAGCCGGTGGCGCTCACCGTCATCGTGTAGCTGCCGCCCGTGACGCCGGTGACGCTGTACTTGCCGTCGGCACCCGTGGTCGCAGTCTTGCCGGCGACGCTCACCGTCGCGCCAGAGACTGCGGCGCCGGTCGAGGCGTTCGTCACGGTCCCGACGAGGTCGCCGGTCGTCGGGGCGTTCGGGTCGAGCACCATGGGCCACAGCGGAGTCACCGTGCTCCCGTGCTCGCCGCACGAGGTGGAGCAGTCGCCCTCGCTCCACTGCGTCGGCGTGTAGCTCTTGAGTTTGAGGCCCGTCAGCCCCGTGCTGGCATACGGCGCGCCGTCGCTCGTGTAGGCAAGCAACCGCGGCCGCTTCCAGCCATGCGGCACCTGCGCATGGCACAGGATGCACTTGCCTTTGGTCGAACCCTGATGGTCGCCCTCGCTGTGCACCTTGTTGCTCCAGCTGCCGCTCGGGCCGTTGAGGTCATGGCACTTCGCGCAGATCACCGTCGTCGAGCTCATGCCGTTCGACGTGTTCGTGAGGTATGCCGACTTCCAGCTGGTCGGATAGGCCGGGTCGATGTTGACCTTCATGGCCGCCCCGTGCGGGCCGGTCGCCGCCGAGTACGTATGGCACGCGTCGCAGGACATCACCGAGTCGGTCGCCCAGCCGGTCTTGAGGAAGCTCGAAGCGGCCGGCAGCGTCCAGGTGTAGGCCTGGCCGTTGACGGTGAACGACGACTTCATGCCGGGCAGGTCGCTCGACACGCGGTGTCCTGAGGACATGTTCGGCGTGAACTCCCACGCCTGCCGCTTGTTGTGCGGCGAGTCCGGATGGCAGGACAGGCAGCGCCGGTCGCCCGCCTCGATCGTCGCACGCACCGTCGCATTGGTCGACGCGTGGCACGTGCCGCACGTGTATCCGAGCGCGGCGTGCTCATCGTCGAGGTACATGTAGTGGCAACCCTTGCACCCGGACGGGTTCGCCGCAGAAGCGTCGTGCTGCTCATGGTGGTTCGGACCGACACCCGTATGGCACACCGTGCAGTCAGTCGTGGTCGCAGGCTTGTCCGGCGCTTTGTGGCACGCCGAGCAGCCGCCGTCCGCAAGACCGGCATGGACGCTTTCGACGTTCGTGATGTCGTGGCAACCCGTGCCAGCGCAGGCGGTGTTCGTCGACTGGTGCTTGACTTGACGCTCGCTGTGCTTCGTCGGATGGCACGCGGCGCACGTCTTGTCCCATGGCGCGGTGAACGCGTCGACCTTCACTTCGTGGCACTGCACGCAGCTCACGCCGACCGTGGGCTTGAA
Source organism: Slackia sp. (assembly GCA_020725885.1). Taxonomy (GTDB): domain Bacteria; phylum Actinomycetota; class Coriobacteriia; order Anaerosomatales; family Anaerosomataceae; genus Parvivirga. The sequence goes on along the minus strand of DYEA01000017.1, from coordinate 187,369 downwards.
GTGCTCGGTCTTCATGTCCTTGTAGTGGCACTGCCCGCAACCGGACTCGGCCGAAGCGTCGTGGGCGGCAGCCGGATAGTGGTTCGGGTCGACTGGGCTTAGCGAGCCATGGCAGTTGACGCACTTCGTGCTGCCCGGCAGATCCAACGACGCGTTGTGGCAGTAGTCGCACGACTCGTCTTGGCTCATGCCGTGCAGGCCGCGGACGTCAGCCGTCTCGTGGCAGTCCACGCACTCTTGGCTGTCGGGAGCCGTATGGATCTGGGCGATGTCGCCGTGGACCGTGTGGCAGCTCGAGCAGTCAGCGGATGCTGCGCTCCAATCGATGCGGCTCGGATCAGCATTCTTGTGGCACAGCGCGCACGTCGTCGGGTACTGCGGGTACCGCGAGAGGTACGGCGCGTGCGCTTCAGGCAGCGTGTTCGCTGCGTGGCAGCGCGAACCGATGCACGTCGACGGCATCGCACTGAACGTGTGCGCAGCGGGCAGGTTGCGATGGTAGTCCGTGCCCTCCGCAGCATGGCAGCTCGCGCACGCCGCGGTCTTCTGCGTGATGTCCGGCACCCGCGACGGATTCGCATGGCAGACCTTGCAGCCGCCGAGCGCTGCGTCAGAATGCACCTGCGTCACATCCATCGGCTGGCCTGCCGTCCCGTGGCACGACGCGCACGCGTCGATGCTGGCAGCATCATCCGCGGTGTGCTTCGCGGTCGCGCCCGCGTGGTAGTCGACATGGCACGCGGTGCAGCGCGTGTCGTTCGCCACCTCGATCGCGAATTGCACCTGCTGCCCACGCTCGCCTTCGTAGTAGCCGTGGCAGACGTCGCAGCCGTTCAGCTGGCGGCCGCTCGGTGTCGTGGCGCTCACGCCTTCGTGCGCCTCGACGAGCGAGGATGCGTGACAGCCGCTGCACCCGTCGTCACCGGCAGGCGTGTACGTGCTCCGGTGCGTGGCGCCGTAGATGGGGCCGTGCACGGGATGGCACGCCTCGCAGTTGGTCTTGCCGGTGGCGATGGCGTCGACGACTTCTATCTTCGTCGACTTGTGGCACGAGTCGCAGTTCAGCGGCGTGCCATCACTGGCGTACCGTGGAAGCCGTGTCACGACGCCGTTGGAGGTTCCCATGTGCTCGTCGATGAGATTCGACGTGTGGCACATGATGCAGTCGCCCGTGGGCGCCGTGGATGCCGACCCTGTGTAGTAGCCGTAATGGGGGCCGCTCGAGTCGACGAGCTGCGGCACGGCCCAGTGGATCGAGCGGTGCGGATCTGCCGACGTCGCGTCGTGGCACGCGCCGCACGCGGTGTCGCCGGCTGCGATGGCCGCCGCGTACCGCGGGTCGCTCGTGTTGCCATGGCAAAGCGTGCAACCCTCCCCCGGGCGGCGCGCCTCATGCTCCGCGACGAGATCGCGCGAGTCATGGCACCCGGACGCGAGGCAGCCCTCCATCGTCCAAGCGCTCTCGTGCGTGTCAGGAGCGTAGTGCTGATCGAGCGGCTCATGGCAGTCCGTGCAGGCCGGAAGCTCCGCGCCGACGGCCAGCTTCGTCTTCGGGTGGCACGCGCTGGCGTAGCACGTCACTGGCAGCGTGCGGTAGTTGTACGTGGACTCGATGTAGACGGCGCCAGCAGCGCCCGTGCATACCATCGTCGGGACCGGCGCGTACGAAGCGACCGAGGACTGCGAAGCGACGTGATTCCCGTGCGTAGCAGGCGCGTCATGGCATGCGTCGCACGAAGCCGCGAGGTGGCAGTTCTTGCACCACTGGGTCACGAACACGCCGTTCGTGACCCAATCAGCGTCGCCGTGGATGCGGTGCAGCTCCTCGGGAGAGGTCATCAGCGAGGCCGACGACGCGAACCGGCCGGCCACCGGATCGTAGTACTGCCCGGCCCATGCCACGTTGGCGTTGTCCCGGCCGTGGCAGTCGCTGCACTTCGGGGAGTCCACGACCTTCTCGTGGATCCCTTGGTCCGGACTCATCGAGTGGCAGGCAGCGCACTTAGCCAGCGAAACGGGCGCACGGAAATCGACTGGGCGCACTGGGGCGCCGGCCGTGACGGAATGGCACTGAAGACATGCGGCGTTTCCCGGAGGAGCGGCTGCGGACGCAACACTTGCGACCAGACCGACGCACAGGACAGCGACCACCGCGCCTGCAAGCAGCAGCCTCTTCATGACTCCCCTCTCCCTGCACTCGCACACCGTGGCGGGACGTCTCACGTCGGCAGGGTCGAGAGGACGAGATGCCGCTGATCCAGTCGATGGCTCCGCAGTCCTGCAACCCTGCTGACACAAACCGGCCGGTTGCACCACCAGCTCGTCGCCGCCCACGGTGCCCAGACTAGGGCGGCGAGTCATCGCCTCCGGACCACGGACCGAAAGTGCGCCCCTTCACGAACGGACTCGCGGTGCCCGTGAGTGTACAGGCAGCGGCTCGCCACAGTCAATAGTGATGCGCGTCACTTTACGAAAAACGAGCGAACAAGCGCAGAAGCGCCCGGCCGTCGCCCTAGAAGTCGATGCCGACGCGCTTACCAGGCACGACGCGGTGGCAGATGAGGCAGTTCCCGTCCTTCGGGAAGTCGTAGTTGCGAAGCATGTAGTTCTGCTTCGTGCCGTGTGGGTTGTGGCAGGTCGAGGTGCACGTCAGCGGCTTGCGCGCGTTAACGTCGTAGTGCGTCGGCCTGACCGGATGGTTGTTCCTATACACCGTGGGAGAAGACTCGTCGTAATAGGTCGCCGGGTGGCACTGCAGACAGACCTCCGGCTGCGGCTTGATGAGCAACGGCCCCCAGTTCGAGCCGTGCGGGGTGTGGCACCGGATGCACAGCGTCTTGAAGTGCGCGCTCCTGTCGTACGTGGCCTGGATCGCAACGCGATGGCACTCGTAGCACATGGCGTTGTCCTTCGCCGTGAGGAGCGCAGGATAGTCGGCCGCGTGCGGGTTGTGGCAGTCAGCGCAGTTCAGCTTCACCGTGCCGACCGGGTGGTGGCTCGGCTTCAAGAAGTCGTACTTGATGCCCGGATGGCAGCGATAGCACAGCGGTGGCTGGTTCTCGATCAGGAGCGGCGTGTAGTCGGACCCGTGCGGCTCGTGGCACCCGGTGCAGTTGTCGTACAGGAACGGGTGGTGCTGCACCGGCTTGAGCGAGAGCGGAGCCACCGACGGGTGGCACGTGAAGCACAGGTCGCGCTGATTGTCCACGAGGATGCCGCGGTAGTCGGAGGCGTGTGGGTCGTGGCAGTTCAGGCACCAACGGCCTCCAGCCGGAGGATGCACCTGGTCGCGGTTGAGCTCACGTCCCATCGGGTGGCAGGTGATGCACAAGTCTCGCTCGTCTTGCGTCAGCAGCGCACGGAACTTCGATGCGTGAGGCTCGTGGCATTCGGTGCATCGCCCGCTCTCGAACGGCACGTGCGGATAGTCGGCGCCGAGCAGCGGGCTCATGTTTCCATGACACATCCAGCACAGCTCGCGTTTGGGCAGCGTGGGTTGCGAGTCCTTGCCTTTGACCTTCTTCTCGGTCTTCGAGACGACTTCTCCGCCGCCCTCCTCGGCGACCTTGCCGTCTCCCGTCGAGAAGACGTCGAGCACGATCTTCAATGGCAGCCACTCGACGAGCGTCTTCGTCCGCTGCCACAGCTGACGAGCCCCAGCGATCACCGACGTGACTTCGACGTGGCCGTGCGGAGTGTGGCACGCGGTGCAGTCCTTCTTCATGAAGGGATCGTGCACCGTGGGATACGAGAACTGAGGAATCAGCTCCGAGTGGCACTGCAGGCACTCGAGGTTGCGCGTGATGCGGCGGATCTGCTCAGGGGTCTTCGTCGTGTACGTCTGGACGATGGTGGTGATGCCGCACGCGAGCAGAAGCGCAAGCAACGCCAGGCCGAACGCCAACCTGCCGCGTCGCTCGTCAGGACGCGCCCGCTCCTCGGCGGGATCCGCGCTCCCCCCTGTGACCTCAGGGCTGCTCAATCACCCCTCCTCGCGCGCATTCATGCTCGCTCATGCAAGACCCATGTGAAGTCTATCACGCGTCGGCACAGCCGTGGAGTACCTGATTCCGCTCCGCATCACTCGCCGAGCAACCGCACGCACTGCACGCGGCCGTTCTCTTTGTCGGCTATCACGTAGAAGCCGCGCAGGCGCTCGACGTCGTTCGGGAAGTTCAGCTGCCCTGGCTCGGTCCCCCGCTCGCCGTACCGTGCGGTCACGGTCTGCTCCTTCGAAGAGATGCGCACGAGCTGGAACGCGAACGAGTCAGCGACGAGCACGTCGCCGCCTCTCATCACGGTCAGCCCGCGAGGCAGCTGCAGCGGACGCGGCGACCGGTCGTTGAGCCCCTTGGGAGGCGTCCCGACCGTCCACAGCGGCGTTCCGTCCTGCCTGAAGGCGGTCACCCTCGCGTGGTTGGAGTCCGACACGAAGACCGTGCCGTCCTCGCCGACCGCCAGCCCGTTGGGATGGTCGAGGTCTCCGATGGCCACGCCCGGTTTGCCCCACTGACGGACGAAGGTGCCGTCACGCTTGAACACGAAGACCTGCCACTGGTCCGTCGCGAACACGTAGTCGCCGCTGACCGCCACGTCGGTGACGGCGATGCCGCCGCCGTCCTGGCCTGACGACCCCCTGCCGACACGCGCTTTCGGATCAGGGAATCGCCTGAGCGGCTTGCCGTCCGGGTCGTAGACCTCGATGGAGTCGTTGTAGAAGCTCGCGACGTACACGTTGCCGTCCTCGTCGACGTCGATGCCGACGGGGTAGTTCAGACGCCCCGGCTTGTACGAGTACTTGCCGCCGGGCACGGGCTTGGCGACCCCGAAGCCTCCGAACTCGAACAGGAACCGGCCGTTGGAGTCGAACACGCACACCCGGTTGTTGCCCGAGTCCGTGACGTACACGCGGCCGCCCTTCCCGACGGCAACGCCCATCGGACGGTCGAACAGCGGCTTCTCGCCCACGCCTGGCCCGTAGACCTGCCAGACGGGCTGGATGCCCTGCTTGGGCGGCACCGAACCGAGCTGCTCTGGGCGCCCGAGGAAGTACAGCAGGTACACGAGAAGGGCGATCAGGAGCAGGAGAAGGATGACCGCGATGACCGTGAACCACTGGCGCGGCGTAAGACGGATCCCTCGCTTCAGGGGAGCGAGGATGCGGTCAAAGAATGCGCTCACTGGTTGGCCCCCAACCTCTTGAGTCCTTCTTTCGCCTCGGTCATGTCGGGGGCGTACTGCAGCGCCGCTCGGTAGTACGCGATCGCGGCGTCCCGCTTCCCTAGCTGCTCGCTGGCATACCCGGCGATGTACTGGAGGTCGGCGTACTGGGGCTGGCTCTTCAAGACGGGCTCCACCGTGAACAGCGCGCTCTTGTAGTGCTTCTGGCTGAGGTACAGCTCGCCGAGCGTCTTGGCTGCCAGGACGTGGTCAGGCGCGACCTTCAGCACGTCCCACAATGCCGCCTCGGCCTCCTTGGTCTTGCCTTGCTGGAGCAGCACGACCCCTCTGTTGTAAAGCGCCGCAAGGTTCTGCGGGTCGCGCTTGAGGACCTCGCCGTACTGCTGCAGCGCAGCGTCCCACTCCTGCTGCTGCTGGTACGAGTACGCCAGATTGAGCCGTGCCTCGATGTCCTCGGGGTCCCTCTCGACCGCGGCCTTCCACGAGTCCTCCGCCACGGTCGCGGGCGTGGCCTGCTGACCCCGCGTGAGGACGCCGCGGAGCACGAACCCGCCAGCCGCGGTCACCGCGAGCAGCAGCAACAGCACGACGAGCGCAAGCCAGCCGGGGACGAGGTCCTCCTCTCGGACCGCCTCGGCAACCGTCGTGTCTGAAGCCGCGTCCGGCTGCTGGCCTTCGACGGCGCTGTCTTCCGTGCCGGCGATGTCCGGCTTCATTCGGAACCCTCCTGCTTCGCGAGGAAGAACGACAGTATCTGCAGATCGGTGGAGAGGCACACCTGCCTCACGTTCACGTCGTCGGGGACAACGAGGCGAGTGGGCGCAAGGTTCAAGATCGACTTCACGCCGCCCTCGACGATGGCGTCGGCGGCAAGCTGGGCCGCCCTGGCGGGCGTCGCCACGATCGCGATCTCGACGCCCAGCTCTTTGAGCACTCGAGGCGCCTCGTCCAGGTGGTACAGCCTCACCCCGTCGAACTCCCGCCCCACCTTCACGGGATCGACGTCGAACAGCGCGACGACTTCGAATCCGCGCTCCGCGAAGCCCGCATAGCCGTGCAAGGCCGCCCCGAGCTTGCCGTATCCGACGATGGCCACCTTCCGCCGCTCTTTCACGCCGAGGATCTGGGAGATGTGCTCGATCAGCGCCGAGACCTCGTACCCGATGCCGCGCGTGCCCAGCTCGCCGAGGTATGAGAAGTCCTTGCGGACCTGTGCAGCGTTCGAACCGCACAGCCCAGCGAGGCGGTCGGACTTGACCAGCGGCACGCCCAGCGCCTGCAGTTCGAGCAGGCAGCGCAGGTACTGCGGCAACCGCTCGATGGTGCTTTGGGGAATGTCTGAGATGTTCCGGTCGGTCACGGTGTCGCCTCCTTCGCTGCGAGGCTTGCTTCCACGGACTTCAGTGCCTGCTGCGCGTCCGCCCGGCCGCCGCTGAGCTGCACGGCTCGTTCGAACGCGGCCTTCGCGCCCTGCAGGTCGCCCATCAGGCGCCGCGCGTCTCCGAGCGCCATCCACGCCTCGACGTAGTTCGGGTCCTGATCCGCTGCTTCCGCGGCCTGGGCTGCGGCGTCCGCGAACTCTCCCCGCGTCATGAGTGCGAGCGCGAGCTGGATACGGATCGCAGGCCCGAACGGCTCCACCTCGACTCCCTTGCGCGCTATCTCGACCGCCTTATCGGCATAGGCTGCGTCGAGGTAGTACGACGCCTGGTTGTAGAGGTTCGCAAGGAACACGTAGTTGTCGTACTCGGTCGGCACGAAGTCGATCACCGACAGGAACTCGCGCTCGGCCTGCGAGAGGTAGTACGCGGCGCGCTCCCGGGACTGCGGGTCGTCGACGCCTTGCATCACCTGCGAGATGAACAGGTCTTGCCACGCGAGACCGATCTCCGTGCGGTACATGTCGTTGTACGGGTTCAGCTTGACGGCCTTCTGCGCATACTCGACGCGAGTCATGCCTTGCGAGCCGATCCGGGCCTTGAGGTACATGTTGTCCGCTCGCAGGTACACGACGTTGCCGACGAAGAGCGCAGCGCACAGGCCGCAGATGGCGGCGGCGATCGGAAGGCCGAACGCCGGTGCGGAGACCTCGCGCACGCTCGCGTGGGGCGAGAGCAGGAGTCCGAGGCTCAGCCACAAGAGCACGGTCGAGCCGGTGATCGACAAGCCGAAGGTCAGGTGCACGATGTATCCGAGCGCCGCCGCCCAGAATCCGGCGAGCACGAGGCGCTCCGTGCCGCCGTCTTTCACGAACACCGTGCGGAACGAGCAGGCGAGCGTCCACGCGAAGAACCCGTAGAGCATGAGCAGGCCGGGTATGCCGATGGCTGACGCGAGCTGCAGCGGGTAGTTGTGCACGTTGTCGGCCACCGACAGGTAGCCTGCCGTGCCGGTGTACGCTCGCGGCTTGAAGCGCGGGAACAGCAGGCGGAACGTGTCCGCTCCCCAACCGAGGATGGGACGCTCCTTTATCGCGGCGATCGCGGCCTGCCAGATCTGGAACCGCGTGAGCGCGCTGCCTTCGCCGAACTCGAAGATCGAGCGGATGCGCGCGACCACGTTGGTGACGCCGTCGGTGGACGAGAGGCTGCGGATCGTCTCGACGACGGCGAGCACGGCGCTGACGCCGGCCGCGGCCCAGTCGACCTGCGTCCACGGCGCCCGGGCGACGACGGCCGCCGCCGCGACCACGCCGATGGCGACCGTCCCGCCGATCCACGCGCCACGGACGTACGAGACAAGGAGGCAGAAGCCGATGACGGCGAACGCGGCCCACCACGCGGTCCGCAGATCCCGGCGCTTCTCGGAGAGCACCAGCCCGAGGGCGACGGCAAGCGGGAAGATGAGGTAGCCGCCGAGGAGGTCGGGGTTGCCGAACGTCGAGAACGCGCGGCGCTGCTCGAACGGCAGCTGCCCCCAGAGCCCGGGGTCGATGCCGAGACGCTGCGCCACCCCGTACGCGGCCACGAGCACGCCGCCGATGACCAGCGAGCGCGCGAGCGAGCGGATCCGGGACGGCCGGTCCGCGAGCTGGAGCGCAAGGAAGAACCAGCCGCCGTACGTCAGGAACGACAGCAGCCCCTCGAACCGCCGGTACTTGCCGAAGATGGCCGTCGGCGGGTGGATGGACGTGATCGAGGTGAGCAGGACCCACCCGAGGAACACCAAGACGAGCCATTCGACGCGCGTGAACCGCACGCGGCCGCCGCGGACGAGCAGGCCCGTCAGCCACGCGGCCAGCGCCACCAGCAGCAGCGCCCGCATGGTGAACACCTTGACGATGTCGAACTGGTCGTAGGTGAGCGGGAGCGTGCCCCTGAAGCCGATCACGGACAGGTTCGAGATCGCCAACGGCACAAGCACGACCATGAGGTGCATGCAGACCCACGCGATGCGGTCGAACACGTCCATCGCAGGCGCGACCGCCTGCGGCCGCTGCGCCGTCTTGGCGGCGCTCCCTCGCGGCGGAGCGCCCGCGCTTCTCTTCTTCGCCACTCGTCCTCCTTAGCGGGCCCCACGCCCGGTGAGCACGACCCTGAGCGTCTGAACCAGGATCTGCAGGTCCATGAGCAGGCTTTGATGATACATGTAGATGAGGTCGAACTTCAGTTTCCGTTCCGCAGTCGTCGCGTACGTGCCGCTCACCTGGGCGAGCCCCGTGATGCCGGGCTTGACCCGGAAACGCTCCCTATAGCCGGGTATCGTCCGCAGATACTCCTCGACGAACTCCGGGCGCTCAGGCCGCGGCCCGATGAAGCTCATCTGCCCGACGAGCACGTTGAGGAGCTGCGGCAGCTCGTCGATGCGGTAGCGGCGAAGGAAGCGCCCGAACGGCGTGATGCGGGGGTCGTCCTCTTCGGCGAGCACAGGCCCTGTCCCGCGCTCGGCGTCGCGCACCATCGTCCGGAACTTGACGATACGGAACGCCCGCATGTCCTTCCCGACGCGCTCCTGGAGGTAGAGAACGGGACGCCCCATCGTCGCGAGCACGCCGAGGGCTGCGAACAGCAGCACCGGCGACAGCAACGCCAGCAGGATCGCAGCGCCGACGACGTCGATCCCGCGCTTCGCCACCTCGAACCAGCCGGGCACGGGGCGGCCGGTCAGCTGCATGAGCGGGATGTCGCTCACCGCGCTGTCAACGGTGCCGATGAAGATCTCGTACAGGTCGGGGATGACCTCGACGCGAACGTCGACCTCGTCCGAAAGCGCCAGCTGCTCGACCAGCTCGCGCACCGCGGGAGGCGACGAGACGATGATCCTGTCGACGTCGAGCGCGGCGACGAGGCGTGTCGCGTCGGCGACCGTTCCGAGCACGGGAAAACCGCCGGCCTCGGACGGGCCGCTCTCATCGCGCGAGAGCAAGCCGAGCACCCGGGGTCCCCACCCTGACCGACGCTGAAGTTCTCGCGCAAGCTCGATCGCCGCGTCGTCGGTCCCGAGGATGAGGATGCGGCTTTCAGGCCACCGGATGGGGGTGAGGCGGAAGGCGGCGAGCCGCCACGCCAGCAGGGCTGCGAACTGCAGCGCCGGCGCGATCAGGATGACGAGACGGTTGAACGAGAAGAACCGCGGGCCCAGGAAGAAGGCCGTGGCCGCCGTGAGCAGGATGCCGAGCGCCGTCGCCCGAGCGACAGCGCTCGCGACCGCCCACCCGCTCTCGGTCCGCTCCGGCTCGTACAGCCCATAGATGTAGCCCGCGAGCAGGTAGAACGCCGTGATGAGCGGCCACAGCAGCACGTACGGCGTGTAGTTGAACGCTGGCGGCTGGCCGCCGTAGCGCAAGAAGAAGGCCGCGACGAAGCACCCGTTCACGACGAGCGCGTCGAGCAGAACCGAAAGCGCGACAAAAGCCCTTCTGGACATCACACCGCCTCCAGCGCTTCACGGTACACGGCGAGCGTCCGCTCGACCATGCGCGCACGCGTGAACTCGCTCCGGACGCGCTCGAGCGCCTGCGCGCCGAGCCGGCGGCGGAGGTCCGCGTCCTCGACGAGCGTCCTGAGCGCGTCCGCCAGCGCCTCGACGTCGCCCGGCGGTACCGTGAGCCCGCTTACGCCGTGCTCGTTCACGAACGGCACGCCGGTGGGCAGCCGCGTCGAGACGACGGGAACGCCCGCCGCCATCGCCTCCAGCTGCACCAGCCCGAACGCCTCCGAGCGAGCGACGCTCGGGAGGCAGAAGACGTCCGCTGCGCGGTAGTGCGCGGCGAGCTCGCGACGAGGCAGCGGCGGCACGATCGTCAGGCGGTCCTCGATGCCGAGCTCGCGGGCGAGCCTGCGGACCTCCTCCTCGAGCGGGCCTGCTCCGACGATCACGAGGTCGGCATCGACGCTCGCCATCGCACGGACGAGCACGTCCACGCCCTTGTAGTAGATGAGCCGGCCGACGAACAGCACGACCGGCCGCTCGTGCCGCGCGCGCAACGCCGCGGCTTCTTCATCGAGCGCCGGGTCGGCGAACTCGTCGACGTCGATGCCGAACGGCACGACGCGGCACTTCTCAGCGACCGGCGCCAGGAACGCGCTGTGTTCGACCATCTGCGGACTCGAGACGATGATCCGGTCCACGAGCGCGAGCACCCGGCGCAGGAACGGCGCGTACCCGGCGAGCAACACCCGCTGCCGCACGATGTCGCTGTGGTAGGTGAGCACGGCCGGCACCCGCGGCCGCGCGCGCAGCCACTCGAGCTCGCCCCAGGGATACGGCGAGTGCAGGTGCAGGAGGTCCGTGCGAGCCGCCTCGTCGCGCAAAGCGCGAGCCATGCCGAAGGCAACCGGCGCCGAGGAGACGTTGAACGCGCGACCGAGCCGCACGACCTCGACGCCGCCGACCGTCTCGACGGCCGTGTCCGGGGCTTCGTTCGCCACGATGGCACGCACGCCGTGGCCGCCGGCGACGAGCGCCTCCGCCAAATCGCGCACGTGGTGCTCGATGCCGCCTAAGTGCGGCGGGTAGTGCTTGTTCACCATCGTGATGCGCATGCGCTCGACGAAGTCCTTCCCGCTCAGCTGCCGGCGCTGAGCACGAGCTCCGCACCGGCCGCCAGCAGATCGTCGACCACACCGGCGTTCGGCGCCTCGGCGTAGATGCGCACGAGCGGCTCGGTGCCCGAGGTACGGAGCAGCAGCCACGCGTCATCTGGAAGCAGGAACTTGACGCCGTCGTCGCGCAGCACACGGAACACTGGCAGGCCCGCAAGCCGCTCAGGCGCCAGGTCCGGCATCCGGGCGACGAACGCGTCTTTGACCGCCGGCTCGAGCGCGAGGTCGCGACGCAAGTACTCCATCGGCCCGGTCACCGCGAGCAAGTCTTCGACCAGCTCGCCAAGCCCTGCGCGCCGCTGTCCCATCATCTCTGCGAGCAGGAGCGCCATGAGCAGGCCGTCCCGCTCGCGCACGTGCTCGGGGATGCCGATCCCGCCGGACTCCTCGCCGCCGATGAGCACGCCGCCCTGGACCATCTGCTCGTAGATCCACTTGAAGCCGACGGGGGTGGTGACGACCTCGAGGCCGAGGTGCTGGGCGATCCGGTCGACGAGCACGCTCGTCGAGAGCGTCTTGACGACGCGCCCGCGCATGCCGCGGCCCTCCACGAGGTGCCGGGTGACGAGCGCGATGATGCGGTGCGGGTTCACGAACGCGCCCGCGCGGTCGCACGCGCCGATGCGGTCGGCATCGCCGTCGGTGGTGAAGCCAGCGTCGAAGCCGCCCTCGGCAACGGCGCGGCGCATCTCGTCGATGTGGGGCGGGATGGGCTCGGGGTGCAGGCCGCCGAAACCCGGGTTCCGCTCGCCGTGGATCTCGACGACCTCCACGCCGAGCACTCGCAGCGTCTCGGCGAGGTACCCCTGCCCGGCGCCGTAGAGCGGGTCGACGACGACGCGGAGGCCGGCCGAGCGGATGGCGTCCGCGTCGACGAACGCGCGCAGCGCCTCCAGGTACGGGCCGACGAGGTCGACGGTCTCGAAGCCGCCGCGAGCAGCCGGCGGCTCGGCCGGCAGGGCCGCTTCGACGCGGTCGGTGAACGCCACGGGGCTCGCGCCGCCGTCCTCCATGCGGAGTTTGAAACCGAGGTACTTCGCCGGGTTGTGGCTCGCGGTGAGCATCACGCCACCGATCGCGTCCGAGTGCGCCACCGACCAGCACAGCGCAGGCGTGGGCAGCGGCCGGTCTGAGACGCGCACGCGCAGCCCGTGAGCGGCGAGCACCTCGGCCGCGACGGCAGCGAACGAGCCCGCCTCGAAGCGGGTGTCGTAGCCGACGAGCACGAGGCCGCCAGGATGGTCTTCGGCGTACACGCGGCCTGCGGCATCCGCGACCCTGCGCAGGTTGTCGTACGTGAAGCCGTCTCCGATGACCGCTCGCCAACCGTCGGTACCGAACTTGATGTCGTGCGCGGAAGGCATGACGACCTCCTCGAAGACCGATGGGATCACCACGGAGTCGTGCCTATTGTGCCGCATCCGCGCACCGAGCGATACGCCAAGCGCCTGCAACGACACCCGGTCGCGTCGCTGAAACGCGCATCGCCGAACCGGGAGCGACACCGGTTCGCGGCGCTCCGGTATACTGGCCGCATGCCCGAGACGCAACGGATCCCGCATCTGAACGCCGTCGTGCTCGCCGGCGGAAGCGGCACCCGCTTCTGGCCCCTGTCGCGCGAGCTGGCGCCGAAGCAGTTCGTGTCGATCTTCGGCGGCGTGAGCCTGATCGCGCAGGCAGTCGGACGCATCGCGCCGCTCGCGGAAGCCGGCGGCGTCGCCGTGCTCACGAACGACCGGCTCGTGAGCGAGCTCAAAGGCCACCTGGCGTCGCAGCCGACGCTCGACGGCGTGACCGTCGAGTACCTGTGCGAACCGTCGCCGCGAAACACGGCGCCGGCGATCGCGCTCGCGGCTGCGTACGTCGCTGCTCGCGACTCCGAGGCGGTGCTCGTCGTGCTCCCTTCTGACCACCTGCTCGAGGACGGGCCCGCGTGGGAGCGCGTCATCCGCACGGCCGCGGCCGCTGCGAACGACGGCTGGCTCGTGACGATCGGCCTGGAGCCGACGCGGCCGGAGACCGGCTACGGCTACATCCGCGTCGGCGAGCCGCTGGACGGCACGGGCGAGGCCGGCTCCGCTGCCCGACGCGTCGCGCGGTTCGTGGAGAAGCCTGACCGCGGTACTGCCGAGCGCTACCTTGCCGAGGGCGGCTACCTGTGGAACTCCGGGATGCTCGTCGCCAGAGCCGACGCCGTGCTCCGGGAGCTCGAGGCGACCGGCAACGGCGACCTGGCGGCGGCGGTCCGCGAGATCGCCGCGCTCCCGCCCGCCGAGTGGACGGGCGAACGCGCCCGCGCTCGCTTCGCCGCGCTCCGCGCCGAACCGTTCGACACCGCGGTGCTCGAGCGGTCCGAGCGCGTGGCTGTGGTTCCAGCTCGCCTGCGCTGGTCGGACGTCGGCTCGCTGCTCGCCCTCGAGCTCGTCGCGCCGCCGGACGAGCGCGGCAACGTGCTCGTCGGCAACGTGGTGGACGTGGACTCGACGAGCTCCATCGTCTACTCGTTCGACCGCCTCGTGGCGACGCTCGGACTGCACGACCTGCTCGTCATCGACACCGCCGACGCAACGCTCGTCGCGCCGAAGGACCGCGCGCAGGACGTCCGGCTCGTCGTCGACGCGCTCAAGGCCCGCGGCGCTCGAGAGGTGGTCGAACCGCGCACTGCGAACCGGCCGTGGGGTTCATGGACGGTGCTCGTGAAAGGGACAGGCTTTCAGGTCAAGACGATCGAGGTGCTCCCGGGCCGCCGCCTGTCGCTCCAGAGCCACGAGCACCGCAGCGAGCACTGGGTGGTCGTCGAGGGCGAAGCGCTCGTGGAGCGAGACGGCGAGCGCCTCACGCTCCGCGCGGGCGAGAGCACGTTCATCCCCGCGAAGATGCGCCACCGCCTGGCGAACGCCGGTGACGGCCCGCTCGTCATCGTGGAGGTCGCGGTCGGCGGTTACCTCGGCGAGGACGACATCGTCCGCTACGAGGACGACTGGGCCCGCTGAGGGCCTGCCGCGGCCAGCCGCCGGTACAGCGCAAGGTGGCGCTGCACCGAGTCCGCCGCCTGGAAGCGCTCGATGACGGCGAGCCGGCCGCGCTCCCCGAGGGCGCGCGCACGGTCCGGGTCGTCGAGCAGCGCGAGCACCGCGGCCGCAAGCGCGTCGGGATCGCGCGGCGGCACGAGCGCCACCTCGACGCCGTCCTCGAGCAGTCCCGCGACACCGGGCACCGCAGCCGCCACGCACGGGCGTCCGAGCGCGAGCGCTTCGAGCAGCGGCATCGGCATGCCGGGCTCGACGAGCGGAAAGACGCACACGTCGAGCCGCGCGAGGACGGCGGGCACGCTCTCGACTGGCGCGATGAGGGCGACACGGCCGTCACGGGCCGCAGCGAGCAGAGCGTGACGGGCGATGCCCTCGCCTGCCACGATCACCCGCGCGCCCGGATGCCGGGTCCTGATACGAGGAGCAATCGCGGCAAGCGCTGCAAGACCGCGCCCGCGGGTGAGCGCTCCGGCATACCCAACGAGCGGGCAGCCGTCGGGAAGCACGACGTCTGCCTGCGCTTCGTCCAGCACGCGCGCGAGCCGCACGCTCGGCGGGTCGAGCACCACGCGCTCCCGAGCCAGGCCGCGCGACACAGCCTCGTCAACCATCTCGGGAGCGTCGACGATGAGCGCGTCGAGCCGCTCCAGCGTGTCGCGGTCGAGGCGCTGGCGCACCCAGGTGTCGAACCACCACGACCCGCGCGGCGGCCACGACGACACCGTGACCGACGACACGACCGCGATCGGCAGGTCCGACGCCGCCCACCTGGTGACGACGTCGGCCTCGTAGCCGGTCGTGTGGACGACGCGGGGACGGTAGCGCAGGAAGTACTTGCGCAGCCGAGAGCGGGTGCGGAGCAGGTTGAGGCGGTCCAGGCGGTACGGCGCCACGGTGACCCCGCGCGCCCGCGCCTCGGGCTCGATCGGCGCCCGGAGCGCGCACACGAGGTGCACGTGCGCGCCTTCCGCGACGAGCGCCTCCATCACGCGCAGCCACCGCCGCTCGACGCGGCCGAGCGAGCGGCCTGCGTGCGAGGTCACGAAGACGACGGCGGTGTCGCGAACGGTGGTCATCGGCGGGATCCCCCGAGAACCGAACGGTACACGTCGAGGTACTCGTCGACCATGCGCTCGACCGAGAAGCGGCGCGCATAGTCCAGGCCAGCTTCGCGAACGCGGTCACGCGTCGTCTGGTCGGCGAGCAGCAGCTCTGCGGCGTCGGCAACGGCCCCGGGTTCTTCCGGCGGCACCAGGATCCCGGCCCCGCTCTCGCCGACGAGGCCCCCGAGCCCTCCGACGTCGGCTGCGACGATCGGCGTCCCGAGCGCCATGGCTTCCAGGGCGACGAGCGAGAACGACTCCGAACGTGACGGGACGACAAGGACGTCGAGGGAACGCAGGAACGCCGCCGCGTTCGGGACGTGACCGAGGAACGCCGCGCGCTCGCCGCACGAAGCCCGCAAGCGCCGCTCGATCTCGCCTGCCAGGGTGCCGGAGCCTGCCACGGCGAAGCGTACGTCCTGCCTGCGAGACGCGAGCGTGCAGCACGCCTCCACGAACACGTCCGGCCCCTTGACGCGCTCGAGCCGGCCGAGGAAGCCGACGAGCGGGCCTTCGCCCGCCGGCAGGTCAACAGGAGCCTCCTCGCGCGCGGCGTCGACCAGCGCTTCGACGTCGATGCCGTTGTGGATGACGCGCACACCCGACGGTGGAACGAGACGGGCTTCCCTCAGGCCCTCGGCTACCGCTTCGGACACGGCGACGAGCCCGTCCACGCGCCGCAGCGTGAAGCGGTCGAGCGCCGAGCGTGCAGCCAACTCCAGCCGGGAGCCCGACTCGTGGACCGAGGCGCCGGGCACGACGTGCACCGTGTTGACCGCGGCGATCCTGCCGTCGACACGGACCCGTCGGGCGAGCATGTTCGTGAGGTATCCGGTGCCGTGGACGATACCGCAGCCGGACTCGTCGCATAGCCGGCGCACTGCACCGGCGTCTGTCAGGAGGCTCGACGCGCGGAACACGTGCTCGCGGACGACGACGCCAGCCGCACGAGCGGCCTCAGCAAGCTCGCCGGGCGGGCACATCAGGTGCACTGCCGCGCCGCGCTGGACGAGCCCGCGCGCCAGGTGCAGCGTCTGGACCTCGCCGCCTCCCATCCCCTCGCCAGAGAAGGCGTTGAGGAACAGGACGGCGATGCCGCTCGCCTCGGTCCGGGCGCTTCCGGCGTCACCCAGCATGCTGGAGCACCTCCTCGATGCGCTCACGCGCTGCGGCATAGCGCGAGTCCCAGGAGTTCGCGGCGGCATACGCGACGCGCGCCTCACGAGGATGGGTCGGTTCCTCGAGCTCCGCTGCGACGGCCGCGACGAACTCGGAGCGGTCTGCCAAGCGGATCGGCGCCGTCATGCGCTCCAGCTCCGTCCAGCGGACCGCCACGACCGGGAGCCCGCCAGCGAGGTACTCGTACACCTTGATCGGATGCACGGCGTCGATCATCTCGTCTCTGGTGAACGGCACGATGCCGAGGTCGGCATGCTGAACATACCCGGGAAGCGCCTGGTACGGTCTCGGGCCGAGGATGTGGACGTTCGGCAGCGGCCCGAGCGCCCGTTCGACGCGCGCGGAGACCGGGCCGACGAGGAACACAGTTGCTTGCGGGATGGCTCGAGCGCATTCGGCGACGAGCTCGGCATCGAACCAGTACTCTTGGGCCCCAACGTACAGGATGCGAGGCCGAGGAGCGTCCGCGTACTCGGGTGGCTCTGCCGCGGGCTCGTTGAAGCGCTCGAACTCGACGCCGTTCGGCAGCCAGAGAGCGTCGGGCCGGACGCGAGCCAGCCGGTCGCGCAGGTGCGCAGAGGCCGCGAACACGACGTCGGCCCGCTCGATGGCCCGCTCTTCCGCCTCCCGCACGGCGGGCGACACGCCCGCGAACGACGCCGAGTCGTCGGCGACCCGGACCACCCGCACTCGCGCGTCGAGCGACTCCGACAACGCCTCGTAGTACGGATTCGTCAGCCACACGACGTCGGGCGCGTCGAATCCGCCGCGGGCGAGAACGCGAGCGAGCCGCGGGAAGCTGAGAGCGCCCGCTCCTCGGTAGACGAAGCGCGAGCCGAGCACTGGCGCGTTCGCGGGAGGCAGCGCGACCATCGGCGCGTACCACCGCAGCCCGTCGGACTCGAGCGGGCCCCCGCGCCATGCTCGCAGCCGCTGCTCGAAGTCCCGCTTCGTGCGACGCACGAAGTGCAGCAGCGAAAGCGGATGGCAGACCCACAGCACCTCTGCGCCGTCTCGCGCGAACCGGGCCGCGTAGTGGTGGCTGCCGACGCGGACGTCGCTCTCGTACGGCAGGTTCTCGAGGAACAGCACCTTCACGCTTCCTCGACCTCCAGCAGCCCGTAACCGGGCGAGTAGCGGGGCGGCTTGTGGTCGTGCAGGTCCTCCAGCGGCAGCGTGCTGGCGTCGGTGACCACGACGGCGTCGTCGAGCACTTGGATGAGCCGCCACACGCGCTCGCCGTAGCCGTCGTGCCAGCCGACGAAGGCGTCCGGACCGGCGTGCTCGCACACCCCGGGGCGTGCGCCGGGAAGGACGAACAGGCCGAGGTCGAGCCGCGCCGGCTCGCGACCTGGGACGCGCGGCACGAAGTGCGCCTTCGCGGAACGGTACTCGTTTCGACGCTCAGGAAGCGGCGTGTAGAGGTAGGTGCCGGGGTCGCGGACGATCGGCCTGCCGTCGATCCACAGCTCGATGCCCAACTGGTCGCAGTGGTCGTGGCCGCCGGCGCCGTTCTGGCCGATCGCGCCGCACCGGACGACGAGGTAGAGCCGATCCGAGCGGTATCGGTACACGCCGCTGTCAGGGAAGCAGGCGAGATCGAGACTGTCGCGCAGGCGCTCGCCCGGGAAGACGTACCTGTGCGCGGTCAGCTCGCCTCGCTCGATCGCCGCGAGGAGCCGCTCCACGGCGTTCGGGTCCCCGACGGTGCGCGGAAGCTCGGGCAGCGAGACGCCGTGGACGCCGGTGATCTCGCCCAGCACCTCGAGCGATACCGACGCGAACCTGCCCGAGTCGTTGTCGCCGATCTGCGGGAGCACGCCGTCTGGGCGTTTCAAGCTCGCCGCGAACGCCGCGCCCGCCGCGAAGCAGCGAGCGAGCGCGAGCCGCACAGCTTCCGGATCCAGCGGCGGCGGCGCCAGGCCGGGGCCTGCCGTCACCCGAGCAGGATCGTACGACGCGAGCCGAGCTAGACGCTCTTCAGGCAGCCGCACGAGCAGCGCGTGGGCCCAGGAGATCATGTCGAGCGACAGCACGTGGTAGCTCGTCGAGCCTTCGAAGTTGCCGCCGTCCGGGTAGAACTGCTCTTCCGCGGCCTGCGCGAGCTCCTGCAGCGCGAACGCGAGCCACGCGTCGACCTCCGGCGTCGGCTCCAGATGCGCTGCGACGAAGAGCAGCCCCGCGACGTCGGCGAGGTAGTGGTTGCTGCGCAGCTCCGGCGTCCACTCGAGGTTTGCGACGATGTGCCGCCCGTGCTCGAGCAGGCTGCGCGCGAACACGCGCTCGAAGGCTGGCTCGAGCGCGAAGCCGGCGCTCCGGAGGAAGTCCACGGCGATTGCCCAGTTCGCGGCCCGGATGCCGACGTCCATCGGGCAGGCCCAGTTCACGCCGAACCGTGGCGGGTTCTGCGCGATGAAGTCGCAGATCTCGTCGACGACCTCGCGCGCGCATCGCCCGGCGAGGTCGCGGTCGTGCGTGAGGACGGCGACTTTCGCGAGCTCCGGCAGGTGCTGGCAGCGCGCCAGCTCCCAGGGGACCTTGATGTCTACGCCGGGCAAGTGCCCGTACGGCACGTCGCGATACCACGTGCGCTCGCTCCACCGATAGCCCGACTTGAAGTCCAGCTGCCAGTCGATGGGCGGGCAATCTGCCGACACCAGCCGCCAGGCGCGCTGGGCCTCTTCGGCGTTCGCGCGCGTCACGCGCCCGCTCAGCCACGCGCCGGCTGCATCGGGCACGACGGGGCGGCCTGGCGGGTACACGTGACCCTCAACGCCATCGCACGCCACGCCGTGCGCCACCACCATGCGCCGCGACCCGAGCAGGGAGAACTCGTGCGCGAGCCAGCGCTCCGCGTCGCGCTCGTCGTGCTCGCGAAGCGCCGCGTCTGGCGCGACCGCCAGCACGGGCGCTGCGAGCGCCGGCGCGTCCGACGCGTACGTACAGCGGCGGAGGTCTGCGGCGCGGGCGCGACGCGCCTGCAGCGCTCGCGCGGCGCGTGCGGCGGCCTTGCGCGCCACGACGTGCGGCGGCAGCGTGAACGCCCGGCGGATGTCGCGGGAGAGAATCATCGGCCGGCCTTCCCGCACCTGGCTTCAAGCGCTTCGATGATGCGGCGAGTGTGCTCGAGCCACGTATGCTTCGCGACCGCATCAGCGCGTGCCGCTCGGCCGAGCTCCGCCCTCAAGGCGGGGTCGTCCACCAGGCGCTCGATGCCGCGGCTCAGGTCGTCAGCGTCGCCCGGCTTCACCAGCCACGCCGTGCGCCCGTGCTCGAGCACCTCCCCGATCTGGTCCAAGCCGCTCGCCACGATGCCGCGGCCCATCGCCATGTACTCGAACAGCTTCGTCGGCGAGCCGAAGAACGGCGTGCCGTCAGGGTTCGGCACGTGCGGAGAGGCGAACACGTCCATGGCGGCAAGGTGCTCTGGACCCTGCTCTTGCGGAACGAGTCCCGTGAAGACGACGTTCTCTGCGATGCCGTGACGCTCCACGAAGGCACGGCACTCGGGCATCGTCACGCCGTCGCCGACCATGAGAAGCCGCGTGCTCTGCCGCAGGTCGGGCCTGCGCGCGAGCAACCGGCCATAGGCATCGACG
This sequence comes from Slackia sp., assembly GCA_020725885.1. Taxonomy (GTDB): domain Bacteria; phylum Actinomycetota; class Coriobacteriia; order Anaerosomatales; family Anaerosomataceae; genus Parvivirga. The sequence continues at coordinate 167,231 of DYEA01000017.1, read as the reverse complement.
AGCACCTCGGCGCCGTGCCAGAGGCCGAATGTGCCGATGAAGCCGACGACCGTCTTGCCTTGCAGGCCGTACCGCTCGCGGACCCCAGTCCCATCGATGTCGGGGTGGTACATCTCTGGATCGACGCCGTTGGGGTTCACGAGAATCTTGTCAGGGTCGATGCCACGCTCCACAAGCTCGTCGCGCATGGCCTTCGAGACGACCACCACGAGGTCGGCGCCATGCAAGTTCGCAAGCTCTATCTTCTCGGCAAGCGCTTCGTACTTCAACCGCCTCCCCCAGTGGCGGGAGATCCACACTTCGGAACCGTTGTACTCGAGGACGAAGGGGACACCGTAGCGCTCGGCGAGGCCTAGTCCGGCGTAGCCCAACAACGCGTATCTCTGGTACACGAACCTCGGCGGTTTCTCACCCAGCAGCATCCGCGCGGCTTCGATGCACGTATCGTTGTAGCTCAGTAGCCATAACTCACCAAGATTCCTATATCGTTCGGCGGGACCGACCACCTCCAGGCGAACGCCCGACACATCGAACGGCGGAGCGTCAGTGGCTAAGAAGACTGGAGCTAAACCCATCTCGACGAGTGCACGAAGTACGCCTTGTGTGTGACCGACCGAACCGCCCGCAATCAGACCGAAGCAGAAGTCCGTGCGCAGCATGATCGGCGGACCGGAGCCGTACGAGCGCCTTCGCGTAGACTCAGTCAGCGAGGCGACGTGCAGTGTGCTCGCATCAATGAGACCGCGCGCAGACACAAGGTCTCTAACCAGCCCACGCAAGAGGCGCAACAGATACCCGGCGGTTACGTCATGGACATGCCCCAGCTCATCGCGTATCACACACCGCCTGCGAGAAAGCATCCTTAACAGCAAGGCTATGTGAAACACCCGGCCAAGAGTGTCGTACCTGTATGTGACGAACTCGACTGACGAGTACCTGAAGAAGCGACGCCACAATCTGCCGCTCATCACCTCTTGCCTGAACTCTGCATAGTTCAGCAAGTCGACACCCGGCCGCAGTTCGGGCGTCCGCCGCACAACGTGCACAATCACGAGATCCATTGCTGTGCTCCGGAGACAGAATCACCGATAGCCCGTCCGCAGGGATGCCGCCGCGCGTTCATCCGTACCACAATGCATTCTCCAACTACTCGGGCGTCCGAGACGGGACTACGCCTGCTCCGCCGCTTCTTGCGCGGCGTCACCGATTGGGCGCCCACAGCGAATCAAAGTCCCGTGCGATCAGTAAGACCCCCACCACCAGTTCTTCGCCAGCAGAACCTCTCTGCTTCATTCGGGTCTCCTGGCGTGCGCGATGACATACCAGCCGAACGCCCGACCAAGCAGACTGAGCCATGACCTTGGCAGTCGTTTCACGAACGGGTGCAGCGAGCTCGGAAAGTCATCGACTGTGAGCTTCCGAACCCAAGTCCTGATGACCTCGAAACCAGCATCGCGCATCAAGCTCCGAACCTCGGAGCGGCTATACACGCGGACCAGAGGTCTCGAGTCCGAAGTGGTGTACTCGATCATCGACAGACGCTCAGAGAAGGAACGCTTCCTGAACCCGCCATGCAGCACATGATCGAAGAGGAACAGCGCAACCCAGTGAAACACCGAGTCGCGGTGGTAAACAATCACCCAGAAGTCACCGCCCGGCTTGAGGACTCGGCGAGCCTCCCTGAAGGCACGCAGGATGTCCGGGGTGTGATGCAGCACTCCGTTGGCGTACACGATGTCGAAGCAGTTGTCTGAAAACGGCAGATTCTCGGCGTCCCCTTGCATCAGCTCGGGAGCGAATCCGTAAGCAGCTAGATGTCGGCGTGCTCGACTGACGTTCTCGGGAGCGATGTCTACGCCTGTGTATATCGCTCCCTGTCGACAGAATTCGTAGGCATCGTATCCAGCCCCAAAACCGACCTCCAACACCTTCAGGCCGGCCGCACGCTCGAAAGGCACGAGTTCGAACAGCCAGGGCTGCTCATACGTACTGCGCACATGCATGACCTGCTCGAAGAACTCCTGAGTGCCTGGCTCCAGGTCTGGGGCGAACGCAGTTCCTGCCGGCGATGCACCCCAAACGGCACGTGATCGGCGCTTCAACTCATTACCATCAGGTAACATTTAGGCTCTCCTCTGGCGTGCAACCTTCAGAGCTGGGCTCATGACGACGTACGTCATACTGAATACGAGCATAAGCGCGTACGCAAGCGTGGACGCGACAGCCGCACCCCGGATTCCGAACTTCCGAATCAGGACAAGATTCAGCGCGATATTCAAGAGTGAGGCGGCCGCAGGAGAGAGGAAGGCGACAGGCGGCACGCCCTCTGCTCCGAAGTAATTCTGGAGAATGCTGTTGACCCCAAGCACCACGATCCCTGGCAGCAGCCATAGAAACGCTGGCACCGAGGGCAGAAACGCATCGCCGTACAGGATTCCCACGGCCGGCCGCGCCAATACCGCTGCGACGGCTGCAAGACCGACCAGTAGGACCCCGACCCACTTCGCCGCACGCTTCGCTTTGAGCCAGCGCTCGATAGGGTCCTCGGTCGCCGCGAGTCTCGGGAACGCTATGGTTCCCGCAACGACCGGCAGCATGTACACCAAATCGGCCATCGAGACAGCTATCGAGTACTGACCAGTCGGGCCAGCACCCAACATGTACTTGCACATGATGATGTCTGCGCGCAGGACGGTGTACGAGAACAATGCTGCGAGATACGCCTTGACGCCGTAACCGAGCTGCTCGCGAAGCGCTGAGAACGACGCCGTGATGCCGTTGGCGTGGGGACGCAGGACCTCGAACGCCCACACGCCGGCAACCATCGAAACCACCAGACCAGCGACAGCGATCGCTTCCACTGACACGGCCCTTCCGATGATCAGCACACCGATCAGCCCGATCATCCCGACCCGCGTGACGAGCTCGATGACGTTGTAGCGCCGTACCTCGCCGATGCCGAGCAGCAGGTTTTGGAGGAGCAGGTAGCACAACCCGATGGGAACGGCGGCTAAAGCGAGCGCCACGAGCGCAGGCGGAAGCGGCGAGATGCCGGGAATCGCCAGCATCGCCACGCCACCCACAAGACACAACAGCGATCCCGCACCAAGACCGACCAAGAGGCTGTTGCCCATGAGCGTTGGCAGCGACTTTCGGTCACGCGCCACGTAGTAGGTGTTCGATGCGTGCAACCCGAGATTGCCGAACTGCACGCCAAGCGCCGTGATGGTGGCCATCGTTGCTTGCAAGCCGCGCCCCTCAGGCCCAAGCGACCGCGCGATGAGCACGCTCGTGACCAACCCGACACCGACGAGCGCGATACGCGTCGCCATCGTCTCAGCGACGCTTCGCACGAAGTCGGAGCGCACGGCCGCTTCGTAGCGCTCGCGCACCCAACCGCGCACGGTGCTCACGGCACGCACGCCGTCGTCGGCCCCCTCACCCATCTCTCACGAACCGCTTCCACCACAGCGCCAGGTTGAGCAGGTACCACGCCTCGCTCTGGTAGCCCGACTCGAACAGGCGCATCACCTCGGCCTTGTCGAGGTAGTCCGTCTCGTCGCAGAACTCCGTCAGCTCCTGGCGGGCGCGGTCGCCGAGCTCCGCGAACATCCACTCGTACACCGGCACGCCGAAGCCCTGCTTCGGGCGGTCGATCAACTCGTCTGGAATCAGGCCGCAAACGGCACGCTTCAGGATGCGCTTGAACTCGCGTCCGTCCCCGACCTTCATCCGCTCCGGGATGCCCATCGCGAACTCCACGAACTTGTGATCGAGGAACGGCACGCGCCCTTCGAGCGACACGCCCATGCTCATCTTGTCCACGCGCATGAGCAGCAGCTCCGGCAGCCGCAACGACAGGTCCATGTACGACATCCACCCGAGCCGCGACGGCTGCGCTGCGCTGGAGCGGTAGCGCTCCCAGATCGGCTCGACGGCTTCCCACGACGTGCGCCCGGCGAACCGCTTGCGCAGCCGCGGCGACAGCAGCCGGTGCTTCATCGTGTCGGTGAACGCCTCCGCGCCGCCCCAGAAGATTCGCTCGCCGCGCGCGCTGCGGCTCAGATACTCGTACAGCAGCCCGCGGTCCTTGCCAACCGCGCGCAACCCGGCGAGCATCGCTCGCTTCACGAACCGCGGCACGGGGACTGTGTCGTGCCAGCGCTGAAGGTCCAGCCGCGTCTTCCACCACGGGTAGCCGTAGAACAGCTCGTCCGAGCCCTCGCCGACCTGGCAGACGATCACGCCGTTGTCGCGCGCCAGTTTGCTCACGTAGTACACCGGCACGCACACCGGGTCGGCGATAGGCTCGTCTTGGAGCCAGACCATGCGCGGCAGGAAATCGATGAGGTCGTGCGGCGTGAGCAGCAGCTCGTGGTGCTCGGCGCCGACCCGCCCCGCCATGAGCCGCGCGTAGTGCAATTCGTTCTGGTAGCTCGCGTACTCGCCTTCGTAGCCGATCGAGAAGGTCTTGACCGGACCGCCCTCGCCCTCGGAGAACAGCGCCGCGTTCGTCGAGGAGTCGATGCCGCCGGACAGGAACACCCCCACCGGCACGTCGGCGACCTTCCGCAGCCGCACCGACGTCCGGAGCTCCTCGAGCAGCCGCTCCGCGACTTCTGACTCGCTCACGCCGCTCAGGTCCTCGGCGCGCTCGGCCGGGTCCCAGTAGCGGCGCTGCTCGGTCGAGCCGTCCTCGCGCACGCGCATCCAGGTGGCGTTCGGGAGCTTGCTGATGCCCGCGAACAGCGTCATCGGCGCCGGCGTCGTGAGGAACGACAGGTAGTGGAACAGCGCTTCCTCGTCGACCGCCCGCGGCTGCTCGGGGTCTTGCAGCAGCGCCTTGATCTCGCTGGCGAACGCAAGGCGCCCGTGGTGCACGCTCCAGTACAGCGGCTTGACGCCGATGCGGTCGCGGACGAGCCACAGCTCGCGCGACCGGCCGTCCCAGATTCCGATGGCGAACATCCCGCGGAAGCGGTGCACGCACTCGATGCCCCACTCCTCGAACGCGTGCACGATGACCTCGGTGTCCGAGTGGTCAGTGCGCCACCGATGGCCGCCGCGCGATTCGAGCTCGCGACGGATCTCCGCGTGGTTGTAGATCTCGCCGTTGAAGACTACCTGGACGCTGCCGTCCTCGTTCGGCATGGGCTGGTTGGCTGACTCAGACAGGTCGATGATCGACAGCCGACGGTGCGCGAGGCCCGCTCGGCAATCGGGCGCCACCCAAACGCCCGTGCCGTCGGGCCCGCGATGCGCCATCACGTCGCGCATCGCGACGAGGTACGGCTCGGTGACCTCGAACCGCGAGCCCGCGAACGCGAGCGCTCCTGCGATGCCGCACACCTCAGCTCCTCAGCGCGTCTTCGACGTCGAAGGCGATCCGCATCGCCTGGACTTGCTGCCACAGCGGGATCGGCCACTCGCCACCCTCGCGCACCGCCCGCGCGAACGCGACCATCTCCGCGGCCTGACCCTTGTCGACCAGCTTGGTCTCCACGCCTTTCGCGGGAGCGCCGACGACGCGCAGCGCCCGGTAGTCGTCGAGCACGTAGACCTTCCCGTCGCAGTAGACCTCGGCCTGCTCCTTCGGATGCTCAGGCGAGCCGAGCGCGGTATAGACGAGCGTGGCGACCGAGCCGTCCTCGAAGGTCACCACCGCCGTGAAGTTGTCGTTGCGCGCGTACGCGCCCGTGCGCGGCGCAATCGCCTCCGCGTGCACCCTCGTGACGCGCGCGCCCGCGAGGAAGGTGAAGAGGTCGTAGATGTGGCACGCCTCGCCGACGTTGCGCCCGCCGCCCTCGGGTCCATGCACCCAGTGGTCGAGCGGGATGTAGCCGGCGTTCATGCGGTAGACCGCCTGCCAGGGGTCGCTCCGCCGCTCGAGCAGCTCGGCCAGCCGTTGCGCGAACGGCGAGAAACGGCGGTTGAAGCCCGTGAGCAGCACGGGCGCCGGCTCGCCTGCGGCCTCGCGCTCGGCGAAGAACGCCTCGATGCGGTCGACCTCCTCCCGCGAGATGCCGAGCGGTTTCTCCACGAGCACGTGCTTGCCGGCTTCGAGCGCGCGGAGCGCGAGGTCCGCGTGCAGGTCGTGGCGCGTGGCGATGAGCACGGCGTCCACCTCGGGGTCCGCGAGCACCTCGTCGACGTCAGTGGTCGCGTACGCCGCGCCGTACTGGCGAGCCACGGCGGCCGCGTTGTGGCCGGTGCGAGAGCACACGGCACGCAGCGAGAGCAAGTCCGGGTTCGCCTTGATGTTCGGCAGGTGCATGCCCTTCGCGAAGCCGCCGGCGCCGATGAGCGCGATGCGGACGGCGCGCTCGCCCACAGGCCGCGCGATCGGGTTGCGGACGCTGCGGACGGCGCGCTCGGCCTCCGGCCGCGGGTACGAGAGCAGCACCATGAGCGGCCGGTCGGCGCCGGATTTCAGCGCCTCGTACGCCGCCGGCGCTTCGTCGACCGGGTAGACGCGCGCGATCATCGCATCGAGGTCGATGCGGCCCTCGGCCACCAGCCGCAGGTACTCGGCCATGTTGCGGTTCTCGGTCCAGCGAACGTAGCCGATCGGGTAATCGAGCCCGTGCTCCTCGTAGCGCGCGTCGTACCGGCCCGGCCCGTACGAGGTCGAGATGAAGAAGTCGAGCTCCTTCGTGTAGATGTCCTCGCGCTTGATGTCGAGCCCGACGTCGCCGACGAGCACCACGCGGCCCTTGCGACGGCACATGCGGAACGCGGTCGAGACGATCTCGCTCGTCGAAGCGGCCGCCGTGATGATGACGCCGTCGGCGCCGTATCCGTCCGTCAGCCGCGCGACGCGCTCGACGGCGTCGCCGTCTTCGGCGCGCAGCCCGACGTCGCACCCGAGCCGCTCAGCGAGCGCGACGCGGCCCTCGTCGAGGTCGCTGCCGATCACGCGGCAGCCGTTCGCCTTGAGCATCTGCACAGTGAGCTGGCCGAGCACGCCGAGGCCGATGACGACGAAGGTCTCGCCGAGCGTCGGGTTCGCCCGCCGCACGCCCTGCAGCGCGATGGCGCCGAGCGTGACCGTGCTCGCGTGCTTGAGCGATACGCCGTCTGGAACCTTCACGACGAGGTTGCGCGGCACACGGACGACCTCGGCGTGGTGCGCGTACTGCGCCCCGGCGCACGCGACGCGCTCGCCCGGCGCGATGTCGTTCACGCCCTCGCCCACCGCGAGCACGACGCCTGCCGCAGAGTATCCGGTGGGATCGCCCGACTGCAGCCGTCCCTCCACGACGTCCTTGGTGTGCCCGAGGCCCTGCGTGGCTGCCATCTTCAGCACCGCGAGCACTTTGTCGGGGTTCTTGAGCGCGCGCTTCCACAGCGGCGTCTGGCTGGCTCGCATCCCCGCCATCTCGGTGCCGATCGAGATGCAGGAGTGGTCGACGGCCACCAGCACGGTCCCTGGCTCGACGCCAGGCGCCGGCACCTCTTCGACGACGGCTTGGCCCTGCTTGATAAGCACCTGCTTCATCGAGCGCTCCTTGAAATCTCGCGGCCGTTCAAGTCGAGCACGGGCACGTGCGGTGCGAGCGCGACGAACGCGCCTGGGTCGACGGCCGGCGACGCAGCGACCGCCGCCTCGACGCCGGATGCGGCTGCTTCACGCGGCCCCACCACCGGCACGCCTGCCAGGGCGTCTGCGATACGCCTCCCGCCGACGTCGACGATGGCGCACACCTCGAGCCCGGCGTGCGGGGCGATCAGCGCCACGAGCTCAGCGGCCTCGTCCGCCCCAAGCACGGCGATGCGCTTGAACCCGCGTGCGGCGATCGCCTCCAGCTGACGCCGCACGCGGCTACGGGCGGCGGCGTAGTCGTTGATCGTGTTGTTGGTCCACTCGATCGCGAGCGCCGCCTTGCGCAGGACGCCCTCCCGCGTAAGGTGGTAGGTGATAGAGCGGTTGCTCTCACCGCGGACCTTGACGAGCCCTTTGCGGACGAGCGTGCGCACGCACGCGTTCGCGACGCCGAGCGCCACGCCGAGCTCGCGCGCCAGCTGCCGCTGCGAGATCGCAGGGTTGCGCTCGATGTGCTCGAGCACGAGGAGCTCGCGCTCCTGCGGGATGCGGTGCGCCGCGCCGTCTCCCATGTCGCTCCGACTGTTCGCGGATTGAACGGTCGATGTGTATCGTCGCGCACGGGAGCGCGGTTGTCAAACGCAGCGGCGGCTGGCACGCTTACGGCTGCTCGTTCCTTCGACGCACGGAGGATGCGTGGACGAGGCGCTGCTCGCGAAGATCGGCGAAGTGGAACGCGACCACTGGTGGTTCGTGGTGCGGCGCGCCATCGTCCTGCAGTCCCTCGAGGCGCTCGACCTGCCGCCGGACGCTCGAGTCGTGGAGGTCGGCTGCGGCACCGGCGGCACGCTTGCGGAGCTGCGCGCGCGTCACCCTGGGTGGCGCTGCCTCGGCGTCGAGCCGAGCGCTGGTGCCTGCCAGGTGGCTCGCGGACGGGGATGCGACGTCGTACAGGCAGCGCTGCCGGACCTGCCGCTTCCCAGCGCCGCTGCCGAGTGCGCGGTTGCGCTGGACGTGCTCGAGCACTGCGAGGACGACGTCGCAGCAGCCTCCGAGATGGCCCGGGTCCTCGCCGACGGCGGCCGGCTGGTCGCGACGGTGCCGGCCCTGCCCTCTCTGTGGAGCGTCCATGACGTCGACAACGCCCACTTCCGCCGCTACACGCGCCGGACGCTCGCTTCGGCGCTCGAAGGCGCCGGCTTTGCGATCGAACGCTTGACCTACTTCAACACGCTGCTCTTGCCGCTCGGCTATGCGTCCCGATGGGTGTCGCGGCTGACCGGCTCGCGTAAGCCGCTCGGCGTCGACCTGCCGCCCCGACCGGTGAACGAGGTGCTGCGAGCGGTCTTCGGGCTCGAAGCCGTCGCACTCCGCCACGCCGACCTGCCGGTGGGCATGTCGTTGCTTGCAATAGCACGGAAGGAGCCCGCGTCGTGACACCCGGCATCATGGAGTTCCGCCTGGGCGAGCTCGCTGCAACGCTCGCCGGCTATACGGAGACCGGCGTCCCTCTGGTCGCGAAGACTGCAGACGTGCTGCGGGCGGCGGGATTCAGCGACGACCCCGGGCTCTACTTCTTCGTCCCGCTGATCGCGCGCATCCTGAGAACCGACGCTCAGACCGCATACAGCATCTTCGTCATCGGCTCCATCCTTCTGGCCGCCTCCGTCGGCCTCGCTGGCTTCTTCGCGCTCACGCGCGACACGCGCGCCCGTGCATACGCAGTACTCGTGCTCGCGGTGTTGAGCGCAGGCGCCTACCGGGTCGCCGACGTCTACACGGTCGGATTCGCATATCCGACGGCTCTCGTGCCTTGGATGCTCTGGCTGTGGCGCCGCGAGCAGCGGCTGAAGGTTGCTGGACCGCTGCTCGCAACCGTCGCAGGCGCGCTCGGCGCCTGCGCGCATCTTGTGCGCAGCCACGCCGCCACCTCCATGCTGCTCTTCATCGGCGTCCTCGTCGTCCTCACGCCGCGCCGCGACCTGAAGACCCGCGTCGCCTGGCTGCTCGCATTCGTCCTCGGCGCGAACGCAGTGCTCGGCGGGTTCACGCTCCTGCTCGATCACCGCGATGCATATCTCGAAGCCCACGTGCCCGGCTACGAGAAGACGCCGGTCGGCCACCCCTTCTGGCACAGCGCGTACATCGGACTCGCATACCTGCCGAACCCGTACGTCTCCGCGTGGGACGACACCGTCGCCGCCCGCAAAGCGGCGGAGCTCGACTCTGAAGCGCCCTACCTCTCAGAGCGTTACGAGGCGGTCCTGCGCTCGGAGTACCTGCGGATCGTGCGCTCCGACCCGCTGTTTGCAGTCCGAACGTACGGGGCGAAGCTGCTTGTCGCGCTTGCGCGGGCGCTGGCATGCATCGGGCTCGGGCTGATCGCCCTGATGAGACGTCGGCCGCCCACTCCGCTGCTCGCCGCGTTCGGTGGCGCGATCGCGTTCGAGACGCTGCCCTCGCTCATGACGATGCCGTTCCATCCGTACATGCTCGGGCTGTACAGCTGGTCTGGCCTGTTCGGAGCCGCCTGCGTCGCGTACGCGGTTGATCCTCAGTCCTTCGCCGGGCTCGAACGGAACACCCAGAGCGTCGCGAGCATGTAATTCAGCACGACGGAGGCCGCCAGCACCAGCGCTTCGAGCACGGCTACTCCGGCGGCTCCCGACGCCCCAGCGCCGACAGCCGCAGCTCGCGCGGGTCCTGCCGCCACGCCCAACGCAGCCGCGCCTGCGCCCATCACGACGAGGTTCGCCACCGCGAACCGCGGCAGAGCTCGCGACAACGACACGACCCTGTCGCCGAACGTCCAGAGGCGGTTGAGCAGCCACGAGGTCGCCATGCCAGCCAGCCAGCCCGCGGCGTGCGAAGCTGTCGGGGGGACAGCCAGCCCGAGAGCGAGCAGGAGGAACACCCCATACGCCACGGCTGTGTTCACGACGCCGACCAACCCGAACTTGACGAACCGCATCCGCCCTCCTCGCCGCCGCGCTGGACTATCATGGTACCGCTCGGGTCGAGGAGGACGCATGGCTTCAGATGAACTCCACAGCATCGTCGTGCCGATGTACAACGAGGAGCATGTCGTCGGCCTGTTCTTCGAGCGCCTCGTCGCCGCGCTCGCAGACGTGCCGTCGTACGAGATCATCGTCGTGGACGACGGCAGCTCGGACCGCACCTGGGAGCTGCTGCTTGCAGCCCGCGAACGCATACCGCAGCTCCGCCTCATCCGCTTCTCGCGCAACTTCGGGCACCAGACCGCGATCACGGCCGGCATCGACGCGGCGCGCGGCGAGACGGTGACCGTGATCGACGCCGACTTGCAGGACCCGCCAGAGCTCATCCCGGACATGATCGAGCGATGGAGAGACGGCGCCGACGTCGTGCTGGCCGTCCGCAAGGCGCGCCGCGGCGAGAGCGTGTTCAAGCGTGCGACGGCCCGGGTCTTCTATCGCCTCGTGCGGAGACTCGCCGCGATCGACCTCCCTGTGGACGCGGGCGATTTCCGGCTGATGAGCCGCCGAGCCATCGACGCCCTCATCTCCATGCGTGAGAGGAACCGATACGTCCGCGGCATGGTGGCGTGGGTCGGCTTTCGCCGTGATGCCGTCGAGTACGAGCGCGACCCCCGCGCGGCCGGCACCACCAAATACCCGCTCGGCAAGATGCTCCGGCTGGCGATGGACGGCATCGTGTCGTTCTCGCTCCGCCCTCTGCAGCTCTCGGCCGCGCTCGGCGCCCTGGCCGCGCTGCTCGGCTTCGGCGTGCTCGTGTACGCCATCTTCGAGCGGCTCGCCGGACACGACGTACTGCCCGGCTGGACGTCGCTCATGGTCGCGATCCTGTTCATGGGAGGCGTGCAACTGCTCTCGCTCGCAGTCCTCGGCGAGTACGTCGGACGCATCTACGAGGAAGTCAAGGGCCGGCCGCTGTACGTGGTGAGCGAGCGTGCCGGGTTCGAGGAGAGCGCCCCGGGCGACTGAGGCGTGCTTCGCCCCACCCCTACCCCAGCATCCGCTCGAGCATCTCGCGCAGATCGGCTCCGAACTCCGCGCTTTCGAGCCCGAGCGCGACGTTGGCCTGCAGCCACGAGAGCACATTGCCGGTGTCGTAGCCCTCGCAGTCGAGCGAGATGGCGTACAGCTCCTCGCTCTTCAGAAGCTCGCGCAGCGCGTCGGTGAGCTGGATCTCGCCGCCTCTGCCGGGCTCGACGTGCGGCAGGATCTCCATGACCTTGGGGGTGAGCAGGTAGCGCCCGAAGATCGCGAGGTTGCTTGGCGCGGTGTTCACGGACGGCTTCTCGACGAGGTCGGTCACCTTCCACACGCCAGGCTCGACCTCGTGACCGGCGATGACGCCGTAGCGGCTCACGAGATGCTCCTCGACCGGCGTGACTGCGAGCACCGAGGCCCCGTAGCGCTCGTGCACCTCGCGCAGGCGCTTCAGGCACGAGGGGCTCGGCACGATGACGTCGCCCAGAAGCACGTAGAACGGCTCCGAGCCGGTGTGCGCGCGACCGCAGAGCACAGCGTGGCCCAAGCCCCGCGGACGCTTCTGCCGCACGTAGAAGACCTCGCACAGCTCGGAGATGGCGCGCACCTGGCGCAGCTTCTCCGTGTCGCCCGCGCGCTCGAGCAGGTCCTCGAGCTCCACCGAGCGGTCGAAGTGGTCCTCGATGGCGCGCTTGCCGCGGCCGGTCACGATGAGCACGTCTGTGACGCCCGCCGCCACCGCTTCCTCGATCACGTACTGGATGACCGGCTTGTTGAGTACCGGCAGCATCTCTTTCGGCTGCGCCTTGGTGGCCGGCAAGAACCGCGTGCCCAGACCAGCTGCTGGGATGATCGCCTTCATCGAACGCTCCTCACACACTCACGCACACGCGCCGCTTCGAGGCGCGAACGGCAACCAGGAAAGCGTACACCAGCAACCGCCCTCCCGCACGCGCGGCCGCCCTACCGCAGCGCTTTCAAAACCTCGGCTGCCGCGGACGTCATCGCGTCGACGTCGGCGTCGGTGTGCGCCAGCCCCACGAACGTCGCTTCGAACTGGCTCGGCGCGAGCATGATGCCGCGCTCAAGCATGCCGCGGAAGTAGCGCGCGTAGCGCTCGGTGTCGCTCGTCGCCGCCGTCGCCCAGTCGCGCACCCGCTCGCCGGTGAAGAACATGCACGCCATCGAGCCCACGCGGGTGAGGCACGCCTCGACGCCCGCGTCCTCTACCGCCGCGCGCAGCCCCGCTTCGAGCCGTGCGCCGAGCCGCTCGAGCTCGTCGTAGACGCCCGGCTGCTTGAGCGCCTCGATGAGCGCGAGGCCCGCCACCATCGCCACGGGGTTGCCCGACAGCGTTCCTGCCTGGTAGACGGGCCCCACCGGCGCGAGGCGCTCCATGATCTCTCGCTTCCCGCCGAACGCGCCGACGGGGAACCCGCCGCCGATGATCTTCCCGAGCGTCGTCAGGTCCGGCATCACGCCGTAGCGCTCCTGCGCGCCGCCGAGCGCGACGCGGAAGCCCGTGATGACCTCGTCGAAGATGAGCAGTGCCCCGTACTCGTCGCAGACGGCCCGCAGTCCCTCAAGGAAGCCCGGCTCCGGCGGCACGACGCCCATGTTGCCCGCCACAGGCTCGACGATGACGGCCGCGATCTGCTCGCCTTGCGCCGCGAACGCCTCGCGAACCGCCTCGATGTCGTTGTACGGAAGCACGATGGTATCGGCGGCGGCGCCTTGCGTGACGCCCGGCGTGCTGGGGATGCCCAGCGTCAGAAGCCCGCTTCCGGCGGCCACGAGCAGCGCATCGGAGTGCCCGTGGTAGCACCCGTCGAACTTCACGAACTTCTCGCGCCCGGTATATCCGCGCGCGAGCCGGATCGCGCTCATCGTCGCCTCGGTGCCGCTGGAGACCATCCGCACCATCTCGATCGACGGCACCGCCTCGACGACCGCTTCGGCCATCAGCACCTCGGCCTCGCACGGCGCGCCGTACGAGGTGCCGCGCTCCAGCTGCTCGCGGACCGCGTCGAGCACTGCGTCCGGCGCGTGCCCGAGGATCATCGGGCCCCACGACGCGACGAAGTCGATGAACTCGTTGCCGTCGGCGTCCCACACCCGGCAACCCTTCGCGCGCTCGTAGAACACCGGCTCGCCGCCGACGCTCTTGAACGCCCGCACGGGCGAGTTCACGCCGCCCGGGATGACGCGCCGGGCGCGCTCGAGAAGCTCGTGGGAACGGTCGGTGCGCATGCTCAGCAGCTCCCTTCCGGGGTCTTCGGCTCGTACACGCAATACGGCTCGGCCTCGAGGTAGTCGCCCGTGATCTCCAGCGCGCGGGCGCGGCACCCGCCGCACACGGCCTTGTACTCGCAGCGGCCGCACTTGCCTTTCAGCTTGCTGTAGTCGCGCAGGTCGTTGAAGACCGGCGATTCAGTCCAGATCTTCGAGAACGGCTGCTCTTTCACGTTGCCGAGCTGCATGTCGAAGTAGCCGCACGGCTGCACGTCGCCGATGTGGCTGATGAAGCAGAACGTGATGCCGCCCAGGCACCCGCGGGTCATCGCGTCGAGCCCGTACTCCTCGCGCGTGACCTTGCGGCCCTCGGCCTTCGCCAGCTGCCGGATGATGCGGTAGTAGTGCGGCGAGTCGGTGGGCTTGAAGTGCAGCGGGCTCGTCTTCTGCCGGTGGTACGCCCACGTGAGCACGCGCTCGTACTCCTCGGGCGGGAGCTCCTTGTCGAGCAGGTCGGCGCCGCGCCCGGTCGGGACGAGCATGAAGATGTGGAACGCGTCCACGCCGAGCGACTCGGCCAAGTCGTGCACCTCGGCCACCTTCGTGTGGTTGAGCGTGGTGACGGTCATGTTGATCTGCACGCCGATGCCGTGGCGCTTGGCGATCTTGATGCCCTCGATGCTCGCTTCGAAGCACCCCGGCTGGCCGCGGAACGCGTCGTGCTCCTCGGCCGTCGGGAAGTCGATCGAGACCGAGATGCGCGGGATCTTGTGCTCCGCCATCTTGGCCGCGATCTCATCGGTGATCAGCGTGGCGTTGGTGCCGATAACGGGCATGCAGCCCTTCTCGTGCGCGTAGTCGACGATGTCCCAGATGTCGGGCCGCATGAGCGGCTCGCCGCCGGTGAGGATGAGGATCGGGTTGCTGATCGTGGCGATGTCGTCGATGACCGCCTTTATCTCGTCGAGCGACAGCTCGCCCGGGTAGTAGCCGAACTCGGCCGCAGCGCGGCAGTGCGCGCACGACAGGTTGCACGAGCGCGTGATCTCCCACGCGATGATGCGCGGCGCCTTGATGCCGGTGCGCTCCTCGTACGCGAGCGCCTGCGGGCCGCCGCCCGGCCGGAAGCCGACCGAGCGCGCCCCGCCGTGCCGCTGACGCTCCATCGGCGCGCCCGCCGAATGTCCTCCGGGGCCGCCGGGCACGCCCGCAGGGTGCCCGCCCGAGCCCCCGCCCGGGTGACTCATCGGAATGCCGACGCCCTCGGCGCCGCATGGCGCCATGGCCTCGGCCATCTCCTGCTCATCGATGGTCGGCCGCTCGTCCCCGAACTCCTCTTCGAGCTCGAGGTCCGGCCGCGCATCCGCATTCCCGACGTTGTCAGCCATCGATTCCCTTCCGGCCTCGTCACGCCTCAGCAAGCCAGCGCGCGGCGTCCTTGGCGTGGTAGGTCAAGATGAGGTCTGCGCCGGCGCGCTTCATGCTCGTCAGCGTCTCGAGCACCACACGCCGCTCGTCGATCCAGCCGTTGCGCGCGGCGGCTTTCACCATCGCGTACTCGCCGCTCACGTTGTACGCGGCCGTCGGATACCCGAACTCGTCTTTGACACGCCGCACGATGTCGAGGTACGCGAGCGCCGGCTTGACCATCACGATGTCGGCGCCTTCCTCGATGTCGAGCAGGACCTCGCGAAGCGCCTCCTCGGCGTTCGCCGGGTCCATCTGGTACGCGCGGCGGTCGCCGAACGCCGGCGCGCTGTCGGCCGCATCTCGGAACGGCCCGTAGTAGGCGCTCGCGTACTTGGCCGCGTACGACATGATCGGCACGTCCGTGAAGCCCTCGGCGTCGAGCGCCGCGCGGATGGCCGCCACGCGCCCGTCCATCATGTCGGACGGCGCCACCATGTCGGCGCCGGCCTCCGCGTGGCTCACGGCCGTCTGCGCGAGCATCTCCAGCGTGACGTCGTTCATCACGCACCCGTGCTCATCGAGGATGCCGCAGTGGCCGTGCGAGGTGTACTCGCACATGCATACGTCGGTGATCACGAAGAAGTCCGGATCGTGCGCCTTGATGGTGCGCACGGCCTCCTGCACGATGCCTTCCTCGGCGTAGGCGCCGCTGCCAGCCTCGTCCTTCGACGGCGGGACGCCGAAGAGGATCACCGCAGGGATCCCGAGCGACTTGAGCTCGTCGATCTCTGCGGGCAGCTGGTCGAGCGACATGTTGTAGACGCCCGGCATCGACGGGACCTCGCGCTTGACGCCTTCGCCGAACTCGACGAAGAGCGGGTAGATGAGGTCTTTCGCGTCGAGCGAGGTCTCGCGCACCATGGCGCGCAGCGTCTCGCTCCGGCGCAGCCGCCGCGGACGGTACGTCGGGAACTCAGGCATCGCTATCCGCCTCGCTTCCGTGTCGTAGGCTCTTACTCGACGAATGGCTCGATGTCGACCTCTGGCTCGCCGGGCGTCTCGCCGCTTGCCGCCGCACCTTCGCCGCTCGTCGCGTGGTCCACCCAGCGCTTCAGCAGACGGACAGCAGCCACGGCGCACACGCTGATCACCGTCCAGTACAGGACCTGGACGATCGGCCCAAGGTAGAACATGACCTGCTCGAACCGCATCGCGAAGCCGCCTGCAGCCATCGGAGCCTCCTCTTCCGTCCCAGCCTCTCAAGCAATCGAGGCGCCCTGCGAACACAGGCCGCCTCGACATCGCATACGTTGGTGGAGATGAGCGGACTCGAACCGCCGGCCTCTACCGTGCGAAGGTAGCGCTCTCCCAGCTGAGCTACATCCCCGCTGTGCGTCCCGGCCGTGCCGGGCAGGTGTATACAATGCCGACCTCGGCGCGCTTTGTCAATCCGCTAGCCGCAGGACGCGACCCTGCGCGCATGCTTCACGATCGCCTCGACGAGCGCCGGGGCGGTGTACTCCTGCGGCTCGATCACCACGTCGAAGCCGTGCTCGCGGGCGGCCTTCGCCGTCACCGGCCCGATGCACGCCGCAACCAGGCGCGAGCGGTCCACCGCAGGCGCCAGCTCGACGAAGTTGCGGACCGTCGAACCCGAGGTGAACGTCACGTACGTCACCTCGCCTGCTTCGAGGGCTGCGAGGGTCGCCGGGTCGCCCGCGCCCTTCACAGTCCGATAGGCGACGACCACGTCCACCCGCGCTCCGGCCTCGCGCAGCGCATCCGGCAGCACCTCGCGGGCGTTCTCGGCGCGCGGCAGCAAGACGCGCGTGCCGTCGCGCACGCCGCGCGCGAGCAGCCCTTCGGCCAGCGCCTCGCCGATGTGCTCCTCTGCCACGTAGTCGGGGCGGATCCCATGACGCTCGCAGGCGGCGGCCGTCGCAGGCCCCACGCACGCGACCCGCACGCCCGCCAGGTGGCGGGCATCCCTCGCCGTCGCGTAGACGCGAGCGAAGAACCGCTCGACCGCGTTGCGCGACGTGAACACCACCCAGGAGTAGACCTCCAGGTGACGGATCGCCTCGTCCAGAGGCTCCGTGTCCTCTGGATCGGCGATGGCGATCGTCGGGAACGGGAGCACCCGCGCGCCTCGCTCCTCGAGCAGCGCGACGAGCTCAGCCGACTGGTCGGGGGCACGCGTCACGGCGACTGTCACGCCGGTGAGGGGGCCTTCGATCCGGTCGCTCACGGCGTCCACCGCCTACGTCCCCAGCAGCTCGTCTGCGCGCTCCGCGCCGCGGATCGACGCGAGGATCTCGCCCGCGCCGCCGTCGAGCAGCTCGCGCACCATGCGCTCGCCGAGTCCGACCGGGTCCTCCGCCGGACCTTCGACGCGCCGGCGCACGATCGTCGAGCCGTCGAGCGAGCCGACCATCGCGTCCATCACCATCGTCGCGCCCTCGATGCGAGCGTACGCGCCGATCGGCACCTGGCACCCGCCTTCGAGCCGCCGCATAACGACGCGCTCTGCCGTCACACACTCCATCGTCTCGGGGTGCCCGATGCGCTCCATGACATGCCGCATCTCTTCGTCGTCCTCGCGGATCTCGACCCCGATGGCGCCCTGGCCGACCGCGCTGATCATCTGCTCCGGCTCCACGTAATGCGTGATGCGGTCCGCCCACCCCATTCGCGTGATGCCCGCGGCTGCCAGGATCACGGCGTCCACCTGGCCTTCCTCGGCCTTCCGCATCCGCGTATCGAGGTTCCCGCGCACGTCGACGATCTCGACGTCAGGCCGCAGGTGCCGCACCTGGGCCACCCGCCGCAGGCTCGATGTGCCGACGCGCGCGCCCTCGGGCAGCGTGTCGAGCGTGTAACCCTTGCCGCTCACGATGACGTCGCGCGGATCGACGCGCTCTGGCATCGCCGCGATGAACAGCCCCTCGGGGAGCTCGGTGGGCACGTCCTTCATCGAGTGCACGCACATGTCGACCTCGCCTGCCATGAGCGCGACCTCGAGCTCCTTTGTGAACAGCCCCTTGCCGCCCACCTTCGCGAGCGGCACGTCGAGGATCTTGTCGCCGGTGGTCTTGATGACCTTCAGGCGCACCGGAAGCCCGGTGATCCGCTCGACCATCCCCTTGATGTGCTCGGCCTGCCATAGGGCGAGCTTGCTTCCTCGCGTGCCGATCACGAGCTCGGTGCGCTCAGCAGCCAAGTCCGTCTCCCGTCTCTTTCGCGGCGTGCGTGTCGTGGATCTCGCGGGCCTTGCGGTTGAGCAGCGAGCGCAGCACCCCGCCTCGTCCAGCCTCGTGCTCGTCGAGCCCATAGAGCTCGCGGGCAGCCTCGACGACCAGGTAGCCGTCGGCCTCCTCGGCGGCAGCCTTGAGGCGAGCAGTCGGCCCGTGCAGCATCTTGTTCACGATGGCGCACGTCAGTGCGTCGATCGTGGCGAGCTCCTTTTCCGAAAGCCCCCCGAGCCGCTTGAGCGCGCGCTCGAGCTCGGCCTGCCGGATGGCCTCGGCCTTCGCACGGATGGCGGCAACAGTAGGCACCACCTCGAGCGATTCCTGCCAGCGCAGGAACTCAGCGACCTCCTCCTCGATGATCGCCTCGGCCCGCTCGGCCTCGCGCATGCGCTCCTCGAGGTTCGACTCGACGACGCCGTTGAGGTCGTCGATGTCGTAGACGTAGACGTCAGACAGGTCGTTGACGGCGGGGTCGATGTCGCGCGGCACTGCGATGTCGATGAAGAACAGCGGCCGGCCGCGGCGACCGCGCATCACGCCGGCCACGTCGTCCTTGCGCACGACGTACTCTTGCGCCGCCGTCGAGGAGATGACGATGTCGGCGTCGCGCATCCGCTCGAACAGCGCGCCGTACTCGATCGCGCGGCCGGAGAAGCGCCCGGCCAGCTCGACCGCTCGCTCGTAGGTGCGGTTGGCGACCAGCACGTCGACCGCTCCGTTGCACACCAGGTGCTTGGCCGTCAGCTCGCTCATCTTCCCTGCGCCGATGATCAGCACCGTGCGGCCAGCGAGGGAATCAAACACCTTCTTGGCCAACTCGACGGCCGCGTAGCTGATCGAGACCGCGTTCTCGCCGATCGCCGTCTCCGTGCGGACGCGCTTGCCGACCTCGAAGGACTGACGGAACAGCCGGTTGAACGCGCGCCCCGTCGCCCCGTTCTCAAACGCGTGCTCGTACGCTTCCTTGACCTGGCCGAGGATCTGCGCCTCGCCGATGACCATCGAATCGAGCGACGACACGACGCGGAACAGGTGCCTGACGACGGCCTCGCCCTTCACGACGTAGAGGTACCGGACGAGGTCGTGGCGGTCGAGGTCGTGATAGTCGGCAAGGAACGACAACACCGCGTCGACGCCACGCTCGGCATCCGACGACAGCGCGTAGATCTCCGTGCGGTTGCAGGTCGAGAGGATGACGGCCTCGGCGACGGCCCCGTCCGAGGTGAGCTGCGAGAGCGCCTCCGCCTGCCTGGGAGCAGGGAAGGTGAGCTTCTCCCTCATCTCTATGGGCGCGGTCTTGTGGCTCAGACCGACGAGGACCAGATGCATGCCGCCTGCTTCGTCACGCCTATGCCTGTCTCACAAGAGAAGGGTCGCCCCCGCCGGTGCGGTGCGTTGTTGTTCAGGCAAGCAGGCCCGGCGGGGGCGGTGTACGCCTCGCATGTTCGCACACGCTTCGCTTGCCTGAACGAGTACATCCTACCACCAGCGAGGACGCCCGGACAACGCACGGACGCAGCGGAGCGCGCTCAGCACGTCAGCCAAGCCACTCCACGACGCCTGCCTGAAGGAACTCAGCAAGCGGGATGCCGTCCACGCCGCCGACGATCAGCGCGCGTGAGCCCGGGAAGCGCTTCAGGAACGCGTCCAGCCCTGAGCGTCTCGGCCGAGCCATCCCGCTCTTGACCTCGATCGCGACCAGACGACGATCGCCGTCCCGCACCACGAAATCGACCTCGTCGTTTCCGTCACGCCACCACAAGACCTCGAGCAGCCCAAGGTATGCGAGGTTCACGAGGTGCGCGCCCACAACCGATTCGACCCGCCGGCCCCAAGCCTCGCCGTCCGAGCGCACGCTCGCGAACGACCGACCCTCGACTGCCGAGATCAGCGCGGTGTTGAAGACCTGCAGCTTGGGACTGGAGCCGCGCTTCCTGGCGATGTCGCCCGAGTGCTTCGACAACCCGCACAGCAGACCCGCACCCGCAAGAAGATGCAGATAGTGCGCCAGCGTCACTGTGTTGCCAGCGTCCTGCAGCTGCCCGAGCATCTTCGTGTACGACAGCACCTGACCGGAGTACGCACACCCGAGCTCGAACAGGCGCCGCAGCAGAGCCGGCTTCTCGATCCGTTGCAAGAGAAGCACGTCCCGCGAGATCGCCGTCTCGATGAGCGAGTCGAGCACGTAGGCGCGCCACCGGCTCTCGTCCGAGATGAGCGCTGCCGCTCCTGGGTAAGCGCCGAAGTAGATGTACGCGTCCAAGTCGAAGCCGAACGAATCTGCCATCTCCCCGTACGACCAGTGCGGGATCCGGATGACCTCGAACCGGCCAGCGAGGCTTTCGGACAGGCCGTGCCCGATGACGACCGGTGCAGAGCCGAGCAGGACCACGTGCAACGGAAGCCCTTCCGAAGCGTCCTCGTCCCAAAGCCGCTTGACGGTCTCGCTCCATCCGGTGATCTTGTGCACTTCGTCCACAGCCAGCACCGCCCGACCGTCGCGACGAGCGTCGATCCGTGCCCGCTCCCATTGGGCCGACAGCCAGGCGCTGTCACGAAGCGTCGGCTCGTCCGCTGAGACGAAGACGTACGGCAACCCGGAATCGACGAGAGCTTGACGCACGAGGGTCGTCTTGCCCACTTGACGCGGGCCGGAGATGACCTGGATGTAGCGCCGCGGCTCACGCAAGCGATCGAGCAGCGTGCGAGCATAGGGGCGACGATACTCAGGGATGTCAGCCGTCATGCTCATGACGGTGAGTATTTTTACTCACTGTGCTGAGTAAATCAACTTCCTGTCTCTTGGCTTGTCTTCCGCACCGCAGCGATCTGGCGGTCGAAGACCCAGAAGAAGAGCTCGGGCCACACGCCTTTGAGCCGATACAGCAGCGCGTTGCCGAAGCCCGGGACCCACAGGTGCTTCCTGCTCCGCGCTGCCTTGAGCACCACGCGGGCGATCTCGTCCGCGCTCGCCGCCTTCGCGGACCCCGCGATCTTCGCGGTCTCGGGCGGCCGTATCGCGCGTTCCTCGGCGAACCCCGGCGTGTCGACGTCCGGCGGGCACACGACGCTCACGCGCACCCCGTGCGGCGCAAGCTCGCTTCGCAGCACCTCCGAGAAACCCATCACGCCGAACTTCGCGGCGCTGTACGCGGAGTAACCGTACACCCCCACGAAGCCCGCCATCGAGGAGATGTTCACGATGGCGCCGCTTCCGCGCGCGACCATGCCCGGCGCGACTGCCCGCGTCACGTTCACCACGCCCATCAAGTCGACCTCCACGTGCGCGCGGAACAGCTCCGGCGGCATGTCGAGGAACGCTTGCGGCACGTAGATGCCGGCGCAGTTCACGAGCACGCCGATGCGCCCAAGCGCGTCGGTCGCGCGCGTGACGGCGTCCCGCACGGCCTGCTCGTCGGCCACGTCGGCCGACAGCGGCAGGACGACCTGCGCTTCGCTCCGCCGCGCGGCGCGAACCGCTTCGGCCGCCTCCTCGAGCTTCTGGACGTTGCGCGCCACGAGCGCGACGTGCGCACCCTCCTGCGCGAACGCGCGCGCAGTCGCTAGCCCGATGCCCTGAGAGGCGCCGGTGACGAGGACGCACGCGCCGTCGAAACGGGCCGCGGGCACCCTACACCCCGAACACGTGGAAGCCAGCGGGCACCGTCCGCGCCACGACCGCGAGAACCGCGACCAGCACGATGCCGGCGAGCGCGATGCGGGCCGTCGTCCTCGCCGTCGCCCGCTCGGAGTAGTGGAGCGCCAGGTAGGTGCCGAAAGCGCCCCACACCAGCCCGGCGAGCATCACGCGCGGGTCGGCCCACCACCCCTGCTGGTCGGTCTCGTACGCCCGCACGATGCCGAGCATGAGCCCCGCTGTGTACGCCGGGAACGCGAAGGCGATCGCGCGGCGAGCGAGCAGGTCGATGCTCGCGAGCGGCGGCAGGCGCTTGAACAGCACGCTCGCCTTCTTGCGCTTGAGCTGCCGCTCCTGCAGCAAGTACGCGAGCGACGCGACGGCGCCGACGATGAAGCCGGCGTTCGCGAAGACGATCATCGCCACGTGGATGCCGATCTTCCAGTTCTCGACGAGCGGCGAGACCGGCGCCGCGCCCTTCCGTGCGAAGAACTGCGAGATCACCATGAGCAGCGTGCCCGCGGGAACCAGCAGCACGCCGTAGACCTTGAACTTCACGAGGTGCTCAACGACGAAGTACACGAGCACGAGGGCCCACGCGAGCAGGATGAGCTGGTTCTGGCCGTCCAGCCGCGTGCCGTCCTCGGCCACGGACCGCATGCCGATGGACGCCGTGTGGCACAAGAACCCAGCGCCTGTGAAGAACGTCGCGTACCACGAGTACGACGGCCGCTTGCTCAAGAAGAAGTACGCGTAGAGCACCGTCGCCCCGCCGTACAGGACGGTGGCGAACCAGAACGCGATGACGGCCGCTGTGGCCACGCGCGCCCCCTACTGCTGCTCGCGGCGCTTGATGGCTTCCTCGAGCGCCTGCATCTGCTTGTCGAGCCGGCGCAGGCGCGCGAACACCATTCCGACGAAGCCGAGCAAGGAGACCCAGATCAGCGCGTACGCCCAGATCACGTACGGAGCCTGGGGAATGACCTGCGAGTAGATGTCCTGCATCGCGTCAGCCTCCTAGCGCGACCTTGAGCGCCTCGAGACGCTCCTTAAGCTCTTCTTCTTTCAAGCGGAGCTGGTAGAACGCGTACCCCAGCATGAGCATGCCGATCTGCCCGACGATGAAGGTGATGAGCATCGGCGGCTCCAGCCCGCCGCTCTTGAACACCACCGGGTGCGTGCTCTGCACGACGCGGGTGATGAAGAACGAGATCGGGGCGTCGATGAACGCGAGGATGCCGAACACGGCCGCATACGTGGCGCGGCGCTCCTCGTCCTCCACGGAGTTGCGCAGCACGAAGTAGCCGATCACCAGAAGCGTCATGATGAAGTAGGTCGTCAGACGCGGCTCCCACTGCCACCAGACGTTCCACTCGACGCGCGTCCACAGGATGCCGGTCGCCATCGTGAGCAGCACGAAGAAGAGCGTCACCTCGGTGGCGATGCGCGCCTTGACGTCGTACTCCTTGCGCTTGGTCATCAAGAACCGCACGCCGTAGAACGCCGTGAAGAAGAAGACCAGGAACGACGCCTCGGCCACCGGCACGTGGAAGTAGAAGATCTTCTGCGCGAAGTCGACCCGGCCGTCCGGATAGAGGCTCGGCGGCGCCCAGAAGAAAGTCATGAGGAACGCCGCGGTTGTGATGACGGCCCCAAGCGCCAGCATGACCTCAGCGAGGTAGCCACGCTTCATGCAGGGCTCCTTCCTGCGTCTAGGCTTCGATGACGAACTCGTACAGCCCGAAGGCCGCGAGCACCATTATGATATCGAATCCCGCGATCCAGCCCATCCAGGTCCAAAACGACGACGTCGCGCCCTCCCCGCCGATGACGCCCGCGAAGGTCGCGCCGACGGCGGCTCGTAAGAGCGGGTACTGCAGCGGGACGAACAGCACCGCGAGCATGATGTCCTTGCCGGTCGTGTTGACCGAGATGGTTGCGAGCAGCGTTCCGATGCCGGCGATGCCGATCGACGCTCCGAGCAGCACGAGCGCGAGCATCCACAGCCCGCCTCCGAAACCCGCCCGCCCTTGCAAGAAGAGGAACGCGAAGACCGGCAGCGTGAGCGCTTCGACGACGAGCAGGAACAGCAGGTTGCCCGCGAACTTCGCGAAGAAGATCACCGGGCGGTCGACCGGGGACAGCAGGAGCGCCTCGAGGCAGCCCTGGTCCTTCTCGTGGACGAAGGAGCGGTTCAGCCCGAGCATGGACATGAAGATGAAGGCGACCCACACGAGTCCCGGCATGATCAGGCGCACGTCGAGCCCCTCGCCCGCCTCCGCGAGCGCGATCTGGTAGACCACCATCGTGAGAATCGCATACAGCCCCATCGACGTCAGCATCTCGCGCGTGCGCAGCTCCATGACGATGTCCTTGCGCAGGATGGCCGTGAACTGCCTCCAGCGGAGCGAGCCCATCACG
Organism: Slackia sp.; assembly: GCA_020725885.1. Taxonomy (GTDB): domain Bacteria; phylum Actinomycetota; class Coriobacteriia; order Anaerosomatales; family Anaerosomataceae; genus Parvivirga. The sequence goes on along the minus strand of DYEA01000017.1, from coordinate 142,745 downwards.
CCACCCCCATCCCCACGACGCGCCGGTAGGTCTCTCGGAACTCGCGTTCGTCGATGTCCTCTCGCCGCTCGAAGAGCACGACGCGCCCTTTGGACAAGATGAGCGCGTGCGTGCACAGCTCGAGCCCCTTGTCGAGGTCGTGGCTGACCATCACGAACGTGTGGTGCTGCCGGATGCTCGCGATCAGCGAGTCCAGGATGTCTGCAGCGTGCGGGTCGAGGCCGGAGTACGGTTCGTCGAGGAACAGCACCTCGGGGCGGTGCAGCAGCGCGCGGGCGATCGACAGGCGCTGGAGCATGCCGCGCGAGAAGGTCCTCGTCGTGTCGAGCCTCCGGTGGTCGAGCTCGACGGCCTCCAAGAGCTCTCGCGCACGCTCGCGCGGGTTCTCGACGCCGTACATGTCGGCGAAGAACAGCAGGTTCTCCTCTGCGGTGAGGTCAGGGTAGAGCAGGGGGTTGTGGCTGATCAGCCCGATACGCGCCCGCAGCTCGACCGCGCCCTCCACGACGTCGAGCCCGCAGACGCTCGCAGAGCCCCGGGACGGCGCCACCAGCGTCGTGAGCACCTTGAGCAGCGTCGTCTTGCCGGCGCCGTTCGGCCCGAACACGGACAGGAACGCGCCTTCTGGTATCGCGAAGCTCACGCCGTCGAGCGCCTTGCGGGCGCCGAATGAGCGCTCGAGGGCGCTGGCTTCGACGGCTGGCTGCTCGGCGGCCTCTGTCATCGCACCCTCACGCCGCCTGGAGCTGCCGTTTCGGCCACGCCGCGAGCGCGCTCCCGACGATGGTAACGATGAAGCCCGCCCAGACCCACCACTGCATCGGGAAGAACTTCACGGTCACAGACGCGGCGTCGTTCTGGTCCACCCCGTGGAACGAGACGAACACATCCTTGAGCGGTTCTTGAATCAACGCGACCTTCTGGGTGCTCTGCCGCTGGCTTTGGAGCTGGATCGGGAAGACGATCTTTGGCCGCAGGACGCCGATGTCACGCGAGCCGCGCTTCGCGTCCATCTCCAGCGTGTACACGACGTCGCCGTTCGGCTCGGTCGTCTCCTTGAGCTCGCGCACCGTGAAGGAGTACCCGTGCGCCTCGGCCGTCGTGCCCGGCTTCGTGGCGATGGTCAGCTCGTGCGTCTCCACGAACATCGTCGAGCCCACGAGACCGACCAGGATGATGCCCATGCCGAGGTGCGTCAGGTAGCCGCCCGACTGCGTCCTCGCCTTCGTGAAGATGCGGCCGAGCGCGACCCCGAAGGTCTCGTCGCGAGCCGCAGCGCGCTTGCGGGCGCCGTCGTAGAACAGGTACAGCGGCAGCGCGACCGCGAGCCCGGCGGTGAACAGCCCCGACACCGCGATGAAGTGGTGCCAGAACAGGCTCTCGCCTGTCGGCTGGTAGTACGGGATCATCGCCGTGAAGAACGCGAGCATGAGCAGCCCGAACACGACCGTCCCGCCGAGCAGCGGCCACTTCGCGCGCTTCCAGAACTCCGCGGCGCCTTGGCCGCCCCACGACAGGATCGGGCAGACCGTCATCACGAGGATGTAGAAGATGCCGAGCGGTCGCGCGAGCAGGTTGTAGTCGTCGACGCCGTACGTCTTGCCCCCGCCGATGAACGCCGGCAGCGACTGCGCGAGCGTCATGTACGCGATCAGGACCGTCGCGAGCAGCATGATCAGGTTGTTGAAGTAGTACGAGCCTTCTTTCGAGAACACGCGCTCGAACGAGTCGTTGCCGCGAAGCAGGTCCCGTCGCCAGACGATCGCCGCGATCATGACGGCGAGCGACCCGACCATCATCGACAGGAACAGCCAGAACGACAGCGGGTCCTGCTCGAACGCGTGAACCGACTGCACGATGCCCGACCGCGTGATGAACGTGCCGAGCAGCACGACCACGAACGTCACCGCTGCCATGAACATCGTCCACGCTTTGAAGCCCTCGCGCCGACGGTAGACCGTCATCGAGTGGATGAGGGCGACGCCCGTCAACCACGGCAGCAAGGACGCGTTCTCGACCGGGTCCCACGCCCAGTAGCCGCCGAACGCGAGCTCTATATACGCCCAGATGGCACCCAACCCGATGCCGATGCCGAGCATGAGCCATGAGAACACGGTGATGCGGTCCGACATCTGCACCCAGCGCTTGGACGTGTCGCCCAGGAACAGTGCCGCGAGTGCGAAGGCGAACGGCACGGCAAGCCCGGCGTACCCGATGAAGAGGGTCGGCGGATGCGCGATCATCGCCCAGGTCTGCAGGAGCGGGTTCATGGCCGCCTCGATGAGCAGCCTGCCCGTCTGCGGGTCAAGGTACTCCGGCGGAAGCAGCTTGAAGGGGTTGTTCAGCGGGATGAACAGCGCCGCCAGGAAGAAGATCTGGATGAAGTTGAGCACGCCCGTGGCCGCGTAGCCCAGATCGTCGTCGTGCTTGAGCGCCTTGTACGCGACGTAGGCCGCGTACATCGCGACGAGCCACTCCCAGAACAGGAGCGATCCCTCGCGGCCGGCCCAGATCCCCGATACGCGGAACAGCCACGCCCACGGCCCGACGAGGGTCGGATGGTTGTACGCGACGTACTCGAGCGCGAAGTTCTCGCCGAGGAACGCGGCGACGATCAGGACGACTGCCAGGGTGGTGAACGCGAGCGTCCCGAAGGTCAGATACGCCGACAGCGAGCGCATCCCTGTCCCAGACGAGGAGCGCAAGAACGCGACGCTCACCAAAGCTCCGAGCGCGCACATCGTCGCGAACGCGAGCAGCAGGTTGCCGAGGGTGTCGAGGCCCATCAACGCTCCAATCGTGAGGGGGCGGGCGTTCGCCGGGAAGCCCGAGGGCTACTTCTCCTTCTCGTCGACGGCGACATCGGTGGCCACGAACACGCCTTTGATCAACTCTCCAGAGATGACCATCTTGGCACCTTCGGTCGCGCCCTGCGGCATCGCGCCGGACCACGACACCCCGATTGTCTCGCCGCCTTTGGACGTCGTTCCGAGCAAGAACCGCGGCTGCGTCCCGGAGGGCTTGACGCTCCCCTCGACGACGTAGCCCGTGATCTTCACAGGCTTGCCCGCGAGCTCGCTCTTGAGGAGCGCGTCGACGGTGAGCGCGTCCTTGGACGACGCGTACTTGCTCGGGCACTGCGTGATGAGCTGCTTGGCCTCGATCGTCTGGCCCTCGCCGACGATGCCCGTGACGATCGCGACCGTTCCGTCACCGAACGCGCTCGGGACCGGGCCGCCCCACACCACCTTGAGCGTCGGCCCGTTCGGGTCGTCCTCCTGACGGATCGAGAACGTCAGCGGCTTGGCGTCCGGCGTCCACGAGCCGGACACGACGGGTCCCTGCACCTGCACCTGCTTGCCGACGAGCGACGGATCCGAGACCACCTCGGCGACTGACTTCTTATAGGCGCCGCCCTGCGTCATCACGAACAGGACGAGTCCTCCCACGACGACGAGGATGAGCACCGTGACGCCGATCAGGCGCTGCTTGGCTCGCTTGTTCAACGGGCCTCACTCCAATCGCATGCCGCATGCCGACCACGGCAGGGGAAGATGCTCGCACATCTGCGTGTGCAGAGACGGCACCGCTCGCCTGCCTGCTTGCCTGAACACCCGGATGGTACCACGCCCCACCCGTGCCGCCAACGCTGGCGCGTCGGCACCGGTGAGAGCAAGGCGCGTGCCGTCTATGCGTTGCGGCGGTACAAGACGAGCAGGCCGCGCAGCGTGAGGTCGGGATCGACCGTCTCGATCGTCTCGCACAGCGGCGCCATGCGCGCCGCGAGCCCGCCTGTGGCGACCACGCGCGCGGGGGCTCCAAGCTCGGCGCGGATGCGCCGCACGAGGCCGTCGACCATCGCCGCTTCTCCCAAGAGCAGGCCGGCCTGCACAGATTCCGTCGTGTTGCGGCCGATCGCGCGGGCCGGCGGCTCAAGGTCGACCTTCGCGAGCCGCGCCGCGCGGGAGAACAGCGCCTCCGCGCTCGTCTCGACGCCAGGCGCGATGGCTCCTCCGACGTACGCGCCCGCGGCATCGACGACGTCGAAGGTCGTGGCCGTGCCGAAGTCCACCACGATGACGGGCGCGCCGTACGCTTCGATCGCCGCGACGGCGTTGACGATGCGGTCGGCGCCGACCTCGCGCGGATCGTCGTACTTGATCGGCATGCCGGTCTTGATGCCTGGCCCGACCACCATCGCAGGACGGCCGGTGGCCCGCTCCGCCATCGCCTCGTACTGCTCGGTCAACGCCGGCACCACAGACGACAGCACCACGCGCTCGACCTGCGCGAACGAGACTCCGGCCAGGTCGAGCAAGCCGCTGGTCTTCACACGGAGCTCGTCTGCGGTCATCGAGGCGTCCGTGGCGATGCGCCAGTGCCCGCCGAGATCGTCGCCCTCGAACAGGCCGAGCACCGTCTGCGTGTTCCCCACATCGATGCCGAGGATCATCGCGCCTCCCGCGTCACATGACTCCCGTACCATACCACCCCTCGCAGCACGACGGCGAGGCGGCCCTCCACGGACAGCGGCGCGACGGCAGCCCTACGGCACGGCAACGGCGCAGGCCAGCACGCCTGCCTGGTGCTATCATCGGCTCGTCCGGGACCGCGATCCGGGAGGGACCCATGACGCTTCCGCAGGCCCGCATCCTCGTGGTGGACGACGAGGACTCGATCCTTCAGTTCGTCTCGTACAACCTCAAGAAGGAGGGGTACGAGGTCGAGTGCGTCCACGACGGCGACGAAGCGCTCGCCGCGTTCGAGTCCCAGCCGTTCGACCTCGTCATCCTCGACATCATGCTGCCAGGCACCGACGGCTACGAGGTGTGCCGCCGCCTGCGTGCTCGCAGCGCCGTGCCCGTGCTGTTCCTCTCGGCGCGAGACACGGAGCTCGACAAGGTCGTCGGCCTGGAACTCGGCGCAGACGACTACCTTGCGAAGCCGTTCGGCATCCGTGAGCTGACGGCCCGCGTGAAGGCGCTGCTGCGCCGGGCGGCCTCGAGCGCAGCCGCGCAGCACGCATCCGAGCACACGACGCTGCGCGCGGCAGGGATCACGCTCGACGAGGACGCGCACGAAGCGCACTTCGGCGAGACCCCGATCGACCTGACGCCCCGCGAGTTCGAGCTCCTGGCTTGTCTCATGCGTCACGCGGGGAAGGTGCTGTCCCGCGAACACCTGCTGCGCGAGGCGTGGGGATGGCAGTACCTGGTCGAGACCAAGACCGTGGACACCCACGTCAAGCGCCTGCGCGACAAGCTTGCGCAGGCCGGCGCTGACCCGAGCGTGGTCGAGACGGTCCGCGGTTACGGCTACCGCATCTCCTCCTGAGCCTGCGATGCCGCGCGCCTCGATCCGCACCAGGCTCCTCGTGGCACTGCTCGCGGTGGCGGTCGTGGCGGCCGTCGGACTGTCCGCGTACTTCCTGCGCGAGTTGGAGTCGTTCGCGCTGCGCAAGCTCGAGGAGCGGCTCCACACCCAGGCGCGCATCACGGCAGCTCTCGTAGCCGAGACCATCCTCGCAGACGGACGGTCCCTGGACGACCGCGACGCAGCGGCGATCCAAAGGGCGCTTGACGCTTCGGCGCCGTACGCGGCGTCCCGGATGCGCGTCCTGGACGCCCGCGGAACCGTCCTCGCCGACTCGGGGGGTGAGCCCGGAACGTCGTACGCGGACCGACGCGAAGTCCGCGCCGCTCTCGCCGGAGAGTACGGCGCTGCGACGCGGATCACCGAGCGCGGACGGGTCGCGCTGTACGTGGCCGTGCCCATCAAAGCCGGCGACGAGATCGCGGGGGTCTCGTACGCATCATCGACGACCTTCTCGATCATGAGCCTGCTGTCGGACTACCGGACGCGCCTGGCGATGGTGGTGGCCGCGTTCATCGCCGCGACCTTCGCTCTTGCGGAGCTCCTGGCGCGATGGCTGTCACGACCCCTCACCGGCCTGGCCGAGACAGCCGCCCGGTTCGCGAGCGGCGACCACTCAGCGCGCGCCGTCCCGTCCGGTTCCGCGGAGACGGAGGCGCTTGCGCGCGCGTTCAACGCGATGGCCGACGAGGTCGAGCGCGCGATCGCCGAACTGAGAGAGGAGGAGCGCCGCAAGAGTCGCTTCGTGTCCGACGTCAGCCACGAGCTTCGCACGCCGCTGACGGCCATACGGGGCGCCGCCGAGACGCTGTTGGACGGGGACGTGTCGGAGGACGACGAGCGTCAGTTCCTCGCGACCATCGTGCGCGAGGCGGATCGCCTCACGCGGCTCGCGAACGACCTGCTCACGCTGCAGCGCATCGAGGGCGCGACCGGCGAGCTCCCGCTCGGCCGGGTGCGGCTGCGCGACGCCGCTGAACGCGCTGCCGAAGCGCTGCAGCCGCTGACGGAAGCGCGCGGAGTCCACGTCGAGGTGACGGGCGACGACCCCGTGGTCCTCGGAGATGCCGACCGCCTCCAGCAAGTCGTCGCCAACCTGCTCGACAACGCCACCCGCGTCACCCCGGAGGGCGGCCGGGTGGAGGTGCGCATCAGCGAGGGCGCCGACGGGGTGACGCTCGAAGTCCTCGACGAGGGACCCGGCATCCCTGAGGATGCGCTGCCCCACGTCTTCGAACGCTTCTTCCGCGCGCAGACGAGCCGGGACCGATCGACGGGAGGCGCGGGGCTCGGGCTGGCGATCGTGGCCGCGATCGTCAGGGCGCACGCGGGTGTCGTCACGGCAGCTAATCGGCCAGAGGGCGGCAGCGTCTTCGCGGTGCGGCTGCCTTCCCTGGCTCCGAGGCGGGAAGAACCCGAAGGCTAGCGTCGTTCGGGCAGCTCGATGCGCACGGTGTCCGGCGGCCCGGCCGACGCAAGGCGTGCGGCGACATCCTCGTGGCAGGTGAAGTACACCACCTGCCGCTTCCGCGAGAGCCCTGCAATCGCCTGAAGCGCCCCGTCAAGCCGCTCGGGATCGAAGTTGGCCAGAACGTCGTCGATGAGCACCGGAAGGCCCGGCCCCACGCCGTCCAAGCGCCCGATGAGGCCGAGCCGCAACGCCAGATAGAGCGCCTCTGCCGTCCCTTTCGAGAGCGTGCCCGAGTCCTTGACCGCCGCACGCCGATCGTAGACTTCTATGCGGCCCGACCCGATCGGCACGACGACGGCCTCGTAGCGGTCGTCGGTGATGCTGCGGAAGATGCGCTGCGCGTCCTTGACCACGTCCGGCTGACGTTCTCGCTCGTACCGTTCTTGCGCCGCGGCAAGCAGCCGCACGCCGAGAGCCAGGACGACGTACTCTTCGGCCGCCTCCTCGATCCGCCGGACCAGCGCTGCCTCGTCCAGCCGCGCCTGCGCCGCCTCCTCGTCGCTGCCGAGCGACCGCAAGCGCTCATCGAGGCGCGAGATCTCGGCTGCGACCTGCTCCTTCCGAGCGAGGAGATCCGCTTCGACCCGCCGCGCGTCTTCGAGCAGGGCACGGAGCCCGTCGACCGACGCATACGCCTGCTCGTAGCCTTCGAGGACCTCTCGCGCCTGCGCCTCGGCCTCCTCGCGCTGGCGCCGCAGCTCCGCCGCTCGCGCATCGAGTTGCGCGACCTGCGCCTGCGTCTCGCGAAGGCGTTCCGTGCGCTCGCGAAGCTCCTTCAGGCGCTCGACGAGCACCGACAGCGCCGAGGCCGCATCGTCGAAGGACTCGACCGGCCGCGCGAACCCTGCGTCGCCCACGACGGAACGCGCCTCTTCGACGAAGGCCGCGACCCCTGCAGCGAGGCGATCCGCCTCCTGCGCTGCTGTCTGCGCCTCGGCGTCGTGGCGCTGCGCCTGCCTCACGGCGTCGAGGGCGGCGACCGCCTGCGACGCATCGAGGTCTCTCGGAAGCCCGTGGGCCGCGAGGTCCCTCGCGAGGATCTCCTTGCGGGCGTTCAGCGCAGACTCGGCCGATCCGACTTCGATGCGAGCCCTTTCCGCCTCGGCTTCTGCGGCATCGCGGCCGAGCACGGCTGACCGCGCGATGTCGATGAGCCGGCGGCGGCGCGAACCTTCCGGCCCCGTCATCGCCATACCGCCCGCTCTGCGCTGCCGCAGATACGCCAAGAGCCCGACAGCCGCCGCTATCGGCCCGGCTGCCAGCGAGACGGTCTCCTTCAGCCACAGCCCGCCGACGAAAAAGGTGAACAACCCGAGCGCGACCATCACGATGGCCAGGATGCGTTCGCGTGGCGGTGCCGCGACGTCTTCGCCGACGTCGACGTCGGCGAGGATGCGGTCGAGGTCTTGCAGCGTCGCGACCGCATCGAGGCCTGCCGGCTCGAGCGCCCGCGCAGCCACGGCCCGCGCTCGCTCGGCCTCAGCTTCCGCACGCTGCAGGGCCTCTCGGCGCGCAGCCAGCTGGGCCTCGAGCCGCGTGACGTCCTCCAGCGCCGCTCGCACCGACACGGCCAGCGGGCCGTCCGCCGCCACGGACCGGACCACCTCAGCTTCGAGACCGGCGGACGCGCATACGCGCTCGAACTCTGCGGCGGCAGCACGGGCGCGCTCTTTCAGGCGCTCCGAGTCTTGGGCGGCCTGTGCGACAGCCGGCAGCCGATGCGCGAGCGATTCGACGGCATCCGCTGCGGCCGACAGCCGCTCGTCGACCTCGATCGAGGCCGCCTGCGCCAGGAAGTCCGCGCGCTCTGTCTCCACTTCCTCTTCGGCTTTCGCGAGCGACCCCGCTCGCTCGAGCGCGGCAGAGGCGCGTTGCAGGTCGAACGAGATCCGCTGCGTAGCGCGCTGGGCTTGCTCGGCCTCCGACTTGAGCGACTCGTGCTCCCGCACCAGATCGTCGAGCCTCTGGCGATCGTCCGCGAACCGCTGACCCGCCTCTTTCGCTTCCCGGATGCGTTTCCGGACTTCGGACAGCGCCTCCAACGATTGGTTGATGGCTTGGGTGCGCCCTTGCCGCTTGTACAGCTCGTTTTGCTGACGCTCAAGGAGCTCGCGGATATCCTCGGGTCTCACCCGCAGCCCGGCGCTGGCGGCATACAGCGCACCAGAGACGGCGTCGCCGTCCTTCCGTGCTTCCTCGATCTTGGCCATCTCATCAAGCCCGAACCCGAAAACGACGCGATACGCATTCTCGTCGACCCCACGCTTCATCTCTTCCAGCAGGTCCGGGCGGTCGGGTCCGCGCAGGGCCCGTACGGTCACGACGCCACGCTTCCGGCCTTCCTGCCGCTCGACGACCCACTGGCCGCTCTCGTCCTCGAAGACGAGCCTGCCCACGCGCGACCCCCCCGCAAGAGGCACGTAGATGGGCTCCTTGCTCCTGGCGCCCTGGAAGCCGTACAGGACTGCGCGCACCAGGGCGATCAGCGTGGACTTGCCTGCTTCGTTCGGTCCGTGCACGACGGTGAGCGTGTCCGAAAGATCTCCCACCGTCACGCCTTCGAGCGCGCCGAACCGAACCGCCTCTATGCGCCGCAGCCTCACAGCCCCTCCTTCGCGAGCACGGCGTCCAGCACCCTGTCGCGTGCGCGCTCGACAACGGAGACCGGATCCAGCGCAGCCACCGCGTCAATCCCGGCCTGCCGGAGCTTCGACGAGAGCGGCTCCACGAGGGACTCGATCGCGGCACGGGCAGCATCCGGGTCCGCGAGAAGCTCGTCCGCGATCCGGACGATGTCGGCGGCGAGATCCGCGCCTTGACGAACCGCCTCCAGGTCGATGGCCGGGGCGGTGCGATCCGAGATGCGGTCGACCCACACCCACGGGTCGAGCCCGAGAGCCCGCTCGCGCACGCGCGCGAGAAGCTCGCCTTGCGCCCCGGCGGCCGACAGCGCGGCGTGCGCCTCACCTCTGCCTGTCAGCGTCAGCCGCACGATCGACGGGCGGCCCCACGCCCTGGACACGAAGGCGCACGTCTCCGCGATGCGGTCCTCGACGACGTCCAGCGTGTCCGCCTCGCCCAGCTCGACCGTGCGAGCATCCCAGATCAGGCTCGCCAGGGGCACGAACTCTGCGCTCACGTGACCGGGCTCCGCCGTGACGAGATAGCACCCGCGCTCACCCGTCTGGGTGGGATCCATCCCCTGTGGCGCCCCCGCGTAGACCGCCCACGGCGTCTCGCTCACGACGCCGGGTTCGTGGATGTGCCCCAGCGCCCAGTAGTCCATGCCGGCGGCAGCGAGATCCGATGCGGAGCACGGCGCGTAGTCGTCGTAGCCGGCCCGCGCCCCCACGTTGGCGTGCAGCACCCCGACCGCGAGCGCGTCGCCCGGCTCGCGCGAGAAGCTGCGGGCCAGGTTGTCCTTGACGTCGCGCCGCCCGAGACTGCGGCCGTAGACTGCGCACAGCGGCTCCCCGTCGCGCTCCACCACGACGCGGTCGACGCGCGCATGCGCGAACACGTGCACGTTGCCGGGAAGACCGACCAGGGCAGGCGCATCGGCCGCAGGATCGTGATTGCCGTGCGCGACGAAGATCCTGACGCCGACGTCTTCGAGCGCCCGAGCGGCGTCCATGAGAGCCAGTTGCGGACGGATCGGACGCTCCGCGCTGTTGTAGACGTCTCCCGCGATCACCAGGAAGTCCACGCGCTCACGCACGCACAGGTCGACGATGGCGCCGAGCGCCCTGTACGGCGCTTCCACGAGCGCGTGGCGCACCTGCTCGTCGTCCGCCGCAACGCCCTTGAACGGCGCCCCCAGGTGCAGGTCCGCCGCATGCACGAATCTGACCGTGCGGCTCACATGCCCTCCATCCGCCGCGCAACGGTGCTCACGACTATCCTACGCGGAGGGTCTGACAGAAAGAAGCCGCTACGACGAAACGATCCGCGCAGACCGCAGCACGCGGGCCACGGCCATGGCTCCGACGGCCTTCGCCGCGTCCAGCGCAACGAACGGAAGCACGCCCGAGGCGAAGGCAGCGACAGGACCAGCGCCCAGCACGAACGCGATGTGCGCCCATCCGAACAGATAGACGGTCGCGATCGCTGCCGCGGCTGCGGCCGCATCGGCCGCGAACGCGGCCGTCCGACCCGCGAGCGCCCGGCGCAGCCACGATCCCGCGACCGTGCCAAACAGGAACCCGACGAGGTAGCCGCCGCTCGGACCGGCGAAGACCTGAAGTCCGGCGCGCCCACCGGAGAACACCGGCGCACCGATGGCTCCAGCCAGCAGGTACACCGCCACCGCCATCCCCGCTTCGTACGGCGGAAGCACGAGGGCGATCAGCACCACGACGAGCACTTGCAGCGTGAACGGCACTTGGCCGATCGGCACGGAGATCCACGCGCCGGCGGCGATCAGGGCGGCCGAAAGCGCGATGCGCGTGAGCGAGCGGAGGCGAGACTGCATGGCTGGCTCCTTCGTGCGATTTGGTAAACCACTATTGTCGTGTGGTTTACTCTACGGGCCGCAAGCCGCCGGGTCAAGCACGCGCATCGCCTCTCGCTGAGACCTGAACGCCGTTACGGCCGCGTATAGGAAGCGCCCGCGCCCGGATGGCACGACCCGACGCACGAGCCCCCGCTCGGCGCCCGCGTCAACCCGACGTCGGCCCTCGTGAGGCGATCCTCCGTCGGCGACCCGTGGCTCACGTGGCACGCTGCGCACGACAGCCCGGCTCCGAGCGTATGTCGCGCGTGCAACGCCCCCTCAGCGGCGTCGTAGAACAAGCTCGCGGTACCGGTGTCGTCCGCACCCGTGTAGTAGATGGAGCGCTTGTGGCACGCGTAGCAGAGCATCCCGGAGTCGCTGACAGTCACGCCGAAGACGGGACGCTTGAGCAGCGGCGATGCGCTCGAGACGTGCGGCCCTGCCGGGATTCCCGCATCGGCCGTACCGTGGCAGTCGCCGCAGTACAGCACCGAATCGGGCGCCCATCCCGCTTCGAACGTCGAAGCCGGCGCGCTCGCCAGCCGCGACGCCTCGACCGCGTGGACAGAGACGTTTTGCGTGTTCACCTCGCTCGCGACGTCGCGCACGCCCGGCCAGCCGCCGTACCCGGAGTGGCACTTGAAGCAGACCTCGTACTCGTTGGCGATAGGCTGCGCCTGCGCATACGTGATCGCTGAACCGGCCCCTATGTTCGTCACGGCGACGCCGAAGACGCCCTTGAGGGCGCCGTACACCGCCGGCGCGGCCGCGACGGTGCTGGTCGCCTCGTGCGGGTCGTGGCAGTCGACGCACTCGACGTGCCGCGCGAACGGCGCGGTCTCCGTCGAGTTGTGAGAGCCCGCAACCGCGCCCACGGGATGCCGCGACAGGCCGATCGCGCCGAGATCGCCCACGGCGAGCGGCACCGACCCCGCGCGCTCAGTGCCGCCGAGCGGAAGCGTCTGGGCCAGCGCGAGCACGCCGTCGAAGACCTGCGCGCTCGGCCCCACGCCGGAGGCCCACCAGCCGCCGTTGCCGACGATGAGCTCGGGCGTGCCGTCGCCGTCCACATCACCCGCCGCAAGCGAGCCGGTCGCGCGGGCGAGGCCCGTGTCGAACCGCGTCGGAGTCGCGGAAAGCCCGCCCCCCGACTGCCGGAAGACGTTCACGGTGCTGGTGCCGTCGAAGCCGTTGACGGCGACCGCAAGCTCGACGCCAGGTGACGCGCCATCGAGCTCCACGGGCAGCGTGTACCAGGCGCGAGAGCCTGAGGCGAGCTCCGCGTCGACCGTCGCCGTCCCAAGCAGGTCGCCGCTCCCGTCGTACACGGCCACCGTATCGCTCGTCTCACCCGCATTCGCGACGACGATCTCCATGCCGGGGGCCCCGCCCCACACGTCGCCGACGCTCGGGCCGCGCGGAGCAGCGAACGCGCTCGCCTTCTCGCCGACCTCGAGGCCGAGCACCGCGGCCTCGAAACCAGGGATGACGTCGCCTTCCCCAAGCGTGAACAGAAGCGGTGCGCGGCCTTCGCTGGAATCGAAGACGGTCCCGTCTTCGAGCGTGCCGCGGTAGTGGACGGTGACCGTGTCACCATTGCGTGCTGGCATCGCGTGCCTCCTGTCGCCTCGTGCGGACGGGCCTCTCGCCCGGCTGCGGGCGACACACGCTACCCTAGCCCGACGGGTGGTCCGCGTCAATCTCGCCGCGAAGGCCGGTCAGGTCAGCGAGCCGCCCGGCGATGACCGGCTCGTCCCACCCCGGTTGCGGGGCCTCTCCGAACAGCGCGAGCAGCTCGACCGCCACCTGGTGGCGAGCGGCTGGCGTCAGGGCAGGCCGCCGGTCGAGGAACTCCTTGACGAGCTGCACCTCCTGGCTCCGCAGCGCTGCGGCATCGGGGAGCTCGAGCTCGCCGGCGTCGCGAACCACGACCGTGCCCGCCGCCATGTCGCCCAGACGCTTGCCATGCCGCGACAGCAGCGCAGCGACGATGCCGACCGCGTAGTAGCCTGGAAGCATGTCCACCATGCGGATCACGTTGCGGACGACCGAGTCGGTGAAGCGCACCGGCCCGCCGTCGTCTCTCACCACGCGGATCCCCATGTACCGCTTGCCGGGCGTGCGGCCTCCACGCAGCACCTCGCCGAACACGAAGTACCCCCAGTACGTGGCGAACGCAGCCAGGACGAATGCGCCGATGATCCACGGCACCACCGCGTCGGACAGACCGGCAGCGTCCGCGAGCGACCCGGCGAGCGTGGCGACGCCTCCCTCGACCGCCACGAGCAGTGCGAGCAGCAATGTGTCGATCACGATCGCTGCGCCACGCGAGCCGATGCCCGCCAGTTCGTAGGAGAACGCCACAGCCTCAGGCGTCTCGACAGAGAGCGTCGCGGCGTGGGGCCGCCCGTCCTGCACCACGGCTCCTCCGTTCGCTCGTACGATGCTGCCGGGTCCCGACGATGCTAGCATAGGTCCGACCCGACGGACGGAGGAGCCCGTGGACGAGCGGGAGTTCGTGGAAGGCTCGCGCGAGGCCTGGGAACGCCTCGCCGGCATGACGAGAGCGGCGCGCGCCCGCGGCATCGGAACGCTTAGCGCTCAGGAGCTCAAGCGCATGCACGAGGACTACCGCCGGACGGCCGCCGACCTCGCGTACGCGCAGACGCACTTCCCCGGCTCTGAGTCCGAGCGGTCGCTCAACCTGCTGGTCTCGCAGGCGCACGGGGTCCTGTACGGACAAGAAGCGGGCCGCCTGTCCGCCGCGCTCCGGTTCATCGCCGTCGGCTATCCGCAGCTCGTCCGCGCCAACTGGCGGACGATCGCGCTGTCCGCGCTGCTCTTGTTCGGGTCCTGCCTCGCCGGGGGGATCGTCGCGCTCAGCGACCAAGCGCTCGCGCGCGCGCTGCTGCCGCCGATGTTCCGGGAGGTGCTCGGCGAGCAGGACTGGTCGGCGCCCACCGGCTCGTTCGCAGGGATCGCCCCGCTCGTGTCGGCCGCGATCATGAGCAACAACATCCAGGTCTCGCTCTACGCGTTCGCGGGCGGGATCACGTTCGGTGCGCTTACCGTGTTCGCGCTCGTGCAGAACGGGCTGATGCTCGGAATCCTCGGCGGCGCGCTCGGGACCGGGCGTCACGCGCTCGAGTTCTGGTCGCTCATCGTTCCGCACGGCGCGCTCGAACTGCCGGCTATCGTGCTCGCGGGCGCAGCGGGGCTCACGCTCGCTCGCGCGCTCGTCGCGCCCGGCGACCTGCCGCGCGCGGACGCGCTCCGGGCGGCGTCGCGCCCGGCGGTGCTGCTCGCGCTCGGTGCCGTGCCGCTGCTCGTCGTCGCGGGTCTGATCGAAGGGTTCTTCACGCCAGCGCGCCTCGACCCCGGCACGAAGCTCGCGTTCGGCGCCGCCATGACACTGGTGCTCGCGGGCTACGTCCTGCTGCCGGGCCGTCCGAGGCGCACGCGCCCCGGCCGAACCTCCTAGAGCAGCCCGCGCGCCTTCACTTCCAGGTACCGGTTGACCGCGGCCACAGACAGCCGCTCAGAGTCGACGTCGAGCGCGAGCGCGCCGCGCGCCGTCAGCAGGCGCAGCGCCTCGGCCTTGTCGCGGAGCAGGTCTTCGGCGACCGCTGCCGCGAATGCGTCGTCGACGTCCGCCACGTCTGCCATCGCTCGCTCTTCGAGCCCCCGGTTGCGCTGGGTCGCTATGAGCGGCAGGTGCCTCGGCATGAGGCCGCCGAGCACTGCGAGCAGGCGTTTCGACGGTTCGAGCCCAGCGATGTCGGTGAACAGCACGACAAGAGCGCGGCGTGACAGCCGCTGGGCAAGGTAACGCATCGCGCGGTCGTAGTCCGGCTCCTCCACTCGCGGATGCACGTCGTAGAGCGCTTCGAGGAGCACGCTGAGCTGCCTTCGGCCCTTGCGCGGCGGCACGAACACGTCGATGTCACGGCCGAACGCCAGCAGGCCGACGTGGTCGCCCATCTCAAGGCCGAGGTACGCGAGCAGCAGCGCGGCGTTCACGGCCGCGTCGAGCTTGCTCAGACGGCCCGACCTCGCTGCCATCAGGCGGCCCGCGTCGACCGCCAGCACGAGCGTCTGGCTGCGCTCCGGCTCGTAGCGCCGCACCATCGGGCGGCCTCGCCGGGCGGTGGCTTTCCAGTCGATGTCTCGGTACGGGTCGCCCGGCTGGTACTCGCGCAGCGACTCGAACTCGGTGCCTGATCCGGCGAGACGGGCAGCGCGCACGCCGATCTCGTGCAGCTTGCCGCGCCGGGCGAGCAGCGCGTACCCGCGCACCGCCGTGATGTCCGGATAGACGGCGCATCGCTGTGAGCACGGGAACGCCGACTGTCTGAATGCGAGCCCCAGCGGACCGAGCGTTCGCACGCCGATGTCGCCGAACACGAAGGAACCACGGGACGGCGGGACGAACGCGAGCGAGGCTTGGGCCTCGCCATGCGGCGGGACTTCCAGCGGACCCGCGAGACGCTCGCCTGCGAAGCCGGGCGGCGGCGTCTCGCGCAGGAGCAACCGCGCGGCCTGCCCGCTCGCGTTGCGGACCGTGAGCGTCACGGCATTCGGGACGCCGATCGAGAGGCGCTCAGGCATGCCGCGCTCGATCGACAGCGCGCCTGTCGGCGGCATCTGCCTCGCGTCGAACGCCACGAGCGCCGCCCATCCCGCAAGGACTGCCGCCGCGGCGATCCATGCGCCACGGCCTCCGACCGCCAGCGGCGCGGCCGCGAGCAGGGCGAGGGCGAGCGCCGCTCGCCTCGTCGGCAGCGGCAGGGCGGCAAACGCGTCTTTCAGACGGCGGATCATCGAGGCACGGGCACGCTCTCGAGCACGTCAGCGATCACGCTGTCCGGCTCGGTCCCCTCGATCTCGACCTCGGGCCTGAGCAGGATGCGGTGGCGGAGTCCCGTGAGCGCAGACGTCTTCACGTCGTCCGGCGTCACGAAGGTTCGCCCTGCCATCAGGGCGCGCGCCTTCGCCGCCACGAGCACGCTCACGCCCGCCCGAGGACTGGCGCCGAGGAACACCGACGGGTGCTCTCGGGTGGCCCGCACGATCGCGCCCACGTAGTCGAGCACGCCGTCGTCGACCAGCACCTCGTCGAGCGCCGCGCGCGCTTCGAGCACGTCCGCGCCGCTGGCGACTGGAGCGAGCCCGAGCGAGGCGAGGTCCGGCATCTCCATGCCGCCCGCGTGCCGCGAGAGGATCGCCCGCTCCTCCTCGGCCGACGGGTACGTCACCACGACCTTCTGCGAGAAGCGGTCGAGCTGGGCCTCGGGAAGCGGGTAGGTCCCCTCGTACTCGACCGGGTTCTGCGTCGCCACGACGAGGAACGGCGACGGCAGGGGGTGCACGACCCCGTCGATGGTGACCGACTGCTCCTGCATCGCCTCCAGCAGCGCAGCCTGCGTCTTGGGGGGCGTCCGGTTGATCTCGTCGGCGAGCACGACGTTCGCGAAGATCGGCCCGCGCCGCAGGTAGAACTCCTGTTGCTTGGCATCGAAGACGTTCGTGCCGACGACGTCGGCCGGCATCATGTCGGGCGAGAACTGGATGCGCTTGAACGACACGTCGAGCGCGTGCGCCATCGCCCGCGCGATGAGCGTCTTCGCGGTGCCCGGCACGCCCTCGATGAGCACGTGGCCGCCGGTGATCAGCCCGACGAGCAGCGCGTCGACGACCTCGGTCTGCCCGACGACCGCCTTGCCGACCTCCGCGCGAACCGCCTCCGCGAGCTTTACGACCTTGCTGACGTCTGCCACTGCCGCTCGACCTCCCGTCGCGCTCGTGCCACGAGGCGCGCCGCCTCGCGGAATTCGTCTTCCGGTATCGTATCGCGCCCGAGCAGCGCGTCGGCGCGCGAGAGCGCTTCGGCGGCCGCGGGATGCCGCTTGAGCCCCGCCACTGGCGAGCCGTACCGGCGCACGAGCGCGCGCGACAGCCCGTCCCGCAGCGTGGAGAGCGCCTCCCTGTGCGCGCCCGCTCGACGGTAAAGGGCGGCGAGGGAGTCGATGTACGTCAGCGTGCGCGCCTGCTGCTCAGCGGGCGCTGGCACCGGCGGACCGCTGCGCCGAGACGCGCTCGCGAGCAGCAGCACGAGGCCGAGCGCCGCGAGCACCGTCGCCGCCTGACCGCCCGGCCCCAGCCGCTCGAAGGCGCTTCCGCCTCGCGCGAAACCCTGGTGGTACTCGTCGAACCACACGGGCTGCCGAGCGCTGGCGAGATGCAGCGCAAGCACGGCGTTGTCCGCCTCGCCGATGCGTTCGTTCGTGAGCGGCCCTGCGTCGGCCAGCCACAGCACCTGGCCCCCGTCGACCCGCGCTGCCAGCAAGGCCGCGCCGGCTTCGTCTCCACAAAGCTCCACCCATCGAGGATCGCCCGCGATGGCCCGGCCCGGCCCGAGGGCCACCCGGCCGACGCCCTCCGTGAGCGGGACGCGGACTCGAGGCCGAATCTCCGCTTCCGAGCCGCGTGCGACGGCCGCTGGAAGGCCGAGACGCTCGACGATCGCGACGCCCGCATCGCCGGCGATCACGAGCCTGCCGCCCGCACGGACCCACTCCGCGAGCCGCTCGACGTGCTCGTCGGACAGGTCGACCTGCAGCGGCGTGTCCCCGACGACGACGAGCGACCCGGACCGCGGGAGCGCGTCGAACTGCTGGAGCGGCCGAACGTCGACCCCGCTCTCGTCGAGGTACCGGTACAGGACGCGGAGCCCCTCGGGCGCGGAGCTGAAGATGCTCGGCACCGGGATCCGCTCGCTCGCGCGGCTGAACGCCGACGACACCGCGACAGCGTACAGCACGATCACCGCGAGGGTGACGCTGAGCGCGACGGCCAGCAGGGGATCGACCTTCAGCCGGATCTTCATGGGCGATCACCTGCCGCGGCGGCCGCCTGATCCACCTGAAGATACGCCAGCCTCGCTGCCGCGTACCCGTCCGCGCCCGGATCCACGTGCCCATACCACGCTGGTTCGAACACGCCCGCCAGCGCAGCGAGGGGCCGGTGGACCCCGGGGGCACGTTGCAGCACGTCCTGGAGGATCTCTTTCGTCGTGCGGGTCCGAGTCACAGGGATCGCTCCGCGCTCGACGAGCAGGCGCGCGGCACCGCCGAACAGCGCGCGGACCGCCTCCCGGAACCGCCCCGCGTCCGCTTCGGCGTCGGCGTACGCGAGCGCGTCAGCGGGCAGACCCCTCGCCGCGTCCACCACTGGCTCGGCCTGGCCGGCACGGCTCTGTCGGCCCCTCGAGCGATCCGAGGGGGCGCGTCCGAGCAGCGCGCTCAACAGGCGCCACACGAGCCACGCGGCGATCACGGCGCTGACGGCAAGAGCGACGTAGTAGACCGCTTCGAGCCCGGCGGACGCGGCGTCGGAGCCGAACCAGCGAGACGCGACGCGCTCGATCCAGTCGAGCACCCGCTGCTGGATGCTCCGCACGAATTCCTGAGCGGCCGCGCCTTCCGCCACTCCCTCCTCGGCCATGATGCGCTCCAGGAGCGCGCGGTCGTGCTTCGGAACACGGGCTTCTCCCTGCGCGCCGAACGCCGCGAGCGTCCGCAGGCGTGCCTCGAGGTCCTTCCTCGCCGCCTCGCGCTCGTCGGCAGACCGAGCGCTCCGCAGCCGCTCGACAAGCCCGAGGCCGTCAGCGTCGCCGATCGCCTGAAGGGTCGGCTCGACCTCGCTCGCGACCTTCGAAGCAGCGCGCTCGTCCAGCACTCGAGCCTCTGAGACGGCGCGGTACGCGCCTTCGATCGATGGCACGGAAGCAACGGCTGCCGGGTGCAGTTGCAAGACCAGCGCGACAGCGGTCGCGAACGCCATCGGCAGGATCGATGCCCGTCGACGCTTCATGCTCGTCGAGCCGCCAACCGCCGCGCCCGCATGATGAGGTCGATCCCCTCGGAGCGTGTCCGCAGGTCGATGTACAGCACGAAGAACGCCAGCGACGTGATCGGCGCCACGAACGTCATCGAGGCCGCTAGCACCAGCCCCTCTACGATCTTCCACGCGACCGGCGTCTGGTAGAAGATCGCCTCGGGGTTCTGGGCGGCGACGACCACCTGCCTGACGATGAGCGGCGAGGCGACCGCGCCCTCGAACAGCCCGACGAGCACGGTGAGCAGCACGAGGAAGCGCAGCACACGCCAGAAGTGAGGCTTCACGAGCTCGAACGACCGCCGGATGCCTTCCGAGGTGTTCGCGTTCTCCAGCACCGTGATGGGCGCGGCGAGCGACCAGAACGTCCAGAGCACGAGGCCGCCGGCGAACAGAGCAAAGAAGCTCGCGAACGCTGCGAGCTGGGCAGCGACCTGCACGAGCCAGCCCGTGAGCAGGTACCAGCCATACCGCCGAAGGCCGCCTTTCAAGAATGCCCTTGCGTCCGTGACGCGTCCGTGAAGCATCTGCGGAGCCGCCGCCAGCACGGTGACGTCGAGGTATGCCCGGCCGAACAGCATCAGCCACAGGCCGAGGCTCATCGCAGCGTACCCGAGGAGCACCGAGAACGACGGCGTGGCCATGGCGGTGTCCCTCGCTGCGACGATGGTCTCGAAGAACCCGCGCAGGTAGAACTCCTGGCCGAGCCCGACGAACAGCGCGGCTGGGAAGACGCTGAGCGCCGCCGCCAGCAGGATCGGGCGGGCGTTCGCCCGGTACATCGCGAGCGCGTCGTCGATGAGCACGCCGATGGGGCGTGCCCTCAGCTCACTCACCCGGCATCCCTTCCCGCGAAAGCGTGACCTCACCGGCGGAGACCGCAACGGGTCCGTCGCCCGTCAGCACCAGGAGCCTGCCCATCCCGTCCACGCCCATCACCTCGCCGTGGGCGACGGCCGCGCCGGCGAGGTCCCGGACCGACACCTCGCGTCCGGCCAGCAGGTGCCGTTGCTCGTACTGCCGGAGCAGCCCCGCCAGCCCCGTCCGGAGGAACTCGCGGTACGCCTGCGCCATGCCGTCGAGCGCGAGCGCGGCCACCTCTGCCGGTGACATGGCCGCCACTTCCTCCAGCACCGCGACGTCAGGCGCGAGCCCAGGGACGCGGCGCACGTTGATGCCGCAGCCTGCGACGACCCACTCGACCATGTCTGCTTCGGCAGACATCTCAAGCAACACCCCGCCAAGCTTCCGCCACCCCAGGTAGATGTCGTTGGGCCACTTCAGCGCGACGGGCGCCCCTGCCGCCTCCAGCGCCATCGCGACGCCGAGCGAGCAGACGAGCGCCAGCGGCGGGACGTCGATCGCAGCCAGAGGCGGCCTCAGGAGCGCCGAGAAGTACGCTCCCCCGCACGGCGAGACCCACTGCCGCCCGAGACGCCCCCGTCCCGCCGTCTGCTCGGCTGCGACGACGACCGCCCCTTCGGGCACGCCGGCCCGCGCGAGCGCCTTGCAGTCCTCGTTCGTCGAGCCCGTCACGCGTCCGCCCTCGAACCGGTTCCAGAACGGGTCCGTGACGAGCCGCTCCACCTCGGTCGGAACGACCTCGTCAGGCACGGACGCGAGGCGATAGCCCTTGCGGTTCGCAGAGTCGATGACGTATCCGAGCTCGCGCAACGCTTCGACGTGCTTCGCGACGGCCGTGCGGCTGATGTCCAGGGCACGCGCGATGCGCTCGCCAGACACCCAGTCCCCGCGTGCGCTCGCAAGCATCCGTGCGACTTCAGCCCTCCGGCTGCGCATTCCGCTCGGCCTCCTCCTCCTCGGCTTGTCGCGCGAGCTCTGCCACCTTGGCCCGGAGGTACCGGCGCCGCCCCATCAGAAGCGCCGCCACCATCGCCACCAGCAGCACGAGCCCTGCCCACGTGATGTTGCGCGCGATCTCCAGCGCCACGTCGAAATTCTCTCCGAAGACCCGTCCGAGCACCACCATGAGCGTCGTGTACGCGAGCGCTCCCAGCAGCGTGTAGGCCTCGAACAGCACGATCCGCATCTTGGACGCGCCGGCGATCACGGGCACGAAGTTCTTGAACACCGCGGCGAAGCGAGCGATGAGCACGGTCTTGGGACCGTGACGCTCGAAGTACTCCTCAGCCGCGAGGATGCGCTCGGCGTCGACGAACCTCCCGCCGTACCGCTCCAGCGCCTGGCGTCCGCCGCGACGGCCGAAGAAGTACGAGATGTTGGAGCCCGTGAGCGTCCCCACGATGGAGCAGACGAACACGATGCGCCAGTCCAGGTGGCCTTTGACCGTCAGGAAGCCGGCGGCCATGACGATCGTCTCTCCCGGCGTGAACGAGCCGATAACGAAGAGGTTCTCGATGATGGTGAACACGAACACGAGCAGGTAGCCCCAGCTGTCGAGCAGCGAGAGCACCCAGTCGAGCGGAGGAATGCCGGTATGCGGGGTCACGCGTCACCTTCGCTGCCGTGGCGGACTCCGATCCAGCGCGCCCAGTCGGAGGCGCGCGGGAACATCGTCGCACATCCGAGCAGCGAGAAGCCAAGCGTCAGGTACAGGTCGAGCGCCGATCTGGTCATCGGGACGAGGACGGCACCGACGACGCTCGGCGCTACGGCCGCCACGGCCAGGTCACGCGACAGGCGGCGGGCCGCAACGAACACGTCGCCCCCAGAGCCGGCGTCGACCGCACGCTTCTTCAGCGCGCGCCCGAAGACGACCGAGCCGGCCGCGAGCGCGAGCAGCATCGACCGCAGGCCCGCTGGCGGCTGCGGCCACGCCGGCAGCGATGCGATCGCGAACTGGCCCCACGCAAGCGACGCAAGCGGCACAGCGAGCGCGAGCGCGTGCCTGCGGAACCAGCGGAGGTACTCCGCGCGGATGCGCTGCGCCTCTGCGGAGATCTGGACCTCGGACTCGGACATCGCGCTCACTCCTCGTCCAGTCCGAAGTCGATCGGCGGCGCGAGCGTGATGCGGCTCGTCGAGACGCGGTCCATGCCGAGCGCCGCAAGACGCGGCAGACGCTCGATCGTCACACGCCCTGAGGCCTCGATCTCGACGCCGCGGCCGGCTCGCGCCGCGGCTTCCCTGACCGCCCGCACCGCAGCGGCCACCGCATCGTCGTCCATGTTGTCGAGCATGACGACGTCTGCGCCTGCCTCGACCGCCGCGATGGCGTCGGCGAGGCTCTCCACCTCCACCTCCACCAGCAGGTCCGGCCGAGCGGTCTTCGCTCGCCGCACCGCTTCGGCGACGCTTCCGATGCGCGTGACGTGGTTGTCCTTGATGAGCACCATGTCCCAGAGCCCCGCACGGTGGTTGTGCGCGCCGCCGGCAGCGACGGCGTGCTTGCTCAGCGCGCGGAGCCCCGGGTAGGTCTTGCGCGTGTCGTAGACCTTCAAGGCAGGTCCAGCCGCTCGCTGCCACCGGCGCGCTTCGGTCGCGATACCCGAGAGCACCATCAAGAAGTCGAGCGCTGTCCGCTCTGCAGCGAGCACGACGCGGGCAGGCCCTTCCACCCACAGCACCGAGGTCCCCGCCTCGACCTCGTGTCCGTCCGCAGCGAGCGGCGTCGCTCGCAGCTCGCCAGCGAGGCCTGCGGCCTCGGCAAGCATCGTGAACGCGCGCTGCGCTGCCGCCACGCCGCAGACCACGCACGGTTGACGAGCGTTGACCGCGCCCCGGAACCGCTCCTTAGGGTCGAACAACGCTGCAGTCGTCGCGTCGCGCTCCAGCACCGTTGGCGATGCAGCGAGCAGCGCGGCGGCCTCGACTCCGAGGTCCTCGGCGAGCGCCCGCGCCACCGCGTCGTCGACTTCGCGTGCGAAGCTGTCCGTCGTCATGTCCCCGCCTCCGTGGCTATCGCGGGCACAGGCACCGCGGCCGCGGCCGCCTCGCCTCGCTTCCACGCCAGCCGCACCCTCCAACGCTCGTCGTCGCGCTCCGGAAAGTCCGAGCGATAGTGCACGCCCCGGCTCTCGGTGCGCGTCCGGGCGGAGCACGCGATGAGCGCGGCAGCAGTGACGAGGTTGCGAGACTCCATCCCAGCCACGTCGAGCGCAGGCCCACCAAGCCCTGCCGCAAGCGCCTCGATCTCTGCACAGGCCATGGCCAGCCCCTCTTCGCTCCGCGTCATACCCACGCGCTCGCTCATGAGCGCCTGCAGGCGAGACCGGAGGAGCGGCGTCCCGCCAGCGCTAACTCCGTCGATCCGCTCGACGATGCGAGCGCGAGGCGGCGCCGAATGCCCCCGCTCCAGCGCCCGCGCGATGCGGCGGCTGAAGACGAGCCCTTCGAGCAGCGAGTTGCTCGCCAGCCGGTTCGCGCCGTGCAGTCCCGTCGCCGCGGCCTCGCCCGACGCATACAGCCCCGGCACGGAGGTGCGGCCGTCCAGGTCGGTGAGCACGCCCCCGACGGCGTAGTGGGCCGCCGGCGCCACCGGCACGAGGTCGCGCGCGAGGTCGTAGCCCGCCTCCTCGCACGCCCGCCAGATGCTCGGGAAGCGCTTCTTCAGGAACTCCTCGCCCAAGTGCCGCGCATCGAGCCACACGTTCGGCCGCTTGCAGCGCGCCATCACCCGCTCGATCTCGCGGCTCACGACGTCGCGCGGCGCGAGCTCCGCGAGCGGGTGGGCATCGAGCATGAACCGGCGCTCCTCGCAGTCGAGCAGGTACGCGCCTTCTCCCCGCAGCGCCTCGGTGATGAGGAACTTGGGGCTCGCCGCGGAATCGAGCGCCGTCGGATGGAACTGCACGAACTCCGTGTCCGTCACGAGCGCCCCCGCTCGCCACGCCGCAGCGACGCCGTCCCCGGTCGCGACCTCGGGATTCGTGGTGACGCGGTACACCTGCCCGCAGCCCCCGGTCGCGAGCACCGTGGAGCCCGCCCACACGGCCGTCGGCCCAGAGGCGCCGTCCTCGAGCACCAGCGCGCCGACGCAGCGGCCGTCATGCGTCAGGACGTCGACCAGGAACGCCCGCTCGAGGATCTCGATCCCCCGATGGCCTCGCACCGCAGCGGTGAGCGCGTCTTGCACCTCCGCACCGGTCGCGTCGCCGGAGTGGAGAACCCGCGGAAGGCTGTGTCCGCCTTCGCGCGCGAGCGCGATGCGCCCGTCCGGCGTCCGGTCGAACGCGACCCCGAACGCCTCGAGCTCCGCAAGCGCTTCCGGCGCTTCCTGCACCACCGCGCGAACCACGGCCGGATCGCAGAGCCCTTGCCCGACCACCAGCGTGTCTGCGACGTGCAGCTCGACCGAATCCGCTTCCCCGACCGCGCCGGCGATGCCGCCCTGGGCGTACCACGTGTTGGTCTCCGTGAGCGGCGCCTTCGTCACGAGCAGCACTCGCGCGAACGCCGCGGCGTGCAACGCGGCGGTCAGCCCGGCGATGCCGCTGCCGACGACGAGCACGTCGCACGCGCGGGACGGCAGCTCGTCCGTGTCGAACGGCAGCAGGTAGCGCCTGTCGAGCGGGCCCAAGTCGAGCGCACCGTCCATGGGCGGGCTCACCCGATCGCCACCATGCGCTCGACGGCGCGCGCCGCGCGGACCCTGACGCCCTCAGGCACCTCGACCGCCCCTGTCATGTCCCGCAGGCAGTCCCGCAGCTTCTGCAGCGTCGTGAGCTTCATGTTCGAGCACAGCATCGGCGGACAGAGACCCCGGAACCGCTTGCCAGGCGCCGCCTTGTCCAGAGCGTGCAGCAGACCTTCCTCGGTGACGACGATGAATTCCTCGGATGCCGAGACGGCCACGTGCCGAAGCATCCCCGACGTCGACAGCACGGCATCCGCGAGCGCCACGACCTCCGGCCTGCACTCTGGATGCACGAGCACCTCGGCCTCCGGGTGCTCGCGCTTCTCTGCCAACACTGCTTCGGGAGTCACCCTGTCGTGCGCCGGACAGAACCCGTCCCACGCGACGACCTCCACGTCAGGCACCTGCGACGCCACCCACGCCGCGAGGTTCCGGTCCGGCGCGAACAGCACGCGCTCGACCTCGAGCGAGCGGACGACCTCGGGCGCGTTGGCCGACGTGCAGCACACGTCCGAGACGGCCTTGACTTCGGCAGACGAGTTCACGTAGGTGACGAGGGGCGCCCCCGGGTGGGCGGCCTTGAACGCCTCTGCCTGCTCGGCCGTGATCATGTCGGCCATCGGGCAGCCCGCCGCGGGCTCTGGCATCAGCACGGTCTTCTCAGGCGAGATGATCTTCGCGGTCTCAGCCATGAAGTGCACGCCCGCGAACACGATGACGCTCGCCTCTGTGGCCGCGGCCTGCCGGGACAGCCCGAGCGAGTCACCCACGAAGTCGGCGGCGTCTTGCACCTCGGGACGTTGGTAATTGTGGGCGAGGATGACCGCGTCGCGCTCGGCGGCCAGCCGCCGTGTCTCCGCAACGAGACTGCGCACGTCTTCCAGCTCGCCCAACGCCCTCCCCTTCCCTGCGCCGTCACGCCATCGAAGGCATCGCCATGTTGTCGATCAGCCGAGTCGCGCCCACGCGCGCTGCGATGATCGCCCGGGCACCCGGCGCGGCAGCTGCCGGCTCGAGCGTGCGCGGGTCGACGAGCGCCGCGTAGTCGAGCGCTGCGAGCGGCTCCGCCTCGATGGTGTCGCGCATCGCCCGCTCGACGAACCCGGCATCCGTCTCGCCGCCGCACACCAACGTCTCGGCCTCCCGGAGCGCCCGGTACAGCACCGTCGCCGCACGCCGCTCCCCGGGCGAGAGGTAGGCGTTGCGGCTAGACAGCGCCAACCCGTCCGCGTCGCGCACGATCGGGCACCCCACGATCTTGACCGGGATGTCGAGGTCGGCGACCATCCGCCGGACGATGACCAGCTGCTGGTAGTCCTTCTCGCCGAAGAACGCCAGGTCGGGACCCACGAGCGAGAGCAGTTTCGCGACGATCGTGCACACGCCGCGGAAGTGCCCGGGGCGGGACGCACCCTCCCAGACGTCGCCGAGGGGGCCCGGATCCACGGTCACTTGCGCCCCCGACGCATACATCGCCTCGGTGGTCGGCGTGAACGCCGCATCAACGCCTTCCGCTGCGAGCAGCGCGAGGTCCCGGTCGAGGTCCCGCGGGTATGCCTCGAAGTCCTCTCCGGGCCCGAACTGCGTCGGGTTCACGAAGATCGACACGACCACGACGTCCGCGCGCTGCTGCGCCGCTCGCACCAGCGAGAGGTGCCCCTCGTGGAGGGCACCCATCGTCGGCACCAGCGCGATGCGCTTGGACTCGCGCCGCGCCTCGAGCACGAGCTGCCGGACCTCTTCTTTCGAGACGGCCTGCTCCACGCGTGCTCACATCCCCTCGTCGTCGCGCCCGCCCGCGATCGGCAGCGCGGTCTCCAGCTCGGCAACGACGTCCTCCGACGCATGGGACGCGTTCTCCTCCGCCGGGAACGAGCCCGAGCGCACGTCGTTGACGTATGCGCTCAGCGCCTCTGTCATGAGCCGCTCGGCGTCGAGGTAGCGCTTCGCGTGGCGCGGCGTGAAGCCGGAGAGCCCGACCAGGTCGTGGAAGACCTGCACCTGCCCGTCGCAGCCGGCACCGGCGCCGATGCCGATCGTCGGGATCTCCAGCTCCTCGGTGACGATCGCGGCGACCTCCGCCGGCACCAGCTCGAGCACCACCGCGAACGCGCCGGCGGCCTCCAAGGCCAGCGCGTCCTCCACGAGCCCGATGGCCTCGGCCGCCTCCTTGGCGCGTACCCGGTATCCCCCGAACACGTTGACCGACTGCGGCGTGAGTCCGAGGTGCCCCATCACCGGGATGCCCGCAGCCACCATGCGCTCGACGAGCGGCGCCACGTGGCGGCCGCCTTCGAGCTTGACGCCAGCCGCGCCCGCCTCCGCCAACAGCCGGACTGCGTTGGCGACGGCGTCGTCCGGCGACGCTTGGTACGAACCGAAGGGCATGTCGGCGATCACGAGCGGCCGCGTGACGGTGCGAGCGACCGCCGCGGTGTGCCGCAGCATGTCCTCGAGCGTGACAGGCAGCGTGGTGGGATGACCGAGCACCACCATCCCGAGCGAGTCGCCCACGAGGATCGCGTCGGCTCCGGCCGCTTCCGCGACGCGCGCCGACGGCGCGTCGTACGCGGTGACCATCACGATCGGATCGCCCGAGCGCTTCATCTCCGCGAACGTCGCAACGGTGACGCGCTCAGAGCCGCTTCGAGCGTTCATCTCGCCGCTCCTTTCCGGCAGTCCCGGCCTCGTCTCCCGAGGTCCAGGCAGCCTCCGCAGGTGGGCGTTCAAGTATAGCACCGGCGAGTTTGCAGAAGCGTCGCCCAGGAAATGCATGAAACGCGCCGGTTCGGGCATACACAGTGTTTGGACGCGCGCACAGGGGGTGCGCGGCGGACGTAAGGAGGCGCCTATGAAGAAGATCGTGCGCGTCGACATGTCCGATCTGAGCGTGAAGACCGAGCCGCTGCCCGAGAAGTGGTCGCGCTACGGCGGTCGCGCTCTGACGGACGCGATCGTGTTCTCCGAGGTCCCGCCTGCGGCGGATCCGCTCGGCCCGGAGAACAAACTCGTCTTCGCACCAGGCATCCTCGGCGGGACGACCGCACCGAACGGCGGTCGCCTCTCGGCCGGTGCGAAGAGCCCGCTCACCGGCGGCATCAAGGAGTCGAACTCCGGCGGCCAGGCGGCGCACGCGCTCGCGAAGCTCGGGATCGCGGCGCTGGTCATCGAGGGCGCTCCAGCAGACAAGGATGCACGCTACCTCATCAAGATCGCGTCGGACGGGTCGGTCTCGCTTGAGCGCGTGGACGAGTGGGCCGGCGCCGGCAACTACGCCGTGGCCGACGGCATCAAGCAGAAGATGGGCGACGTCAAGCGGTATGCAACCATCACGATCGGACCGGCTGGCGAGATGGGCATGAAGATGGCCGGCATCGCCGTGAGCGACCCAGACGGCTATCCGAACCGCTTCTGCGGACGCGGCGGGCTCGGCGCCGTCATGGGCTCGAAGGGCGTCAAGGCGATCGTCATCGTGGACGAGGGCCTTCCCACGGTCGAGCACGCCGACCGCGACGCCTTCAACGCGGCCGTCAAGAAGTTCGCGGCGGCGCTGCGCGAGCACGCGGTGACGGGCCAAGGCCTTCCGACGTACGGGACGAACATCCTCGCCAACATCATCAACGAGGCGGGCGGCTACCCGACCCGCAACTTCTCGAGCGGACGGTTCGAGCTCGTCGAGAACATCTCCGGCGAGAAACAGCGGGAGGTCACGCTCGAGCGTGGCGGCAACGTGAAGCACGGCTGCCACACCGGCTGCGTCATCCAGTGCTCTCGCTACTGGGTCGACAAGGACGGCTCCTACCTCACGAAGGGTCCCGAGTACGAGAGCGTGTGGTCGCTCGGCGCTGACTGCGGAATCGGCGACCTGGACGACGTCGCAGCGCTCGACCGCGCGTGCGGCGACATCGGCATCGACACCATCGAGACGGGCGTCATGCTCGGCGTGTACATGGAGTCGGGCCGGCTCGCGTTCGGAGACGGCAAGGGCGCGCTCAGGCTGCTCGAAGAGGAGGTCCGCAAAGGCACGGACCTCGGCCGGATCCTCGGCGACGGGGCGGAGGCGACGGGCAAGGCGTTCGGCGTCAAACGCATCCCGGTCGTCAAACACCAGGGCCTCCCGGCGTACGACCCGCGTCCGATCCAGGGCATCGGCGTGACGTACGCCACCTCGCCGATGGGCGCGGACCACACGGCCGGCTACTCCATCACGGCCAACGTCCTGAACGTCGGCGGCTCCGTTGACCCGCTCAAGCCGGACGGGCAGGCCGAGCTCTCCAAGGGCCTGCAGATCGCGACCGGCATGCTGGATTCCATGGGCCTGTGCATCTTCGTGGCGTTCGCGGTGCTCGACATCCCGGCTGCGTTCGACGCCATCTTCGAGATGGCGACAGCGCACACCGGTCAGAAGTGGGACGCGGACGCCCTCATGGAGCTCGGCAAGGAGACGCTCGCGATGGAGCGCCTCTACAACGAGGCCGTGGGCTTCAAGGCCGAAGACGACCGGCTGCCAAGGTTCTTCTACGAGGAGAAGCTGCCCCCGCACGAGGCGGTGTTCTCGGTGCCGGAAAGCGACCTCGACGCAGTCTTCGACTTCGTGCCGGAGACGGCTGCCAAGATGGGCATCTCCAAGCCGGGTGCGTGAGGCGAAACCGTGCGTGTCGAGCTCGCGCTCTTTGCGTCGCTGAGGCGCTACCTGCCTGATGGCGGGGACGGACACGAGCAGACGATCGACCTGCCCGACGGGACGACCGTCGGGCAGGTCATCTCCATGCTCGGGCTTCCCGACGAGCCCCGCGTCGTCTTCGTCAACGGCAGGCACGCGCACGACGAGCAGCCTCTGCACGACGGCGACCGGCTTGCGGTGTTCCCGCCGGTCGCGGGCGGGTGAGGCCGGTGTCGCCGTCCGAGGAAGAAGCGATCCTCGGCCGCCTTGCCCGCACTCGGGTCGGCATCATCGGACTCGGAGGGCTCGGGTCGAACGTCGCCTGGATGCTCGTGCGTGCGGGAGTCGGAGCCTTGGTGCTCGCCGATCCTGACGCCGTCGAAGCCGGCAACCTCGACCGGCAGTTCTACTTCCTCGACCAGGTCGGCCTCGCGAAGACCGACGCGCTTGCGGCGAACCTGCTGCGCATCCGACCGGATGTCCGGCTGGAGCTGCATCGGGTGCGCGTGACCGGCGAGAACGTCGCGGCGATCTTCGGGGGCTGCAACGCGATCGTGGAGGCTGTGGACGCCGCCGAGACGAAGGCCGCGGTCATCGCCACGTGCTGCGACGCCTTGCCGGACACGCCGCTCGTGGCCGCCTCGGGCATCGCGGGCACAGGACCGGCGGACCGCGTCGTCACACAGCGGCTCGGCGAGGCCGTGTGGCTGTGCGGGGACGCGGAGACGCCCGCAGACGGGCACGCGCTCGTCGCGCCGCGCGTCGCGCTCGTGGCGGCGCACCAGGCGCTCGCCGTCGTACGCGTCCTCCTGGGCGAGCCGGAGCCGTAGCGGCCTACTCGTCTTCGAGCGACTCCAGCTCGTGACCCGCCGCTCGCGCCTCCAGGAGCAGCCGGCGCGCTTCGGCCTCGCGGTCCTTCGGGACAAGCAGCCGCACGACGCCAGGGAGCGGGAACACCCCTTCGGGCGGTTCGGTCACCACGGGGATGCCGGCGCCCTCCAGGAGCCCTTTGTGGAGCAGGGTTCCCAGGTCTCCTCTCGCACGTTCCTCGATCACGACCCAGCCAGCGGCGCTCGCTTGGGCCGCCGCCCCAGCCGAATCGAGCGCGGCTGCGGCCCCCTCACCGAACGCGGAATCCTCCGGTATGAACTCCGCAGCATCGCTGCGCCGGGGCTCAGGCGGCGTAAGACGCTCGAAGCCGGGAACCCGCCCCAGCACGCGCGTCACGCGGCCGTACACCGCGTCCTCGCGGCGGAGCGCCGTGCCGTCCGGCAGCGTCACCTCTGGGACGATCTCGAGCAGCGGCACCACGACGAACTCCCGCTCCCGCATGCGAGGGTGCGGGATCGTCAGGCGTGGGCTGTCCCACTCCTCGTCGTCGAATAGCAGGACGTCGACGTCGATCGTGCGCGGCCCCCACCGCGTGCCGTCGCGCACGCGCCCGAGCTCGCTCTCTATGCGCTGGCACTCCTCGAGCAGCTGGTCGGCCCGGAGCACGGTAGCCACCGCCGCGACCGCGTTCGCGTACGGAGGCTGGTCGGGCGAGCCCCACGGCTCGGACTCGTACAGGTGGCTGACGACCGCAACGGTGGTGTCGGCGACGGCGTCGATGCGGCGCAGCGCCTCAGCGATGGTCGCGGCGCGGTCGCCCAAGTTCGAGCCGAGCCCGAGCATCGCGAGCGAGCGGTGTCGCACCTCCTCGCTCACGGGCCACCGCAGGAGCGCGCGCCAGTGCGGGAGCCCCGGCTCGCCCGACGTCGCGCGCACCCGAGGCACGCCGGGCGCTTCGCCGCGGACCGCAGCCTCAGCGCGCTCGAGCGCCTCGGGGTCGTCGACCTCCGCGTCCCCGAAGCCGCGAAGCGTGCGCCGGTACGCGTCGTCGAGCTCGCTCACGCCGCACCCCCCGGCCACCCGCTTACGAGCGCCTCCCAAACCGCAAGCGCCTGCCGCGTCTCGCGGACGTCGTGCACGCGCACCACCGCAGCGCCGTGCACAGCCGCCCACACCGCGACCCCCACGCTGCCGCCGAGCCGGCGCTTGGGCTCCGCCTCGCCGGTGATGTCGCCGATCATGCGCTTGCGGGACGCGCCGACGAGCACGGGGTAGCCGAGCTCCCCGAGCTGCGGCAGCGCGCGGAGAAGCGCGAGGTTGTGCTCGAGCGTCTTGCCGAACCCGATACCCGGGTCGACGCAGATGCGGTCCGCCCCGACGCCCGCCGCCTTGAGCGCTTCCGCACGCTGCGCAAGGAACGCCTTCACCTCGGCCACCACGTCGCCGTAGCGCGGGTCCGCCTGCATCGTCCTCGGCTCTCCGAGCATGTGCATCACGACGAGGCCTGCGTCGCTTCCCGCAGCCACCTCGACCATAGCCGGGTCGCGGAAGCCGGAGACGTCGTTGACGATGCTCGCGCCTGCACCGAGCGCCGCGCGAGCGACCTCCGCGTGCCGTGTGTCGACCGAGATGGGCACCCCGGTTTCGCGCGCGAGCCGCTCGACCACGGGCAGCACGCGGGCCGCCTCCACCTCTGAGGGGACCTCCTGCGAGCCCGGCCGCGTCGACTCGCCGCCGACGTCGAGGATGTCCGCGCCCTCCTCCACGAGCCGAAGCCCGTGCTCCACCGCGGCCTCGGCCGTGGCATAATCGCCGCCGTCGGAGAACGAGTCCGGCGTCACGTTCACGATGCCCATGACGAGCGTGCGCTCAAGCGCAAGCGCGTGCCGCCCGCAGCGCCACACTCCGGCCATCGCGCCTCCTACCGCGCTCCCTTGATGAGCGACATCGCTTCGGCCCGCGTCGCGATGTTGCGCGCGAAGATGCCGCGCACGGCCGAGGTGGTGGTGATCGCCCCCGGCTTCTTGACGCCGCGCATGGACATGCACAGGTGCTCGGCCTCGATGACGACGAGCACGCCTTGCGGGTCGAGGTGCTCGACGATCGTGTCGGCGATCTGCGAGGTCATCCGCTCCTGCACCTGCGGACGGCGCGCGTAGACGTCCACGACGCGCGCCAGCTTCGACAGCCCGCAGATGCGGCCGTGCTTGCCCGGGATGTACGCGACGTGCGCGCGGCCCATGAACGGCACGAGGTGGTGCTCGCACACGGAATAGAGCGGGATGTCGCGCACGAGGACCATCTCCTGGTGGTCCTCGGAGAACGTCACGCAGAAGTGCTCCGCGGGGTCCTGTGCAAGCCCCGCAAAGATCTCCTCGTACATGTCGGCGACCCGCCGCGGCGTCTCGATCAGGCCCTCGCGCTGCGGATCCTCTCCGATGCCTTCGAGGATCAGGCGGACGCCGCGCTCGATCTTCTCGCGGTCCATGCGCGCTCCCTTGCGCTCGACGACACGCCGATTCTAGCGCACGGGAGCGGCGGGCTCCTCCAGGAGCGCCCCGGCGGCCGTGATAGCGTCGCGGGCCGCGAGGATACCGGGCGACCCGCTCGCCAGCACGTCTTCGAAGGCCGCACCAGCAGCGAGATCGTGCAACGTCCGTGCGAGCGTCTCGTCGAAGGGGATCTCGCCGAGAAGCGGGAGCCCTTCGCGCGCGGCGAGGTCACGGATGCGGTCCGCGCCGATATCCGACAGGTCGGCCTTGTTGAGCACCACCGCGACGCCGACCTTCAAGCGCCGTGCGAGGTCGACGAGACGCGCAAGGTCGTGCTCGCCCGAGATGGTGGGCTCGGCCACCGCGACGAGCAGATCGACGTTGGTCACAGACGCGATCACGGGGCAACCCACGCCTGGCGGGCCGTCCACGAGGACGAGATCGGCGCCGCTTGTCTCGGCGATGCGGCCAGCAGCGCCTCGCACCTCCGTGACCAGCTTGCCTGAGAGGTCTTCGCCGGGCTCCAGCTCGCCGTACACGATGGGGCCGGCCGCCGAGACCGCCTCCACCACCCTGCCGGCGATCGTGCCTGTCATCGAGATGGCTCCGTCCGGGCACTGCTCGACGCACGCGCCGCACCCTTCGCACGCGAACGCGTCCACCATGAGCGTCGGCCGCGACCCGCTGCGGCCAGGGACGATCGCGTCGAAGCGGCAGACGCGCGCGCACGCGCCGCACCCGCGGCAGACGTCCTGGTCGATCACGGCGACCCCGCCGCCCGCGAACGGCCGAGCGCTGGTCTCGCGAGCGCCGAGCGCGATCGGCAGGTTCGCGGCTTCCACGTCGCAGTCGGCAAGCACGATCCTCCGAGGAGCCCACGCGTGCGCCGCAAGCGCCGTCAGCGTCGTCTTGCCGGTGCCGCCTTTGCCAGACGCGAAGACGACCGTCCTCATCCTTCGGCCCTCCCGACCAGCACGCTCACTGCTTCGAGCAGAGTCGAGAACCACCGCGCCCCATCCGGGTGCTCGTCGATCACCAGGCCGCCGCGCGCGTATATCTCCGCGACCCTGCGGTCGAACGGGATGCGCAGCAGCACGGGCAGCCCTTCTGAGGCCGCGAACCCGTCGATGTCGGCCTCGCCGGAACCGTCACGGTTCACCACGATCCCCATCGGGACCTCGAGCGTCTTCCCAAGCCTGACGGCGAGGGCCAGGTCGTGCAGCCCGAACGGCGTCGGCTCGGTGACGAGCACGAGCGCGTCTGCGCCGCGCATCGCGGCGACCGCCGAGCACGAGACGCCGGGCGGCGAATCGAGGACGGTGAGCGGGCGCGCGAACACAGTTCCGCGCTTGCGGGCCACGCGGATGACGTCCGGCGACTTCACCTGCCCGACGTCGAGCCTGCCGGTCACGACCTCGAGCACGCTCGGCGCGGCGACGCCGCCGGCGACGCGGCTCCACTCGACCTCCCCGACGCGCGCCGGTACCTCCCCGATCGCCCCCGCCGGGCACGCGCGAGTGCATCGCCCGCAGCCGTGGCACAGCTCCTCGAACACCACGGCCTTCCCGCCGAGGATGCGGATCGCGCCGTACGCGCACACGTCGCGGCAGACACCGCAGCCGGTGCACGCATCCGCGTCGACCTCAGCAAGCGGGAACGTCACCTCGGATGAGCCGAGCGGCTCAGCGTCGAAGAACAGCGCGTCGTTCGGCGCCTCCACGTCACAGTCGACGAGAGCCGTGGGCGTGCCTGCGCGCGCGGCCGCGACCGCCAGGTTCGTCGCGACGAGCGTCTTGCCCGTCCCGCCTTTCCCGGAGGCGACAGCGACCTTCGCTTTGCGGAGCGAAAGGCTCGAGCCCAGCATCGTCTAGTGGCCGCCGCAGACGTAGCTCGGGTCGATGAGCTCGACCTCGCCGGCAAGGAACGCCTCGACGGCGTCGCCGACGATCGGCCGCTCCACGTCGAAGTACACCGCGATGCCGGCGTCGTTGAACCCCGCGAGCGGACGCGCGCCGATGCCCGCTACCATGAGCGCATTCACGCCGTGCGAAGCCAAGAGCTCCACGGGGCGCAGGCATCCGCCTTCGACGTGCGGCGGGTTGTCGATGACACGCACGGCAGAGACGCTACCGTCCTCGATCTCCACGAGCGTGAAGCAGTCGCACCGGCCGAAGTGGCCGGAGCGCTCGGCGTCGAGCCCCCCTTCGCCGACCGACGGGACCGCCAGGACGACCTTCTCGCTCATCTGAGCTCCTTCCGTATGCGCCGCGCTCACCCTGCGTGCGCCTCTCCGGCCTCATCGATGCGCTCGAGCTGGCCGCGCTCGTACGCGGCCACCGCCTCCGCCACCGTCATGCCGCTGCCGACGTACCCTTCGATGCCGAGCGAGGCCAGCACGCCGAAGGCCTTCGGTCCGAGGTGGCCGGTGATCACAGCTGCGGCGCCGGCGTTCGAGACGGTCTCGGCCGCGCCGATGCCTGCGCCTTGCAGAGCGTTGCGGTTCGCGGCGTTGTCGATCGCCTCGTACGAGCCGGTCTCGGTATCGTACACGACGAACCACATCGCCCGACCGAACTTCGCGTCCACCGGGCTGTCGAGGTCTGGCCGGAGAGCGGACACGGCGATCCTCACCGCACATCATCTCCTTCATCGAAGCGGCGAACCGCTTCGTCGACCGCTTCCACAGCTCGCGCGAACAGGTCACGGCTCGCCTCCAAGTGGCCTCGCCAGTGCCTGAGCATCGCGACGCCGTCTTCGGTGACCTCGTAGCGGCGTCGCTGTGGCCCCGCCTCCGCGTCCTCCCACTCGGACGTCACGAACCCTTCCGCCTCGAGCCGACGAAGCGTCCGGTACAGCCCTCCCAGGTCGACCGGGAGCGCCCCACCCGTCATGTCCTCGATGGCCTGCGCCAGCTCGTAGCCGTGGCGAGGCTCGGCGACGAGAGCCGCGAGCACGAGCGGCTCGATGAGCGCCCACCTGCCGCGCCCCGCCTGCCGCTGCGTGCCGTCGGCCGCTTCGCAGCACCTGCGCCGTCTGTGGAAGCCGTTCGGCATGTGGTTCCCCCTTGATTGCGTCATGTATATGTTTACATCATATAGCGGGACGCGTCAAACCTCACTGAGGATGTCGTGGCGGATGGCGCTACGCCGGGGTGACGGGCGGCACCGTGGGCGGCGGCATGTCCACGAGGGGCCGCGTGTCCTCGGGCTGTTCGGGTTGCTCGTCGCCGCGGTCGCGCCGCTTGCGCCCGTGCTTCTTGCCCTCGGCCTCGGCCGCCGCAGCGCGCTCCTGCTCCTGCTTGAGGTACTCCTCCCACCTTCCCTCAAGCAGAGCCGCGAGCTCGTCCTTGTCGACGGTCTCGCGCTCGATCAGCACCGAAGCGATCTGGTCGAGCTGCTCGCGCCGCTCGGTGAGGATCGCGTGCGCCTTCTCGAACGCCTCGTCGATGAGACGCCGCACCTCTTTGTCGATCTCGTAGGCGATCTCAGGGCTGTAGTTCGGCGTCGCGGTGAAGTCGCGGCCCAGGAACACCTCGTGCTGGTCCTCGCCGAGCGTCATCGGGCCGAGCCGGTCGGACATGCCGTAGCGCGTGACCATCTGGCGGGCGAGCTTCGTCGCGCGCTCCAGATCGTTGCTCGCGCCCGTCGTGATGTCGCCGATGGCGATCTCCTCGGCCACCCGGCCGCCGAGCAGCATCGCGAGCTCGTCGAGCATCTCGCCCTTGGTGTTGAGGAACTTGTCCTCTGTGGGCAGCGCGAGCGTGTACCCGAGCGCGCGGCCGCGCGAGATGATGCTGATCTTGTGGATCGGGTCGGTGTTCGGCAAGACGTGGCCGACGAGCGCGTGCCCTGCCTCGTGGTATGCGATGACCCGCTTCTCCTTCTCCGAGATCAGACGGCTCTTCTTCTCCGGCCCAGCGATGACGCGCTCGATGGCCTCCTCGAGCTCCTCCATCTCGATGCGCTTCTTGCCGTGGCGCGCGGCGAGCAGCGCGGCCTCGTTCACCATGTTCGCGAGGTCGGCGCCGGTGAAGCCGGGCGTGCGGCGCGCGAGCACCTCGAGGTCGATGTCGTCGGCGATCGGCTTGCCGCGCGTGTGGATCTTCAAGATCTCGACGCGCCCTTTGAGGTCGGGCCTGTCGACGACGATCTGCCGGTCGAACCGGCCGGGCCGAAGCAGCGCGGCGTCGAGCACGTCGGGCCGGTTCGTCGCCGCCATGATGATGACGTTGTCCTTGATGTCGAACCCGTCCATCTCGACGAGCAGCTGGTTCAGCGTCTGCTCGCGCTCGTCGTGCCCGCCGCCGAGGCCGGCGCCGCGCATGCGGCCGACCGCATCGAGCTCGTCGATGAACACGATGCACGGCGCCGCGGCCTTCGCCTGCTCGAACAGGTCGCGCACGCGGCTCGCGCCCACGCCCACGAACATCTCGACGAAGTCGGAGCCCGAGATCGAGAAGAAGGGCACGCCGGCCTCGCCGGCGACGGCGCGCGCGAGCAGCGTCTTGCCGGTGCCTGGCGGACCGACGAGCAGAACGCCCTTCGGGATCTTCGCGCCGAGCGCCTGGAACTTGCCCGGGTTGCTCAGGAACTCCTTGATCTCCTGGAGCTCCTCGACCGCTTCATCCACGCCGGCGACGTCTTTGAAGGTGATCCGCGGCATGTCGCGCGTCATGCGCTTGGCGCGCGCTTTGCCGAACGACATCACCTTCGAGTTGCCGCCTTGCATCTGGTTCAAGAAGAACAGCATCACGCCGACGATGAGGATCGCCGGGATGAGCTGCGCGAGCACCGCCACCCACCACTGCGAGTCCGCGGTGTTGGCCGTGTACTCCTCGAGCGGCGGGTTCTCGGCGATGACTTGCGCGAACCAATCCTCGCCCAGGTACGTCGTGGTGTACTGGCGCGGCTCCTTCTTCGCCTTAGCCTCGGCTGTAGGGTAGTAGTCTCCTCGGACCCGTTGCTCCCGGACGATGACCTCAGCGTTCACCACGCGCTTCTCTTCAAGCGCCTTGACGAAGCCCGACGTCGGCAGCTCGTCCACACGGCCCTGCGTCTCGAAGTTGTTGGCGACGAACAGAAGCGCCACTGCGATGAGCAGCAGGTACAGCAGCGCCGTCCGCAAGTTCCGGTTCAATCTCGACACCCTTTCAGGAGGCCGGCTGTGAGTAGA
This sequence comes from Slackia sp., assembly GCA_020725885.1. Classification (GTDB taxonomy): domain Bacteria; phylum Actinomycetota; class Coriobacteriia; order Anaerosomatales; family Anaerosomataceae; genus Parvivirga. The sequence continues at coordinate 104,798 of DYEA01000017.1, read as the reverse complement.
CCTCCGGTTTCAGCACGCCGATGTACGGGAGATTCCGGTACTTCTCCGCGTAATCAAGTCCATACCCGACGACGAACTCGTCCGGCACGGAGAATCCCACGTACTTGCAGTCGATCGGCACACGCTGCTTGCCTTCTTTCGCGAGCAGCGTGACCACCTCGAGGCTCTTGGGCTTGCGCGATGCCAGGTTGCGCAGCAGGTACTTGAGCGTCAGCCCCGTGTCGAGGATGTCCTCGACGACGAGCACGTCGCGGCCGGAGATGACCTCGTCGAGGTCCTTGATGATGCGGACGACCCCGGACGACTTGGTCGAGGACCCATACGACGAGACCGCCATGAAGTCGATCTCGACCGGTCCGTCGATGGCGCGCGCGAGGTCCGCGACGAACAGCGCCGCACCCCGCAGCACCGCCACGAGCAAGAGCGACGAGCCTTCGTAGTCGTGCGCGATCTGCGCGCCGAGCTCCCGCACGCGCTGCTGGATCTGCTCTTCGGTGAGCACGACGTGGTCGATGTCGGGGTGGATCCGCATCCTGTCCGTTCCTTCCTTATGTCTCGCTTGTCGCGCCCTCGCTGGGCCGCCTCCACTCCAGGACTGCCGCCCGCACAGTCCGCTCCGTCACCTTGAACCGCTCGCTCACTACGAGGCCCGCCACCCACGCGATCTCGTCTCCGCTGCGCACCACCGGCGTGAGCGCGCGGAGCCGCCGCGGCACCTTCGCATCCACGAACACGTCTTGCAGCTTCTTGGTGCCTCGCATCCCGAGCGGCTGGATCCGGTCACCCGGCCGGACCGCATCGACCACGAGCGGCGCCGCGAGCAGGTCCGCGTCGAGCACCGCCACGTCCCGCGAGGCGGGCGCGTCGCCTGGCTCGCCGAACCGCGCGACGATCGTCCCGGCCGGGCCGAGGTCGGCTTCCCCAGGGATCTCGAGCAGACAAGGTGCGACCGGTGCAGGCGCAGACCCGCGCCGGGAAACTGCAAGTGTACCGTACTCCGTCTCTGCCCGCAGGCCGTGCGGCAGATCGCGCGCGAAATCTTCACACGCGAGCCCCTCGACGATGGCTTCCACGTGCTCCGCCTCCAGGCGCCCCGCCTCCGGGAATGCCTGCGCGATGGCGGCGCGCACGGTCCTGCGCGCCATCGCCGGCGAAAGCGTCGTCATGCGGCCCCGGTCGAACTCGACGCGGCCAGCTTGGACGCGCGCGAAGTCGTTCGCGAACGCCTCAGCCATCTCTTGGAGCAGGTCGTCTTCGTCTCGAAGGATCTCGAGCATGCGGCCTGCCGTGCGCACGAAGGCCGGGAATCGGGACTCGACAAGCGGCAGCAACTCCGCCCGGATCCACGCGCGCGTGCGCGCGAGGTCTTCGTTGGTGGCGTCGTCGCGCCACGCCCAGCCGTTCGCGGCCAGCCACTCGCGCACCTGGCGGCGCCGGACGCCGATGAGCGGCCGGACGACGCGGCCCCGCACGGGACGGATGCCCCGCAGCCCGGATGCGCCAGAGCCCGCGAGCAGGCGCATCAAGAACGTCTCGATGTGATCGTCGAGGGTATGCGCGACCGCGATGCGCGCCACGGAGCGCGGCACGCCGAGGTCGTCCGCGAACGCGTCGGCTTCCTGCTCGGCGAAACGGTAGCGCACCTGGCGGCCTGCGTCTTCGAGGTTGAGCCCTTCCTGCTCAGCGAACGCCGCGACGTCGTAGCGCACGACGCGGCATTCGACGCCGAGGTCGTCGCAGAGCCCCTGCACGAACGCAGCGTCGGCTTCAGCTTCTGCGCCGCGCAGCATGTGGTCGACGTGCAGGACGCGCACGCGATCGCGGGTCACGCCGAGCGCCCCGGAGGCGAGCACGCGCAGCATGGCCACCGAGTCGCCGCCGCCGGAGACCATCGCGACGACGACCGTCCCATCCGGGAACATGCCGTGCTCGACAGCGGCAGCGCGCACGATGTCGGGAAGAGCGTTCACACAAGAAGCGTACGCGCCAGCGAGTGCCGGCGCTAGATTGAGGTCCGGACCCAGCGGCCCTCGTGCTCGCGCACGATCTCGACGACCCAGCGGGCCGCAAGCCCGACCAGCTCGGCGCAGTGCGCCCACCGCTCAGGCGACTCCATGCCGCCGTGACGCTCCGCCACTTCCGCGCAGGTCTGCGCGCGCTCGAACTCCGTCCACCTGCGCCTCAACTCGGCGGCAGCGTCGTAGCTCGGCTCCCAGGGGTCGTGCACGTCATCGCGGCCGAGCGCGATCCCGCACGCCATCACTGCCCCAGCGAGCGCTCCGCAGATGCACCGCGACCCGCCAAGACCCTCGCAGAACCCGGAGGCCAGGCGGTGGATGCCGTCGGGCATCGGCATCCCGAGAGCTTCGTTGACGGCCTTGACGACCGACTCCCCGCACCAAAGCCCGCTCTGATACGAGGCGGCGGCGGCCCACTCGGCATACGCAGCCGGATCCAGGTCGGCGAGCGCACCGGCAGGCGCTCGATGCGCCTCCACCGCTTTGGGAACCCCATCAGCCACGGCCTGGCGCCCGGTCACTCCGCCTCCCTCGACTGAATACTATAGCCATTTGCTATGCCCTGCATTATGGTGATTCATAACACGCGCTTGAGGTCTTGTCCATAGGACGGGTACGAACTGGACAACCGAGGAAGGGAGCCCCGATGGCACGACGAACGACCTTCGCCTTGATCGCCGGCGTCCTTGCCGCGATGCTCGCGCTGGCCGGCTGCTCGGGCGGAGGCGACCGAGCGACCGAGGGCGGCCAGAGCGAACAGGGACCGACGGTGCGCGTCGCGTCGCTGCTCGACTCCGAAGGCGTCGTTCTTGGCTCGATGGTCATACAGATGCTCGAGGCGAACGGCATCCCCGTCGAGGACAAGACGAAGTTCGGGACGCCGGACGTGGTGCGCAAGGCGCTGCTCGCCGGCGACGTCGACGCCACCATCGACTACACCGGGTCGGGACAGTACTACGTCGGTCCCGAGGGCGACCCGTTGTGGAGCGACCCCGAGAAGGGCTACGAGACCATCAAGGAGAAGGACCTCGAGAACGGGCTCGTGTGGCTCACACCCGCGCCGGCGAACAACAGCGAGTACTTCGGCGTGAAGAAGGAGTTCGCCCAGGCCAACGGGCTGAAGTCGATGGAGGATCTCGCCCGGTACGTCAACGGCGGCGGCGCCGTCAAGCTCATCGGCGACCAGTCGTGGATGGACAACCCAGCCGGCCTCAAGGCATACGAGAAGGCGTACGGCTTCACGCTCCGCGACGACCAGAAGATCGGGCTCGCGAACGGCGTCACCGCGCAGTTCATCCAAGCGCTCGTCAACGGCACGGACGGCGTGAACGTGGCTGAGGTGTACGCGACCGACGGGGGCCTGGCGGAGCAGGGGATCCTGGTGCTCGCGGACCCCAAGAACGTCCCGCCCGTCTACCGGCCCACGCCCGTGTTCCGCAAGGAGATCGTGGAGGCGTATCCTGAGATCGAGGCGATCTTGAAGCCGGTCTTCGAGTCTCTCACGACCGAGACGCTGCAGGAGCTCAACCGCCAGGTCGCCTTCGCGGGCAAGAACGGCAAGGACGTGGCCCGCGAGTACCTGGTGTCGAAGGGGTTCTTGAAGCAGTGACGCTGCCGAAGGGCCGACGTGAGCCGGACTGAGGCTTCCCTGCACGAGCGGGCCAGGGCTGTGGCGGTGTCGGGCGCGGTGCTCGGCATCGTGGCAGCCCTGGCTCCCTTCGGACTCGTGCTGCGCCAGACGCGCATCGACCGGGGCGCCGGGGTGTCGCTCGTCGACGCCCTCGGGGCATGGTGGTGGGCCATCGTCGCGTGCTGGCTGCTCGTCGCGCTCCTCGCACGCTCGCGCCTCCCGCTTCGCCCGCGAGGCGTCGCCGCCTCGCTCCTCAGCGGCCTCGCTCCGGTCCTCGCGCTGTGGCAGGCCGGCGTATTCGCTGCCGCGTACGCCACGAAGGCCGGAGACCTCTCACGGGTGTCGTTGGGACCGGGGTTCTGGCTCACTGCCGCTGCAGCCTACGTCGCCGTGTTCGCCGCGACGGCGTGGCTTGAGCCAGGGCTGCTGCGAGCGGCGCTGTCGTACGGCCCGTTCGCCGGCGCAGGCGCGCTCGTGGCCGGTGGCGCGCTGTCAGACCTCGGCATCCTCAAGGAGTACGCGAACAACGCTGACGCGTTCGGGAAGCAGTTCGCGCTGCACCTGGGATACGTCGGCGCGTCCGTGGCCGTCGGGCTCGCGCTCGGGCTCGCGCTCGGGCTGCTTGCCGCACGACGGCCTGCGTCCGAGCCCGCCGTGTTCGGGGCGCTCAACGTGCTGCAGGTGCTCCCCACGCTCGCCTTCATCGGGCTGCTGTATCCCGTGCTCACGCGCCTGTCGGAACGCGCGCCTGTGCTGGCGTCGCTCGGAGTCCGCGGAGTCGGCTGGGCGCCGGTGGTCATCGTCTTGGCGGCATACGCCGTCTACCCGATCGCACGGAACACCCACGCCGCCTTGACGAGCCTCGACCCAGCCGTGATCGACGCGGCCCGCGGCATCGGCATGGCGCCGGTGCAGGTGCTGGCGCGCGTGGAGCTGCCGCTCGCGACACCGGTCATCCTGGCCGGTCTGCGCGTCGCCCTCGTGCAGACGACTGCGGGCGCGATCATCGCCGGCCTCGTCGGCGGCGGCGGCCTCGGCACCTTCGTGTTCTTGGGCGCGAGCGAGACCGCGAGCGACTTGATGCTCCTCGGCGTCGTGCCGATCGTGGCGCTGGCGCTGACTTTCGACCGAGGACTCTCGGGCATCGAGACTGCGCTCACGCGGTGGAAGGAGCCGGCGTGATCGAGATTTCCGGGCTGACGAAGGAGTACGGCGGGCACCGGGCCGTGGACGGCCTCGACCTCACGGTGGCCTCGGGCGAGCTCACCGTGCTGCTCGGGCCCTCCGGAGCGGGCAAGACGACCGTGCTGCGCTGCATCAACCGCCTCATCGAGCCGACGAGCGGCACCGTGTGCGTCGAAGGCGTCGACGTCGCGACGCTCGACCCGGTGGAGCTCAGACGCCGCATGGGCTACGTCATCCAGAACGTCGGGCTATTCCCGAACATGACCATCCGGGAGAACGTCGCGGCGGTTCCGCGGCTGCTCGGGTGGGACAAGCGGCGCATCGCGGAGCGCATCGACGAGATGCTCGAGCTGGTGGGGCTCGACCCCGAGCGGTACGGCGGCAAGTATCCGCGCCAGCTGTCTGGCGGCGAGGCGCAGCGCGTGGGCGTGGCGCGCGCGCTCGCCGCGGATCCGCCGATCCTGCTCATGGACGAGCCGTTCGGCGCGGTCGACCCGCTCACGCGCGAGCGCCTGCAACGCGAGATGCGGCACCTGCAGGCGCGCCTGCGCAAGACCGTCGTCTTCGTCACCCACGACATCGACGAGGCGGTGCTCTTGGGCGACCGCATCGCGCTCATGCGCGACGGGCGCCTGGAGCAGCACGACACGCCGGAAGCGCTCTGGCGCCGGCCGGCGAACGAGTTCGTGCGCCGCTTCTTCGGCGAGAACCTCGGGCTCCGCGTGATCATCCGCTACTGCCTGGCCGACGTGCGCTTGAAGCCGCTCGAGGAAGGCGCCACGGCGCTGCCCCGCATCGACGCGGGCGTCACGTTGAAAGAGGCGCTCGCCGAGCTTGTCGGCCGGCGGGCGCGGGCGCTCGCCGTGGTGCGCGACGGAGCGCCGATCGGGATGTTCGACTTCGACGTGCTCCTGGCGTCGCTTGCGGAGGAGGGCGACGGTGCGTGCTCGTAGCGTGGATCGCCAGGCGCTCACCCGCTGGCTCGGCATCGCCGCCCTGGCCGCCGCCACGGCGTGGATGACCTTCGACGCGCGCGGATTCGAACGGCTCCTGCGCGTCCTCGCTCCAGGCGAGACGTCGTGGCTGTACCCGACCAAGCCGCTGACGACCCTCATGGCCGAGCAGATCTGGCTCGCGGCGGCGGCGAGCGCGCTCGCGACCGCAGCCGGCTTCGCGCTCGGGGCGCTCGCGCTCACGCGCTTCGGCATCGCGTTCCGCGACCTCGTGCTGAGCGCGGGCAGCCTCGCCCAGACCGTGCCGACGGTCGCGCTCATGGCGCTGCTCGTGCCGCTCACCGGGTACGGGCCGGAGCCCGTGATCATCGCCCTCACGCTCTACGGCATCCTCCCGATCGCGCTCAACGTCATCTCCGGCATCGAGAGCGTGCCGCCCGACGTCCGCGACGCGGCGACCGGCATCGGCATGCGCCGCTGGCAGCGCGTGATCCGCGTCGAGCTGCCGCTCGCGTGGCCGGTCATCGTCGGCGGGATCAAGAACGTCGTCGTGATCAACGTGAGCGCGGCCACGCTCGGCGCCGTCGTGGCCGCCGGAGGGCTCGGCATGCCGATCCTCGCCGGCTTCCATGACTACAACGACGCCTACATCCTCCAAGGAGCCCTGCCGTCGATCGCGCTCGCGCTGCTCGCCGACCGGCTGCTCACGGTGCGGCCGCGGTGGGAGCGAGGCTGAGATCAGGCGCAACCCGCTTGCCGTAAAGGTCAGCCACGCCGCGCGGCACCCCTAGCGCCCAGTCCGCCTCCGTCCTACACTGAGCGCGTTTGCCGTACCCGAGACGAAGGTGATCCGCGTGCCGTTCCACCTTGCAGACCCAGCCCTTGAGCCCATCGCGACGAAAGTGCTCGCTGGCGAGCGCCTTTCGCGCGACGACGGGCTTGCGCTGTACGCCAGCCACGACCTGCTCGGCATCGGGCAAATGGCCGACCACGTGCGCCGGCGCATCAACGGCGACCGCGTGCACTTCATGGTCAACCGCCACATCAACCCCACCAACATCTGCGAGAACCGCTGCAAGTTCTGCGCGTTCTCGCGCAGCAAGGGCCAAGACGGCGCCTACGAGATGACGCTCGAGGAGATCGTCCGGGCCGCCGAGGAGTGCGTGCCACAGGGCGCCCACGAGGTGCACATCGTCGGCGGCCTGCACCCGGACTGGCCATTCGAGTTCTACGTCGAGATGGTGCGTCGGCTGCGGCAGGCGCTCCCTGAGCACGTCATCATCCAGGCGTTCACCGCCGTCGAGATCGAGCACTACGCGAAGATCAGCGGGCTTTCCACGCTCGAGGTGCTGCGCACGCTCAAAGAGGCAGGCCTGCAGGCCCTTCCCGGAGGCGGCGCGGAGATCTTCTCCGAGCGCGCGCGGCGGCTCGCGTGGGACAAGAAGACCTCGGCCGACGACTGGCTGCGCATCCACGGCGAGGCGCACGCGCTCGGCATCAAGACGAACTGCACCATGCTCTACGGCCACATCGAGACGCTCGAGGAGCGCGTCGACCACCTGATCCGCCTGCGCGAGCAACAGGACGCAAGCGGCGGCTTCCTCGCGTTCATCCCGCTCGCGTTCCATCCGTTGAACACCGAGCTTTCGGACCTGCCGCCCACGACCGGCTACGACGACTTGAAGACGCTTGCGATCGCACGCCTCATGCTCGACAACATCCCGCACATCAAGGCGTTCTGGATCATGCTCGGGCTGAAGGTCGCGCAGCTTTCGGTCGCGTTCGGCGTGGACGACCTCGACGGCACGGTCGTCGAGGAGCGCATCACGCACATGGCCGGCGCGGCGACGCCCGAAGCGCTGTCGAAAGACGAGCTCTTGGCACTCATCCGCGAGACCGGCCACACACCAGTGGAGCGTGACACGCTGTACAACGTCGTGCGCGTCTACGAGGAGGCGTGATGCGCCCGCGCGTCGGCCACATCCAGTTCTTGAACTGCCTGCCGCTCTACTATGGGCTCGTGAAGAGCGGAGACCACCTGCTGGAGATGGAGCTCGTGAAGGGCGCCCCCCGCGAGCTTGCCGAGCGCATCCGCGCAGGCGAGCTCGACGTCGCGCCGATCCCCTCGATCGAGTACGCCAGGCACGCGCACGACTTCGTGCTCCTGCCAGACATCGCGATCTCCTCTGACGGCGAGGTGCAGTCGATCCTGCTCGCCTCGACCGTGCCTGCCGAAGAGCTCGGAGGTCGCACCGTCGCGCTCACCGACACCTCGCGCACCTCGCAGGTGCTCGCGCGCATCCTGCTCCAGAAGCGCTGGGGCGTGGCGCCCGCATACGTCGAGATGCCGCCCGACCTGCCCGCGATGCTGCGGGAGGCCGACGCGGCGCTGCTCATCGGCGACGAGGCGCTCCGCACCTACTGGGAGCGGCCGGGGGGCGTGCGCCTCTACGACCTCGGCGCCGAGTGGACCGCCTGGACCGGCCTGCCGATGGTGTACGCGGTGTGGGCGGTGCGGCGCTCGTTCGCCGAGGAGCGGCCGGAAGCGGTGCGGGCAGTGATCGACGCGCTGTCAGGCTCGCTTGCGTACTGCCGCGCGCACCTCGACGACATCAGCGAGTACGCGGCACGCTGGGAGCACTTCGGGCCGGAGCGATTCCGCTCGTACTTCGACGCCTTGCAGTTCCGCTTCGAGCCGCGGTTCCGCGACGGGCTCGCCCGCTACTTCGCCGAGGCCGTCGCGATCGGCCAGCTCGATACGGTGCCCGCGATCGAGGTGTTCGGCGAGTGAGCAGCCTTGCCGACATCGCCTTCGCCGCCGCGGACGGCGAGCGGCGGCTGACGCCCGACGATGCGCTCGCGCTGCTCGAGCGTGCCGACCTGCTCGAGCTCGGCGTCGCCGCCTCGCGCATGCGCGAGCGGCTCCACCCAGACCGCGAGGTCACGTTCATCGTCGACCGCAACGTCAACTACACCAACGTGTGCGTGAGCGGCTGCCGGTTCTGCGCGTTTTACCGAGACGAGAGCGCGCCCGACGCGTACGTGCTCTCGCGTGACGAGCTCTTCGGCAAGATCGAGGAGACGCTCGCGCTGGACGGCACCGCGATCCTCTTGCAGGGCGGCCTGCACCCGCACCTCGGCATCGAGTGGTACGAGGACCTGCTCCGCTCGATCAAGGAGCGCTACCCCATCCACGTGCACGGCTTCGGACCGCCGGAGGTGGTGCACGTCGCGAAGGTCTCCGGCATCTCGACCCGCGAGACGCTCGAGCGCCTGATGGCCGCCGGGCTCGACTCGCTTCCCGGCGGCGGCGCGGAGATCCTGGTCGACCGGGTGCGCGGGCACGTCTCGCCGAAGAAGGCGACGAGCGACGAGTGGCTCGGCGTTATGCGCGAGGCGCACGCGCTCGGGCTTTCTACGACCGCCACGATGATGTTCGGCGGCCTCGAGACGCTCGCTGAGCGCGTGGAGCACCTCGCGCGCATCCGCGCGGCGCAAGACGAAGCCGTCGCTGCCGGCCGCGTCGGGTTCCGCGCGTTCATCGCGTGGAGCTTCCAACCCGGCAACACCGAACTGGAAGGCGAGGTGACCTCCGGTTCCGGCAGCGGCTGGCAGTACCTTCGGACGCTCGCCGTGGCGCGGCTGTTCCTCGACAACGTGCGAAACGTCCAGGCGTCGTGGGTGACGCAGGGCCCGAAGGTCGGGCAGATCTCGCTTGCCTTCGGCGCGAACGACATGGGCTCGACGATGATCGAGGAGAACGTCGTGGCCGCCGCGGGCACGCGCTTCGTGATGGCGCGCGACGACCTCGTGCGCTTGATCCGCGACGCCGGGTTCGTGCCGGTGCAGCGCGACACGCTTTACCGCGAGGTGCGGCGGTTCTGAGACGCCTGGCGCTCCGCGGCGACCATCAGCGACGCACGCGGTAGATTCAGGTACGGTGACATCATGCGGATCATGCTCGTGAGCCACGCGTACCCGCCGACCATCAGCGGCGTGACAGTCCTCGTGCACAAGCTCGCCCATGCGATGCGCGCACGGGGCCACGAGACGCTTGTCGTGGCGGCGAGCGACACCGGCGCGCCGTACGAGCACGACGACGGCGACGTCCGCGTGGTGCGCGTCCGCTCGGCGCCCAACCCGTACTGGCCGGAGGGGCGTCTGCCGATCGCCGGATCCGAGCACCTCGCTGAGGTCGTCGCGGGCTTCGCGCCGCACGTCGTGCACTCGCATGAGTCCGCCTGGCTCGCGTGGCAACTTTCGCGCCTTCGGGAGGAGATTCCCGTGCCGCTCCTGGCCACCTGCCACTTCGTGCCGCGCTTCTTGTCGCACTACGTCGGCCGCCCACTGCGAAGCGAGTCCCGCGAACGCATGGCGTGGCGGGTCGCCGTTCGCCTGCTCGACCGCTTCGACCGCGTCATCTTCCCCACGGAAACCCAGCGCGCTATGTACACCAGTGCAGGACTGCTCGCCCCGACGGCCGTGATCTCCAACGGCGTGGATCTCCAGCGCTACCGGCCCGACAGCCCCGACGACATCCCCCCAGGACTGGATCTCCCGCCCGCTCCTCGCGTGCTCGCCGTCGGGCGGGTCGCACGCGACAAGCGGCTCGACATCTTGCTCCACGCTCTCGCGTACCTGCGAGACACGAAGGCTTCCCTTGTGATAGCAGGCGACGGCGCCGACAGGAGCCGGCTGGAGCGGCTGGCCCACGAGCTCGCGCTGGAGGACCGGGTGCGCTTCCTCGGGAAGGTCGCCGAGGCCGCTATGCCGGCGCTGTATCGGGCATGCCAGACGTACGCCATCGCATCGCTCGTGGAGGTGCAGTCCATCACGACGCTGCAAGCGCTCGCGTGCGGCGTGCCTGTCGTCGCAGCGGCGGCAGGGGCTCTCCCGGAGATCCTGCGGAACGGTGAGTGCGGCCTGCTCGTGCCGCCCGAGAACCCGGCTTCCACGGCCGCTGCGATCCGAAGCGTGCTGAGCGACGCCGCGCTTGCCCAACGCCTCCGAACCGCCGGTCTCGATGCCGTCCGTTCCCACGACGAACGCCTCACATTCCACTCATACGAGCAGGTATACTTCGACCTCGCGGCAGCTGCGTGATGCACGCATGCGCGAGGAGGGCTCATGGACCTGCAGTCGTTCGGGAAGATCCTGGTGGCGCTCGGTGTAGGCATCGCCGTCCTCGGCGCTCTCGTGTGGGTCGGCGGGCGCCTGGGGCTCGGCTCGCTTCCCGGCGACGTCCGCATCGAGCGCGAAGGCTGGGGCTGCTACGTGCCAATCGCGAGCTCGATCGTGCTGTCGCTGCTGCTCACGCTGCTGCTCAACCTCGTCATCCGCCTGCTGCGCAAGTAGTCGCGCCAGCAGCCGGGTAAGAACCACCTCGAGGGTCCGCCCCAGGGTCAGGAGGCCGTATGCAGACGTGCGTCAGCCCCACCGAGAAGCGCCGCATCGTGATCGCCGGCGGCGGGTACGCAGGCACCACCCTTGCCGTGCGGCTGGGAAGACGCATCAAGCCGAGCGACGACGTCGAGATCTTGCTCATCGAACCGAACCCGTGCCAGCAAGCGCTCTCTGAGTTGGATCTTGTGGCGGTCGGGCCGCCACGCCCCGAGTTCTGCGAGCTGTGGCTGCCGACCATCTTCAAGGACCTCCCGGTGACGGTGTGCTACAACCGCGTGCACTCGGTGCTTCCTGACGAGCACGCGGTGCTCGTGGGCCCGCGCGAAGGGCCGCACGAGAAGGTTCCGTACTGGCGGCTCGTGCTCGCCACAGGGGCGGTCGCGTTCGTGCCGCCCGTGCCCGGACTCAAGGAGCACGCGACCACCATGTGGTCGGTCCACGACGCCCAGGAGCTGCAGCGTCGCATCGAAGGGCAATTCCGGATCGCGGCTAAGACCGTCGACCGCGAGGCGCGCGTCAAGGCGCTGTCGTTCGCGGTGATCGGCGGCGGAGCGACCGGCCTGGAGATCGTCGGCACGCTCGGCCAGATGCTTCCGAAGCGCATGCGCGAGCACGGGCTCGACCCCGCCGACCTGCGCGTGCACCTCGTGGAGGGCCGCCCGGACATCCTGTACGACCTGCCGGAAAGCCTGCGCAAGAAGGCGAAGGCGCGTCTCGCGAAGCTGAGCGTCCAGCTGCACCTCGGCTCGATGGTGGCCTCAGTGGACGAGACCGGCATCACGCTCGAAGACGGATCGCGTGTCGACGCCTCTGTCGTCGTGTTCTGCGGCGGCGCCAAGGCCGATCCCGACGCCAACACGTGGGGGCTCGAGGTCGATCCCTCCGGCCGCCTCACGGTCGACGAGTCGCTGCACGCGAGCGGCCGCTCTGATATCTACGCCATCGGCGACGTCGCAGCGTTCCGCGACCCCGAGTCGAAGCGCACGCTGCCGATGCTCGCGCAGTTCGCCATCCGCGAGGCCGAGCACACCGCCGACAACTTGCTGCGCGAGCTGCGCGGCGGACAGCCCGAGCCCTTCCATCCGCACATGCACGGCGAGTTCGTGAGCATCGGCCCGAGCTGGGGAGTCGGCTGGATGTTCCGCTGGCACCTGAGCGGGATCCCCGCCATCGTCATGAAGCGGTTCACCTACGCGATGTACTGGTACGAAGTGGGAGGCTTGCGGCTCGCCTGGAAGCGGCTGCGCGAGATGCTGGCGATGCAGCGATAGGCGCGAGGCACTCCTCCGCTGCTCCGCCGCCTCCCCTGCCTGCCGTGCTTGCGCTACCCTTGTGCCGAGGAGGTCGCGATGCCTGAATCCACGGTTCCATCCGCCGACTTCGGCGTGTGCGGCGGCTCGGGCTCGCTGTCGCTCGCGTTCCCGCGGGCGCTCGAAGACCCGCGCGTCGAGGTGCTCGCCGAGCGGCTCGTGTTCGACACGCCGTTCGGCCGCTCGCCTGCTTTCACGCACTTCCGCGTGACCGGAGCGCACGGCCCACGCGAGGCGCTCGCTGTACGCATGCACGGGTGGCGGCGCGGCGTGAAGCGCGCGGACGCGAGCCTGCAGGTGTTCTGGGTCTTCCACGAGGCAGGCGTCCGCAAGGTGCTCGCCGACGGCGGCGTGGGCGCGCTCAACCACCTGCTGGATCCGCGCGACGTGGTCGTGCCGACCGACTTCATCGACCTGTCCATCAAACAGGACATCTACGTCCGGGGCGACCACCTGCTCATCATGCGCCGCCCTATCTGCCCCGACCTGCACTCGCGCCTGTACGCCGCCGCAAGCGAGCGCTTCGCGCGGGTGTTCCGCCGGGGCATCTACCTCGTCACCGACGGCCCCCGCTTCGAGTCGGTCGCCGAGATCGACTACATGAAGCGGCTGGGCGCGGACGTGATAGGCCAGTCGCTTTCCCCCGAGGTCTTCTTGTCACGCGACATCGGCGCGTGTTTCGCGGGCCTGTACATCGTCGTGAATCACGCCGAAGGGGTCGTCCGCGAGTGGGAGCACGAGGAGCTGAAGGCCATCTTCTTCGACGAGTCGGAGAAGATCGCCGCCTGCGTGCTCGACGTCATCGCCGACGCGCCGCTCGACGCGCAGTGCGGCTGCATGGACCTGCGCAAGCCGAGCCTGCTCCTGAAAGCGGAGGAGTAGCGCGTGCTCATCGCTGGCGACTGGGTCGTACCCGTCCTCGGAGAGCCGATCCGTGACGGCGCTGTCGTCGTACGAGCGCCGGTCATCGCTGACGTCGGCCCCCTGGAGGCGATGCGCGAGCGCTACCCGTCGCTGCCGGTCCGCGAGCACCCTGGATGCGTCATCGCGCCAGGCCTCGTCAACGCGCACACGCACCTCGCGCTCACGTCGGTCGCGCGCGTGGTCGGCCGGGCCCCGTTCCCTGAATGGCTGGGCCGCGTGGCTGCGGTCATGCGCGTCATGGACGCCGACGACATCGCCGCCTCGTGCACCCACGGTGCCCTGCTGTCGATCCGCGCAGGCGTCACCACCGTCGGAGACGTCGCATACGGGCCCGAAGCGCCTGCGGCGGCAGCCGACCTCGGGCTCGACGGAGTGTTCTTCTTCGAGGTGCTCGGAATCGAAGCCGAGGAGCTTCCGCAGCGGCTCGCGGAGATGGAGTACCCGCAAGACGGCGAGTCATGCCGTGCAGGACGGACCGTCTGCGGCTTGACCGCCCATGCGCCGTACTCCTCGGGCCCCGGTCTCATCCAGGCCGCATACGGCCTTGCCCAGCAGCGCGGCGTGCCGTTCGCGATGCACCTCGCCGAATCCGACGCCGAAATACGTCTTCTCGACTCAGGCTCGGGCCCATTCGTCTCTCTCGCGGCCCGTCTCGCGCACGGGTTCGCGCCGCCGGCCTGCGGCCCCGTCGAGTACGTCCATCGTCTTGGAGCGCTCCGCGGCGTCATCGCCGTCCACTGCACGAAGGCGACCGAGCGCGAGATGAGCTTGCTCGCCCGAGAAGCCGCTGGGGCGGTGCTGTGCCCGCGCTCGAACCGCATCCTCGGCAACGGCGCGCCGCCGGTGCGCGAGCTGCGCGCCCGCGGCGTGCGGCTCGCGCTCGGCACCGATTCGCTGGCCAGCAACGACGACCTCGACCTGTTCGAAGAGGCACGGGCGCTCAGGCGCCTCGACGCGACCATCGAGCCGCAACGCCTGCTCAGCATCCTCACGATCGAAGGCGCATCGGTGCTCGGGGTCGAAGACCGCGTGGGCGCACTGACGCCGGGGCGCTACGCGGACGTCATCGCCGTCCAGACCGGCCCGACAGACGACCCGGTGGGCGCGCTGCTCGAACACGGCCGCGCCGCGACCGTGCGGACGGTAGTCAGCGCGGGCGTGCTGCGGGTCGCCGACGGCAAGCCGACGGTCCTCTCGCGCCCCATCGAACATGCGAGCGCGCGGGTCGCCGAGAAGGCAGCCCGCGCGCTGGAATCGGCCTGAGAGACGCCACGCCTAGAAACGCGGCCCTCCGGCGTCACGCCTCGCCGAGGTACGTCTTGCGCACCTGCTCGTTCCCGAGCAGCTCTTTGCCCGAGCCGGTAAGCGCGACGCGCCCCGTCTCGAGCACGTAGCCACGGTCGGCGACCGCAAGCGCCATCGCCGCGTTCTGCTCGACGAGCAGGATGGTGATGCCTTCTTGGTGCAGCCGCTCGATCGTCTCGAAGATGGTCTCGACGACCACGGGAGCAAGCCCCATCGACGGCTCGTCGAGCATGAGCAGCTTCGGCTTCGCCATCAGCCCACGAGCCATCGCAAGCATCTGCTGCTCGCCGCCCGAGAGCGTCCCGCCCTTCTGAGAGCGGCGCTCTTTGAGCCGCGGGAAGAGCTCGAAGACCATCTCCTTGTCGGCAGCGATTCCGTCTGCGTCGTTGCGCAGGTACGCGCCCATCTCGAGGTTCTCCTCGACCGTCATGCGCGGGAAGATGCGGCGCCCTTCCGGCACCTGCACAACGCCTTTCGCGGCGACCTGGTGGGCGGGCATTCCCTGGATCTCCTCGTCCGCGAAGACGATCTTCCCCTCGCGAGGAGCGAGCTGGCCCGAGATCGTCTTGAGCGTCGTCGACTTCCCGGCGCCGTTCGCGCCGATCAGCGTGACGATCTCGCCCTCGGCGACCTCGATGTCGATGCCCTTGAGCGCCTCGATCTGGCCGTAGAACGTGTGGAGGTTCTGGACTGACAGCAGCATGGCCTCTTACCCTTCCGCGGCCATGAGCGCTTCCGCGCCCTTGCCGAGGTACGCCTCGATGACTTTCGGGTTGCGCTGGATCTCCGCCGGCAGCCCCTCGGCGATCTTCTCGCCGAAGTCGAGCACGACGATGCGGTCGGCGATGTCCATGACCACCTTCATGTCGTGCTCGATCAGGAGCACCGTGATGCCAGTGTCGCGGATCTTGCCGACGAGCTTGGTAAGCTCGGCGCTCTCCTGCGGGTTCATGCCGGCAGCGGGCTCGTCGAGCAGCAGCAGCTTCGGCTCGGTCGCGAGCGCCCGGGCGATCTCGAGCTTGCGCTGCTCGCCGTACGGGAGGTTCTTCGCCAACTCGTTGGCCTTCTCCGCCAGCCCGACGAACCGGAGCCACTTCAGCGCCTCGTCGACGATGTGCTGCTCCTCGCGCTTGAACTTCGGCGTGCGGAGCACTGCGTGCAGCGGGCCGGCGGACGTCCGCGTGTGGCGCCCGACCATGACGTTCTCGAGCGTCGTCATGTTCTGGAACAGCCGGATGTTCTGGAAGGTGCGGGCGATGCCCATGCGGCATATCGCGTGCGGTTTGCGTCCCGCGAGCGGCTTGCCGTCGAACAGGAGCGTGCCCTCCGTCGGCTTGTAGATCCCAGTGAGCAGGTTGAAGAACGTCGTCTTGCCGGCGCCGTTCGGGCCGATCAAGGCGACGATCTCGCCTTCGTCTATGTGGAAGTCGATGTCGCTCAGCGCCTTCAGGCCGCCGAACCGCATCGTGATCTTCGTGGCTTCAAGCAGTCGCGCCATCGTCTGGCCTCTCTGTCCGGCCGCTTACAGCTTGTGCGGCAGGTCGTGCTTGTGCTCGACCTCCCACAGGTCGGTGTTCTCTTCCTCGATGATCGGCTCTTCGGCGGTGAGCTCCCTCGCACGGCGGGTCGAGGGCAGGATGCCCTGCGGCCGGATCGCCATCATCACCACGAGCAGCCCGCCGAAGATCAAGAAGCGGTAGTCGCCTATGCGCGATGCCTGCTCAGGGGTGAGGAACTGCGACAGCGCCGTGGACTGAGCCAGGCCGCGGATGATCTCCGGCAGGCCGGCGATGATCACCGCGCCCATGATGGAACCCGGGATCGACCCCATGCCGCCGAGGACGACCATGCAGACGATCAGCACCGACTCCATGAAGTTGAACGACTCGGGGCTGATGAAGCCGACCCAGTACGCGTACGTGATGCCGGCGATGCCACCCCACATCGCGCCGAGCGAGAACGCCCAGAGCTTGGTCGTCATGATGTTGATCCCGGTGGCCGCGGCAGCGACCTCGTCCTCGCGCATGGCGACCCACGCACGGCCGAGACGCGAGTTGTCGAGGCGCCGGATCACGAAGATCGTGAGCAGGCACAGCGCGACGACGATCACGTACCAGAACAGGTCCTTCGAGAACGTGAAGGTGGACGTGCTCAGGTGCATGAACGCCCACTTCTGGCCGGCCGCCGGCACGATGATCTCGCCGACGCGCGGCAGACCCGCCGAGCCGTTCGTGAGCCCGAAGATGTCGTTCTGCAGCGCGATGCGCACGATCTCGCCGAACCCGAGCGTGACGATCGCGAGGTAGTCGCCGCGCAAGCGCAGGACCGGCGTGCCGAGCGCGATGCCGGTGAAGGCCGCCATCAGCGCCGCCACGGGCAGCAGCGCCCAGTACGACAGCCCCGCCATCGGCGCATCCGGTCCGCCGACGAGCTTCTGGAACGTGTAACCGAGCAGGACGCCGGAGTACGCGCCCATGCCGTAGAACGCCACGTAGCCCAAGTCGAGCAGGCCCGCGTACCCGACGACGATGTTCAGGCCCAGCGCGAGCATCACGTAGATGCCCACGAGCGCGAAGATCCGCACCATGAACACGTTGCCGACGGACTGGAAGTACAGCGGCGCAGCGACGAGGAACACCGCGATCGCCGCGTACAGCGCGATCTTCTTAGGAGTCAGACGAGCGCTCTCGACGTTCGTCTTGACGTCGACCTTGCTTCCGCCCATGGCCTACACCTTCTCCACAACCGACTCGCCGAGCAGGCCGCCCGGACGGAAGATGAGCACCAGGATGAGGATCACGAACGCGATGACGTCCTTGTACGCTGTCGAGATGAAGCCGGAGGCGAGCGCCTCGGCCATCCCCAAGACGAAGCCGCCGAGCATCGCGCCGCGCAGATTGCCGATGCCGCCGAGCACCGCAGCCGTGAACGACTTGATGCCCGGGATGAAGCCCATGTTGTACTTGATGTTGCCGTAGTACATGCCGGAGAAGATGCCGGCGACGGCGCCCATCGCGGGGCCGATGAAGAACGTGATCGCGATGATGCGGTTGATGTCGACGCCCATGAGCCCCGCGGTGTCGCGGTCCTGGGCGGTCGCCCGCATCGCCTTGCCAAGCTTCGTCCGCGACACGAACGTGTCGAGCACGAACAGCAGCACGAGCGTCACGACGATGATCATGATCTGCAGCGTGCTGAACTGCACGATCGCGTGCGCGCCCTGACCCAGCTTATCGGCGAGCTTCTCGGTCGCGCCCAGCACGGTGAACGCGAGCGAGCCGGAGGCGTCGCGCGCGAGCGTGTACTGGTAGACCGGGAACTTGATGGGGAACGGGATCGAGCGCGACGAGACCCACAGCAGCACCGCGTTCTGCAAGAACAGCGACACGCCGATCGCCGAGATCAGCGGCGCGAGGCGCGGCGCATGCCGGAGCGGCCGGTATGCGAACCGCTCGATGAGCACGCCCAAGATGCCCGTCATGACCGCCGACAGCAGGATCGAGACGGCATACAGCGCGACGAGCCCCAGCGCGCTCGACGTGAAGAAGGTCTGCTTGCTCAGGACCTTGAGCCACATCAGCCCGAAGTAGGCGCCCATCATGAACATCTCGCTGTGGGCGAAGTTGATCATCAGCAAGATGCCGTAGACGAGCGTGTAACCCAACGCGATCAGCGCGTACATCCCGCCGAGCGTCAGGCCGTTCACGAGCTGCTGCGGCACGTCAGCGATGTTGAAGTGCACGGTCGCTCCATCCGTGGCTCATGCGCGACTTTCGCGGGGCGCCTCGGCCTCTCCGCACCGGACCCGGGCGGGGGTCGCACCCCCGCCCGGGCCTCGGGTCGCGCCTAACGCGGAATCGTACCTACTGCTCGTACGGGACGAACGCGCCGCCCTTGACGATGTACGCGGTGATGGCCTTGTTGGTAGTGTCGCCGTACTCGTCGAACGCGACCTTGCCGGTCACGCCGTCGTAGTCGGTCTTGGCGACCGCGTCGATGATGGCCTGCTTGCCGGCCGGCGTCGCGAGCTTGTCAGCGCCCATCTCCTTGGCGACCTTCTTGATCGCCTCGACGATGACCATCGTGGCGTCGTACGCGTAGGTGTCGTACGCCTCGATGTTGGTGCCGGGGAACTTCTTCTCGAACGCGGCCTTGAACTCCTGGCCCTTCGGCTGCTGGTCCAGCGGCAGGCCGACGGAGGTCGCGATGTCGCCCTCGGCGTTCGCGGCGCCCGCGATGTCGATGAACTGCTGCGTGTACAGGCCGTCGCCGCCCATCAGCGGGACGCGCAGGCCGGCTTCCTTCGCCTGCTTGCTGATCAGGCCGCCCTCGGTGTACATGCCGCCGAAGTAGATCAGGTCCGGCTTCAGGCCCTGGATCTTGGTCACGAGCGCCTTGAAGTCCTGGTCCTTGAGCTGGATCTTGTCGCGCGAGACGACCTTGCCGCCACGGGCCTGGAACTGCTTGGCGAACTCGTCAGCAAGCCCGTCGCCGTACGGCGTGGAGTCGCTGATGACCGCGACCGACTTCGCGCCGAGCTTGTCCACGGCGAAGTCGCCAGCGAACGAGCCCTGCACCGTGTCGATGGTGCACACGCGGAAGACGTTCTTGAAGCCCTGCTGGGTGAGCTTCGGGTTGGTCGACGCCGGCGAGATCTGCACGATGCCGGCCTCGTTGTACTTCGCGGACGCAGGGATCGAGCAGCCGGAGTTCAGGTGGCCGACGACGCCCACGACTGCCGGATCGGACGTGAGCTGCGTTGCGCCGTTCACGGCCGTCTTCGGATCGGCCGCGTCGTCGACGAACATGCCTTCGATCTTCACGCCGAGCTCCTGGAGCTCGGGGTCGGCATTCGCCTCGTCGATGGCGAGCGTCGCGCCATTCTTGATGCCGAGGCCGAGCGCCGCGACGTCACCGGTGAACGGCGAGATCACGCCGATCTTGACGGTGACGGTCTCCTTCTCGCCGCCGGTCCCGCCGGTCTCGGTCTTGCCGCCGCAGCCAGCGACGACGAGCGAGAGCGCGGCGAGCAGAGCGACGAGAGCGACGAACCGCTTGCTTCTTGCCATGCCTCCTCCTTCGCAACACACGACCCTACGCACGAGCCGGCATGCCGCCGGCGCGCGCACCGCCTGAGATTCCCGGAATGTAGCACAAGTGACGGCTATGCAACAGATGGCGGAAACGATACATCGCGCTGTAGCGGCGAGCACGAACGGCCGCCCAGCGGCCTCGGGGCGGCAGAGGCGGCGCCGCGCGAGCCGTGGTCGCCCATCACCTGCCGACGCGCACCGTCACGAACACGTGGCCGTCGCGGACGCTCACCGGAAAGGTGCGGACGTCGGCGTCCGGGTGATCGGTGGTGCCGTCGCGCACGTCGTACCGCCAGCCGTGCCACGGGCAGATCGCGAAGTAGCCGTCCATGAAGCCGTCGGCGAGCGGCGCGAACGCATGCCGGCAGATGTTCGACAGCGCGAAGAACTCGTCGCCCACGCGCGCGACGGCGACGTCGTGCTTGCCCACCTTCACGTGCCGGATCTGGCCCGGCGGCAGGTCCTCGACCCGGAACACCGGCACCTCGACCTCGCCGGAGGGCTCTTCGATGACGCCGAACAGCTCGCTGCCGTCCTCGACGTCTTTGAGGATGAACAACCCGCACCAGCACTTCTTGACCGCCGCGAACTCGTCGCGGTGGAACGGGATGCACGGGCAGATGATCTTGACGTCTTCCTTCGGGTCGCCGGTGCGCACGCGGCACGGACAGAACACGTCGCCCGTCTGCTCCAGGATCTCGAGCTCGGCGGCAAGCACGTCGTCGACGAACTCGGCGTCCGTGTTGAACTTGTAGCCGAGCCGGTCGGCAAACGGCCCCATGTACGCCTTCAGGTCCTCTACGGTCGTGCCGGGGTGGAACCGGCGGCGCACCTTCGCGTCGCTCACAGCCCGAGCTCCTCCTTGATGCGCTTCTTGTTGAAGCCGACGATCACGCTGTCGTCGTCGATGACGATGACGGGGAAGGCCGTTCCCCCGGAGATGCGGCGCACCTCCTCGACCGTGGCCTTGTACTCGTCGCCCTCGAGCTTGTCGACCTCGACGACGTCGTGCTCGACGTCGTTCTCTTCCAGGTACTTGCGTGCTGCACGGCAGTACGGACAGGTCGAAAGCGCGTACACGAACACCTTGTGCATCGATGCCTCCTAGGCTGTCGTAGCGGCCGTCTCGGCAGGCTCGGACTTCTCTTCTTCGATCTTGCGCCAGTGGTAGACGTAGATGGGGCCGGCGATGATGACCAGCGCGACGTTGCCGACGAGGTTGAGAATCGCCCAGCGTCGCGAGGACTCCTTAGCGACCGCCTGCTGCTGCTTCCACTGCTCTTCGTCCATGACGGGCTTGCCGCTGTCGTCCTTCGGCAGCGGTTCCATCGTGGCCGTCGGCTCGGGGTAGAGCAGCTCGACGCCGCTGCGGATCACGCCGACGGCGCCAACGATGACCATGATGAGCGTGATGAGGCAGACCAGGTACAGGTAGATGTTGCGGAGCGACCATCGCGAGCTTGCCATCGCGCTCTCCTCTCGCGGGCGCCGCGGCCGCGGCGCGTGACGTAGTCAGATGATACCCTTGGCGCGTGACGTCCCCTCACCGCATCGAGACCGGTTCCGCCGCCCGCCTTCCGCGAGAGGGCGTGGCGCTGCTCGCGTCCGGCTCGAGCGGCAACGCCGCGCTCGTGTACGCGGGCGATGCGGGCGTGCTCATCGACTGCGGCATCTCCGCTCGACAGGTGCGGCTCCGCATCGAAGCGGCGGGGCTCGCGCACGTGCGTATCGAGGCGGTCGCGCTCACGCACGAGCACGTGGACCACGTCGCGGGCGTGCGGGTGCTTGCGCGACGCCTGGGCGTGCCGGTGCTCGCGACCCGAGGCACGCTCACGGCTGCGCGCGACGCGCTCGCGGACGTGCCGGAGCGGGCGATGGTGCGACCGGGCGAGACCGTCCGTGTCGGCGGGCTCGCGCTGCTGCCGTTCCGCTCGTCGCACGACGCTGAAGAGCCCGTAGGTTTCCGGGTGGCGTTCCCGTCGGGGCGCGTGCTCGGCTACCTGTCGGACAGCGGGACGCTCGGCGGCGAAGCGGCCGAGGCGCTCTCTGGGTGCCACACGCTCGCCATCGAGGCGAACCACGACGTGGAGATGCTGGAGCGGGGCCCGTATCCGCCGTTCCTGAAGCGGCGCATCCGTTCGACGGTGGGGCACCTGTCGAACGACGACGCGGCCACGGCGCTCGCGCTGCTCGCGCACGACGGGCTCGCGACGGTGGTGGGCCTGCATCTCTCGCAGCAGAACAACACCCCGCACGCGGCCCTGGCGGCGCTCGTCGAGGCGCGCGACCGGGTCGGGCTCGCCTGCACGGTAGCGGCAGCATCGCAGCACGAGCCGCTCGTGTGCGGAGTGTGAGGCGGACGCCCGCTGCAGGCAGGGTCTCGCTCGCTCGGCCGGCCGATCTGATCGCGCCCGCTAGAACTCGATGCCCTTGCGAGCCGGCACGCCGCGCTCGTACGGGTGCTTGTGCGAGCGCATCTCGGTGACGAGGTCGGCGGCCTCGAGAATCGCCTCCGACGCGCCGCGTCCAGTGAGAACCACCTCGACGTGCACGGGGCGCGCCGCGATCGCATCGAGCAGGCGGCGCTCGTCGACGAGCCCCGCCGCTGCCGCCACGCACGCTTCGTCGAGCACGACGAGGTCGTACGCGCCGCTCGCGATTGCGTCCTCGGCGACCGCGAGCGCCTCGGCGGCCGCCCGGCGGTCCTCGTCCGTCGGGCCGCCCCCAAGCAAGCCTGTGGACGCCCGTGCGGGGCGCTCGACGCGCACACCGAGGCGCTCGAGCATCGCAAGCTCGCTCGAGCGCTCGCCGCCCTTCACGAACTGCAAGAACAGGACCTTCAAGCCGGCACCGGCCGCGCGCACCGCGAGCCCGACCGCCGCGGTCGTCTTGCCCTTGCCATCACCCGTGTACACCTGCACCAGACCTACGCGGTCAGCCTCGCTCACGGCCGTCCCTCCTTCGACTCGACGAGCGCGAGCGCAGCCGCCACCGCCTCGCTCTCGCTCGCGACGACGCGGGCACCGCGTTCGCACGCCTCGCGCGCGAGCGCACGCGCCTCGCCGCCAGTGTAGTCCCGATCCGGCGTCACGTCGTCGAGCAGCAGCATCGGCGCGCCCGAGCGCACCGCCGCCCGCAAGTTGGCGACGTTCGCCCGCCCGAACGGCGTCGGCGCCACGAGGATCGCCGCGCACGCCGCGAAGCGCTCCTCGGCCCACGCCTCCGCGTCTGACCCCGCCTCGCCGAACGGCGGCAGGCGGAAGAACTCGTGCCCGAGCGCGTCTGCGACCGCAGCGTCCACGTCGCCCTCGTTCAGCGCGCCGCACACGGCGCGGCAGCCCGCGCGCGCGAGCTCGCGCTGCAGGCGCGCTCCCGCGCCCGAGCCGCACACGACGCCGACCGGTCCGCGCGACAGCGCCGCGACGTCCGCCCCACGCACGATCGGCACGACCGCCACAGCGCCCGTCACCGGCTCTGTGCGCACCACCGCGCGCACGTCGAACACCCGCGAGAGCGCCTCGGCGTCGAGCGCGCGGTCGGGAGGCAGCGGCTCGCTCGCGGTGCCCTCGGCGACGATCGCGATGCGGTCGGCATAGCGGGCCGCCAGGTCGAGGTCGTGGAAGACCGCGAGCACGGCGGCCCCGGCGTGCGCCTCGCTCCGCACGAGGTCGAGGACCTGCAGCGCGTGATTGACGTCGAGGTGCGCCGTCGCTTCGTCGAGCAGGAGCACGCGCGGCTGTTGGGCGAGCGCCTGCGCGACGGTCAGGCGCTGCAAGTCGCCGCCCGAGAGCGTGTCGACCGTCTGGTCGGCGAGCCGAAGCGTGTCCGTGCGCCGCATCGCGTCCTCGACGACCGCGGCGTCGCGCGGTCCGGGCCGCTCGAGCACGTCCAGGTGCGGGTGACGTCCCAGCTCGACGAACCTGCGCGCCGTCATCGCGAACGGCACCGGCAGCGCCTGCGGGACGACGGCCACCACCTTCGCGCGCGCGCGCGGCGAGAGGCGGGTCGCGTCCTCGCCGCAGACCACAAGCCGACCTGCCAGCACGCGCGCTGCGCCCGTGACGGCCCGCAGCAGCGTCGACTTCCCCGCGCCGTTGGGCCCGACGAGGCCGACGACCTCGCCCGCGCGCACCGCGAACGACACGCCATCGAGCACGGCCGCTCCGCCGTAGCCGACCGAGGCGGCCTCGAAGACCAGCAGCGCCTCGCCCCCGCTCACGCTGCACGCTCCTTCCGGGTGAGCAGCCACACGAAGAACGGGCCGCCTGCGAGCGCGGTGACGATGCCGACCGGCAGCTCCACGGGCGCGAGCACGATGCGCGCGAGCAGGTCCGCCAGAACCACCGCGATCGCCCCGGCGAGCGCGGAGGCAGGCAGGAGCGTCCGGTGGTCGGGGCCGACGACGAGCCGCACCGCGTGCGGCACCATGAGCCCCACGAAGCCGATCAGCCCGGAGACCGACACGGCGCCTGCCACCACCAGCGACGCGCACGCGAGCATCGCGAGCGTGAAGCGGCGGGCGTCCAGGCCCAACTGGCTCGCGCGCTCGTCGCCGAGCAGCATCAGGTCCAAGTCGCGCGAGCGGGCGAGCGGCGCCGCGGCGCCGCCAGCCAGGACCGCCGCGAGCATCCCGACCCACGGCCACGACGCGCGCTGCAGCCCGCCCATCATCCAGAACACCACCGCGTGCATCGACTCGCGGGAGACCACCATCACGAACGAGGTCAGCGCCGCGAGCGTGTACGAGACCGCCACGCCCGCGAGCAGGAGCGACGTGGACTCGAACCGCCCCGCACGCTCAGCCAGCGCCACCACCAGCGCGATCGTCGCGAGCGCGCCGAGGAACGCGCCCGCGGGCACGCCGACGAGCACGCCCGCCGTCGTGGTGCCCGCCGCTACGAACGCGAGTGTGGCGCCGAGCCCGGCACCCGAGGACACGCCGAGGATGTACGGGTCCGCGAGCGCGTTGCGGAACAGCGCCTGGTAGAGCACGCCCGCCGTCGCGAGGCACGCCCCGACGAGGGCGGCCAAGAGCACGCGGGGCAGCCGCAGGTCGACGATGATGGCGTCGTCGGCCGTGCGAGCAGCGCCAGACAGGGCCCGCCCGATGGCGGCGAGCACCTCTCCGGGCGCCACCCGGACCGCGCCCACGGCGACGCCCGCCACCATCGCGACGGCGAGCCCCGCAGCGAGCGCGACGAGCACGGCTGCGCGAGACGCAGGGCGCAGGGCGGGGCGCAGCGGCCGCCGTCCGCGAGCCGGCGCCGCCGTTTCCGTGCCCGATGCGCCCTGCTCGCGCATGCGCCTAGAATGCGTCCGGGTGCAACGCCTCGGCGATCTGGCGGATGCCCTGGATGCAGCGCGGCCCCGGCCTGCTCACGAGGTTGTCGTCGAGCACGAACACCCGCTTGGCCTTGACCGCAGAAAGCGCCGAGTAGCCGGGCCGCTTGTCGATGTCGGCCGGGTCGCTCATCGAGCCTTTGGTGGCGAGGTACACGTCGGGGTCGTCCTTGAGCAGCTGCTCCAGCGAGTAGCCGACGTAGCCTTCCTGCGTCACGACGTTCTCGCCGCCGGCCTGGTCGATGAGGTCGTTGATGAACGTCCCCGGACCGGCCGTGTACAGCGGCTCTTGCGCGATCTCGATGAAGCAGCGCACCGGCGCCTCTTCGATCGCAGACTGGATCGTCTCGAGCTCGTCCTTCATGCCCTGCACGACCTCGGCGGCCTTCGCCGGCTCGCCGATGGCTTTACCGACCATCTCGATCGCCTTGTACACGCCGTCCAGCGACTGCGGGTCGACGGCGAGCACCACGGCGCCCGCGTCTTCGAGCTTCGCGATCGTGTCCGCCTGCACGCCGCCGGTGGCGAGCACGAGGTCCGGCTTGGCGGCGGCGATCGCCTCCATGTTGGGGTTCATGAAGTCGCCGACCTTCGCGATCGACGAGACCTCAGGCGGGTAGTCGTCGAAGGTCGTGACGCCCACAACGCGGTCGAGCGCGCCGAGGGCGTAGACGATCTCGGTGTTCGCCGGAGCCAGGCTCACGATGCGCTCCGGCTTCTTGGCAATGGTGACTTCCCTGCCGGCGTCGTCGGTGAGCGTCACCGGGAACGCCGCCTGCTGCTGCGCCTTCCCTCCGTTGTCCGCCGCCTTCTTCGCGCAGCCTGCGGGAGCGACGACGAGCATCGCGGCGAGCGCAGCGGCCAGCAGCGCCCTGAGCCAGTTGCGTGTCTGCATGTCCTTCCTTCCTCTCGCATCCGGGCCGTGCATCCCGAACAGCGCGGCCGAGAAAGCGAAGGACCCGCTCGCGGCGGGTCCTCGAGTCCTCGGTCTCCCGGAAGCACGCGCGTCGCGCGGGCGACTGGGCCTCAAGTCCTCGAAGGCCGGCATCGCAGGGATCCCAGGCAGGTCTCCTGACTTCGGGGCGCCTCGCCCCGTCACAGTGGCGGGTCCGTGCCGGACTTGCACCGGCTTCCCTATTCTCCCGCCTCGGCTCTCGCCCCGGCGGGCACCTGGGACCGCTGTTCGGTTCGCCGTCATTGTAGAGCGCCGCGGGGCGCTGCGCTAGGGCGGGAAGCGGCGGGGCGGCCAGCCGCGCGCACGAGCAGGCGCTCGCGGCCCGGCGGATCGCACGGCGCCCGCGGCCCCGCCCCACCGCTCGCAACAAAGCGGTAAAATCGGCAGGTGTTCCGCGACCGCTCCACGCGACGGACGGGAGTTCCATGGACATCTTCGGGAAGTGCTTCGAGTACACCGCGGCCGACGAGGCCCGCGCCTCCGGCTACTACCCGTATTTCCGCGTGATCGAGTCCGAGTCCGATTCGCGCGTGCGCGTGGACGACCGAGAGCTCATCATGCTCGGCTCGAACAACTACCTCGGGCTCACGACGCACCCGCACGTCCGCGAGCGCGCGCGCCAGGCGCTCGAGAAGTACGGGACCTCGTGCACCGGCTCGCGCCTGCTGAACGGCAACCTCGACATCCACGAAGAGTTGGAGCGGCGGCTCGCCGCCTTCGTCGGCAAGGACGCGGCGCTCGTCTTCTCGACCGGGTTCGGCACCAACATCGGCACCATCTCCGCGATCGTCGGGCGGCACGACTACGCCGTCATCGACAAGGACGACCACGCGAGCATCTACGACGGCTGCAAGCTGTCGTGGGGCAAGACCGTGCGCTTCGAGCACAACGACCCCGCAAGCCTGCGCGAGGCGCTCGGCCGAGTGGATTGGGAGCACGGCGGCGCGCTCGTGGTCGTCGACGGCGTGTTCTCGATGGAAGGCGACGTCGCGCCGCTTCCCGAGATGCTGCCGATCGTGCGCGAGTTCGGCGCGCGGCTGATGGTCGACGACGCCCACGCCTCAGGCGTGCTCGGGCCGCGCGGCGAGGGCACTGCGGCGCACTTCGGCGTCACGGACGAGGTCGACCTCATCATGGGCACCTTCTCGAAGAGCTTCGCCTCCCTCGGCGGGTTCATCGCAGGCGACGCGAAGGTCATCGACTACATCAAGCACAACTCGCGGCCGTTCATCTTCTCCGCAGCGATGGCGCCGCCAAGCGTCGGCGCGTGCCTGGGCGCGCTCGACGTGATGGAGAACGAGCCGGAGCACCGCGAGCGGCTGTGGCGGATCGTGAACCGGATGCACGCCGAGTACCGGCGGCTCGGGTTCGACACCGGCAACAGCACCACGCCGGTGATCCCGATCGTGCTCGGCGACGAGATGCTCGTGTTCGAGTTCTGGCGCAGGCTGCTCGAGGCCGGCATCTTCGTGAACCCCGTGCGGCCGCCGGCGGTCCCGCAGGGCCGAGCGCTGCTTCGGACCTCGTACATGGCGACGCACACCGACGAGCAGATGGACTACGTGCTCGAGGCCTTCGAGCGCATCGGCCGCGAGCTCGGCGTCATCGGCGGGTAGGGCGGGAGCGCGCCGAATCCCGCCGGACGCGGCGCGGCGGGCAGCGCGGAGGCTGGAGCTGTGAGCATCCCCAACGACACCCCCATGAAGCGCCGGCCCACCCATCCTGGAGAGGTGCTGCGCGAGGACTTCATGCCTGACTACGGCCTTACCGTCAGCAGCCTGGCGAAGGCGCTCGGTGTGTCGCGCCAGACGGTGAACGAGCTGCTCCGCGAGCGTCGGGCGCTCTCACCCGAGATGGCGCTGCGCCTGTCGGCGCTGTTCGGCAACTCGCCGGAGTTCTGGCTCAACCTCCAGCGCGCCGTGGACCTCTGGGATGCGCGGAATGCGGTGAAGGACGATGTGCGGCGCATCAAGCCGGCTTCCGGCGCGCCACCGCAAGCGCGATCGGCACGACGATGAACGCCACGGAGACCACCATCCCGAAGAACGTCGCGATGTAGACGCGGTTGTCGGAGTTGAACACCGGGCTGTCGGGGTGGAACAGGTTCGGCAGCACGAGCACGAGGAACCACAGCGCGGCCGCGAGCACCGCGTCGAGCGCCGCCGGCACCTTCGGCGAGTCGAGCAGGAACTGCGCGGCGAGCACGAGAAGCGCGCCCGCGAGGATGCCGAACGTCATCATCAGCCGGGGCTCGTTCCACAGGATGCCGCCCCAGATCAGCCGCATCGAGATGAGCCCGAGAATCGTGTTGACGACCCAGTGCGGGAGCGCCACCCACCTGAAGGCCTCGCCGTACGCCCGCGCGCGCTCCCTTCCCGCGAGCGTGGCGAGCCCGAGCGCCCCCGCGAGGGTGAAGGTGAGCATGTTCACCCAGGTCGAGGCGCCGTGGTACATCACGAACCGCACCATCCCGCCGAGCTTCTGGTCCGGCGGCGTGAGCAGCACCGCCGCCACCGCGAGCGCCACCCCTGCTGCCACGAGCGTTGCGAGCGTCTGTTTGCGCATCCGTCCTCCTCGATGGCCGGCGTCTCGATGGCGCGCGAGCCGCCGCGCGCCGCGCCGCCTGGCCCGCTCGGCAGCGCCTCGCCCTACCCCGCTGCCTGCCGCCTCGCCTTGCGCGCGATCGCCTTGACGGCCGCTCGCCCGGCCCGCTCGCCCGCCGCGATGATGTCGGCCGCCGAGACGAAGTCGTAGCCCGGGTAGCCGTGCACGTCGGGCGAGAGCACCACGTCAGCGCTTCGCAGCGCATTCTGTGCCACGTGCCGCTCCATGATCTCGACGCTCGCCGAGAGCACCTCGAGCCCTGAAGTGCCGCGGCGGCGCTGCCTGGGCTCGCCACGCAGCACGCTGATGAGGTCGCGCACGAGCCCGGAGTCCTGCTGACCGTCGTCGGCCGTCACCGTGCCGGAGCCGCACACGTCGACCGCCACGACGACCTCCGCCCCCAGCTGCCGCGCGAGCGCCACGGGGATCGGGTCGGTGAGGAACCCGTCGACGAGCACGTGGCCGTCGCCCGTGACCGGCGCGAAGATCACCGGGATCGAAAGCGACGCCCGCACCGCGCGCCTGAGGTCGCCCGCGGTGTGCTTGACGCCGTGGCCGGTCGTGAGGTCCGTCGACGCGCACCCGAACGGCAGCTTCAGGTCCTCGAAGCGCTCCGGCAGGTGTTCGGCCAAAAACGCCTCGACCTTCTCTCCTGCCATCACCGCGCCGCGCTGCAGCGCGACGTCGGCGAGCGCGAGCAGCGACTTGATGTCGTAGGAGGTCGCGATGGCTTCGAGCTCCTCTGGCGTCTTGCCGGCCGCATACATCGCACCCACGACTGCGCCCATGCTCGTGCCCGTGACGACGTCGGGCCGAAGGCCCGCCTGCTCGAGCGCTTTGATGACGCCGATGTGCGCGAGCCCGCGCGCGCTGCCGCTGCCGAGCGCGAGCCCGAGCCGCTTTGGTCCCCCGAAGATGCTCACCGCTGCCGCCTTCCCGCCACGCGCTCGCGCGCCTGGCCGCTCGGCGCCGCCTGGGCGGGCCGCGCCGTCACTTCCCCTCCTTGGCGAGCCGCACCGCGGCGCTCCACGACGAGCCCAGGAACACCGCCCCCATGGCCGCCGCAAGCACGATGCCGACGAAGTCGAACGGCTTCAAGCCCCACGCGACCTCGCGCAAGAAGAACGGCTGCCAGATCAAGATCGCGGTGTTTACCAGCATGATGATGACGCGCATCTCGGTCGGGCCGATGCGCCCGTACGAGATCTTGAAGACGCCCTCGACGGCCGTGCGGATGTAGACGTGCACGCTCACGAGCAGATAGCCGATGAGCGCGAAGGCCGCCACGTCAAGCCGCAGGTACGGCGACAGGCCGATGCCGATGATGGTCAGGAACTCGGCGACGGCGTCCACGGTGTGGTCGATGTAGAAGCCGAACTTCGGCCGCTCGATCTTGCGGTAGCGCGCGAGCGTGCCGTCGAGCGAATCGCCGAACCAGTTGACGACGAACCCGAGGTTGACGAAGAGCAGCCACCATGGGCTTGCGTTCGTGAGCCAGTAGCCCGCGAAGATCATGACCGAGGCTGCCACGCCGATGCCGGTGAGCACGTCCGGCGTCACCCACGCGGGCATGCGCGCCGCCAGCCACTGCAGCGCGGGGCGCTCGAGCGGGCCGAGCAGCATGTCGTGCTGGCGGGTGTGCTTGGCGATGTCGGGCATGGGGTTCCTTTCGGGCCGTCGGGGCTTCGGTCGGGTTGCGGCGCTACGGCGCCTCCACGTGCGGCCATACGGCGTGCGGCATCGCCCACTGGCGCGGCCGCGCGGCGATCATGCGCT
Source organism: Slackia sp. (assembly GCA_020725885.1). GTDB lineage: Bacteria > Actinomycetota > Coriobacteriia > Anaerosomatales > Anaerosomataceae > Parvivirga. The sequence goes on along the minus strand of DYEA01000017.1, from coordinate 74,302 downwards.
CGGCTTCGGCGGCGACGCGCTCGGCGTTGGCGACCGCGTCGTCGCCTTCCATCGGGACCGGCTCGGAGATCTCGAGCCGGTAGCGGCCGTCGTCGTCGAGCGGCGCCGAGGCCACGACGACGGGAGCGTTCGCGCGCATCGCGAGCCGCACGTGCAGAAGCGGCAGCGGCGCGGGCTCGCCGAAGAAGCGCACCCGCGCCTCGGGCTCGGGGATCGGACGGTCGAGGCCGGTCACGACCACGCCGCCGTCTTTGAGCCGCCGCGCCGCCTTCGCGAGCGCCGACACCGACACCGGCGTGATGTCGAAGCCGGCCTGGCGGCGCATCTCGTTCTGCTGCTCGTACGCGCCGTTCGGGTCGGGCACCGAAAGCACCTGCGGCCGCCAGCCTGAGTACGCGAGCGCACGGCCGACGAGGTCGAAGTTGCCGAGGTGGATGCCCGCCACGACGAGCGGACCGTGCGCGCTCATCGCAAGCATCCGCTCGAAGACCTCGTCGCGCTTGACGAGCCGGAAGATGGCGTCGGGACCTTCCGGCAGGTGGAACAGATCGAACAGGAAGCGGCCGGAGTTGGCGAGCACCTGGAACGCGGCTTGGTCGAGCTCGGCGGACGTGAGCGTCCGGCCCGAGACGACCCACTGGTTCGCGCGGATCGCGCGCGTCATCGGCAGCATGCGGTCCTTCGCCACGCGGCGGGCGACGCGCTGCGCGAGCGCGTAGCCGGCTGCACGCGGCATCGCCCGGCTGGCCGAGAGCGCCATGCCGATGCCGAGCCTGCTGTTCGCGAGCGATTCGAAGTCCATGCAGTCTCACCTCGTGAGTCTTGCACGCCCGATACAGTGTAGCAGCAGGGGGTGGGACGACAGTGCTACCCTTGTGCAGTCAGGTGGCTGACGAAGGAGGCGCCCCGCATGCCTGAGCCCGCACCCGCTGGCAGCGCCGCCGGCACCGCGGATCCCGTCCGCATCGTCGAGATCCCGCTCGGCGACCCGCGCATCAAGGACTTCGTGGCGTTCCACTGGAAGCACTACCACGGCGACCCCCACTGGACGCCGCAGCTGGACGCCGACCTGCTCGGCAACAAGGTCCTCGGCGTCACCGGGCTGCTCACGCCGGAGCACCCGTATCACCGCACCGCCGAGGTCACGCACTTCTTGGCGTACCGCGGGAAGGAGCCGGTCGGACGCATCTCCGGGGCGATCAACCACCGCTTCAACGAGTACTACTACGGCAAGTACGCGTTCTTCGGGTTCTTCGAGTGCGTGAACGACCAGACCGTCGCGAACGCGCTCTTCGATGCGGTGCGCGCGTGGGCGGAGGCGCGCGGCGCTGACACGCTGCGCGGTCCGGGCGAGTACTCGAACGCCACGCACGAGCGGCAGGCGTGCTTGATCGACGGGTTCGACACCGACCCGGTCGTGGAGCTCACCCACAACCCGCCGTACTACCGCGACCTGATCGAGGGCTACGGCTTTACGAAGGCGATGGACTACCACGCGTACATGATCGACCTGACGCAGCCCGTGACCGACCGGCTGCACCGCATCGCGCAGGCAGTGCGCGCGAAGGGCGAGATCGAGACGCGGCCGGTCGACATGTCGCGGTTCGGCGACGAGGTGCGCCTCGTCATCGACATCTACAACAAGGCGTGGGCGAACAACTGGGGCTTCCTGCCGATCACCGAGTGGGAGGCCGACATGCTCACTGAGGCGCTCAAGCCGATCATCGACCCGGGGCTCGTGCGGTTCGCATACCGCAACGGCGAGCCGGTGGCGGTGCTCGGCGCGTTCCCAGACCCGAACTGGGCGCTCAAGCCGCGCTGGAAGTGGTACGGCGACTCGGACTACGTGCGCATCGCCCGGCTGCTCGCGATGCGGCGCAAGATCCCGCGCGTGCGGCTGATGTTCTTCGGCATCGTGCCCGGCAACCGGCGGCTCGGCGCCGATGCGCTTTTGTTCGAGGAAGTGCACGCGTACGCGGTCTCGAAGGGCTACACGCACTGCGACGTGTCGATGCTGCTCGAGCACAACGAGCTCATCTTGCGCGCGAGCGAGTTCATGGGCGGCCACCGCTACAAGACGTGGCGGATCTGGGATCTGAGGCTGTGAGGGGCGGGCGGCCGCGCGCAGATACTGGAGCCGGGGGGTGAGACTTGATGCAGGACGTACTGTTCACAGCGAGTCTCGTTGGCAGTCTTCTTCTAGTCGTTATCACGGCCTGGTACGCATGGCTAACGTACGCCATGGTTCGCGAAATGCGCGACGCGCGACGCGAAATATCAAGGCCTAGCCTGCAGCTTGATGCCGAGATTCTTGGGACAACAGCTCTAACCAGAATCGAAAACGTTGGACCGGGGCCAGCAATCAGCATCCATGTGCGAGCTACATGCAGAACTGGCGCCTCCGAGGTCCTAGACGAGACCACCTGGCACTGCCCTATTCTCCGACCCGGCGAGAGCCGCACGCTGCTGTTTCCGCTTCGGGAGCAGGAACATCATCTATCGCTGCAGGAGCTCCACGAACAGGAATGCAGCATTGAGCTAGCAGGACAATGCGCAGACTCGCTCGGCGGAAAGCACGATGTGCGTTCAGTCCTGGTGTTCGATCAGAGCACGCGACGCGACCGTGAGCTGGTGCCAGATGAGACAGGGCAGAAGATCGCAAAGTCTCTGGAGCACCTGAAACCGATAGCCGATGAGATCAAACGAGCCCGGACTGCTATCGAGAGCATCACGATGACACGGTGACTCCATGTCTCGCGCCTGCAGAGACTACGCCTAGAATTCGCTATGACCTTGGTCTCAGGAGGTAGCTCATGCCACGCCCACGCAAGAGCGCGAATGCCGAACCCCTCGGCATCGAAGCCCGGCTCTTCAAGATGGCCGACGCGCTGCGCAACAACATGGACGCCGCCGAGTACAAGCACGTGGTGCTCGGCCTCATCTTCCTCAAGTACATCTCGGACGCCTTCGAAGCGAAGCACGCGGAGCTCGAGGCGCAGCGCTCAGAGGGCGCCGATCCGGAAGACCCGGACGAGTACCGCGCCGAGAACGTCTTCTGGGTACCGCCGGAAGCGCGGTGGAGCTACCTCCACAGCCAGGCGCGCCAGCCCACGATCGGCCGCCTCGTCGACGACGCGATGGAGGCGATCGAGCGCGACAACCCGTCGCTTAAGGGCGTGCTGCCGAAAGACTACGCACGCCCGGGTCTGGACAAGTCCCGCATCGGCCAGCTCATCGACCTGATCAGCGACATCGGCCTCGGCTCTCCCGAGGACCAGGCGCGCGACATCCTCGGCCGCGTGTACGAGTACTTCCTCGCGCAGTTCGCGAGCGCCGAGGGCAAGCGCGGCGGGCAGTTCTACACGCCCGCCCACGTGGTGCGACTGCTCGTCGAGATGCTCGCGCCGTACAAGGGGCGCGTTTACGACCCCTGCTGCGGCTCGGGCGGCATGTTCGTGCAAAGCGAGAAGTTCATCGAGGCGCACGCTGGCAGCATCGGCGACATCTCGATCTACGGCCAGGAGAGCAACTACACGACGTGGCGTCTGGCGAAGATGAACCTCGCGATCCGCGGCATCGACGCGCAGATCGCGCACGGCGACAGCTTCCACAACGACCGCTTCCCCGACCTCAAAGCCGACTACGTGCTCGCCAACCCGCCGTTCAACGACAGCGACTGGGGCGGCGAGCTGCTCAAAGACGACAAGCGCTGGGCGTACGGCACACCGCCTCCCGGCAACGCGAACTTCGCGTGGGTGCAGCACTTCATCTACCACCTCGCGCCCACCGGCACCGCCGGGTTCGTGCTCGCCAACGGTTCGATGAGCTCGAACCAGTCCGGCGAGGGCGAGATCCGCAAGAACATCATCGAGGCGGACCTCGTGGACTGCATGGTCGCGCTGCCCGGCCAGCTCTTCTACTCCACGCAGATCCCTGTGTGCCTGTGGTTCCTCGCGCGCGACAAGCGAAACGGCCGCTTCCGCGACCGCCGCGGCGAGACGCTCTTCATCGACGCCCGCAAGATGGGGCATCTCGTGGATCGCACGCACCGCGTGCTGACAGACGAGGACATCGAGCGCATCGCCGGCACCTACCACGCATGGCGGGGCGACCCTGACGCCGGCGAGTACGAGGACGTGCCCGGCTTCTGCAAGGCTGCGACCATCGAGGACATCCGTAAGCACGGCTACGTGCTTACGCCGGGGCGCTACGTGGGCGCCGAGGAGCGCGAGGAGGACGACGGGCCGTTCGACGAGAAGATGCGGCGGCTCGTCGCCGAGTGGCGCGAGCAGCAGGCCGAGGCCCGTCGGCTCGACGAGGCGATCGAGCGGAATCTCAGGGAGCTCGGTTTCCTTGAGTGAGGCTGCATTGAATATGGAGGCAGACAGCATCTATGTTCAATGCTGCGTTTAATATACAAGCTCACTTGCCGTATCATATACGCAGCATTGAACATGGAAGATAGGTTGCTTGCATGATGAATGCAGCGAACAACATGGCGGGGCGGGCTGGCCGCTACGTTCGGCAGCCGACGGGCTACCGGGCGTTCATCCCTGAGCCGCTACCACCACATCCGCCGGTCGACCTGTCCGGCGTGCTGCATGACCGGCTCTCGGAGGCGGACTACGCGCTCGGGCGGCTCGACGGCGCGATCCTCACGCTGCCGAACCCCGACCTGTTCGTGGCGATGTACGTTCGCAAGGAGGCGGTTCTCTCCAGTCAGATCGAGGGAACCCAGAGTTCGCTCCAAGACGTGCTCGCAGCCGAAGCGCGTTTGCTCGACCCGAGCACCCCCTCCGATGTCGGAGAGGTCATCAACTACGTGCGGGCGATGAACTACGGGCTTGCCCGACTCAAGGAGCTCCCGATTTCGACGCGGCTGATTCGCGAAATCCACGCGGAGCTCATGCGCGGGGTTCGCGGCGGCAAGCTCGCGCCAGGCGAGCTGCGCACCAGCCAGAACTGGATCGGGCCTGGCGGCTGCACGCTTGCAGAAGCGACCTTCGTACCGCCGCCCCCCGACGAGGTGCCGCAAGCACTTGCAGATCTGGAGCGGTTTCTGCACTCCGAAACGCAGCTGCCGGTGCTCGTGCAGGTGGGACTCGCGCACGCCCAGTTCGAGACGATCCACCCGTTCCTCGACGGCAACGGCCGCATCGGCCGCCTCCTGATCACCTTCCTGCTGACAGAACGCGGGCGGCTTACTCGCCCTGTCCTCTACCTGTCGCACTTCTTCAAGCGTCATCGCGCCGAGTACTACGAGCGTCTTCAGAGCATCCGGGATACCGGCGATTGGGAAGGCTGGCTCGAGTTCTTCCTGCGCGGCGTCGCCGAAGTCGGGTCGGAGGCCACCAGCACGGCGGCAGCAATCCTTACCATGCGCGAGAAGTACCGGACATTGATCACCGAACGTCTCGGCCGAGCAGCGGGCAACGGGCACCGCGTGATGGACCGGCTGTTCGATCAGCCCATCGTCACAGCGGCGACGGTTCGCGAGTGGCTGGTTGTCACGCCGCCAGCTGCGTATCAGATCATCGACCGCCTGACCGACATCGGGCTGCTGCGCGAGATCACGGGCTACGCAAGGAATCGGCGGTTCCGGTTCGACCCGTACCTGCGGCTGTTCGCGGATGCCGAACCGGAGGCGGATGCGCTTGAGGGAGCATGACATGGGGCGCAGCTTGAGTCTTCACGTGGCAACGCAAGGACTTGAGGAGCGCGGGTATGGCCAGTGAGTGGGCCACAAAACCTCTCGGCGAGCTGGTCGAGAACTTAGATTCTAGACGTATTCCGCTTTCTTCGAGAGAAAGAAAGCGGCGCTATGGGCCTTATCCCTACTACGGCGCTACCGGCGTCATCGACTACGTCGATGACTACCTCTTTGAGGGCCTGCACTTACTAGTAGCTGAGGACGGTTCAGTCGAACGACCGGACGGCATGCCGTTTGTGCAGCTGGTGAATGGTCGGTTCTGGGTCAACAATCACGCACACGTGCTTCGCGGTGCTAATGACGAAGAGACGCGGTATCTCTACTACGCGCTTCAGACAATTCGCGTGCGACCGTATATGAGTGGGTCTGTTCAAGCGAAGCTCTCTCAGTCCAACTTGAATCGAATCACGGTTCCATACCCGCAGCACGCATCTGACAGGCGCGCCATCGCCCACGTCCTCGGCACGCTCGACGACAAGATCGAGCTCAACCGCCGTATGGCGCGCACGCTCGAGGAGATGGCGCGGGCGCTGTTCAAGGCGTGGTTCGTCGACTTCGAGCCCGTGCGCGCGAAGATGGACGGCCGCTGGCGCCGCGGCGAGTCGCTCCCCGGCCTGCCCGCGCACCTCTACGACCTCTTCCCCGACCGCCTCGTCGACTCCGAGCTCGGCCCGATTCCCGAGGGGTGGGGAGTTGCGCCTTTGAGCCAAGTCTGTACACAGGTTCGCACGCAGATACACCCACAGACTGAGCCAGACACGGTGTTCCTGCACTACAGCATCCCGGCCTACGACGCAGGTAGACAACCCGTAAGTGAACTTGGGAAGGCAATCAAGAGCAGCAAGTTCGGCGTCGAACCAGGGAGCGTACTTCTGTCGAAACTTAATCCCGAAATCGAACGGGTCTGGGTGCCCGATGTCAGCCCTGGATCCCCGGCAATCTGTTCTACCGAGTTCATGGTCCTGAAGCCCATCAAGCCCTGCGGGCGTGCATGGCTGTACTTGCTGCTGGTGCAGTCAGCCTTTAGGGAGACGATGCAGTCGCTCGTGACGGGAACTTCGAAGAGTCATCAGCGCGCGCAGCCAAAGTCAGTGATGAGTATCGGCGTCGTCGTACCGACTCAGCACATTGCGCAATCGTTCGAGAATCACGCCGGAGGATTGTTGAACCGGATTTTGCTTCTGCAGCGCGAGTCTGAAATTGCTTGCTCCATTCGCGACGGATTGTTGCCGAAACTAATCTCCGGCGAACTGCCAGTGAAACAGGCCGAAAGACTGGTGGGAGCGCAGCAGTATGAAGCGTGAGGCGCGGCTACTACTTGAGAAGGCATGCGACGCGCTCTTGTTGTCAATCGAGCTCTTCAATCGGCCTCACGACCGCGGCCGCGTCACCGGCGCACTGATTCTTCTTGATCACAGTTTTGAGATGCTGATGAAGGCGGCAATCCTCCATCGAGGCGGGCGCATCCGCGACCGGAAGGCGAAGGAGACCATCGGGTTCGATGCATGCGTGCGGCGCAGCCTGAGCGACGGGAAGATCAAGTATCTCAGCGAGGAGCAAGCACTCGTTCTACAGACGATTAACGGGCTGCGCGATGCCGCACAACATCATCTGCTAGATATCTCGGAGGGTCAGCTGTACGTCCACATGCAGTCTGGCGTGACCCTTTTCCGAGACCTATTGAAGAGCGTCTTCAATCAGGAACTTGCTTCCTATCTGCCCACTCGCGTCCTGCCCGTTTCGACCACCCCTCCAACGGACATCGCAACCCTGTTCGACACAGAGCTGGCAGAGGTCAGGAAACTCCTTGAACCCGGACGCCGCAGGCACGTCGAGGCGCTAGCTCGTCTTCGGCCCCTAGCGATTCTGGACTCCACTATTCAAGGCAACAAAGGACAGCCAAGTGATGGCGAACTCAGGCGCCTTGGTCGAGCCCTCGCCGAAGACAAAGAGTGGACTGAAGTGTTCCCAGGTGCGGCGGCTGTAGAAATCACAGCGGATGGCTCGGGACCAACCGTGTCCCTACGGTTATCCAAGAAAGAAGGCATACCGATTCAGTTAGTGCGAGAGGGAACTCCAGGGGCCTCGGTTGTTGCGGTGAAGCGTGTTGATGAGCTGGGATACTACAGCCTCGGAGCAAAGCAGCTGGCGGAGAAGGTCGGCCTGACATTGCCGAAGACCGTAGCGATTGTGGACTACCTTGGATTACGCAGCCGACCCGATTGCTACAAAGAGATACGAATCGGCAAGTCCGTCTTTAAGAGGTACTCGCCTAAGGCAGCCGAGGTAATCACGGAGGCGCTCGCCCAAGAGAGTGCCGAGGTGATCTGGGAGAAGTACAAGGCAGGTAAGGGCGGGTTGCAGCCGTGACAACCTTCGCGGAATCGGTTGTAGAGCGGGCCGCCCTGTCCTGGCTGGAGGCTTCCGGTTGGCAGGTCGCGCACGGCCGCACGATCGCACCGGACGGCACTGCTCCCGAGCGCGCTGACTTCGCTGACCCACTCCTCCCCTCCCGCCTGCGCGACGCGCTCGCGCGCCTGAACCCGAGGGTTCCCGCAGAGGCGCTCGACGACGCGTACCGCAAGCTCCGCAATCCGGAAGGTGCCGACCTCATTGCCCGTAACCGCTCGTTCCACCGGATGCTCACGGATGGCGTGCAGGTGGAGTACCGCACCGATGGCGGCATCCGGGGCGATTTGGTGCGCGTCATCGACTTCGATGACCCGGACGCCAACGACTGGCTCGCGGTCAATCAGTTCACCGTCATCGACAACAACCGCGTGCGCAGGCCGGACGTCGTGCTGTTCGTCAACGGCCTGCCCCTGGTGATCATCGAGCTCAAGAATGCCGCCGACGAGAACGCGACGATCTGGACGGCCTTCGCGCAGCTCGAGACGTATCGGACAGAGATACCGTCGCTCTTCGTCACGAACGAGCTGCTCGTCATCTCCGACGGCATGCAGGCGCGTCTCGGGACGATCACTGCCGGACGTGAGTGGTTCAAGCCCTGGCGCACGATCCGCGGCGATGCCGTCGAACCGCCGGATGTCCCTGAGCTCAGCGTGCTCATCAAGGGCGTCTTCGACAAGCAACGGTTCCTCTCGCTCGTGCGCGACTTCATCGTCTTCGAAGACGACGGCTCGCGGCTTACAAAGAAGGTCGCCGGCTACCACCAGTTCCACGCCGTGCAAGTGGCGGTCGAGGAGACGCTGCGCGCGGCACAGATGGCGCGCGAGCACGAAGGACGCGAGACAGGCGACGGCTGGATGGCGGCGCGGCAGCCGGGCGGGCAGCCGGGCGACCGGCGCATCGGCGTCGTGTGGCACACGCAGGGCTCCGGCAAGAGCCTCACGATGGCGTTCTACGCAGGCCGCATCATGCGGGAGCCGGCGATGGAGAACCCCACCATCGTCGTGCTCACAGACCGCAACGACCTTGACGGCCAGCTGTTCTCGACCTTCTCGCGCTGCCGCGACGTGCTCCACACCGAGCCCGTGCAGGCCGAAAGCCGCGAGCACCTGCGGTCGCTCCTGCGCACCGCAGGCGGCGGGGTCGTCTTCACGACGATCCAGAAGTTCTTCCCTGACGTGCGGGGCGACCAGCACCCGGTGCTCTCGGAGCGCCGCAACATCGTGGTGATCGCCGATGAGGCCCACCGCTCGCAGTACGACTTCATCGACGGCTTCGCGCGGCACATGCGCGACGCGCTCCCGCACGCCTCGTTCATCGGATTCACCGGCACGCCGATCGAGCTCGCCGACGCGAACACGCGGGCCGTCTTCGGCGACTACATCAGCATCTACGACATCCAGCGCGCGGTCGAAGACGGCGCGACCGTCCCGATCTACTACGAGAGCCGCCTCGCGAAACTCGAGCTCGACGAGAGCGAACGCCCGCACATCGACGCCGAATTCGAGGAGGTCACCGAGGGCGAGGAGGTCGAGGGCAAGGAGCGGCTGAAGACCAAGTGGTCGCAGCTGGAGGCGGTGGTCGGCGCGGAGAAGCGGTTGAAGCTCGTCGCTGCCGACCTCGTCGAGCACTTCGAACGCCGCCTCGAGGTCATGGACGGCAAGGCGATGGTCGTCTGCATGAGCCGGCGCATCTGCGTGGACCTGTACCGCGAGATCGTGCGGCTGCGGCCTGAATGGCACGACGAGGACGACACGAAGGGAGTCGTCAAAGTCGTGATGACCGGCTCGGCCTCCGACCCCGTGGAATGGCAGCAGCACATCCGCAACAAGCCGCGCCGTGAGGCCCTCGCCAACCGATTCCGCGATCCGGACGACTCGTTCAAGCTCGTCATCGTCCGCGACATGTGGCTTACGGGATTCGACGCGCCGAGCCTGCACACCATGTACGTCGACAAGCCGATGAGCGGGCACAACCTCATGCAAGCCATCGCGCGCGTGAACCGGGTGTTCCGAGACAAGCCGGGCGGCCTGGTCGTCGACTACCTCGGCATCGCCGACGACCTGCGAAAGGCGCTCGCAGTCTACACGGAGAGCGGCGGCACCGGACGGACCGCGATCGACCAGGCAGAGGCGGTCGCCCTCTTGCGCGAGAAGTACGAGGTCTGCCTCGGGCTCTCCCACGGGTTCGACTGGTCAGCGTGGACGACGGGCACCCCCGAGCAGAAGCTCGGGCTCCTGCCTGCCGCACAGGACCACATCCTCGCGCAGGAGGACGGCAAGAAGCGCCTGCTCGACGCTGTCGCCGCGCTGTCGCGGGCCTTTGCGCTCGCGGTGCCGCACGAAGACGCGCTCGCCATCCGCGATGACGTGGGCTTCTTCCAGGCGGTGCGTGCGGCGCTCGCGAAACATGACGCCGAGCCGGGCCGCCTGCGCGAGGACATCGACCACGCCATTCGGCAGATCGTCTCGAAGGCGATCGCGTCCGACCAGGTCATCGACGTATTCGCAGCTGCCGGCCTGAACAAGCCTGACATCTCCATCCTGTCCGATGAGTTCCTTGCCGAGGTGCGCACGATGCCGCAGCGCAACCTCGCCGTGGAGGTCCTGCGCAAGCTGCTAACCGGCGAGATCAAGTCGCGCGAGCGGCGCAACGTCGTGCAGGCGCGCTCCTTCGCCGAGCTGCTCGAGCAAGCGATTCGCAAGTACGAGAACCGCGCGATCGAGACTGCGCAGGTGATCGAGGAGCTCATCTCGCTCGCACACCAGATGCGCGACGCGCAGGCGCGCGGTGAGCAGCTGGGGCTCACGGACGACGAGCTCGCGTTCTACGACGCATTGGCCGCCAACGAGAGCGCCGTCCGCGAACTGGGCGACGAGACGCTCAAGCGAATCGCTCACGAGCTGACCGAGCAGGTGCGCAACAGCGCTACCATCGACTGGGCGGTGCGCGAGAGCGTGCGCGCGAGAATGCGCGTGATGGTGCGCCGGCTGCTGCGCAAGTACAAGTACCCGCCGGACAAGCAGGAGGCCGCCGTCGAGCTCGTCATCGAGCAAGCAGAGGTGCTGACCGAAGAGTGGGTCGGAGGGTAGGGCGCCTCCATGCGCGGTTTCGTCGCCAACACCGACTACGACTGGTATCGATTTTTGGCACGGCGCGCCCAGGAGGCGCCGCTCGACGAGGTGAACTTCTGGCGGCCGTCTGACCGCGCGACGTTCAAAGCCCTCTCGCCTGGAGAACCCTTCTTTTTCCGCCTCAAGCACCCGCACAACGCGATCGCCGGTTTCGGCTGGTTCGCGCGCTTCAGCATCCTTCCAGCGTGGCTCGCGTGGGACGCATTCGGCGTCGAGAACGGTGCCGAGTCGCTGGATGCGATGGTCGAACGCCTGCTCATGTACCGTCGCCGGATGGGTCACGACGACACCGGTCGCGCCAGCGACTTCGAGATCGGCTGCATCATCGTCACTCAGCCAGCGTTCTTCCCTGAGAGCCTGTGGGTTCGCGAGCCTGCCGACTGGCATCAGAACATCGTTTCCGGCCGCACCGAAGTCCTCTCATCGGGCGAGGGGCGACGCATCTTCGTGGAGTGCCGCGAGCGGGCGGCGATGCTGACCGCGGCCGCCCAGTCCGCCGCAAGCGCTCAACCCTCGCTGGTCGGAATCGAGCCTAGAGGCGAGCGCTACGGCCCGCCCACCCTCGTCGCCCCGCGGCTCGGCCAGGGGGCGTTCCGCATCGCCGTGCTCGACGCGTACGAACGCGCGTGCGCCGTCACGCAAGAGCACTCGCTGCCCGTCCTGGAGGCCGCGCACATCCGGCCGTTCGCGGACGGCGGTCCGCACGACGTGCGCAACGGCCTCGCGCTCCGCAGCGACATCCACCGGCTCTTCGATACTGGCTACGTGACGGTCACGCCGGACTACCGATTCCGCGTGAGCGAGGCCCTCTACGAGGACTTCCACAACGGCCGGAGCTACTACGCGCTCGACAAGCAGCGCATCCACTTGCCGTCAGAGCTCGCCATGCAGCCAGACCGTTCGCTGCTCGAATGGCACGCGGGAACCGTTTGGCGAGGTTGACGCCCTTGAGAGCGCTTGAGCGAGCCGCCCAAGAGGCCGATTCTAGTAGCAGTCGCCCGCTGTCCTGGGGGTAAGACGTGGCTTCTGATCCAGGGACCAAACTGCGCAGTGACCCCGACCTGTTTGCGCGTATCGCAGAAAGCGCGCTGCTGGTCGCAGAAGACCTGCGCGCCGCGTACTTCGAATCGACGCTCAGCATCGCCCGCGCTGCACGAACGATCTTCCTCTCTGGCCGCGGCCCCCGGAGCATCCATCAGGTTCCGCCAGGACGCCCGAGTCCCTGCGCGGCAGCCTTCGTAGATGGCGGCCTTTCGCGTGTCGACATGGGCATCGGCGATCCCCTGATCGTCCGTGCCGGCATCTTCCGGGTCAAAGAGGGCGAGCGTGACCTGGAAGCGCGCGAGACATTCGAGCACTTCCCCTTGATGCTAGGCGAGCTCAAGAGCGGGAAGAAGGCCGACTCCCGCTACGGAGACGTCGTGCGGCTCATCGTGGAACAAGCCGCCCTTCTTGCAGCACTCGAAGACGATCGGTTCTCTGACATCCGAATCCTCGTGCTCCACGGGCCGCTCCAGTTCGTGACCGGAGTCTTCTTCGAGCACTGGTTCGTCCTGGACGACTACGCCACCATGCTCGGCGGCGGCCGACCGCACGTCAACCGCACCCTTGAGGGCTTCGAGGGCTGGTGCGCCTGCTCTGGGAGCACGTGCCGCGGTGTGTGCGACGGTGCGCTCGCCGGTGGACGGATACCGGCTGTCTGCATGATCGCGTACCTGCAACAGCTGGTTTTCCGTCGCTGTCAAGAGCGAGGCGTCCTGCTTGCTGGGGTCATCGAACGCTCAAGAGGTCGGTCGGTCACACGCGGCGTCATCGAGCGGTTCGTGATCGAGCGTCCGGAGATGTTCGAGCACCTGACCGACACGGGCGGAACGCGTCGGCCCGGTCGGATTCCACACGTCGACGCGATCCTCGACGCCACTCGCTACAACGACTCGATGCTGCTGTCGCTCGTGCTGGAGCCTGGAGAGGCGCTGGACTGGCACCCGGTCGAGACACGCCGGCGGATGCGCGATGACAGGGCGCGCTTGTTTCCTGACGTCAAGGACACCTACGTCTGCGTCGCTCAGTCGAGGTATCCCATCAGAGTCGAGGTGCCCAGCGATTACGGCGACCGTGAGCTGAACGAGGTTCTCGCTCGCGTTTGCGACTATGCCTCAATTCTGCCTGGGTACGCGTTCCCAATCGGTCTTGACATCGTGGACAAGTACACCGCGATACCGCAGTGGATGACCAAAGCCTACCGTCAACTGATACTTGCGCAGTACGGCCGCCTGCTCGCAGGCGACTACATCGACATGGCTGACACCGAGTCGCTGAAGATGCTTATCGCCACCCAAGGAACCGGGCGGCGAAGCCGTAGGACGAGACCGGAGGTGTGAGTGGAGACGAACAGCGCGACCGCGGTCGGCACAGTCGTCGGCGTGACTTCGACGACCGAGTTCCAGATGCAGGTTCGGCCCAACACAGTAAATGTCCAGGACCTCGTCGCCGTGGACACGCTCGATGGCGAATGTCGTTTACGTGCGTGGGCGAAAGTCACCACCATCGAGCGGCTCAACCCGTTGTTCCCCCGTGAAGCCGCCCAGGAATTGGCCTTCCAGGGTCGAGATCCGTTCGATTCCGTGGTCTCGATGTCGCGCGAGATGATCACCGCCACCTGCACCGTCATTGGGGTCGAACGAGAGGGCCGCCTGGAGCCGCCGAAGTACCCCGTCCAGCCGGCTGGCCGAGTGTACGTGCCACCTGCCCGAGAGATCGAGGACTTCCTGTCCGGCGGGATTCCGGAGCATCGTCGGCTGCGGATCGGGAATCTGCGGGGCAATGACAACGTGCGGGTCTACCTTGATGGCCACATGATCGTCTCGAGGCATCTCGCAGTGCTCGCATCAACCGGTGCAGGTAAGACCGTAGCCACGAGGAAGATCCTCGAGGAGCTCATGGGTCTCGGCTACCCGATACTCATCTTCGACCCGCACGGCGACTATGCGGGCCTTCACATCGCACAACGTACAGACGTAGTGACCTACCTGCCGCAAATCCGACTGCAAGACGAGTCGCCGGATCAGGTCTTGTCGTACCTGAGGGGCCTCTCTGGCGAGATCATCAGCGCTCCTCAGGAGCAATTCGCGGCGGGAATCTTGGCCGCGCTGCAAGACGAGAAGAGCCGCTACGAACTCGATGCGGCTCTGGAAGAGTTCGGCTATGCTCCCCTGACGAAGTCACTCGACCGGGACCACTTCTTCGCACTCGCTGAACTAGCCGACAGGATTGCGGAGCTTAAGGCGGTAGATGACCGAAGGCCGCTGCCCGACCGGATGCGCAAGATCTCTCAGAGCCTCAACTGTCAGAGCTCCACGGCAAACGCTGTCGCCCGCCAGTGCCGCAGAGCCGGCAAGCAGTACTTGAACATGGTACGGACGAACAAGACATATAGCGGCGACGCTCGCGAGTTACCGTCGACACAACAGCTCCACGAGCTGATCGCGTACAAGCGGGTTTCCATTGTCTCGCTCGAGGGCTACTCCGACGAACTGCGCCAGTCGATCGTGGCGAATCTGATGCAGCAGCTGCTGCAAGACCGCGTAGGCGGCAAGATACCCCGCTTCCTCACAGTGATCGAGGAAGCCCACAACTTCATCCCGGGCTGGACCGCGGTCGGGGACAACGACCGAGTCGCTCCATCGTTGCCAGTGATAAAGCAGATCGCCACCGAAGGACGCAAGTACGGCATGGGGCTGATACTCATATCGCAGCGGCCAAGCCGCATCGACGCGACGGTGCTCTCGCAGGCGAACAGCTACCTCATCCTGCGCATCGTGAACCCGAATGATCAGCGGTACATCCGCGATGTCGTCGAAACCCTCGGAGAAGCGGAAGCGCATGCACTTCCGAACCTCAGCACGGGCGAGGCGCTCCTGTCCGGCTCATTCGTCCGGATTCCTGTGATGGTGCGGGTCGACAAGAGCATCAGTGAGGGAAAGCACGAGGAGGAGGACTTCCTGAAGGACCTGCCCGGCCCCGGTTCTTCCGCCTAAGCCGCACCTCGCCACCCAACGCGAAACGGCCGGCGCGCTCAGCGCCGGCCGTTAATCGTCTTGGTCGCGGGGGCAGGATTCGAACCTGCGACCTTCGGGTTATGAGCACGACGAGCTACCAGACTGCT
Organism: Slackia sp.; assembly: GCA_020725885.1. Lineage (GTDB taxonomy): Bacteria > Actinomycetota > Coriobacteriia > Anaerosomatales > Anaerosomataceae > Parvivirga. Next base: position 58,884 of record DYEA01000017.1, on the reverse strand, counting down.
CCACCCCGCACTCTGTGAAGCGGCTGCTGATTCTAGCAGCCCAGCGCGGCCAGCGCAAGCCGGACCCGGACGAAGGGAAGCATCACAAACTCGGGGGCTGGTTGACGAAGAGTGCGGACTCCTTCATCAGTGGGGTCACCACAACCAACCTGATGAGAGGAGTCCGCATGTCGATGATAGTCCGCATCGAGCTCGGTGTCGTGGAGATCGAGCTTCCCGATGACGCTTCCGTCCACGTGCTCGACCGTGATCTCGAAGAAAGGATCAAGGAGGTGCAGCGTGCGGCGTTCTCCGAAGCGTGCAGTCAGATCGAGGCCGGCCTGCTCAAGGAACGGACGTGCCCCTCGTGCGGCGGTGTCCTGACCGTCTCAGATGTCGATCACAGGAGTGTCGTGATGCTCGCAGGCGCCGTGAGCGTGCCTGTCAGACGCTTGCGGTGCAAGGAGTGCAAGGCGCGCTCGGCCCCGCTTGCGGCGTTCCTGCCCGAAGCACGGCACACGCTGCCTGTCACCGAACGTGCGCTGCGCCTGGCCACAGAGCTCGGGTACGCGAAGTCCTCGGACCTGCTTGCCCGCCTCACAGGCGCCACGGTCAGCCACGAGCAGATACGCAGATTCGCCCTTTCCGAGGCCACGCGCATCGGCGTGGAACTCGAGCGCGAGACAGACGAGCTGTTCTCCTGCGGGGTCTGCCCGCCAGGGTGTGTGGAGCGCGATGGCCAAGACACGGTCGTCGTGGCCATGGATGGAGGGCTTGTCGCCGACCGGGCGACGGGCGAGCGCTTCGAGGCACGGGTCGGCGTGGTGTGGAGCGGGGTGGCCGACGTCTCGGAAGGGCGCCGGACGCTGCTCGGCCGCACCGCCCACGCCGGGATCGAGGACACGGCGACCTTCGCACGCAAGATGTCGACGCTTGCCGTGAAGGCGGGGATGACCACCGCAGGCACGACGATCGTGATCGGGGACGGCGCGGGCTGGATCAGACGGACCGCGCGCGACTGGTTCCCCGATGCCGTCTACGTGCTCGACCTCTACCACCTCAAGCGCCGCATCTCGGAGCTGTTCTCCCGCGAAAAGGACGCTGCGTGGCGCGAGCGCGTGCTGAGCGAGTGCGTGGCAGGCAGGCCGCATGCGGCGGTCCGCATCCTGCGCTCATACGATCCGGGCCCCGACGACAGGGTCCGCCAGGTCCACCGGCGGCTCATCAACTACATCACTGTCAACGCGGAGGGCATTCGGAACTACACGCGCACCGATCTGTTCGGTTCGGGATCTCTGGAAAAAGCGGTGGACGTCTTGGTCTCCAGACGCTTGAAGTGCCGCGGCATGAGTTGGCTCAAGCCAGGGGCCCTCGGGATCCTCAAGCTCAAGCTGCTACGCTTCAACAACGAGTGGGACGCTCACTGGGAGTCACGGTTCGCCGACGCCGCCTGACCCCCCTGTATTAGATGCTTCTCGGACGAAGCATCCGTGACCGTTCATATTCGCAAACCTGCCGTTCATCACTCCGCTAGCCAGCCGCTCGTCGCACGCATCCCTGCTTCTGGCGGAAACCCGCTGCGTGTGCCTCAAATCACAAAGCCCTGTACCGATAACCGTGATGTACTGGTCTGCCCATCGCACGAAGGAGGCCGAGCTGACCCGCGCGCAGACAACGATCGCCGTGCTGGCCGTGGTGGCGGTTGCCGCCCTCGGCGTGGCGTTCTTGCGCCCCGGATCGGCCGGCGCGCCCGGCGTGCAGCTCGAGCCGGGCGCCGGCCCAGCGGACGGCGGCATCGTTCCTCCGCCGGAGGCCCGCACGGCACCCGACACCGCCGGCATCCGCGACCCGCTGGCCCTTCCCGAGCGCGCTCTCCAGAAGCTCGCGACGTCCTCCCTCGAGGACCTCTCCCCCGAAGACCGCGCCGCGTACGACGAGTACGTCTCGAAGGCCGAGGCGACGGTGCGCGACAACGCGGCTTCGCTCAAGCAGACCCTCGAGCGCGCACTGAAGGCGCTGACGGCCGGCGACACCGGTGCGCTCGCTGCGATCGCCGCAGCCGACGAAGGCCTCTCCCCGGAAGCCGTCGCCCAGCGCCGCCTCGCGGCACAGCCGAAGCTCGTGAGCGGCGCGCCGCTGCCCTCGGTGCAGATCCGCACGGCCAGCACAACCACCGTCTACCTCGCGTTCGCTCAGGTCGTGTGGCACGACGGCGGCATCGATTCGGAGCACACGATCGCCATCCCGCTGCGGTACACAAAGGACGGATGGCGCCTCACGACGCTCGATCCGCTCAACGATTCGGGCAGTCTCGTAGTGAGCCAGGTCACGAGGCTTTGGTAAGATATATGGAACGCGTGAGCCGGAGGTGGGAACGATGAGCAGATGGCAGACCCTGCTGCGAGCGGCGGTGCTCGCGGCCGCGGTCGCGTGCGCGCTCGGAGCCGGCGTTGCGTACGCCGCGACGCCGACGACGCCGACCATGCGCGACGTCTTCGTCACGCCGCGCGCGAGCCTGTTGACGTCGCCGACCGTCACGGTCCAGTGGAGCGCATCGACAGACGCGTCCGGCCACGCGATCGTCTACGACGTCTACCGCGACGTCATCCCCGTTACCGCCGCCACCATCGTCTCCCGCGGCCTCACCCCGGTCGCGACCGGCGTCACCGGCACCAGCGCCATCGTCAACGCCGCCTCCGCTGAGACCACGCAGTCCTACGTCTGGTACTACGCCGTCGTTGCGCGCGACTCGCTCGGCAACAAGTCGGGCGTCTCGTACAACATGTCGCCGAACGTGCATAGCAACCGCACCGACCCGAGCCAGGTCTCGTGCCCGCGGTGCCACCAGGTCCACGGCGCGTACCGCTTCCCGTACCAGACGAAGGAGTCGTGCTACTACTGCCACGGCTCGACCGGCGCATCGTTCGCCACCGGCGCGAAGAGCACCTACAACGTCGAGGCGTCGTTCTTCGACACCGGCACCGTGACTGCCGGATCGAAGCACCGCAACGCGAACATGACCTCCACCCGGCAGGAGTGCACCGCGTGCCACACGCCGCACCGCTCGCCGTTCTTCTACGACGCGGCCGGCGTGTACCAGGCGTCGCTGAGCTACCGGCGGATGCTGCGCATCGAGTATCCGGCGAACACCTACACCTACTACAGCCGCAACGACAGCCCGCAGGGCAACGCCTTCTGCTTCGGCTGCCACGGCGCCAACTCCGGCCCGATCGCGATCGTCGGCGGCGCGAACGCCTACGCCGATTCCGGCGGCGACCACAACTCGGCCGGGTACGCGACGGCCGCGCACGGCCCGTCGACGGTGCTTTCGAACACCACCGACCCGAACCCCGGCATCCAGTGCACCGCCTGCCACAACAAGCACGCGAGCCGCGCCGACAAGCTCGTCGACTACCGGTCGCAGGGCACGACGGCATCGCAAGCAGGCGGCGCTGCGGTGTGCTTCGCGTGCCACTCGAACTCGACGACCGACACGCGCCTCGTCGGCACCAAGCCGTACGCGTGGAACGGCCGCGACGTGCAGGCGCAGTTCACGACGTACAACTCGCGCCATCCGTACCAAGTGACGAGCGGGTCGTACGTCACCGAGACCTCGACGGTGCTTGCGCACACCCTGCAGAGCGACTTCAACACCTATACGCTCGTCAACGCCACTACCACGAACACCGCAGGCGGTGAGATCGTGCTGTCGCGGTATACAGCGGTCATCGACCCGCCAGCGGAGACCTACCTCTTCGCGCACGATGGCGGCGCCCAGGACTTCGAGCAGTACCGGCCGGCTGACGACGCGTGGAACGCCGACAACTACGGGCGCTTCGACCCGCCGGTCAACGGGTCGTTCAACACGGGGTCTGGCTCCGTGCTGTTCTCGGCTGGCGGAAAAGTCTATGTGACGCGCAACACACAAACGAGCCCGCAGATCACCGCCTACACGCCGCTGGCGAACTCCGGCAATGGCACCTGGGCGTCCATCGCTATCACCTTCAACTCGGCGTTCGGGCAGGGGGCGCAGTCCGCGGTCAACACCGGCTCGAGCGTGGTGTACATCTCGGCAGGCGGCGGCTCCAGCAACATCAACTGGTTCCGTTACGACAACAACAGTGAGAACAACATGGTGTTCGCGCCAGGCGGCACGGCCACCAACCTCGGGGCCGGATCGGCCATCGCGTACGCGCCCACCGCCAACCGGCTGTTCGTGCTGCGGCGTAACGGCACCGCCACCGGAACCGGCGTTGGCAACCTGTACTACCTCGCCAACCCCGGCGTGCTCACCGGCAACCAGAACTTCACGAACAGCAACCTCCAGGTCACTCGCAACACCAGCAACACCGACTACAACCGCCTCGCGTACTTCCGCGACGGCGGCGGCGTCGAGTACCTGATGATGATCGGCAAGGACACCGGCGGTGCAGACGACACCGTCATCGTGACGAACCTGGGCGGCACGCCTGCGAAGACGGACCTCAACAAGTTCCCGTTCGGAGCCGCGCTCGCGGACGGTTGCGACTTGAAGTGGGACGGCGTGAACGGCGGTTACCTGTACGCCATCCAGGGCGGCACGAGCACCGCGATGGCGCGCATCCGCATCCCGGCATCCAACGCCGGCACCGCGGCCAACTGGGGCAACTGGGAGACGCTCACCGGCACGCCGTGGACGCAGAACGAGGGTGCCGGCATCGCGTTCGCGACAGCCGATCCGCCCTCGTACTCGGTTGTCTTGTACTACTCTTCCGGCACTGCGACGACGCCGGACATCACGCCGGCCGGTTCGGTGCACCACTGGGGCGTGCTGACCTGGACCGAAAGCGAGCCGGCGAACACCGGGCTGACCGTGACCGTCGAGGGCTACAACGGCTCGTCGTGGCAGACGCTCGTGAGCGGCGCGAACTCCGGGCCGGTAGACCTGACCGCGTACAGCACGGCCGCGTACCCGAAGCTGCGGCTGCGCGCCAACCTCTCTTCGAGCAACGGCCTTGACACCCCGTGGCTCTACGACTGGACGCTCACGGGGCTGTACGACCGGCTGGTCGTGACCTCCGGCTCGCTCACCTGCGCGAACTGCCACAACGTGCACTCCGTCAGCAAAGGCGGCACCGAGGTGTGGGACATGACCCGCGCAAGCGACCCCGACAACACGAAGCTGGCGGCCCCGACATCTCCGACCGACTTCTGCCTGCGCTGCCACGACGGAACGCCGCCGGCATCGGCCACGAATGCCACGACGATCGTCCCGTACACTGTAGCGTTCTCCGACCAGACGGCGCCGTTCTTCCCTGGCTGGAACAAGTCGGCGACCGGCCTGGACTGGGCGAGCAGCGGCCATAAGAACTCGCTCGTCCCGCGGATGACGCCCGAGTGCAGCTCGTGCCACGATCCACACGCCTCGCAGAATGCACGCCTGACGGCACTCACGGCGTACTACGTCGGTGCAAGCCCGCCTGGCGCCCACATCAGCCAGCGGCGCAACAACACATCCGCATACGCGGAAGAGGCGCTGTGCTACGCGTGCCACACGAGCTCGCGCACACCGAACTGCACGGGCGGTGCGTGCCACACGACCGCGATCGATGCCATCAACGTCCAAACCGCGTTCGGCCTGACGTACCGCCACCCGGTGGAGCGCTCTGGCCGCCACAGCGACACCGAGACCGCCTCGCAGCTCGGCGCATCGAACCGCCACGCGGAGTGCGTGGACTGCCACGACCCGCACGCGCTCCGGCGCGGCCGCCACACCACGGGCAGCTCGCTTGCGGGCGAGGCGATCCGCGGCGCGACCGGCGTGAAGCCCACCGCGTGGCCTGCAAACTGGACGGCGGTGCCCGCCGGCAACTGGACGACCGAGCGCCTCGACGGCCAGAGCACTGACTACGAGGCGTACCTCTGCTTCAAGTGCCACAGCTCCTACAGCGGCCAGCCGTTCACGGCGACCAGAAGCAACAACGCGACCTACACGTCGACCGACCAGGCGCTCGAGTTCAACCCGAGCAACTTCTCGTACCACAACGTCCTCGGCCAGAGCGTCGGCATGAAGTCCTCGTTCACGTTCGTTGACTCGGGCGGAACGCAGCGGACGGTCACGTGGGAAGTCCCCACAGTCAGCTTCTTCGTATCAGGAAGCTCGTGGACGACGAACTCGATGATGACCTGCACGGAGTGCCACACAAACTCCACCGCGAGCGCAAAGGGCCCGCACGGATCGAGCGTGCAGTGGCTGCTCGATCCGGCGTATCCGACGGACTGGAAGACAGCGTTCCTGCAGAACACCGCAAACGGCATGAGCTCAACCACCATCATCTGTGCGAAATGTCACGACCTCAACGGCCCCAGTGGCACCTGGTCGAATAACGTGCATAGCACTGGAGACCACCAGGGCAACATCACCGACGGCGGCTGCATCCGGTGCCACATCAAGGTCCCGCACGGCTGGAAGCGGCCGCGGCTGCTCGTGTACGTGAATGCCGACGGTATCTATGCTGGAGCCACGTCCGGCTTGACTCGCATCGGCCTCTCGAACATCACGCTCAACAGCGGCCGAGCCAACTGGCCCAAGGACAACTGCACGACGAACTGCGGCGGGCACAACACCGCGATCAGCCCGTACTGGCCGTGATCCGCAACGTGTTGCAGACGACGCACGAGCCGGGGAACACCCGGCTCGTGCCGTGTTCATCGCTGGCATGAGCCGTGCTAGAGTACGGTTCGGCATGATTCATCGGCGTTCATACCGCATGTTCGTGGCAGCCGCACTCGCCGTAGCAGTCGCGCTCGGCGGCACCTTCCCTGCTGCGGCACTTCCGCCGGACCGTTCTCCTGCGCCGACGGCAGCAGCGCCTGACACCGCTCGCCTCGCCGACCTCCAGTCGCGCGTGGACTCGCTCACAGCCGAGCTCGAAGCGCTCGACCGCGAACTTGGCATCGCCGCCGAGGAGTGGAACGCGGCGCGCGACCAGCTCGCGCTTGCGCGCGCCCGCGCGGACGCTGCCGTGGTCGACCTCGCGGCAGCTGAAGTCGCCCTCCAAGAGCAGCAGCGGCTGCTCGAGGAGCGGGCCGCTGCCATCTACCGCGACGGGGCGGAGCACCCGCTCGCCACGCTGCTCCAGGCGAAGTCGCTTGCGGACCTGCTGGCGCGCCTGCGGTTCCTAGGTGCGATCGGCGAGGCGGATGCCCGCACTGCCGCCTCCCTCGAGGCGCAGCGCGACCTCGCTCGGCGCACCGCCGAGGAAGCCGAAGCGGCCGCTCGGCGCGCCGAAGAGCTCGAGTTCGAGCTCGCCGCCCGCAAGATCGAGATCGAGCTCCGGATCCAAGAGCGCCAGGAGCTGCTCGCGAACGCGCAGGCAGAGGTGCTGGGGCTGCTCGCAGAGCAGGCAGCGGCGCGGCAGCAAGAGGAGGCCGAGTTCCTGCGGCGCCTGCTCGCCGGCTCGCCCGACGGCACCGTCACCGTGACGCCCGGCTCGCCGGTCGAGACGGCGCTCGCGTACCTCGGCGTGCCGTACGTCTGGGGCGGCGAGAGCCCGACGGCCGGCTTCGACTGCTCGGGGCTCGTCATGTATGTGTTCCGCCAGCACGGCGTGCAACTGCCGCACTACTCGCGGGCGCAGTTCGCGCTCGGCGAGCGGGTCGCGCCGGCTGACTTGCAGCCTGGCGATGCGGTATTCTTCGGCAATCCGGTGTACCACGTCGGGATCTACGTCGGCGGCGGCTGGTTCGTGCACGCACCGCGCACGGGGGACGTGGTGCGGCTCGCGCGGCTCGCCGACCGGCGGGACTACGCCGGTGCGCGGCGGTACGAGTGGTCGCCGCGCTCTGCGCCGCCCGAGGGAGCACGCACCACCGTAGACTGACGAGGGGGGACCATGCGCGACATCGTCGCTGCGGCGCTCGACGCCGCTGAGGTCGCAGGCGCGGCCTATGCCGAGGCCCGAGTCGTGAGCGAGCGCTCCGAGCGCATCTCCGTGCGCACCGGACGCGTGGACGGCATCGCGTCGAGCGAGACGCTCGGGCTCGGCATCCGCGTGATCGCCGACGGCGCGTGGGGCTTCGCGGCGACATCCGACCTCGGCGCGGGCGCTGTGGCGGCCGCTGCGCGCGAGGCCGTCTGGCTCGCCCGGGCGGCGGCCCGGACGTGGCAGGCGCCCGTACGGCTCGCGGACTCGCCCGCCGTGCGCGACGAGTGGCATGGGCGGTGCGAGGTCGACCCGTTCTCGGTTGCGCTCGACGACAAGCTCGCGCTGCTGATCGCCGCGGAAGAAGCGCTGCGCGCGGAACCGTCCGTGCGCGTGACCGAAGCGTCGCTCGACGCGCTTTCGGTCCGCAAGGTCTTCGCCTCGACGGCGGGAGCACTGATCGAGCAGTCGCACACCGAGGTCGGGGCGGGCATCGTCGCGCGCGTGGTGACGGACGGCGAGGTGCTCACGCGCTCGTACCCGAACTCCCACGGCGGTCAGCACGTGCAGGCCGGCTGGGAGGCCGTGCTCGCGATGGACCTCGTCGGCAATGCGCCGCGCGTCGCCGAGCAGGCCGCCGCGCTCGCGCACGCGATCCCCTGCCCGAGCGACACCACCACCGTCATCCTCGACGGCAGCCAGATGGCGCTGCAGGTGCACGAGTCGATCGGCCATCCCACCGAGCTCGACCGCGTGCTGGGCGACGAGGCGGCGTTCGCGGGCACGTCGTGGGTGCGCGCCGCCGACCTCGGCACGCTCCGCTACGGCTCCGAGCACGTGAACGTCGTGGCTGACGCCACGACGCCGGGCTCGCTCGGCAGCTTCGGTTACGACGACGAGGGCGTGCCCGCGCAGCGCTTCGACGTCGTGCGCGAGGGCGTGCTCGCAGGCTTTCTCTCCTCGCGCGAGTCAGCGGCCGCCATCGGGCGCGCGAGCACCGGGTGCGCCCGCGCGAGCGGCTGGAACCGCATCCCGCTCGTGCGCATGACGACCGTCTCGCTCGAGCCGGGCGCGTGGGACCTCGATGCGCTCATCGCCGACACCGACGACGGCATCCTCATGGAGACGAACAGCTCCTGGTCGATCGACGACAAGCGCCTGAACTTCCAGTTCGCATGCGAGATCGGCTGGGAGATCAAAGGCGGCAAGCTCGGCCGCATGATCAAGAACCCCAACTACACCGGCATCACCCCGCAGTTCTGGGCGTCGTGCGACGCGGTCTGCTCGGCAGCGCACTGGCAGGTCTGGGGCGTCCCGAACTGCGGCAAAGGCGAGCCGATGCAGGTGGCGCACGTCGCGCACGGCGCGGCGCCCGCACGCTTCCGCAACGTCCAGGTGGGGGTGGCGCGATGAGCACGGGCACACCGATGCCGCACGAAGCCGCGCTCGAGCTCGCGCAGCGCGCGTTTGCGCTCGCCGACGGCGATGAGGTCGAGGTGCTGGCCGCGGTCGAGCGTTCCGCGCTCACCCGCTTCGCGAACAACCGCATCCACCAGAACGTCGCCGAGCGCGCGTCGAGCGTCTCTGTTCGCGTCGTCATCGGCACGCGGCAAGGCGTGGCCGCGACCGACCTCACTGGCGACGACGCGCTCGCGCGCTGCTGCGCCCGCGCTCGCGAGGCCGCGCTGCGCGCGCCCGAAGACCCGTCGTTCCCGGGGCTGCCCGCCCCTGTCGCTGCCGCTCCGTCCGCCCCCGCTCGCCCCTCCTTCGACCTCGACGCCTTCGACGCCGACGCGCGCGCCGACGCCGCTGCAGCCATCATCGCGCAGTCGGCTGAACGCGGGCTTACCGCCGCTGGAACGGTCTCTGCCTCGGTCGCCGGCGTCGCGGTCGTGAACTCGCGCGGCATCCGGTCCGCAGCCACCCGAGGCGCGGCTCGCGCAACGGTGCTCTCGATGGACGATTCGGGCGGAAGCGGCTGGGCGTCGTGGCTCGGCGCCGACCCCACGGCCCTCCCCGCCGACTCCCTCGGCGACCGCGCAGCGCTGCTCGCCCAGCGCTCTGCAGGCGCGCAGCCCCTCGAGCCGGGCGTCTACCCCGTCGTGCTCGCGCCGGACGCCGTCGCGGACCTCGTCGACTTCCTCGGCTACACGTCCTTCGGCGCACGCGACTACCACGAGCGGCGCTCCTTCGTCGCCCTCCACGAAGGCGAGCAGCTCTTCCCCGAGTCCCTCACGATCGTCGACGACGCCCTCCACCCGGCCGCCATCGGCCTGCCCTTCGACTACGAGGGCGTCCCGAGGCGCCGCGTCGCGCTTGTCGACCGCGGCCGCCCAGCGGCCGTCGTCACTGACTCGTATTGGGCGGCCAAGCTCGGGCGGGAAAACACCGGGCACGCGCTTCCCGCGCCGAACCCCTACGGCCCACTCCCGCTCGACCTCGCCATCGAGCCCGGCGACGCGACGATCGACGAGATGATCGCCGGCATCGAGCGCGGCGTGTACGTCACGCGCTTTCACTACGTCAACGTCGAGGACCCGGTAAGCGTCCTGCTCACCGGCATGACGCGCGACGGCGCCTTCCTCATCGAGGACGGCCGCCTCACGAAGCCGCTCGCCAACGCGCGCTTCACGCAAAGCGTCGTCGAGGCGCTCAAGGGGCTCGTCGCGATCGGCCGCGACCGCGAGCTTATCGGCACAGAGGGCGGCGGCTCGACGCTCGTGCCCGCGCTCGCGCTTGCAGCCTGGCGGTTCACCGGCTCGACGGCGTAGCGCGGGCGAACGGCTGCAAGTTCGCTTGCAGCGCTACCACGTCACTCGCCTGATCCATCCTCTTCAGCCGATGCGCCTCGTGACGGTTGCACTGCGGGACCATCTGCTGGACACACGTCTCAAGATGATTCGCCGACCTCATCCAGCGCCCGCATCAGCGCAGCACACTCGTCCCGGAGCACTGGCACGTCACGTTGGGCGATACCCCAGACGATTGCGTCGTTGACGTTGGGGTACTCGTGAGTGAGCCGGTTTCGGAAGTCGACGATGCGACGCGCGTGGGATATCGAGGCGAAGGTATCGGGAGCGATGCGCGACAGCGCAGCGGCGGCCTCGCCGATGATGATGAACTCCCGCTCGACAGAAGAGCGCACCAGCCTGTTGGACTTGTAAGCCTCCAGCTCAAGCCCGGCAAGCGCATGGCCGATCGCATCGCAGCTGTCGAGGATGTCCGCTATGTATGCGCGCGCGTCACGCGGCATACATCAACCGCCTGGTGCGCTCGATGTCCTCGGCGATGTAGCGGTTCTTGATCGCGTCAGCCATCACGAGGTCGACCGGCGAATCAAGGATCCGCTCAAGCTCCGCGAGCAGGCCGAAGTACGCATCGACGAGATCGAAGGGCGACATGTCCTCGAACTCCACGAGCAAGTCGACGTCGCTCGTGCCCGGAGTGAAGTCGTCGCGAAGCGCAGAGCCGAACACGTACATGCGCGCGACCTTGAACCGGCGGCACGCCTCGGCGATCGCCTGCTTCTTGTCCTCGAGAACGTTCGCCACGACGCTCCTCCTCTCGCCTCCATCGTACCCGCGAGAGGCATGCTCCGCCAACCTGCCTGAGAGGCGAGGCGCCGGATTCCGCCTGAGACGCCCCTACCCCGCGCTTCCCTGCTCCTCGGCGCGCTGCTGCTCGAGCATCTCCTTGACCTTCATCAGCCGCGTGAGGTTGCCGCGCTCGGCCTCGTCGAGCTTCATCTGCACGCTCTTGATCGTCTCCACGATCGAAGGGATGAGCACGTGCTCGAGCGCGTTCACGCGCCGGCGCGTCCGCTCGATCTCGGCGGCGAGCAGCTCGATCGCCTTCTCGCGCGCGGCGAGCTCGATCATGAGCGGCAACGTCTCGGCGAGCGCCTCCAGCGCCTCGTCGAGCACCGCGGGCATCGTGCCGAGCGAGTAGCCGCCGGGCTGCGGCACCTCTCCCGCCTCGATCTCCGGCACCTTCACGCTCATCACGTTGCGCTCGCTCGTCGAGATGAGCGGCGCGGGCTCGCCCGCGAGCAGCGCCTGGGTGATGTCCGTCCTGCCGGCTTCCGCGCGCGCCACCGCGAGCAGCCCGTACGCGCGCGCAAGCCGCGCCTCGACCTCGCGCCGAAGCCGCCTGCTGTCGGCGATGCGCGCCAGGAACTCCTTCAGGAGCTCGTCGAACTTGTCCTTGAGCAGCTTGTGCCCGCGCACCGCGACGTCGCGCCTGCGCTTGAGCTTGAGCAGCTCCATCCGGTTCGGGTTGACGCGCAGCACCGCCATCGCGCTACCTCCGCACCAGCGCGCTCACGACGATCGCCGCAGCCACGAGCAGCAGGATCGCGTTCATCACGCGGATGATGACGACGCCAGTGGGCGCGGTCGCGCCGGCGCGCTTGTACATCCGCGCCATGTACGCGTTGAACGCCACGAGCGCGAGGAAGAACAGCGCCATCCCGACGACGAGCGCGATGCGCAGCGATTCGACGAGCCCGCCCATGCGGCCTTACGCCTCCCCCGCGCTCGACGCCTCTGTCGCGGGCAGGTACTTCTCGACGTACGCGTCCTTGATACGCTTCAGCTCGCTGCGCGGCAGCATCGCCGCCAGCTCCCAGCCGATGGCGAGCGTCTCGGCGACCGAGCGCTCCTCGTGCTTGCCCTGGCGGATGAAGCGGTCCTCGAACGCGTCCGCGAACGCCACGAACGCCTTGTCCGTCTCCGAAAGCGCCGCCTCGCCAAGGATCACCGCAAGCTCCTTGGCCTGCAGCCCGCGCGCGTACGCGCCGAACAGCTGGTTCGAGAGGTCGGCGTGGTCCTCGCGCGTCTTGCCAGGCCCGATGCCCTTCTGCTTCAGGCGCGAGAGCGACGGCAGCACCGCGACCGGCGGGTAGACGCCGCGCCGGTGCAGGTTGCGGTCCAAGATGATCTGGCCTTCGGTGATGTAGCCGGTGAGGTCCGGAATGGGGTGCGTCTTGTCGTCATCTGGCATCGACAGGATCGGCACCTGCGTGATCGAGCCGTGCTTGCCCTTGATGCGGCCCGCGCGCTCGTAGATGGTCGCGAGGTCGGTGTACAGGTAGCCCGGATAGCCGCGCCGGCCCGGCACCTCCTTGCGCGCCGCCGAGACCTCGCGCAGCGCCTCGCAGTAGTACGTCATGTCCGTGAGGATGACGAGCACGTGCATGTCGCACTCGTACGCGAGGTGCTCGGCCGCCGTGAGCGCCATGCGCGGCGTGGCGATGCGCTCCACGGCCGGGTCGTCCGCGAGGTTCAAGAAGAGCACCGCGCGCTCGATGGCCGCGGTCGAGCGGAACTCGTTGCGGAAGAACTCGGCGTCTTCGAAGGTGATGCCCATCGCGGCGAACACGACCGCGAACTCGCCTTCCATCTTCTCGCCGACCTCATCCGGCCGCTCGCTTCGGACGAGCACCGCGCTTTGGCGGGCGATCTGCGCCGCGAGCTCGTTGTGCGGCAGGCCCGAGCCCGAGAAGATCGGCAGCTTCTGCCCGCGCACGAGCGGGTTCAGGCCGTCGATCGCCGAGATGCCGGTCTGGATGAAGTCATCGGGGAAGTCGCGCGCCGTCGGGTTGATCGGCGAGCCGTGGATCGGCAGCCGCCGCTCCGGGATGATCTCAGGCCCGCCGTCGATCGGACGGCCGAGGCCGTCGAACACGCGCCCGAGCATGTCGCGGCTCACGCCGAGCTCGAGCGGGCGGCCGAGGAACTTCGCCTTCGTGCCGGCAGGGTTCGAGCCGCGCGTGCCCTCGAAGGCCTGCACGAGCGCGACCGACCCGTTCACCTCGAGCACGTTTCCGAGCGAGCGCGTGCCGTCCGGGTACTCGAGCTCGACGAGCTCGCCGTACGTCACGTCGACGACGCTGTCGATGAGCAGAAGCGGGCCGACGATCTCGCGCGTGGTCATGTACTCCCGCATCAGCGCTCACCTCCCGCGTACACCGAAAGCGGCTCTTCTTCCTCGCCGCCCACCAGCTGCGTCTCGATGTCAGACGCGATCGCGTCGAACTCGCCGATGTCGTCTGCGCTCAGGTACTTCGCCCGCGCGATGCGTTCGCGCACCGGCGCCGAGAAGATCGCCTCGAGCGACGCGCCGCGCGCAAGCGCTTCGAACGCCTTGTCGCGGAACAGCAGGATCACGCGAAGGAGCGCGTCTTGCTCGCGAAGCGACGAGAACTGGTCGTCGTCCCGGAAGGCGTTCTGCTGCAAGAAGTCCTCGCGGATGGACTTGGCGGTCTCCATGAGCACGCGCTCTTCGGGCGAGAGCGCCTCGATGCCGACGAGCCGCACGATCTCGGCGAGCTCGGCTTCGCGCTGCAGGATCGCCATCGCCTCGTCGCGTCGCGTGCGGAACTCGGGCGAGACCTGCTCCGACCAGTGCGGCGTCACCTTGTCGAGGTAGAGCGAGTATGACGTGAGCCAGTCGATCGCCGGGAAGTGGCGCTGGAACGCGAGCTGGTCCTGAAGCGCCCAGAAGACCTTCACGACGCGAAGCGTGTTCTGCACGACGGGCTCAGACAGGTCGCCGCCTGGCGGCGAGACCGACCCGACGACCGTGACCGACCCCTCGCGCCCGTCGCTGCCGAGCGCGCGCACCTTGCCCGCCCGCTCGTAGAACGACGCGAGCCGCGTGCCGAGGTACGCCGGGAAGCCCTCGTCGCCCGGCATCTCCTCGAGGCGCCCGGAGATCTCGCGCATCGCCTCGGCCCAGCGGCTCGTCGAGTCTGCCTGCAGCACCACGTTGTAGCCCATGTCGCGGAAGTACTCCGCCATCGTGATGCCGGTGTACACGCTCGCCTCGCGCGCCGCCACAGGCATGTTCGAGGTGTTGGCGACGAGCACCGTGCGCTTCATGAGCGGCTGCCCGGAGTACGGGTCGGTGAGCTCGGGGAACTCCATGAGCACGTCGGTCATCTCGTTGCCGCGCTCGCCGCAGCCGATGAACACGACGATCTCCGCGTTCGACCACTTCGCGATCTGGTGCTGCGTGACGGTCTTGCCGGCGCCGAACGGGCCCGGGATGCACGCCACGCCGCCTTTGACGACCGGGAAGAAGGTGTCGATCACGCGCGTGCCCGTCACGAGCGGCTCGGTGGCCGAGAGCTTCTCGCGGTACGGCCGCGGCACGCGCACCGGCCAGACCTGCATCATCGTGAGGTCGTGGACGGTCCCGTCCGCCACCTGCAGGCGCGCCACGGTGTCGGTCACGGTGTGCTCGCCGGCGAACGTCTCGACGATCTCGCCTGAGAGGTGCGGCGGCACCATGATCCGGTGCTCGACGACCACGTTTTCCTGCACGACGCCGATGACGTCGCCGCCCGCCACGGCATCCCCCGGCTTGACGCGCGGCTCGAACGCCCACCGCCGCTCCCGGTCGAGCGCCGGCGCGGACAGGCCGCGGGCGATGAACGCGCCCGCCTGCGCTTGCAGCACATCCAGCGGCCGCTGGACGCCGTCGTAGACTTGCTCGAGCATGCCAGGCCCCAGCTCCACGGAAAGCGGCGCTCCCGTCGAGACGACCGGGTCGCCCGGGCCGAGCCCCTCGGTCTCCTCGTAGACCTGGATCGAGGCGCGGTCGCCGCGCATCTCGATGATCTCGCCCATCAGCCCCTCGTCGCCGACCTTCACGAGGTCGTACATCTTCGACTCGACGAGCCCTTCCGCCACGACGAGCGGCCCTGCGACCTTGATGATGCGCCCTTGCTCCATCACGCTTCCTCTTCCCGGATCAGTGCGCTCGTGCCGACCGCGCGCTCGATCGCGCGCGCCAGCTTCGCTTCTCCTACGCCGCCCACGCTTCCCGCGCCGGGCACGACGGTCACCGCCGGCACCGGCCGGTCGGCCGTCGCGGCGATCTCGTCTGCGAGCTCCGCGTACACGGGCTCGGTCACGAACACGATGCCGAAGCCGCCTCGGGCGACCTCGTCCCACGCCGCGCGCATCTGCGCGGAATCCGACACGGGGAACACGGCGACTCCGAGCGGCCGGAAGCCCGCCACGCTCGTGGAGTCGCCGATGAACGCGATCTTGTCAGCCACGGCCCACGTACACCTTCCTCAGCCGTTTCCTGAGGTCGTCAGGGCCCAGGCCGGCGAGCTTGCCGATGAGCAGCACCCTAAGCTGCCGCACCTCGGCTTCGCGCGCGAGCACGTACGCGACCACCGGCTCGGCGCCGAGCGGAACGGCGCGCCCTGCGCGCATCATGCGCACCGCGAGCGCGTCGGTCGCGACATCGAGGCGGTCGAGCGCGAGCAGGTCCTCGGCGGCCACGCCTCGCAGCGCGCGGTGCGAAGCGAGCCGCTCGGCCAGCTCCTCGAGCGGCAGCGCGTACGCCTCCGCGAGCGCTGCGCGCGGGATGCGGCCGCCTTCGAGCAGCGCGGGCTCGACCTCGGCCAGCGCAACCCCGCGCCTGCGGGCGCGCAGCACCCGCTTGACGTTTGCGAGGTCGATCGAAAGCGCGACGTACTCGCGCAGGAAGTCGCTCCGCGAGGCGCGCGCGGCCTCCGCGAGCTCCGCGTGCTCGGCGCGCTCCACGACGCGGTCGATCGCATCCAGCCGCTCCCGAGACGGCACCTTGCCGCCTGTCCGCTCGGCGCGCTCTTCGAGCGCCGCGATCGCTGCGCGGGCCTCTTCTGCCGCGCGGCGCAGGTGGTCCGGCAGCGCTTCGACAGGCCCGGCGACCACCTCCGGCGGCACGGTGCCGAGCGCATCCAAGTCGGCCTCCACCGACGCCCCGAGCGCCTCCGCCTTCAGACGCGCCCGCAGGTTCGCGAAGTCGTGCCGGATGCGGAAGAAGCGGACGATCGGCTGGGGCAGCCCGAGGTCCTCGACGAGCGCGTACACCTCGCCCAACGCCGCCTCGAGCGCGCGCTCGACCCCGTCGGCCGTCTCGACGCCTTCGAGGTGCTGGCCGTAGGCGGTGTCAGACAGGATGCGGCGCTGCTCGGAGAACGTGGGCGCATCGACAAGGCGCTCGTACACCGCGTCGCGGAACACCCGCGTCTCGAGCGCGCGCACGCGCCCGACCGCGTAGCCGTACCGCACCGAGTCGCGGACCGCTTTGAGGAGCGGGGGCCGCATGGCCTAGCCCTCCCCCTCCTCTCCCGGGAACAGCGCCCCTGCGAGCCTGGCGACGAGCCGGTCGCGCTCGGCTGCGATCAGACCTTCCACCGACAGATCGACCGAGTCCCGCTCGCCCTTGAGCACCACACCGTGAGCGACCGGGGCCGCCTCGCCGGAGAAGCGGAGCGAGAGCCCGTCGCGGCCTGCCTCCTTCGCGGCCTGCGCGACCGCGTCCGCGAGGCCGGCGAGGCGCTCGCGGTCTGCCTCCGCCACCAGGACCTGCTCGTCTCCGCGAGCGACGGCGACGATGCGCTGCGCGACGAACCGGGCGTACCGGTGCGGCTCGACCGCGACGACGCCTTTCGCGACCTGCTCGAGCGCCTCGGCGATCAGCGCCTGCTTCGCCGCGAGCGCTTCGTCCCGAGCGCGCAGCCGTGCGGCCGCGAGCGACGCTTCCGCCTCGAGCCGCGCGGCCGTCTCCGCCTCCGCGAGGATGCGAGCCGCGCGCTCCGAGGCGCGCTTCTCCGCGGCCTCGCGCACAGCTCGTGCCTCGGCTTCCGCCTGCTCGAGGATCGCCCGCGCCTCGGCCTCGGCGTCCGCGGCTATCTGCTCGAGGATGTCGGCGAGCGCCACCGCTCCTCCTCTACAGCGCCTGCGCGGCGCTCTGCAGGCCGAGCAGCATGAGGATGGTGACGATCAGCGAAAGCACCGCGTAGGTCTCGACGAGCGCCGGGAAGATGAGCGCCGGCGCCGGCTGGTCCGCCGCGACGATGCCCGCCGCGGCCGCACCCGTCATGCCCTGGTAGATGGCGCTCACCAAACACAGGAACGCCACCGGCAAGCACGCGAGGAAGATCTTGAAGCCGATGGCCGCGGGCAGGTCGATCTTTCCGCCGAGCACGTCGAAGAAGATGACGACGAGCACCGCGGCGATGAAGCCGTAGATGCCCTGCGTGCCCGGCATCGCGGCGAGCGGCAGGAGCTTGCCGAACTTGCTCCCGTCCTCCGACAGGATGCCCGAGGCCGTGCTCGAGGCGATGGTGATGCCGACCGCAGAGCCGATGCCGCCGAGGATGGCGGCGATGCCTGCGCCGAGCAGCGCCCAGTCCGTGCCCGTCATCCCGAGAATCACGTCCTTCACGATCGTGCGCCTCCTTCCTGCTGGACCCCTGCCGGGTGCAGCACGACTGCCTTGGTCTTGTACGAAAGCGGCGAGAACGGGGTCCCGCCGTTGCCGTAGAACTTGCCGAAGAACTCCACGAACTGCAGACGCGCGGGATGCACGAACGCGCCGAGCAGGTTGATGACCACGTTGAAGGTGTGGCCGCCGACGAAGACCGCGGCGGCGAGCGCCGCCACGACCGCTCCGAAAACGATGCCCACGGGGCCTTTCGAGAACAGCCCTTCCGCCCCGCTCCACACGAGCTTCGCGAGGATGTTGAACACCATGCCGACGAGCGTTCCAGACAGCCCGAGCGCAGCGAGCCGCGTGTAGCTCAAGATGTCGCCCATGAACGAGGTCATCCCGTACACCGCATACGCGCCGCCGAGCAGACCGACCACGGCGCGACGGACGCTCTTCGAGACGGCGAGTCCGACGACCGTGCCCGCGAGCAGCACCCACCCGACGACCGCAGGCCCGCCGAACGCGAGCACCGCCAGCCACACCACGAACAGCGCGACCCAGCCGATGCCGAGCGCCCGGTCCCAAGAAGCGACCTCCGCGTCGCGCGCAAGCGCCGCCTCGAGCGCGTGGCCTTTCAGCAGCATCGTGAAGCCGAGCCCGAGCGCAAGCGCCCACCCGGCCGCTCCCGGCACCGCCGCAGCCACGCCGATCAGTGCGGCGAGCAGGATCGTCGAGAGCTGGTCGCCGACGGCCGACGACCAGTCACGCTCCCGTGCCGCCTGGTACGCGGCGACGAGCACGCCGAAGAAGACCTGCGCCATGCCGATCACGACCGTGACGAGCAGGAACGTCGTGAGCTCGCCGAGCGGGTCGAGCAGCCGCGGCACGGGCACCACGGCGCGCACCGCCTCGTAATCCAGCGCGAAGTACGACCCGAACGCGACGCCTGCCGCGATCGCGCCCGCGCCGCCGAGCATCATCAGGTCGCAGAAGCGCTTCACGCCGGGCGCCACGTCGATCCGGTGCTTGATGAACCAGAACCCGGCGATGAGCATCAGCCCGTACCCGACGTCGCCGATGCAGATCGAGAAGAACAGCAAGAAGAACGGCGCCAGAAGCGGTGTGGGATCGATCTCGCGGTACTTCGGCCGGCCGTAGAGGTCGGTCAGCAGCTCGAACGGCTTGAGGAGCGGGGGGTTCTCCAGCTCGACCGGCGGCTCCTCGTCCGGCAGCGGGTCGCGCAGCTCCCAGTCCACGAGGTCGCCTGCGGCAGCGAGGGATGCTTCGAGGTCGTGGCGCCGCTTCGCCGGCACCCAGCCGGTGATCACCACCGTCCGCTCGGTCGCGCCCATGAGCTCGCGCGCGAGCACCGCCTCCCGCTCCGAGACGAGCGCCTCGAGCAGCGTCGCCACGTCGCGGTAGTGCTTCTCCGCGAGCTCGCGCAGCCGCTCCTCGAACAGCGCGTGCTCCTCTTCAATGCGCGCGATCGCGTCGCGGGCGATCTCGATCTCCTCGGCCGGGTAGCCGCGCACGCCCGCCGGAAAGCTCACCTCGCGGAACGCCGTGGCGGCGAGAGCCGCGCGGGCTTCTTCCACGACGGAGCGGTGGATCAGCACCACCCACGCCGCCCGCGACCCCACCGGGCCGAGCTCCTCGACGGAGATGAGCGGCGAGACCTCGCGCAGTCGCTGGCGGATCGCCGCGCCCTGCGCCGCCGGCACGGTGCCGGTCATAAGCCGCACCTGCGTCGTGTCGCGCAGCCGCTCGACCTGGAGGTGCAGGTCGCGCCACGGCTCGAGCTCCGCGACGAGGTGGCGCAGCCGCTCGCGCTCCCGTTCTCCGGAGGCCATGCGGTCGGTCAACGTGAGGCATTCCTGATACAGCGAGCGGAACGTCTCGTCGGGCTCGAGCGCCTCGAACCGCTCTGCATCCACGTGGATCTTCTCGGACACGAACGCCGCGAACGGGCGGTCGTCCTCGCGCCGCTTGCCCAGCACGTCGACGACGAACCGCGCATCGGCGATCTGCTCGTCCAGCCAGTGCAGGCGAGCCTCGTCCTCCGGCGCGAGCGCGCGGTCGAGCTCGTACGGCGTCGCCTCGACGTCGAGCGCGCCGGCGGCCTGCAGCCGCTCCACGGCGTCGCTCGCCGCCGCCCTGTGGACGAGCACCGTGGCCTTCAGCATCCGCGCGACGGCCATGGTCAGCCCACCAGCTCCTCGACGATCGCAGCCACGGCCTCGGGGACGCGGGCTTTCGCCGCAGCGACCGCAGCGCGCGCCCGCTCCGCCGAGTCCTCGACGATCGCCGCCGCTTCGGACTCCGCCTTCGCCCGCACGGCCTGCGCGCGCTTCGCTGCTTCTGTACGTGCACGCTCCTCCGCCTCGCGTACGAGACGTTCGGCCTCCTCCTTCGCGCGAGCGCGGATGCGCTTGGCTTCCTCGCGGGCCGCCTGCACGCGCGCGCGGGCGTCGTCTTCTGCCCGCAACACGCTCTCGAGCCGATCCATGCCTCGCCCCTTCTGAACTCGGGCACCGTGTCGCACGATTCTAGCACTGCACGGGTATTCTCCGGCGCGTCTTGGTACCCTACGTGCTGTGCATAACGACATGAGAGACATCATCTCCACGAGCGCGCCGACGGATGACCCCGAAGAGGCGGCCCTGTGAGCCCGGACCGGCCCATCACGCTGCGTGCCCGACGCTACCGCCGCGCACGCAAGAGTGTTCCGGTCGGCATGTACGGGATCGCCGGTATCGCGCTCGTGCTTGCCGCTGCTGCCACCGGCCTGCTCGCCGGCGACCGCGCCGCCGGGCCGGCAAGCCTCAGGGAGCGGCCGCTCGCGAAGGCGGCCAACGGCGCAGCGCCGCTTCGCGACCCCACCCCGTTGCTCGCCCGCTACGGCGACCTGTACCTGCGGCTGCCGGTCGACCCGGCCGCAGTCACGCAGGTGGCCTTCCACCAGGCGTCTGGCGGCAAAGCCGTGCACCTCGACGCGCTCGTCCCCGAAGCGAGCGTCCAGGCGGCCGCGGCGCTGCGCGGCGTCGTGCCGCCGGAGGCCACGGCCGCGACGGACGCCGAAGAGGCGGCCACCATCTGGAACGGCACCGTCATCCGTCTGTGGCGTAGCAACCGGCGCGGAGCGCCTGACACCGCGATCGACTGCGGGGCGAACGCCGGCACGGACGTGGTCGCGCCGCTTTCAGGCGTCGTCGTCGCCGTCCGCCCGTACAAGCTCTACGGCCGCTACGACGACTACGAGATCCACATCCGGCCTGACGGCTACGACGACCTCGACCTCGTGCTCATCCACGTCGACGACGTGAGCGTCGAGGCGGGCGACCGCGTCGAGGGCGGCGTCACGCGACTGGCGCGCGTGCGCAAGATGTCTGACAAGACCGAGCTGCAGCTCGCCGCCTACACGCGCAACGGCGGCGACCACGTGCACCTTCAGCTCAACCGCGTCGAGCCCTCGGCGCCGCCTTCTGGACTCGAGGACGGCTCCTGAGCGCTCGCGCCCGGTTCCGGCTGCGCGCGCTCCACGTACCCGCGGAACCTGCGGTCGAAGTCGTACCGCATGAGCCGCACGGCGCGACCGCAGCCGCGGCACTTCAGCCCGATGTCCATGCCGAGCTTCGTGACCTCCCACTCGTTCGCGCCGCACGGGTGCGGCTTCTTCAGCCGCACGACGTCCCCGATGCGGATCGGCACGATGGGTATCGCCATGCCACGCTCCCTGGTCGACGCACGCTCCGCCGGCTACGGCGCAGCGACGCTCTGGTTAGGCGGATCCTCACCCGAGCGCCGCTTGCACCCCTCATGCCGCGAGTATACCGTGGAGCGGCGAACAGTTTGTGAGGAGGGACGCCCGTGAAGACCCGCGCCATCTTGTCCGTGCTCGGCGAGGACCGCGTCGGCATCGTCGCCGCCGTCTCGGGCGCGCTCGCGGAGTGCGGCGTGAACATCGAGGACATCCGCCAGACGATCATCTCTGGCGTGTTCTCCATGACGATGCTCGTGACGGTGGACGAAGACGCGTGCGCGTTCGACCGCGTGCAGGCGCGGCTCGCGGAAGTCGCCAACGACCTCGGGCTGCAGATCACGCTGCAGCGCGAGGACGTCTTCCGGCTCATGCACCGCATCTGAGGGGAGGCGGCCGTGCTCCAGCTCTCGCCTGAGGAGATCGCCGAGACCCTCACGATGATCACCCAGCAGCACTTCGACATCCGGACGGTGACGCTGTCGCTGTCGCTAACCGGCTGCGCCGCGGATTCGGTCGACGGGGTCGCGGAGCGCGTGTACGAGCGCGTCGTTCGGGCCGCCGAGAACCTCGTGCCGACGTGCGAGCGTCTCGCGCGCGAGTTCGGCGTGCCGATCGTCAACACGCGCGTGGCGGTGACGCCTGTGGCCGAGATCGCGCCCGCGGGCGCGGGCGACCTCGCCCCGATCGCGCACGCGCTGGAGCGCGCTGCGCAGGCCATCGGCATCGACTTCATCGGCGGCTTCTCCGCGCTCGTGCACAAGGGCGTGGGCGCTGCCGACCGGGCGCTCATCGCCTCGCTGCCAGAAGCGCTCTCGACGACGGAGCGCGTGTGCGCGTCCGTGAGCGTCGCCTCGACTCGCGCGGGCATCAACATGGACGCCGTGCTCATGGTGGCCGAAGCTGTGCGCGCGACCGCCGAAGCGACGGCCGACCGCGACGGCGTCGGGTGCGCGAAGCTCGTCGCGTTCTGCAACATGGTGGAGGACAACCCGTTCATGGCTGGCGCCGTCCACGGCGCAGGCGAGCCGGACGCCTGCGTGAACGTCGGCATCTCGGGGCCGGGCGTCGTCCGCGCCGTCGTTCGCTCGCTTCCTGAAGACGCCGACCTCACAGAAGTCGCGGAGGCCATCAAAGCCACGGCGTTCAAGATCACGCGGGCTGGCGAGCTCATCGCGCGGGAGGCGGCGGCTCGGCTCGGCGTCGCGATGGGCATCGTCGACCTCTCGCTCGCGCCGACGCCTGCAGAAGGCGACAGCGTCGCCGAGATCATCGAGGCCATCGGGGTGGCGCGCTGCGGCGGGCCGGGCACGACGACCGCGCTCGCGCTTCTGAACGACGCCGTCAAGAAGGGCGGCGCGATGGGGACATCGAGCATCGGCGGGCTTTCCGGCGCGTTCATCCCCGTGTCCGAGGACGCCGCGATGTCGCGCGCGGCCGCGTCAGGAGCGCTCACGCTCGAGAAGCTGGAGGCGATGACGGCCGTCTGCTCCGTGGGGCTCGACATGATCGCGATTCCCGGCGACACGCCCGTCGAGACCGTCGCCGCCATCATCTCCGACGCCTGCGCGATCGGCGTCATCAACGGCAAGACCACCGCTGCACGCATCATCCCCGTGCCCGGAAAGAGTCCGGGAGACACCGCCGTGTTCGGCGGGCTGCTCGGCTCGGCGCCCGTGATGAGCGTGAACGAGTGGGCCGGGACGACGCTCGTGCGCCGTGGCGGGCGCGTGCCTGCGCCGCTCGCGAGCCTGCGGAACTGAGGCGGCGTCGCGGCAGGCTCGATGCAGGTCCCGACAAGCGGTCGTTCGTCGGGATTTCGTGCCGCTCGTCACATTATTCCGACATTCGGCGGAATGGCCTGGTCGTTGCTTACGCGCGTACCGATATATGGGGCGACTGCCGGAACGGCAGCGACGAAGGGCACCGATGCGCAGCACAGCACTTCAGGGCCGTTCGAGGAACGGACGTGGCGGCGCGCGCCGCCGCTTCGCCGTGCTCGCGGTGCTGCTCGCCGCGATGCTGCTTGCCCCGACGTTCCCGACCGTGGCGCTCGTCAGCACCACCATCACGATCGATGGCGCGTTCGCCGATTGGGCCCGCGTCTTCGAGGATCCTGCGAACTGCGTATACGACGCCACAGGCGATTCCTCGAGCTCGAACACGGACCTCACCGTGGTTGCTGCAACGTACGACGGCGCCTACCTCTACCACTACGTCCGCCGAGCGGCCACGGGCGGCGGCGCGGCGGCTCCGGACTACACCGTCTACCTCGACCTCGACGGCGACGGCCGTCTCGAGAGCACCGACATGGCCGTCGTGTACAAGCTCACCGGCGGGAACACGTTCTCCTCCGGCACGCTGTATCGCTACGCCCCGGCGGACGCGGCCAACGGCGACCCGATGCCAGGAGACGCTGGCAAGCCCGCCGGCTCGCTGGGAGCGCAAGTCGCGGCCGCCATCTCCGGCGCCGGCGCTCCGGGCGGCGTCGAGATCGAGGCTCGCGTCCCGCTCAGCGCCCTCGGCGTACCGCCGGACACGCCGATCCGGATGCAGTTCTACTCCTCGCTCGGCAGCGCGTGGGACTCGACGGACGTCGTCGCGCTGCAGCGGTACGGCGTCTCCGTCGAACCGGACCGCGCGTCTGGCGCCTCGGCCGACACCACGGTGACGTACGTCCACACCGTCAGGAACCTCGGCAACACGCTGTCGACGTTCGTGCTTTCGGCCTCGTCGTCGAAGAAGTGGACCGCCACCATCACCCTCGCAGCCACAGGCGCACAGGTCACGACCGTGACCCTCGCCCCCGGAGCCTCTGTCGACATCGCGGTGCTCCTGAAGGTTCCCGCGAACGCTCCAGACGGCACCCGGGACACGCTCACCGTCACCGCTACCCACCGCGACGTACCGTCAGCCACGGATCCTGCCGTCGACATCACGACAGTCGGCCCTGTGATCATCATCCCTGACCAGTACGGCTCGATGGCGCCGGGGCAGACGATCACCTACCGCAACACGGTCACGAACAACACCGAGGAGACGCGCACGATCGCGCTCACGGCGACCTCGGACAAAGGCTGGCCTGCCGAGATCCGCGACGCCGCGGCCGCCTCCGTCATAACTTCAGTGACGCTCGCTCCGCGAGCAAGCACGACCATATCGGTGCTCGTCCAGGTGCCATCCGGCGCCACGCTCGGCACCGTGAACGTGACGACGATCCAAGGCCAGGTCGTGGGCGCTCCCAACCTCAAGGGCAAGGGCTACGACACCACCACCGCGCGAGCGGCGCTCAGCGTGACTCCGGCCGCCGCCTCGGCCCCGGCCGGCGCCGGGAGCTCGGTCTCGTACCGACACACCGTCGTCAACAGCTGGCCGACGACGCGCACGGTGACGTTGTCGGCGGTCTCCTCGCGCGGCTGGACCGTCCAGGTGCTCGCCGCAGACGGCATCACGCCCATCACCACGCTCACCCTCGGCCCGAACGGGGCGGGCGCGGAGGTCGTGGTGCGCGTGCGCGTCCCCGCTGGCACCGCGTCGGGCACCATCGACGACACCACCCTCACCTGCACCGCCAACCCGCACACAGCGACCGCCGTCGACCGGACGACCGTGAGCTCGCTCGCGACGTACGGCGTCGGCGGGTTCGGCTCGCCGCAAGACACGTTCCAGCTCGGAGACATCGTGTACTCCCGGGGCATGGGGCTCACCGCCGGCACGCAGGTGCGTTTCCGGTGGGCCGACCCGAACGGCACGGTAGTGCGGACGTCGAACCTCATCAACGCCGACTCCACAGGCGTGGCGCAGGACGCGTACACGATCGGCACCACAGCACCTGTGGGCACGTGGACAGTGACGCTGCTCAACAGCTCAGGCGGGGTCATCGCCACGGTGCCGTTCTACGTCGGGTACCGGGCTCGCATCAGCGCGCTCACGGTGACCGGCGGCGATGCGGTCGAATCGACGCTGACGGTCTCCACGACCTTCGCGAACGAAGGCGCGGTCGCGCTCGCGAACACCACCGCGCGCTGGGTGGTCTGGCGGGACGAGAACTCCGACGGCGTCTTCGGCCCGGGCGACGGATACCTCGCGTCCGACGGCTCGTGGCAGACCTACGGCACGGGCAGCGGCTATACCCGCGAGAGCGCCGGCCTCTCGGTCGGCAGCGGAGCGCAGGTCACGCTCGTCTGGACGGCGCCGACGATGAGCCTCCCCGTCGCGAGCGAGTACCGCTTAAGCGCGATCTGGACCGCAAGCTCCGGCCTCACGATCGCCCGCGCCGAGACCGTCTTCACCGCCGTACCTGGCGTCCCGTGGCTTGAGCTGACGCTCTCTGAAACGCAGGTCGACTTCGGCGACGTCGTGCCCGGCGTAGTCTACGAGCGCCCGAACCTCGGCGTGCTCGTACGGGCCAACGTCACTTTCGATCTCATCAAGTCGATTTCCGGCGCGGCTTCTGCGCTGGGCCTCACGACGCAGCTCGGGTCGCTCTTCAGCCAGGCGAGCGGCGAGCGCGCCTATGTCGACGCGATCCGCATCGACGTGCCGTGGGACACCGACCCTGGCACGTATTCTGCTTACGTCGTCTACACGGTGATCGCGCGATGAAGCGGCGGACGCATAGGTTCCACCTCCCGCGAGACGCGCCGCTCATCTGCGTCGTGTGCCGCTCGTCACGCTATTCCGCCGTGCGGCAGACGAGCGTCAAGCGAGGTGGTGCGTAGGCCGATACACGCACCAGACGGGCCGGAAGGCCCAAGACACGGAGGAACTGCCCGGGCAGGGCGACCGGTTCACAGGAGAAAGGAACTGACGATGAAAAGGACGCTACTGATCGCAGCCGCAGTCGCGGCGCTCGTGTTCGGCGTCGTGGCCTACGCGAACGCCGCAACCAGCGGCACGGTCACGGTGAACGCGACCGTGAATCCGCAGATGGAGATCACGGTCCCCGGCACCGTGACGCTCTCCAATGTCGATCCGTACACGCCAGCAACAGGCAGCGTCACGGTCACCGGCAAGTCCAACAAGAACGCCACGTTGTCGGCATCGGTCAGCAAGGGCACGTTCACGACGCTGTCCAGCACGGCCGCTGCAGCCACCCCGATCGCCTGGGGCAAGGGCGGCAACCTGAGCTATACCGACAACCTCACCGGCACCGTAGACTGGGATGTCGACGCCGGCACGGTCGTGAGCGGCTCGGTAACCTACACGATCGCCCAGCCGTAAGCACCTGCGACACGGATCGCATGGAAGCCCCCGCAGACGCGGGGGCTTCCTCTTTTCCTCGCACACTCCGGCCGCTCTCGCCACAGCCCAACGCCTGACGGCAGCTCCGTTGCGCACACCCGAACGGTACCGTTCGTCAGATAAACGGCTCATACTGCCGTTCGTCGCTCATATTCTGCCGTTTGTTGCCGATATAGACAACAGGCAGGCAGAAGGAGGCGAGGACGGTGAAGCGGACGAAGGTGGCAGCGGCGGTCACGGCCGGGGCGCTCGCCGCGCTGCTCCTCGCGTCCACGGCAATCGCCGCGTCGAGCGGCACCGTCGCCGTCACCGCTCGCGTCCGGGCGTACGCGGCCGTCACTCAGATCGACGCGTCCCACGTTCGCGTCCAGGCCAACACCCCGTGGACGCTCGAGGTCGAGACGGCGGACGGCGTCGTCCGCGTCGACGGTTCCAAGACGAGCGGCACCGTCGTGACGCTCCCCGCGGACACCGCGGCTTACTCGCTCATCTGGAACTAGCGGCTAGCGCTCGCCCGAGTCCTCGTCCGCCCAGACCGGCTCGTCGGAACCAGCTTCTGCGCGCGCTCGCGCTTCCCGCCGCCGCGCTTCCCGCCGCTCCCGCTCGATCTTGCGCCTCGCCGCCTTCAAGCTCGCCCGCCACGATGCCCACATCGCGAGCCCGCCGAGCACCAGGATGACGGCGATCGCGAGCCACAGGGGGACTACCCAGACGGTGCGCTGCTCGGTCAGCCGCTCAGGGATGTCGGTCTGCGCCCCCTCGCGCGGGTACTCCACGTCGAGCCGCACGGTGTAGCGGCCGAGCATCGTCCCAGGCGGCCGCACGACGCCGGCATTCTCCGCCATCGCGCCCGCGTAGACGGTCGTCTCGGTCTGCTCCTGGCTCACCAGCTCGGCGCCCGACGACGCGATGAGCGTGACACTCGCCCGCACGATCTTGTCGATGTTGCCCTCGTTGCGGATCGCGTACGAGTATGGCACGCGGTCGCCGATGATGAACGAGCGCACCACGAACGGCTTGATGAGCACGCGCTCGACGATCTCGCCCTTCACGCGGATGCGGATGCGCGCCGCTAGGCGTCCCGACACCAGCGCGTGCGCCTCATCCGCTTGCACGTTCTTCGGCGGCGCCATCTCGAAGAACAGCAGGATCTGGTGGTCGCCCGGCGGGACACCTTCGGGAACCTCGAAGGTGAAGTCGACCTGCTTGCGCTCGTTCGGGTCGAGCTCGATGTACGGCACGTTGCCGCGCGACTTCATGTCAGCCGACATCGTGACCTGCAGCCACGAAGCCGGGTTGCCCACTCCGCCGACGTCTCCCGGTTTCGGTATCTCGAACGAGACGCGCCCCTCTTCGTCGACCACCTGGTTCCCGGCGTAGATGTAGACCTCGATGGGCTCCTTGCTCGGGTTCATCACGATGACCGAGCCCTTGCCCGTCTGGCCGGCGGCCACCTGGAACTCGAAGGAGCCGGTCGACAGCGCGAGCGTCCGCTCCGCCGATGCCGAACCGGGCACGAGCAACGCGGCGACGAGGACGACGAAAACGGCCAGCGCCGCGTGGCGCCTCACAGACCCACCGCCTCTTTGAAGTGCTTGAGGTGGCGCCTAGCCACGGGAATCTGTGTCTCGTCACGATCGGACACGACGATGACGTACGCGCCGTCGACCCGGAGGATCTCCTTGATCTTCTCGAGATTGACCATGAAGCTCCGGTGCACACGCTCGAACCGCTCCTTCCCGAGCCGCTCTTCGAGCTCGGTGAGCGTAAGGTCCACGAGGTACTGGTTCTCGTAGGTGTGCACGTACGTGGACTTGTTCTTTGCCGAGATGTAGACGACGTCGTCGATGCTGAGCAGCACCGTACGCCCGCCCTTGCGGACCGCGAGTTTGCGGAACTCGCTCTCGCCGTCCCGGACCCGCATGCTCCCCCGCGGCCGATGCTTGACGAGGCTCTGCACGCGGGCGGAGAGCTCCATGAGGTTGAACGGCTTGGTCACGTACTGCTGCACGCCTTGTTTGAACGCCAGGATCTTCGCGAGGTCCTGCGTCTTGGCGGTCAGCATGATGACGGGGATGTCGGCGGTCTCCGGGTTGTTGCGGATCTCCATGAGCGCCATCCAGCCGTCGACGCGCGGCATCATGATGTCGAGCAGGATGACATCCACCGCTTCGCGCGCGAGCACGTCGAGCGCCTCGCCCCCGTCGCTTGCGGACAGCACGCGCATGCCGTCCGCTTCGAGCCCCATCTGGATCATGTCGACGATCGCAGGATCGTCGTCGACGACGAGCACGGTGATGGGCTCATCCATCGGCGTTCCTTCCGACGGCCGGTCTACTCAGCGTGCGTCGAGCCGCTCATCCCCCAGAAAAAACCAGTGAGCGCTCATTCTACCGCGAGTATACCCTTGGCTGCCCTTTCGTCGCTAGCCGCACCCCGCCAGGTACCGGTCGATCGCCCGGGCCGCCCGCTTGCCCGCGCCCATCGCGAGGATGACCGTCGCGGCGCCGGTGACGATGTCGCCGCCGGCGAACACGCCGGGCAGGCTCGTCGCGCCGTCAGCATCGGTGAGGATGTAGCCGCGGGAGGAGACCTCCAGACCCGGCGTCGCCTTCGTGAGCAGCGGGTTGGCGCGCGTACCGACTGCCACGATCACGGTGTCGCACTCGATGGTGTGCTCCGAGCCGACGACGCACACCGGCGCGCGGCGGCCGCTCTCGTCCGGCTCTCCGAGCTCCATGCGCGTGACCACCATGCCCGTGACCCAGCCGTCGCGGCCGAGGATCTCCTGCGGCGAGCACAGCATCTTGAACTCGATGCCCTCTTCGCGCGCGTGGTGCACCTCTTCCCGCCGCGCCGGCATCTCCTCCTCAGAGCGCCGGTAGACCAGGAACACCTGCTCCGCGCCGAGCCGTTTGGCGGTTCGCGCCGCGTCCATCGCGACGTTGCCGCCGCCGACGACTGCGACCTTGCGCCCGCGCCACACCGGCGTGTCGGCTTTCGGGAACTCGTAGGCGCGCATCAGGTTGACGCGCGTGAGGAACTCGTTGGCGGAGTACACGCCGTTCAGATTCTCGCCCGGCACGCCGAGGAACACGGGAAGCCCGGCGCCCACGCCGATGAACGCGGCGTCGTATCCGTGCTCGCCCATGAGCTCGTCGAGCGTGTAGGTCGCGCCCACCACGGCGTCGGTGACGATCTCCACCCCCATCTCCTCAAGCGCCTCGATCTCCGCCTGGACGATCGACTTGGGCAGCCGGAACTCCGGGATGCCGTAGGTGAGCACGCCGCCTGCGGCGTGGAGCGACTCGAAGATCGTCACCGCGTGCCCGAAGCGCCGAAGCTCGCCCGCGCACGCGAGCCCCGCGGGGCCAGAGCCGATCACCGCCACTTTGAAACCGGTGTCGGTGCCGACTTCCGGCCGGCAGCGGTGCTCGAGGTCGCACGCGAGATCGTAGTCGCCCAAGAACCGCTCGAGCCGCCCGATCGCCACCGGCTCGCCCTTGCGCGACAGCACGCAGGCGGCCTCGCACTGCTCCTCTTGCGGGCACACGCGCCCGCAGACGGCCGGAAGCGCGTTGCGCTCCTTGATGACGGCCACGCCGCCCGCGTAGTCGCGCTCGAGGATGCGCGCGATGAAGGACTTGATGTCGATGTTCACGGGGCACCCCTCGATGCACGTGGGATTCGCGCACTGCAAGCAGCGGTCGGCCTCCGCGAGCGCCTGCTCCTCGGTGTACCCCAAGGCGACCTCGTCGAAGTCCTGCGCGCGCTCGACCGGGTCCCGCTCGGGCATCGGCGTGCGCGGCGCCCTCGACGGCCGGCGGCGTCCGGTCTCGTCTACAGGTGGCATGAGCACTCCTTGCTGTACTCGGAATCCGCCTCGCGCTCCATGTCGGCGTAGACGCGCTGGCGGCTCATCAGTTCCTCGAAGTCGACGAGGTGCCCGTCGAAGTCGGGGCCGTCCACGCACCCGAACTTCGTCTGGTCACCCACCGTCACGCGGCACGCGCCGCACATGCCCGTGCCGTCCACCATGATGGGGTTGAGCGAGACGGTGCACGGCACGCCGCGCTCTTTGGTGGTCTGGGCGCAGAACTTCATCATGATCGCCGGCCCGATCGCCATCGCGTGGTCGATCGCGCCGGCGTCGCACAGGCGCGCGAGCGGCTGCGTCACGAGGCCCTTCTCGCCCGCCGAGCCGTCGTCGGTGACGACGATGAGCTCCTTCAAGGGCAGCGCCTCGAACTCGTCGATGAGGATGAGCAGGTCCTTCGAGCGGGCTCCGACGATGGCCGTGACCTCGTTGCCCGACTCGAGCATCGCGCGCGCCACCGGGTACGCCACCGCCGTGCCGACTCCGCCGCCGATGACCGCGACGCGTCCGAGCCCCTCGACGTGCGTCGGCGTGCCGAGCGGACCGACGACGTCCGCGAGCGCATCGCCGGCCTCCAGGTGCGACAGCAGGTGCGTCGTCTTGCCCACGCGCATGAAGATGAAGCGGATCCAGCCCTCGTCCGCCGACCAGTCGCTGAAGGTGAGCGGGATGCGCTCGCCGGTCTCGTTGACGCGAAGCATCAGGAACTGGCCTGCGCGCACCTTGCGGGCGATCTGCGGCGCCTCGACGCCCATCTCGAAGACGGACTCCGACAGCTGGCGCTTGTGCACGATCTGGAACATCGAACCTCATCTCATGCGACCGACGGTGCTGCCCAGTATATACTCGCAGCGGCCGTGCGGAAGGAGGGCGCTGGGTGGCTCGGACGCTGCGCTTCGGAGCGGCGGCGTGGCTTGCCGCGGCGCTTCTCGCCGCGGGTTGCGCCAGCGGGCCTACACCTCTCCGGGACAGCAGGCCCGCGCTCGGCACCGTCGTCACCATCGAGGCGTACGGGACCGACGAAGCCGCCCTTCGCATCGCCATCGACGCGGCGTTCGACGAGATCGCCCGCGTCGAGCGCGCTCTCGACGCCTACAGCCCGACGTCGACCATCGCCGCCTTCAATGCCGACCCCTACACCGAACGGCGACTGCCAGAAGAGGCCATCACCATCCTCGACGAAGTCGAGCGGCTCGGGGTGGGCGCTGAGTTCTCGTCCGCGCTGCTCGCACCGGTGCGCCTGTACGGCTTCGGGACGACCCCGACCGTGCCCGCGCCGGACGACCTGTCGCTCTCCGTAGCCGCCGCCCGAGGCTTCCGCAGGCCGACGGCGGCCACCGGCGTGTTCGCGCGCCTGAAGACGCCGGACCCGCGCCTCGAACCAGGCGGCCCGCTCGCCCCAGGCCTCGACTTCGGCGGCGCCGCCAAGGGGCTCGCGCTCGACCGCGCCCGCGAGGCGCTGCGTGCGCACGGCGTCCAGGCGGCGCTGCTCACCGCGGGCAGCACCACCGTCACGCTCGGCACGAAACCCGGCGGCGAGCCGTGGCACATCGGCGTCGAGCACCCGCGCAGGACCGGCACGGTCATGGCCGTCGCGGAATGGACAGGCGACGCGGCGCTGTCGACCTCCGGCGACTACCAGCAGTCGTTCGAGGTCGACGGCGTGCGCTACCACCACATCCTGGATCCGGCGACCGGACGGCCTGCCGCAGGCATCCAGTCCCTCACCGTCGCAGGGCGCATCTCGGGGCTCGAAAGCGACATCCTGTCGACGGCGCTCTTCGTGCGCGGACGCGACGGAGCGCTCGCCTATGCGCGCGAGCGCTCCGTGTCGGTCTGGCTCGTCGATGCGGCGGGCGCCGTCCGCTCGCACGACGGAGCGGCAGGCACAGGCGTGCGCATCGAAGCAGTCGAAACGCCTTAGACGAACTGCTTCACCAGGTCGTAGATCACCGGCATCTGGTAGTACTCGCCCTGCCACGCTTTCACGATGCCGATGATCGCGAGCACCAGCACGGCCAGGCTGACCAGCGGACCCGCGACCCACCCGATGACGGGGATCGAAAGGACGACCTGCGCGACGATCGCCGCGACCGCGAGCCCGAGCGCCTGGACCGCGTGCAGCCGCAGCCACTTCTCGTCCTTGTAGGGCTCGATCAGGAGCGCGATGATCGCCGCGATCCCCGTCAGGTACCCGAGCACCGCGAGGATCTTGCTCGTGTCGCTCTCCGGGCCAGGAATCCCGGTGTCCGGTGCAGGCGGGACCTGGTTGACCTCGTCAGACATGGCGCCTCCCCTTCCGTGTTCGCCCTCCGAGCGCGGCGCGCTCTGATTGCAGTATATGCCCCACGCTGCTAGAATCGCGTGCGGAGCGCCTTCCGGCGGACGGACACGACCTCCCCCCGGAGGAGATGCAGCATGAGACACAGACGCGCCCTCGTTTCGCTTCTCGCGTCATTCCTCCTCGCCACCGTGCTCGCGGCACCGCTTGCGCACGCCTACACGCGCTCCGACCTCGAGGCGCACGAGAAGGCCGCCGCTGACGCCCGCAAGGCCGCCGAGGAAGCCGACGCGCGCGCGAAGGCGCTGGCCGGACAGATCGAGAGCCTCGAAGAGCGGATGGCGGAGATCGAGTCCGCCATCGCCGGGCTTGCCGACGACATCGCGCAAGCCACCGAACGCACGCGCCGCCTCAACGCCGAAGTCGCGGACCTGCGCGCGCAGGTGGCCGCCAAAGAGTCGGAGATCGCGTCGGTCCAGGCCGAGTACGACCGGCAAAGCGCCTTGCTGGCGCAACGGCTCCAGGAGACCTACAAGCAAGGCGAGTTCTTCTTCGTCCAGTTCTTGCTCGACGCCCAAGACATCGAGGACCTCCTCGCTCGCACTTCCCTGGTCGAACGCGTCATCCGTGACAACCAGCAGACCGCAGCAGCCTTGGAAGACACCCAGCACCGCCTTGAAGCCGCGAAGACGGAGCTCGCGCGCACGCTCGAGGCCGTCGACCTGAAGCGCCAAGAGGCGGCCGCCGAAGAGAAGCGCCTCCGTGACCTGCGCGCACAGCACCGCTCGCGCCTCGCGGAGCAGGAGGCTGTCAAGCAGCAGAAGGCCGACTTGATGGCCAAGAACAAGGCCGAGGCGGAGCGGCTGCGCAAGCTGGCAGAGGAAGAGGAAGAGGAGTCGCGCCGCATCGCAGCCGAGCTGTACGGCCACGGCTCCGGGTACTTCGCAGGCGTCATGGCCTGGCCTGTCCCCGGCTTCTACCGAGTCGCGTCGCCGTTCGGGTACCGAATCCACCCGATCCTCGGGGTGCGCAAGCTCCACACGGGCATCGACATCGGGCGCAACCTCGATCCGCCGCGCTCCATCGACGGCGCTACGATCGTCGCGGCCGGAGCGGGGACGGTCATCTACGCCGGATACCGCGGCGGCTACGGCAACACGATCATCATCGACCACAGCGACGGCGTGGCCACGCTGTACGCGCACCAGCGAAGCGGCTCGTTCCGCGTGAGCGTCGGCGACCACGTGAGCAAGGGCCAGCCGATCGGGGCCGTCGGCAGCACGGGGCTGTCGACGGGTCCGCACCTCCACTTCGAAGTGCGCATCAACGGCACGCCGACCGACCCGATGCCGTACCTGCGGTAAGCGCCGGCGGCTGGAGCCAGACCCGGCACGCCGAGCCTAGACGCCGTTGAACTCCCGCATCGCGTCCTCGACGCCTCGCTCGATGACGTGCATCACGGCAGCGGCGGCATGAGGCACAGCGCCCTCGATCCGCTCGGCCACGTCGCCCCGCATCGGCTCCAAGACGTAGTCGGCGGGGTCCTGCCTCCCCGGCGGTCTCCCGATGCCGAGACGCACGCGCACGAAGTCGCCCGTCCCGAGCGACTCGATCAGTGACCGCAGCCCGTTGTGACCGCCGTGGCCGCCGCCGCGCTTGACCCGGACGACCGCCTCGGGCAGGTCGAGGTCATCGTGCACCACGACGAGCCTCGAAAGCGGGACTTCGTAGCGCTCGAGCAGACGCTTGACGGCGCCGCCTGAGCGGTTCATGTACGTCTGGGGCTTCGCCAAGAGGAAGTCGTCGTCGCCGACCCGCACGATACCGAGCCGGGCGCCGGCCTCTTCACGCCAGTACGGGACGCCGAGGTTCTCAGCCAACGTGTCGACGACCATGAACCCTGCGTTGTGGCGCGTCCGGGCATACTCCTCGCCCGGATTGCCGAGCCCCACGATCAGGCGTGCCATGCGCGGAGCCTATTCCTCCTCGGACGCCTTGCTGCCGATGACCTCGGGCTCGGCCGCCTCGGCGGCAGCCGCCGCCTCTTCGGCCTCGATGCCCTTCTGCGGCGTGGTGACCGAGCAGACGATGGTCTCCGGATCGTCGAGAAGCGTCACGCCAGCAGGCGGCACGAGGTCGCTCACGTGCAGCGAGTCGCCCACCTGCAACGGCGTGGTGTCGACGTCGATGTGCTCGGGCAGGTCGGCGGGCAGCGCCTCGATGTGCACCTCCCGCAGCTCGTGCAGCAGCACGCCGCCAGCCTTCTCCCCCGCCGACGGGCCGACGAAGTTGAGCGGGACGACGGTCGTCACCGGCTGGTTCATCTTGATGGCCCAGAAGTCGACGTGCAGCACAGTGCCCTTCACCCGGTCGTGCGCGATCTCCTTGATCATCGCGTTCACCGGCTTGTGCCCGTCCACCGACACCTTGAACAGCGTCGCCGTCACGCCCTCCTTGGCTGCGATCTGCTCGAACTCGTGCCGGTCGATCTGGATGGGCTTCGAGCCGATGCCGGCGCCGTACAGCACGGCCGGCAGCTTGCCCTCGCGGGCCAGGGCCCGTGCGCTCTTGCCGACTTTGGTGCGTGACTCCGCGGCGATCTCGATCGTCTCAGTCATCGGTCAGACAACCTCCTCGTGTCGTTGCGAGCGGCGCTACAGCTGGAAGTCCGGGTCGAACAGCTCAGACACCGACTCGTCGTTGTACACGTTCTCGATGGCGTGCGCGAACAGCGGCGCGACCGACAGCACCCGGATCTTCCCGTGCCGGCGCTCTTCGGGCACGGGAAGGGTGTTGGTCACGACGACCTCCTCGATCGGCGCCGACTCGATGCGCTCGTACGCGGGCGGCGAGAAGATGCCGTGCGTCGCAGCGACGTACACCGCGCGGGCGCCGTTGTTCGCGAGCGCGCGGGCGCCCTCGGTCACCGAGCCGGCCGTGTCGATCATGTCGTCCGCGATGATGCAGGTCTTGCCTTCGACGTCGCCGATGACGTGCGTGATCTCGGCGACGTTGTGCTCGGGCCGGCCCTTGTGCATGATCGCAAGCGACGCTCCGAGCATGTCGGAGAGCTTCTTGCACACC
Source organism: Slackia sp. (assembly GCA_020725885.1). GTDB lineage: Bacteria > Actinomycetota > Coriobacteriia > Anaerosomatales > Anaerosomataceae > Parvivirga. The sequence goes on along the minus strand of DYEA01000017.1, from coordinate 22,543 downwards.
TTCACACGTCCGACGTCGGGAGAGACCACCACAAGGTCCTGCAGCTTCAGGCTCTCGAAGTAGTCGGCGAGGATCGGCAGCGCCGTGAGGTGGTTCACCGGCTGGTTGAAGAAGCCTTGGATCTGCCCCTGGTGCAGGTCCATCGCGATGACCCGGTCCACGCCGGCCACCGTCAGCAGGTCCGCGAGCAGCTTGGCGGTGATCGGTTCGCGAGCCGCCGACTTCTTGTCCTGCCGCGCATACGCGTAGTGCGGGATGACAGCGGTGATCGTCCGGGCGCTCGCGCGCTTGGCTGCGTCGACCATGATCAGAAGCTCCATGATCGACGAGTTCACCGGCTGGCACATGGACTGCACGAGGAACACGTCGGCGCCTCGCACGCTCTCGAGGTAACGCACGTAGATCTCGCCGTTGGCGAACTTCGAGATCTTGATGTTGCCGAGCTCGATGCCCATGTGCCGCACGATGCCTTCGGCGAGCTCCCGGTTGTGGGTGCCCGAGAAGACCATCAGCCGCTTGCCGCTCTCTCCCATCGGCGCCAGCTCCTACTCCTCGTCGTCCTGCTTGCGCTTGCGCTCCGCCCACCCCTCGACGATGCGCTGCTCCGCCCGCTCCACCGCCAACGCGCCTGCGGGCACGTCGTGCGTGATCGCGCTTCCCGCTCCCGTCACGGCCCCCGCTCCGACGCGCACGGGCGCGACGAGCATGGTGTCTGACCCGACGAACGCGCCGTCTTCGATGACCGTGCGATGCTTGCGTCTGCCGTCGTAGTTACACGTTATCGTACCCGCGCCGACGTTCACGTCAGCGCCGATCTCGGCGTCGCCGATGTACGACAGGTGCGGAACCTTGCTGCCCTCGCCGATGATCGAGTTCTTGACCTCGACGCTGGTGCCGACCTTGGCGCCGGGCCTGACCACGGTGCCAGGCCTGAGGTAGGCGCGAGGCCCGACCTTCGCGCCCTCGCACACGCACGACCCGACGACGATCGAGCTGTCGACGACCGCGTCCGGGCCGACCACGCTGTCGACGATGCGAGAGCCGGGGCCGATCACGCACCCGTCCTGGATGCTCGTTTCGCCGAGGAGGAACGTCATCGGCTCGAGCGTCACGTCGCGCCCCAGCGAGACGTTCGGGCCGATCCAGACGAGGTCCGGATCGGTCATCGTGACGCCAGCGAGCATGTGCGCGAGGTTGATGCGCCGCTGGAGGACCTTCGCGGCTTCGGCAAGCTGCGCGCGGTTGTTGACGCCGAGCGTCTCACGCGGATCGGGCGCTTGCACCGTGGCGACCGGCAGACCCTCTGCGTTCAGGAGGTCGATCACGTCCGTGAGGTAGAACTCGCCTTGCGCGTTGGCGTTGTCGAGCGCATGGACGTGCTCGAACAAGACGCGGGCGTCGAAGCAGTAGAAGCCCGTGTTGACCTCGCGGATAGCACGGACGTCGTCGGTCGCGTCCTTCTCTTCGACGATCCTGACGAGCCTGCCGGCCTCGTCGCGGACGATGCGCCCGTATCCGTATGGCTCGTCCATGAGCGCCGTCAGCACCGCAGCCGCGGCCGCCGAGGACTCCCTGGCTTCGACGAGGGACCGGATCGTGTCCGCGGTGATCAGCGGCGAGTCGCCCGACAGGACCACGAGAGACCCGTCGCGGCCCGCGAACGCGGGTTCGGCGCACTGGACTGCGTGCCCCGTTCCGAGCTGCTGCTCCTGCCGCACGGTACGCACGTCGTCGAGCAGCGCCTCGACGGTCTCCGCTCCGTGCCCGGTGACCACGACGATCGGGTCGCACCCGCTCTCCCGGGCGGCCTCGACGACATAGCGGACCATGGGGACGCCGAGGATCTCGTGGGCGACTTTCGGGAGGCGGGACCGCATCCTCGTGCCCTCGCCTGCCGCGAGGATCAATGCCGACGCGCCCATTCTCACCTTCCAGCGGATCCGACGACCAGGCAAACTGGCTGGGGCGGTAGGATTCGAACCTACGATCGAGGATCCAAAGTCCCCTGCCTTGCCGCTTGGCTACGCCCCAGCGCCTCCGCGAGCGCGCCCGGACGCGCGCTTGGCGAGCGCACGGAGTATACCACACGGCTCAGGCCCGGACGGGCGTCAGCTGGCTGACTCGAGAGCCTCCGCCGCTGCCTTGAAGGCCTCGACGCCGCCCTCGGCGGCGAACTCCTGCAAGACGGCGTCCTGGATCATCTGGCGCGTCTCGGTGTTGATCGGATGGCAGATGTCGCGGAACTCCCCGCTCGGGAGCTTCCGCGACGGCATCGCGACGAACAGCCCCTTGTCGCCGTTGACGACCCGCAGGTCGTGGACGACGAACTCGTCGTCGATGACGATGCTCGCAATCGCGCACACCTTGTTCATCGACACGGGGCGCAGCGTGACTTTGGTGACTCTCATGCGATCCCCCTTGTGCGGCCTTCGCCTGTTGGTTTTCGCCGCGACGGCGGGATTCCCTGCCAATGGCGAGACGGATGAGACTCAGCTGACCGCGAGCACCCGGGCTCCGGCAGGAGCGGTGGAGCAGGCACGTGCCCACCAGCCGGCGTCCGCCGCTGCGCCCGCGACGCGCGCAGCCGCCTCGTTCGACGAGCACACCCCGAAGACGCACGACCCGCTGCCCGTGACCGCCGCGCCCAAGACGCCATCCTGTCGGCTCAACCACGCTTCGACCTCGGCCACTCCTGCAGACAGGGCGCGGGCAGCGGGCGCAAGGTCGTTGTGGAGCGCTCCCGCGATCGCCGCGGCGTCACCGGACGCGATGGCATCGACGATGCGTTCCGGCCCGGGGGCCGTCGCCCGCGGCATTCGATCGAAGAGCGCGTAGGCGGCGCTCGTCGAGACCGGCTCACCCGCTGAGACGACGACGAGGTCGAGCGCAGGTGTGGGGAGCGCCGCCGCGCAAACGTCCCCCCGCCCCGTGTACAACCCGGTGCCGCCGTCGAGGAAGAAGGCGACGTCGGCCCCAAGAGAACGGACGCACCGCCGCACGACCTCGCTCGCCGGATCCAGGCCCCACAGCACGCATGCGCCGAGCAGCGTCGCCGCGGCATCTGAGCTCGCTCCGCCGAGACCTCCGCCAGCGGGAATCCGCTTGTCGATGGCGATCTCCAGTCCCGCCTCGACGCCGGCCTCTTCGGCGAGCATCAGGGCGCCGCGCAACGCGAGGTTGTCACGCGGCGGGACCCCGAGGTCCGGGCTCATTCGGATCGCGAATGCGGAGGCTTCGCGCACCTCCACGAGGTCCGAAAGCCGCTCGTCGAGGGCCTGGAAGATGGTCGTCAGCGCGTGGTATCCGTCGGGGCCTCGCTCGCCTACAGCGAGGTACAGGTTCACCTTTGCGGGAGCGATGAGCGTCACGCGGTCAGGCACGTCCGGTCTTCCGTCGGCTGAGCGGGCGCGTTCGAAGTCGCAGGCGGGATCAGTTCATCCAGGGGAACAGGCACTCGCCGGTATCGCAGTGCCTGAGCTCCACCGTGCCCGTGAGGATGTCGACGTAGCTGTAGGAGACCCTGGCCGTACGGCCGCGCTTCTCCTCGATGCGCAAGACGAACAGGCTCGGATGCGTCTGCTCCAGCGTGGCTTCGCGCTCGAACACCTTCGATCGACCCATGTTCGCCTTGAGACGGACGCGCGTGCCGGTGAGGTTCTCGAGATCGCTCCTGATCCGCCCCACGACCTCGAGCTGGTTCATAGACTCCATGAGACTCCTCCTCAAGTGAGCGCGACTATACCACAGCGAACTGGAAAACTCAAGGTAAGAGGCCGTTTCGACTCAGCGCGTGACCCATCCGCACGTACTCGGCCGGAGCGAACTCCTCCGCCCGCCTCTGAGGGTCGAGCCCCTCCTCGAGCAGGACCTGGCCAACGTCGTCCGGCTTCACGCCGAGCGCAGAAGCGATGGCGTTCCGCACCGTCTTGCGCCGCTGCGAGAACGCCGCGTCTGCGGCCGCGCTGCCGACCTCGACGTCTCTGGCTGACCGCTCGCGCGTGCGCTCCAAGCGCACCACCGCTGAATCGACGCGGGGAGGCGGCAGGAAGCACTCCCGGGAAACCGGGAACCGGCCAGCGACGCTCGCCTGGAGCGCCAGCTTGACCGTGTACGCGCCGTACTGCTTGCTGCCGGGTGCGGCAGCCATGCGATCCGCCACTTCGGCCTGCACCATCACCGTGGCGGCTCCGAGGTCGGCCATGCGCTCGAAACAACGCAGCACGAGCGTCGCAGCAACGGAGTACGGGAGGTTGGCAACCAACGCCGAGGGCATCGCCCCGTCCTCATCACGGAGCGCATCCGGCACCACATCGAGGGCGTCGGCGAACACCACGCGGACGTTCGGGCATGCGCGCACGACCTCTTCGAGGGCGGGGCGCAGCCGCTCGTCGCGCTCCACCGAGACCACGGATCTGGCGCTCTGAGCAAGCGCCCATGTGAGCGTGCCGATCCCGGGACCGATCTCGAGGACGTGCTCCGGCCCGTGCAGGTCCGCAAGGCGCAGTATCCGGCCCACCACGTTGTCGTCGACGAGGAAGTGCTGTCCGAGGCGCTTGCGCGTCGCAAGCCCATGACGGACCAAGACGTCGATCGTCGCCGACGGAGAAGCCAGCGGTGAGACCGGCATGCGCCCTACTTGACGATGGTGATGGTCACGCTTCGGCGGCCCCACGCACGCGCCGCCTTGAGGGCCGCGCTCTGGCCGCCCTTCCAGAAGCACACGTCGATGCGCGAGCCCTTGATCGCTCCACCCGTGTCTGCCGCCACCGCGTAGCCGTATCCCGGCACGTACAGCTTCGTGCCAAGCGGGATGACGTCGGGATCGACAGCCACGATGCCCCAACCCTCTGGGACCCGGTATGCCCGCAGGCGGCGCTCGATGACGCGCAGCCCGCCGCACCCCGCGTCCCACGGCGTGTACGCCGTCGAGACGACCGTGAGCCTTGCTCCGTTCGTGGGCGGCTTCGCCGCACGGCTCGAAGGAGCCACGGGCGCGATGGCCACGAGCGTCGAGCGACGCTTCGGCTTGGTGCCGACCAGCACGACGCGGTCCTTGGGCTCGACCAGCACCTGCTCGCTGCGCACGTACTTGGCGCGCTCGACGCCCCCGACCACGAGCACCTCGTAGAGCCGCACCGCTCTGCCCGGGACGCCGTCTGAGAGCACTTTGCGAGTTCCTTCCGGCAGCGACGGGTCGGGGCGCTCCACGGTCTCGAACGGCAGAGCGACCTCCTCTTGCCGCAAGCGCACGAACACGTCGCGAGCGGTGATCGTCATGCCGTCCGACAGGGGCGTGTCGACGTCCGGCACGATGTCGAGCCCCATGGAGGGATCCAGACCTGCCGCCACCAGCGCGTCTGCGACGGTGGCGCCGACGACATCGAGCTCGAGGCGCTCTCCGTTGCAATCGATAGTCACGGAGCGCGAGTGGCGGACCACGACCACGATGCCGTCGGCGACGGCATCGCCAAGCCCCGGAGAGACGATGTCGTTCGCGTCGACGGGGACCGCTGCTTCGGCGAGCAGCTCTTGAACCGTCGACGCGCTGGTCCGCACGTATATCGGATCGCCGTCTACGAAGACGGTCGCTCCACGCCTGGCCCAGGCGAACCCTGCCGTGATGAGTGGTGTGACGATGGCTGCGATCAGCGCTATGGCGACAAACGGGGTCTTCAGGTCACGGGCCGGCTTCTCCGGCTTGCCCATAGAACCCTTCCGTGTCGGTTGCATGACGCTCCGTCAACGAAACGGAGACTTGGCCATTATAGCGAAACCTGCCGGCGCGTCAGAACTCCGCCTGCACCCAGACGCCCTTTCCGACGAACGGCCGGCTAGAAGGCCTCGCCGGCGCGCTTGAGGACGCGAGCGGCGAAGGCGGCGCCTTCCGACCGGACCTGCGCGAGGAGGTCCGGACGCGCTTGAGCATCCGTCGGCGCGTCCAGCCCGAGGTGCCGCAAACGCGCGTCGACCGAGAACCCGCACACCTGCATCGCGCTGGCGAGCGTCGCCTCCGCGCCGGCGGTGCCGAAGGGGTCGCCTCCGCCGCCGACCAGGATGAACGCGCCTGGGCGCTTCACGCGCCGGGGGGTCTGCAACCGGTACGTGCGCGACCAGCACGGCTGCATGCGATCGATCAGCGCCTTCAGCACGGCAGGCACCCCAGCGAAGTACACCGGGCTGGCGATGACCAGGCCGGCCGCCGCATCGAGTTCTGAGAGGAAGACCGTCGCGTCGTCGCCATGCACGCACTCGCCGGTGCTGGAGCACGCGCCGCAGCCGTCGCATGCCGTGAAGACGAGGTCTCGAGCAGCCACGGACCGCGTGGCAACGCCTCCGCCCGCGACGCCAGCAAGGAACTCCGCGAGCAGGCAGTCGCTGTTGCCGCCCACCCGCGGGCTTCCCGCAAGCCCGATGACGATCGGGCCGTTCACTTCGTAGCTCCGCGACCGAACAGCGCGTCAGCGTTCTCGAATGCGACGCGCGCCACCTCCGCGGCTTGGACGCCGCGCGCGGATGCCACCGCGCGAACGACCTGCGTGACGAACGCCGGCTCGTTCTTCTGCCCGCGGAACGGCTCGGGAGCGAGGAACGGGCAGTCCGTCTCGACCAGCAGCCGATCGAGCGGGACCGCTGCCGCCGCGTCGCGGACCGCCTGCGCCTTCTTGAAGGTCGTCACGCCGGCGAACGACACGAAGCACCCGAGTTCCACGAAGCGCATCGCCGTCGCTGCGTCTTCGGTGAAGCAGTGGATCACGCATCCCGCCGGCGGCACGCCGACGCTGGACAGCATCTGATACCCCTCGTCGTGCGCCTCGCGCAGGTGGACGATCGCGGGCAGCCCGGCTTCGTGCGCGATGCCGAGGTGCCGCTCGAAGGCCGCGCGCTGCACGTCTCGCGGGGAATGGTCGTAGTGGAAGTCCAGCCCGCACTCGCCGATGGCCGCCACGAGCCCGCTTGCGGCAAGCTCTCGAAGGTCGCGCTCGGCAGAGGCCGCCTCGCTCGCGTTGTGCGGGTGCACGCCGGCGACGACGCGCACCTCCGCGACCGCCGAGGCGTCCAGACCGCGCTCGCGCAGACGTTCGGCTGCTTCGGCCTGCCACGATGCAAGCTCATCGAACGTCCGCCGATCTTCGCTCAGGTCGACGACGGTCGCGATGAACCGCACGCCCGCGACGGCCGCGTTCACGAGCGCAGCGACCGGGTCCTCGAGCATGTCGAGGTGGGCGTGGGCGTCCGCGACGGGCGCCCCCAGCGCCAGGGAAGCGTAGTCGACGGCGAGCGCTGCCACCGCCTACTCCTCGTAGATGCGCGGGAAGAGCGGCTCGCCCTTCGTGACCGGAAGCCCAGCCGGCAGCCCGCCCCACTGCGCCGCTTCGGCGAGGTCGTCCACCGCGTGGACGTCGCCCAGGCCGAGTCGGCGCCACACCTCCGCGGAGGTCCTTGGCATCACCGGGGCGCAGAACAGCGCGGCGATGCGGACCGCTTCAAGCGCGTGGTACAGGATCGCCGCCACGCGCTCATCGTCGCCTGCCTTCGCCGCGTTCCATGGCGCCTGCGTCTCGATGTACCGGTTGGCGGCCTTGATGAGGTCCCACGTCGCCTCGAGCGCCGCGGCGTAGTCGAGCCGCTGCATCGCTTCCTCGTAGCGGCGCGGCAGGTCGCGTGCGCTGGCTGGTAGCTCGGCGTCGGCCTCCTCGAGACGCTCGGGCGCAGCCGGCGTCACGCCGCCGAGGTACTTCTCCGTCATGTTGAGGAGCCGGGAGACGAGGTTACCCCAGTCGTTCGCGAGGTCGCCGTTGTAGCGCTGCACCATCGACTCCATCGAGATGGAGCCGTCCTGGCCGAAGACCACGTCGCGCAAGAAGTAGTACCGGTACGCGTCCACGCCGAACTTCGCCACGAGCGAGGCGGGCGTCTGGACGTTGCCTTTCGACTTGCTCATCTTCTCGCCCTTGGCGAGCAGGAACCCGTGTGCGAAGACGGTCTTCGGGGGCTCGATGCCTGCCGCCATGAGCATCGCGGGCCAGATCACGCAGTGGAAGCGGATGATGTCCTTGCCGACGAAGTGGTAGTCGGCCGGCCAGAACCGCTCGAACCGCGACAGGTCGTCGCTGCCGTAGCCGAGCGCCGTGACGTAGTTGAGCAGCGCGTCGATCCACACGTAGGTCACGTGGTCGGGCGCGAACGGGAGCGGGACGCCCCACGAGAACGTGGTGCGCGAGATCGACAGGTCCTTCAGCCCGCTCTTCACGAACGAGACGACCTCGTTGCGCCGCGTCTCGGGCTGGATGAACGGCCGGCCCTCCGCCTCGCGGCGCTCGTAGAACTCGAGCAGGCGCTCCTGGTACGCCGACAGGCGGAAGAACCAGTTGTCCTCGCGCACGAACTGCACGTCGCGCCCGCACTGAGGGCACTTGCCGTCGGCGAGCTCCTCCTCGCTCCAGTAGGTCTCGTCGGGGACGCAGTACCAGCCTTCGTAGTGGCCCTGGTAGATCTCGCCCCGCCGATGAAGCTCGTCCCAGAACGCCTGCACCCCGCGCGTGTGGCGCGGCTCGGTGGTGCGGATGAAGTCGTCGTTGCTGATGTCGAGCATGCGCCACGTCTCGACGAACTTCGGCGCGATGGAGTCGACCCACGACTGCGGGTCCATGCCCGCCGCCTCCGCGGCCTGCGCGATCTTCTGTCCGTGCTCGTCCAGGCCGGTAAGGAAGAACACCTCGTGGCCTGTCATGCGCCGGTAGCGCGCGAGCGCGTCAGCGGCGATGGTCGTGTAGGCCGTCCCGAGGTGCGGCTCAGCGTTCACGTAGTAGATCGGCGTGGTGATGTAGAAGCTCGGCTTGCCGTCCATTGCCGTCGGTCGTCTCCGTCTCGTGCGACCCGCCGCACGAAGTGCGCCGTGTTAGCGGAGGGCCGCGCTTGGGCATTCATGGAAATGCAAGGCACTTCCGAATGACCAATGATAGCGCACCGGGACCAGGCGGCCGCGAGCGGAAAGGCGAGAAGATGAGCGACACAGGGATCGTCCGTCGCGTCGATGACCTCGGACGCATCGTCATACCGATGGAGATGCGCCGCGTGCTCGGCATCAACGTCAAGGATCCGCTGTCCATCACGCTCGAAGGCGAGCGCATCGTGCTGACCAAGCACAAGGACTCGTGCGTGATATGCGGCAGCCAGAAAGACGTGACGCTCGTGAAAGGCCGTGCGGTGTGCGGGGCGTGCGTCGCGGAGGTCAAGCGGCTCTAGGAGCCCTGCTCGTCCCGACGTTTCGCCTCGTGCGCTGAGTCGTAGACCTGAGAGCGCGGCACTCCCCGCAAGCGCGCGACGTGCTTGACCGCGTCGCTCCTGCTCATGCCCGACTGGACCAGCGCCTCGACCTCTGAAGCGAGCTCGTCCGCTGCGACCCGCGCGGGCGCCTCTTCTGGCGGGCCTATGACGACCACGACCTCGCCCTTGACCTCGCACTCTGCGAAGCGCCGGGCCAGCTCCTCCACCGGCCCCCTCGCCACCTCCTCGTGCACCTTGGTGAGCTCCCGGGCGACGGCCGCGCGCCTCCCAGGCATCGCTTCACCGATCGACGCAAGCGCGGCTGCAAGTCGCCTCGGCGACTCGAAGAACACCAGCGTGGCATCGAGCTCTGCGACGGCCCGGAGAAGCCGCTCGCGTTCGCCTGCTTTGCGCGGCAAGAACCCGCCGAAGAAGAACGCGTGGGTCGGAAGCCCGCTCGCCACCAGTGCGGTGATGACCGCCGAGGGCCCAGGCAACACCTCGACCTCGAGGCCGCGCTCGACGCATGCGGCGATCAGGCGCGATCCGGGGTCGGAGATGCCCGGAGTGCCCGCGTCCGAGACCAAGGCGACCGTCTCGCCCGACGCGACACGCTCCAGGACCCGCGGGGTCTTGGCAGCCGCCACGGTCTCGTCGAAGCGCTCGAGCGGCGTGTCGATGCCGTAGCGCGCGAAGAGCTTGCGCGTCACGCGCGTGTCCTCGGCCAGCGTGACGTCTGCTTCACGCAGCGCGTCCAGCACGCGAAGCGTCACGTCGCCGAGGTTGCCGATCGGCGTCGCGCAGACGAGCAGGCGGCCTGTCTTAGGGTCTTCCATCGTCCGGCGGCACCTCCGGCGCCGCTGACGGCTGCTGAGGGACTTCCGGCATCGCCGGTGGCTGCGGAGGGGCCTGCAACGGCGGCGGGGGCGGCGGGAGGATCTCTCCGGGCGCAGGCGCCGGCGGGGGCGGCGGCGCCCCGAACGCCTGCGCGGGCACGGCCCCGGGGGCCTGCGGAGCAGACGGGTATGCCGGCGGCGCTGCGGGGTGCGCCTGCTCCATGCCCGTCATGCGGCGGAAGAACACCGTCCAGGCAGACGACACGAAGGTCGAGAACGCCGCCTGCGGCACGGCGAGCACGAGGCCGACTAGCACGAAGATGCCAGCCCCTGTGACCACCTGACCCGAATAGAACGCGAACGCCGCGGGGGCCGCCAGCAACAAGGCGACGACGCCGACCGCTGCGCCGAAGACCAGGCCGGGCAGCAGCATGACGAGCCACATCGTCCAAACGCCACGCTTGCCCCAGACGGCACTCCAGGCGGCTTTGATCGAAGCGCCGAAGCCCATGTCTTCGAGGACGCCGTAGCGCACGGCGAGGTTGAACAGCAAACCGACGAGCACGCTCGCCACGACCACGCCCGCGAACAGGATCGGAAACCCGCAGCACACGGTACCGAACACGCCGGCCGCCGCCGCCTCCCCCGTGACCCCCTCTGCGCTCAGCGCCGGCACCAGAGCCGCGGCGACCAGCGCGCCCACGAGGAACGCCGTCGGCACGAGCAGGCACAGCCCGATCATGAAGGTCCGGCCCCATCGGCTGAACCCGGCTCCCCAGGCGTCCGCGAGCCGGACCGAGCGCCCCTCGGCGGCCTCGTTCGCCGCCCACACGAGGCCCCCGTGCGCTGCTATCGACAGCACGAACAGCACCAGCCCGACGAAAGCGAGGACCCCGGCCAGCGCCGCGAGCAGCCCGGGGTTGGCCTCCGCCCACCGCACCAGAGGCTCGACTTGCGCGACGGCCTCTGGCTGCTCGGGACCCGGCATCGTCTGCATGTACGAGGGGCTCGGGACGCTCGCGGCGCCTGCCACGAAGAACCCAAGCACCCATAGGCGCTTGTGCGTCCAGGCGATCTTGAGCGCCTGCTTGAGCACGTCGAAGTAGTCCACGGCACCCCCTCGGCCTCGGCGTCTACGGTCACCGGCGCAAGCCTAGCGCATCGTCATTCCACGGTCACGAGCTCGTACTCCCTGGTCCCGAGGCCGAGCGTCTCCGCGTACCGCATCGCGTGCGTCCCATCGACGCCCGTGATGCGGGTGAACTTGTCCTCGCCCTCTCCGAGCTCTGCTCCTCGGGTGCCGGGCAGACCCGGGGCAGCCTTGACGAGGTCGTACGCGGCTTGGTCGATGGCGACGATGTCGTCGGACGCGAGCACGCCGATGTCCGGCACGACGCTTGCGTCCGAGAAGTGCCAGCAGTCGCAGTCGGGCGTGACGTTCGTGACGAACGACAGGTAGACGGTCTTGCCCTGCTTGCCCGAGAGCGCACCCGCGGCGTGTTCCACGATCTTCTCCTGCAGCGCCTCCGGCGTCGTCTTCCACTGCGTGGCGATCGCCCCGTACGGGCACGCCGCCACGCACTCGCCGCACCCGTAGCACAGAGCATAGTCGACGACGGCGACGCGGTCGGGCCCGAGGGCGATGGCGTCCACGGGGCACCACCGCACGCACCGGCCGCACGAACGGCACTTCGCCGCCTCGACCTCGGGCCGGAAGTCCGCGTGCATCCGCTGCTTCGCCGACCGGCAACCCAGCCCCATGCCGACGTTCTTGAGCGCGCCGCCGAAGCCCGCCGCCTCGTGGCCTTTGACGTGCGTGACGACGACCATCGCGTCCGCGTGCATCGCTGCCGACCCGATTCGCACGGAGCGGAAGTGCTTGCCGTCGACCGGCACCTCGACGGCGTCACGCCCGTCGAGCCCGTCAGCGATGATGATGGGCGCCTCGACGGTTGCGTACGAGAAGCCGTTGTGGAGCGCGCAGGCGATGTGGTCCACCGCATTCGCACGCTCGCCGCGATACAAGGTGTTCGCGTCGGTCAAGAAGGGTTTCCCGCCCGCCGCCTTCACGCGCTGCACGACCTCCCGGACGAACACGGGATGCACGAACCCTGTGTTGCCTGCCTCGCCGAAGTGGAGCTTGACCGCGACGAGGTCCCCCTCGGCGACGGCGTCACGCAACCCGGCCCGTTCGAGCAGCGCGCCAGCCCGTGCGACCAGGCTCCGCTTCATCGAGGTGCGGACGGGCGTGAAGTAGACCTTCGCCGGGCTCACCGGTGCAACGCCTCCCTGCTGTCGTGCTCGTCGAACGCGAGCGCCGCCGCACCGAGCACGCCCGCGTCGTTGCCGAGCGCGGCGCGGACCACCGACACGTCGCGACGTCCCGCGAGCGCCTCTTCCTCGATGATCTTCGCCGCCTGCTCGACGACGATCGGCGCGCTCTCCCCGATGCCCCCGCCGATGACGATCGCCTTCGGGTTGAGCAGGTTCACGACGCCCACCAGCGCCTGACCGAGCACGTGACCTGCCTCGTACAGGATCTCCCGTGCGCTCTCGTCGCCTCGCTTGGCCGCCTCCACGACGTGCTCGGCGGTCACGGCGTCTGGGTCGCCGCCGGCGAGCTCGCGGAGCGTCTGCGCCGCGAACGTGCGGGCGGCTTCGCGCCCCCGCGCCGCGAGCGCGGGACGCCCGAGGTACGCTTCGAGGTGGCCGTAGCCGCCGCACGGGCACTGTGGGCCATCGAGCCGCACCACCACGTGCCCGATCTCGCCGCCCAGCCCCCGAGAGCCTCGGTAGGGCTCACCGTCGAGGAACAGCGCGCCGCCCACGCCGGTGCCCAGCGTGATCATCACGAAGTCGCGCACGCCCCTTGCGACGCCGAAGCGCGACTCGCCGATGCCCGCGCAGTGACCGTCGTTGTCGAGCACCACGTCGTGCTTGACGCGCGACATCACGAGCGAGCGCACGTCGACGCCCGCGAGCGGCAGGTTCGTGCAGAACTCGATCGTCTGCTTCGCGAAGTCGATCTGCGCCGGCAGGCCGACGCCGATGCCCGCGAGCTCGGAGCGCTGCACGCCTTCGGAGACCTCCTGCACGAGGTCGATGATGGCGTCCGCGATGGCGAACGGCCCATTCTTCGGGGTGAGGCAGCGCGCCTCGCGCACGACCCGACCCTTGCGCTCCACGAGCCCCGCGGCGATCCGCGTCCCTCCGACGTCTACCCCGACCGCGTATGACGACCTCATGCGCACGACCTCCTGCCGTCCCATCAGAGACGAGGCTGACCGCCTGATGATAGCGCACGCCGGGCAGCCGCCCGGACGCCTAGTAGTCCCACAGTATCCCGCGGAGCTTGATCAACCCGAGCGCCTGCATCTTCTCGAGCATCCGTTTCTCGCTCACGCCGAAGAGCCGCGCCAGGTACCGGTAGTCGTTGAACCACTTCGCCGCCTGCTCGACGACCATGAAGCCTGGAACCACGAGCTCCTCCGCCACGACGTCGGCGGCCCTGTGGCTGTCGAGGTCGCCGCGGGGATAGCGCTCGCTCGCATCGTCGAGCAGGATCAGGATGTGCCCGAGCAGGTGCGCGACCGCCGCGTCTTGCACCGCCCGGTCCTTGATGGCGTTGAGCACCACGAGCGGCATGCCGTCCTCGTGCACGAGCATGCCGGTGAACCAGTGCGGGAACGCGATCCGGAAGATCGGGACCCCCATGCGTTCGGCGATCGCGGCCACAGGGACCGGCGGCTCTTCGATGCCGGCGTCTCGCACAGCCTTCTCGGCTATCTGCCGGTAGTATGCGTCGGTCCGGAGCGCCACGCGCATCCTCCGGGTACGAACCATGCGTCCGAGGGTTACTATGTGCATATCGGCAGCAATCGTCCAGTCGGCGAGCCCCGATGTGTGACGAAGGTCGCGATACGCGGCCTTCGTCGAGCCGATACACCAGACAAAGCGTTCTGGGAGGCAGCGTGGCACGGGCGTTGGACAACGAGCGGACAGCGGCGGCGGAGAACGCGCTGCGCGCGCTCGCATCCGCCGCGGCCGCCGTCCGGCTATACCCTCCCTCGTCTCCGATGCGCGAGGACGCCGTGCATCGGGCTACCGACGCGCTGCGAGCCATGGTGCCAGGTGAGCCGGTACGGCTGGCCGTCGACAGAGAGCGCTTCCTGCTCGACGGCGTACCTGTCGGCGAGGGACGGCAAGCGACGGCCGCGCTTGCCGAGTCACTGCACGCATTGCAGGTCGGACAGCTCATCGTGGGTCCGCACGTGTCTGCCGCCGAGGTCGGCGCGTTGCTGGACCTGCTCGCACGTGACGCGCGCGAGGTGCGCATGGGCGGCGGCGCTCGCGCTGCGCTGGTGGCTGCTGGAGCTCAGAACATCGCCGTCGTCGAAGTCTCGCTGCGAGCAAGCGAGGAGAAGGGGCTGGCGGGCGTCGACCTCGTAGCCGCCCCGCTCTCCGACATCGCGCCGCTGCTGCCTGGCGCATGCGAGCAGTGGCGCCGATCCGCAGGCACGGACGACCCCGTCGATGAGGTCGCACGGACGCTCCAGGGCGTCGAGCCTGCCATGCGGGACCTCGCGCTCGCCCGGATCGCGCAGTCCCTGCTGTTGCTCGACGAGGACACGCGCATACGCCTGCTGCAAGACGCGCTGTCCCGCACGCCCGACGGCCGGCCGATGGACGGCATGCTCTCCGCGCTCGCCAAGCTCCCGCCGGCCGCTCTCGCGCGCCTGCTGCGCCTCACGGCCGAGCAGCGGAACACCCGGCCGGACGTGTTGCTGCACGAGGTCCCGCTGCCGCCCGACGTCTTGCGCGAGATCAAGGCGCTCGTTCAGCCGATACCGCAGGCGGATCCCGTGCGAGGCGTCCCGGAGCAGGTCGATCCGGCGGCGATCGCCGCTGAAGCGGAGACCGACGAGGCCGACCAGATCTCCATCGAAGGACTCGTGCGCGCCGCTACTCCCGCTGCGGCCGCAGAGCGCGCGCTCGACGCATGCATCGACGTCTTCACGCGCCACGCCGACGCTGAGTCGCTCGCAGCGCTCGCAGAGGCCGCCTCCCGGACGCTCCGCGCAGGAACGAGCGGGCGGCTGGACGAGGCCGCTGCGCTCATCGCGCAGTCTGCCGCGACACCCGACCTTGCTACCGAGGCGTCCGCTGCGGCCAGGCGCCTCGCCCGCGAAATCCTCGACGCAGCGGCGCGGCTCGAGGGCGCCCAACGCGCGCCGCTTCTCAACGCCGCCATGAAGCTCACCGAGCAGGTCGCCGCCGCGGCATCATCCGACCTCGGCGGAGACGACGACCGTCGCGCGCTTGCGGCAGTCGAGCTCCTGCTCGCCATGGGCGACAAACGCCTCGTCGGGATCGCCGCGCGCGGCGTTCAGCATGCCTCCGCCGCGGTGCGGCTCGGCACGCTGCGGGCGCTCGCGGAGAACGCGACACCGGAAGCTGTGGCTGCCATCGTCTCCGCAGTACACCGCGGAGACGAGCAGACACGCCTCGCAGCGGTGCGGGAAATCTGCCGCGCGAATCTCCTGGACGCGATGCCCGCGTTGGTCCGCGTGCTCGCGGAAGATGCCCCGCTTCGTAGGAACCATGGGCTCAAGCTCGAAATCCTCAGGTGCGTCGCGCAGACGCGGTACGCGCCTGCGCGCGACGCGGTTGCGCGCATCGCGGCACGCCGGCCCGTGCTCAGACGGACGCGCGAGCTCGTGCAGCGGGCGCGCGAGGCACTGACGGCCATCGACCACGGCACGACTGCGGAGGGGAGCGATCCACGTGAGTGACGAGAGCATGCCGCGAGATGACCGGCTCGAGACGAACGAGGAGATCGCGGCGCTTGCGCAACCGGCTGCCCGGACGCCATTCGCGACGGCCAAACGGCTGCAGCGCGCCCGAGACCTCGCCAGAGCGCTCGCCGTCTCGACCACGAACGCATCGCTGTACCCCGAGACCCACCCGCTCGTCGTGCAGTCGCTGGAAGCTCTGGTGCAAGCCGTGTCCGACGTCATGGACCTGGGCTTCGAGTCGGTCACGGTGAACATCTACAAGGGCACGCTGTTCATCGAGAACCACGTGCTGCCCGAAGAGAGCGTCACGTACCGGAAGGTCATCGAGGACACGCTCGCTCGCGGCGTCTCCGCGATCACGTTGGGCCTCGGATTCACCCAGGACGATGCGCGCGCGCTCGTCTCGGTCCTCAACGACCCGGACATCACTGACGCCGAAGCTGCGGCCGCGGCGCTCGCCGCGCGTGGGGCGACTGCGGTCACGGTGTCGGAGACTACCGACCTCGACGAGACCGCACGCGAGACGGAAGCCCAGGAGCACAAAGCGCAGGCCCGCCGGGAGTACGACCGCGGGCTCGAAGTGATGCACGACGTCGAGACGAAAGCGAAGCTCGGCAAGGTCTTCGAGGTCGAGCCGCTGCAGTCGGTGGTGAGCGGCCTGCTTGACATGCTGCTGAAGGACCCCGCGGCCGTCTTGGGCCTGACCGCGATCAAAAGCCACGACGACTACACGCTCAACCACTCCATCAACGTGTGCATCCTGTCGCTGGCGCTCGGGGCGTCGCTCGGACTGGACTCTGAGTCGCTCAAGTCGCTCGGACTGTCCGCGCTGCTCTATGACCTCGGCAAGGTCCGCATCCCCGAGGACATCCTGCTCAAGGAAGGACCGCTCACGGCTGATGAATGGCAGATCGTCAAGAGCCACACGACCGAAGGCGCCGACCTGCTCAAGCGCATCCAGCTCGTCGACCAGATGCCCATGGTGGTCGCCTACGAGCACCACCTGCGCCACGACCTTCAGGGCTACCCGGAGCCGAAGGAGCCACGAGAGCAGCACCTGTTCTCGAAAATCGTGGCCTTGTGCGACGCATACGATGCGATGACCACGCGCCGGCCGTTCCGCCGCGAGATCCGGCCGGACAAGGCCCTCGCGGTGCTCATGCAGGGCAGGAACAAGGCGTACGACCCGTCGCTCACCAAGGCGCTCGTCGCGCTGCTCGGCATCTACCCCATGGGAGCCGTGGTGCGCTTGAGCGACGGGAGCATCGGCGTGGTGTTCCGCGTCAACCGCGACGACTTGCTCAGGCCGAAGGTCAAGCGCCTGATCGATGCGGACGGGCGGTGGCTCGAGTTCCCCGAAGTCGTCGACCTGCGGCTCGTTTCGTCAGAAGCAGGGGGCTTCGCGCTCTCCATCGTTGAAGCAGTCCCTGCCGCCGAGGCAGGCATCGACGACGTCTGGCAGTACTTGTAGCGCTCAGGACTGGGGGGTGGCCGCGAACCGCGAGGTCAGCGGATCTCGCCTTCCAGCCCGTCGAAATCCATCTCGCTGGGAAGATCCATGCCTCCGAGCTCACGCTCGATCGCGTCAAGCTCACGGATGACGGCCGCGGCGTCTTGCGGCGCCGGTTTGACGTCGTCCGAGACGCCGCTGGCGGACGGCGACGCGGCTTCGCTCGTAGCGCTCGCTGCGACAGAGGCGGTCGCCGCGACGGACGCACCCGTCCCGCCTTCAAAACGGCGCGCACGAGAACATCCCGTGGCGCCCGCCACAACGACGAGCGCCACGAGCACGAGCGCGACAACGGCCGGGGCGAGCCTGCTCACTCGTCCGCAGCCTCCTTCAGCTGGATCGCGATCTTGCGGAGCTCGAGAGCCGCTTCGCGAAGCTTCACCCGGGACTGCTTGAGGAGCATGACAGCTTCCCGGACCTGCAGACGCGCCTGACGGAACGCGCCGCGGCGATCTTCGGCGTCCGCGACGCCCCGCATCGCGGCCGCGGCGACACGCTCGCGCTCGCGCGCTTGGACGAGCAGCTGACGCGACTCCTCGATCTTCGCGCGCACCGACGTCACGTCAGCGCCCAGCGACTCGACCTTGCTGGCGAGAACCTGGAGCCGCTCCTGGCGCTTGGCCAGCAATGCGGAAGCGGCGTCGAAACGGGCCTCATGGGCGCGCAGCACGTTCTCGATGCGGTTCCGCAGGTTTTCCGTGACTGTGGCCTGGTTCGCCTGGGCAGTCGCGCTCGAAGACGCTGCCGGCCGCGCCGTGCGCGGAAGCGCGCTGGCTGCTGCCGGGACGGCCACGGCCGCCACGGCGATCACCGCGACAATCGCGATCGTGCGCTTCTCGAAGATGGACGCCATCTCCGTCACCTCGCTTCGATTCTACTCCGTCCGGCAAGCCCGGGCCGGATCCATCGTCTGCCCTCATAGTCGGCGCGACGCATTGCGCAGCCGTTGGGGCAGTGTTGCGAATCTGTTGAGCCGTTCACGCCTCCGGCAGCGTGACGACGAACCGTGCGCCGCCGAGCGGGCTTTCCTGCACGGAGATGGAACCACCCATCAGCTCCACGAGCCGGCGGGCGATAGGCAGACCCAGCCCCGAACCGCCCCCCGACGCTCTCGCACGGTCCAGCCGGACGAACCGCTCGAATATGCGCTCTCTGTCCTCTGTTGGCACGCCGGGCCCCTCGTCGTCGACCAGGAGAGACCACGAGCCCGAGGAACGCGTCGCGCTCACGCGCACGCGCCCTTCAGGCGGCGCGTGTTTGAGGGCGTTGTCCACCAGGATGCTCACCACCTGCAGCAACCGCTCCCGGTCGGCGTACGGGCGGGCCCCGTCCGGCTCGAGCGGCCCCACGTCGAGCCGCTTGGCCGCCTGCACGAACCGGCTCTGGATCGCCTCTGACAGGAAGCGGCCGTCGACGGGCTCCCAGCGCAGTTCGACCCGGCCCGCGTCAAGGTCCGCGAGCGCAAGCAACGTCTTGGTGATGTCCGCGAGCCGGTGCGCCTCCTCCCGGATGACGCCAGCGAACCGCGTGACGGTCTCGCGGTCGCTCGCCGTGCCGTCCGCGATCGCCTGGGCGTAGCCGGCGATCGACGAGACCGGCGTCCTGATCTCGTGAGACACGTCGCTCACGAAGGACTTCTGGGCTTCGTAGACGGCCGCGACGCGCCGGGACATGGCGTTGAACGCCTCGGCCAGCGCCGCAGTCTCTTCGTCGCCCTCGACCGCTACCTCGAGCCCCCACTGGCCGGCGGCGATCGCCTCCGCGCCGTCGCGAAGGCGGGTGATCGGCGCGGCGATCCTGGCGGCGCTCGCGCCGCCAGCGACCCACGCCGCCGTGAGCGCAAGGGCCATGCACGCGACGAGGGTCGCAATCAGGGGTGTTCGGGCGCGCTGCACGTCGCGCACCGTCTGGGCGCCGATCAGGTAGCTGTTGCCGTCGATGGGCGCTGCGACGAGCAGCAGCCGCTCGCCAGAGCCGACGTCTCTGACCGCGACGCGCACGCCGTCGCCTGCGTCCTTGAACGCCTGCAGGTCGATCGAACGCGGTCCGGCGCCCTGCTCGAACGTCGAGAAGGCCACCCGGCCGGACCCATCAACAACGAGCAGCCGCGCCCCGATGAGCGCAGCTTGCGTGCGAAGCAAACGACCCCGCAGGCCGGCGTCGACCGACGCATCGAGCGGTCCACCGGCACGGAGGCCGCTCGCGAGCGCCCCGACTTGCCGCCCGAGCTCCTGGGTGCGCGTCGCGACGATCTGCACGGACCACACGGCGTAGAAGGCGATGGCCGCGACGAGCACAGACAACGCGGCCGCAAGCACCGTGGCGCGCCGTACACGAGCGGCGAGCGTCGAGCGCGAAGCGGGCAGGCTCCTCACCTCGCATCCTTCTTGAACCGGTATCCGACGCCCCTGACGGTCTCGATGAAGCGCGGGCTTGCGGCATCATCACCGAGCTTTTCGCGCAGGTGCCGGACGTGGACGTCCACTCCGCGCTCATCCACAAAGTCGCTGAATCCCCACGCCGCATCCAGGATCTGCCGCCGCGTGAGCACGATCCCCGGCTGGCACATCATGACCTCGAGGATGGCGAACTCCTTGGCCGTGAGCACGACCGGCTCACCGTCCACGCTGACCTCGTGCGCGGCTGGATCGAGCACCAGGCCGCCGGCGCGCAAGACCGCGTGGTCAGCAGAGGCTTGAGATCCGCGGTACCGCCGGACGGCCGCCCTGACCCGTGCGACGAGCTCCGGTGGCGAGAACGGCTTGGTCACGTAGTCGTCCGCTCCAGCGTCCAGAAGCCCTACTTTGTCGGCTTCCGTATCGCGCGCCGTCAGCATGACGACCGGGACGTCGGAGGTCTCTCGGATGCGCCGGCACACCTCGGCGCCGTCAGCACCTGGGAGCATGATGTCCAACACGACCGCGTCGTACTGCCACTGGGCCACCATCTCGACCGCCGTCGGGCCGTCCGCAGCCTCGTCCACTTCGAAACCAGCCGCAACGAGGTAGACCTTCACTAGGTCCCTGATGTTGCGTTCGTCGTCAACCACCAAGGCCCGTGGCATCGCGCTCCTCCCGTTCGACGCCTGCACGAGTGTATAACGACGCAGGCGGGACGAGCGATGCCGCCGGAGGTCCGCTCACGAGACGGGGTCGCCGAAGTAGCGCCAGTACAGCATCCAGAACGACGTGTTGCCGTGCAGGTGCGGGGTGTAGCGGTAAAGCGAGTACGTCGACGCGTTCGTGGGGAAGACAGGGCTGCCGTCGATCGTGAGGCGGACGCCCGGGTACCAGCCGTCGGCGTTGCGGTCGAGCGCCCGCGCGCCGTACCAGATCTGGTTCCCGAACCCCTTGTACTGCGTGAGCGTGGAGCTGTCGGTCTTGCCGCACCCCATCGCCCAATCGTACGCGTACTGCGACGGGCTCCTGTCCTCGAGCAACGACTGCTCCTTCTGGAGCGTCACGAGGATCACCTTCGGCGAGACGTTCCACGCGATCGCGGCGTCCACGATCATCTCGGCCGCGGTCCGCTCGCGCCCCGCATAGTCTCGCCCGCGGTACGTCGCGAGCGTGCTCGAAAGCCCCTCGAGGAAGGCCTGGACGTCCGAGACGCTCATCGACCGCGCATCGCGGAAGTTGGCGTCGGAGATGATCGTGTCAGGAGCGAAGTCCCTTCCCGGCGTCCCGCCGCGCGCGGCCTCGGCCGCCCTGCGGCGCATAAGCTCGGCGATGTCTTCCCCAAGCGCTGCCGCGCGGGCCTGTTGGTCTTGGATAGCCTGCTCGATCGCCTTGCGGCGCGCCTCGGCTTCGATACGCATCTGCTCGAGGCGCACGACGCGGTCCTCGTACTCGCGCTGCTCGAAGGCCCGCTGCCGCTTGGCGACGGTCAGGTCCTCGACGACGCGCGTGTCGTACCTGGTGACGAAGAACAGGTAGTCGATGCGTTGGAACAGGTCAGGGACCGAGTCGGCGGACAGCAGCACCTCGAGGTAGTCCACGCGTCCGGAGCGGTACAGTTCCGCGGCGCGCGCGTTGAACGCTTCCCGCGCCCGCTCAAGCTCGAGCTCGGCCTCTGCCACGCGCCCTTGCGCATCGAACACGTCCTGCCGAGCTTGGTCGATCCGCGCCACGAGGTCGAGGTACGAGCGGATCTGCTCTTCGAGCTGCGCCTGCAGCTGCGCGACTTCGGCGAGCGCGGCTTGCCGCTCCGCCTCCTTCTGCTGGATCTGGGCGTCGACGGGAGCGGCAGCAGCGGGCGTCGCGACGCCGGCGAGGAGGGCGGCGGCGAGGAGGAACGCTGCAGGGACTGTCATGCGGGATCGGCGGCGCATACGACGCTCCGGTCGTCTCGCCCTTCGGTGCGTCGAATAGGATAGCAGCATCGGGGGTGCTCAGACGAGGTCGACGGGTGTGCTAGCCTACGGGCATGGAAGCGGGCCCAGCGAACCAGGCGATCATCGCGCGAGCCACCGTTGACGACGCCGCCGAGATCCTCGCGCTCATCAAGCGGGCATTCGCCCCCGTCGCAAGGCAGTACGGCGTGCCCTCGCTTCCGCCTCTCGACGAGACGCTTGCGGAGCACCTCGCTCGGTACGAAGACAGCGTGGTGTTCAAAGCGACGTACGACGGCGCCATCGTGGGAAGCGTGCAAGGGCGGCTGGACAGCGACGGCGTCTGCCACGTCGCGCGGCTCGTGGTCGACCCCGCGTTCCAGCGCCGCGGGATCGGGCGCGCTCTTATGGTCGCGCTGGAGCGTAGCCTGCCTCAAGCGAGGCGGTTCGAGCTGTTCACCGGGCACCAGAGCGAGGAGACGATCCGGCTGTATCGGTCGCTCGGGTACCAGGAGACCAGGCGGCAGCGGCAAAGCGACGCCTTGACGCTCGTCTGGCTCGAGAAGGCCCGGACCGCTGGCACGGAGGGCCCGTAGACGGACGCTCACGCGAGGATGTCGGTGCAGCACGGCGTCTTCGCTTGTAGCAGCGGCAGGGAATCCGAGCAGCGCACGCGGATGAGGCGGCTCAGAGGTCGTCCGAGAGCGATCCGATGAAAGAAGCCGGCCCCCGGGGGAGCCGGCTCGCAGTCGGATGGTGGCCAGAGACGGACTTGAACCGCCGACACGGGGATTTTCAGTCCCCT
>DYEA01000002.1 GCA_020725885.1 Slackia sp. | reverse complement strand
CCATGCAAGGAGATACCCGCACGAATTCTCCGGCGGCCAGCGCCAGAGGATCGGGGTGGCGAGGGCGCTTGCCGTGAACCCCAAGCTCATCATATGCGACGAGCCTGTGTCGGCGCTTGACGTGTCCATCCAGGCGCAGGTTATCAACCTGCTTCAGGACCTGCAGAAAGAGTTCGGGCTCACGTACCTGTTCATCGCCCACGACCTGTCCGTCGTGCGCCACATCTCCGACCGGGTCGCGGTGATGTACCTCGGCAAGATGATCGAGATCGGCGACTGGAAAGGCCTGTACGACGAGCCGCACCACCCGTACACCCAGTCGCTGCTCTCAGCGGTCCCTGTGCCCGACCCTGAGAAGCAGCGCGCGCGCACGAGGATCATCCTCGAAGGCGACGTGCCCAGCCCGATCAACCCGCCGACGGGGTGCCGCTTCCACACGCGGTGCCCCATCGCGCAGTTCCCGATCTGCGCCGAGCAGGAGCCCGAGCTCCGTGAAGTCGCGCCAGGACACCGGGCGGCGTGCCACTTCGCCGCGCCGAACCCGATCCCGGAGGAGAAGCAGAAGCGGAGCGTGTCGGCGGCCGGCGCGACGGGAGGCGGCGCAGCGGAGTGATTTCCGTCTAGAACTGCGGAAGGGGTTCTGTTACACTTCCCCTCGCTGTCTCGACGGCAGCGCGATGCGTCGGAGTGGCGGAATGGCAGACGCGCTAGGTTGAGGGCCTAGTGTCCACTTAGGACGTGTGGGTTCAACTCCCACCTCCGACACCAACGAGCGAACCGGGCGGCCACGGGCCGCCCGTTCTGCTTGAAGGTCCGTCACTCGAGCCTGAGCGCGACGATCGCGATGTCGTCCGCGCGGGTGCCGTCGGCGTACTCGACCACTGCTGCGAGCAGGCGCTCAGCGACGCCTTGCGGGTCGTGGGTCTCCAGGGTGTCGAGGGTCTCGCGGACGCGTCCCTCGCCGAACGGCTCCAGCCCTCTTCGGGCTTCGAGGACGCCGTCGCTGAACAGCACGAGGACGTGGCCGCGGCCGAGCGGGACGGAGAACTCCTCGTACCGGGCGTCCGGGAACATGCCGAGCGGCATGCTGCGGACCGCGTCGTGCTCGACGCAACGTCCGTCTGCGCACACCAGCGGGTCGGGATGACCGGCGCTGCAGGCAGTGAACACTCCAGCGGTCGTGTCGATGAGACCGAACACGGCGGTGGCGAACGCCCCTTCCGGCAGGAGCCGCGCCAGGACGTCGTTCACCGCAGTCATCACGGCGGCAGGCGACGGCTCTCGCAGCGCGAGCGCGTGGAACGCGGTGCGCGTCACGAAGCTGGACACGGCCGCGTCGACGCCCTTCCCCGAGACGTCTCCCATCAGAACCGCGTGCACTCCGTCGGCGACGGGAAATGCGTCGTAGAAGTCCCCACCGATGCGCGCCAGCCGGTCGGCTGAGCGATACACGTGCCCGATCTGCACGCCGGGCAATGCGTCGGGCATGGAGAGTATCGCGCAGCGCAGAGCGTCAGCCACCCGGGCTTGCGACGCGCGCAGGCGCTCGTTGGCCATCGCCAGGGTGAGCGCGGTGCCGAGGCGTCCGACGAAGCCTCGGTCGTGCTCGTCGAAGCCGACCCGACCCTTGCGCTTGACGAACGTGAGGGCGCCGAACGCCTCGTTGCCTGCCAGCAGCGGAGCAGTGATGAGCGCTCTGATGCCGAAACGAGAGACGAACGCACGGTCGACGCGCGGATCGCGCGCTGGGTCGTTGACGATGACCGGCGCGCGTTTCTCGATGGCGAGGGCCAGGTGGCGGGCGGATTGCGTATCGGTCTGGAGGTCAGCCATGGCTCTGTCGAACCCCCGCGTGTGCGATACGGAATACCCGGTCCCGGAGACGGTCGCCAGGACCGCGCCGTCGGCGCCGAGCGTCTCGCAGCACACGTCGAGCGCGCGGGCGATGACGGTGTCCACCTCGTCTCCGCGCGCGATCATGCCGGCGACGGACCCCATCGCGTCGCTCCGCTCCTTCGCGCGCCTGAGCGCGCGCTGGGCGTCTTCGAGGCGCGCGTTGCGGAGGCTGATTTCCCGGAACAGCAGCGCCTGCGGCTCTTCGAGGACGCTGACGACGACTGCCCGGTACAACGCATACGCGCCAACGATGCGCAGAAGGTGTCCGACAAGGTGGATCACGGTGGAGGGGTCAGGGGCCAGCGATATCAGCGACTGCGACCCGATGACGGCTGCGACCGATCGCTGCACGAGCGAAGCCACGGCGGGAGGGAAGGCATCGGGCGTCCTCGAGAAGCGGTAGAGGGTTGCGCCGAGCGCCAGCACGGTCGCCCAGTCAGCGGCCGACCTCAGCGAAGCCAGGCCGCCGGAGCCGAGAAGCGCGGGCAACGCGCCGGTCGCGGTGAGTGCGACAGCAGCTGCGCCAAGGAGGCTCGTCAGGGCGAGCACGCGCCACGCGACCGGCGTACGGTCTGTGTAGCGGCTCGCGACGAGCAGGCTGCCGGCCTGGATGCCGCGAGCGGCGATCCATAGCTGCATGGGAACGGCTGGCGTCGAGGGCAGGAGCCCTGCGCCTTCGTAGGTGAGCATGTGCAATGCGTCCAATCCGGCTATCGAGGCGGCCGACGCGCCGATCAAGAGCAGCGGACCGCTGTCGATGTGCCGCCTGCTGTGCCACACGACGGTGAACAGGCTGAACTGCACAGCGACGGCGAACAGCTCGGCCATGGTGTGGAAGAGCGCGTGGCTGTAGAACCGCGTCGCGACGAGCGCGAGCAGCGCGAGGACCCCGGGAATGAAGCGGAGCGGCGATGGCTGCTGACGCGGGAAGCTGTCCATGGCAGGATTCTACCAGCCACCTGTCTGCTGCGCTGAGACCGCGCCGCCCGCTCCGTCTATACTGGCTGCGTCGGATGAGGAGGAGCATGCTGCCGTTCGCTCGCGTCGAGGTCGGTGTTCCAAGCGAGAGACGCTGCCGCTTGTGCGACCCTCGGCGGGTCGCCGCGACGTGGCGCTCGGTTCCTGACGTCGCGGCAGAGCTGCGCGAGGTCGCGGCCGAGTGGACGGCCTCAGTCGGTCCCAGCGTCGTCCTGTGCGGGCCTGAGCCGTTCGCGCATCCATCGCTTCCGGAGATCGTCGCGGCGGCCAGGGCGGCGGGCTTCGAGCGGATCGGGCTAGAGACCGACGCCGCCGCCTTGGCGCGCGAGGAGGTAGCTAGGGGAGCGTTGATGGCCGGCGTCAGGCACGTTCGGGCGATCGTCTTCGGGGTCGGGGACCTCGGAGATCGCATGGCGGGCGCCGCTGGCGCGTCCGCGGCCTCGCTGTCGGGGATCGAGCGGTTCACGGACGCGGCAAGCCAGGCCAGCCTGCAGGTCGCGGCGAGCGCGATCGTCCCAGTGTGCCGGCACAATGCTGAGCAGCTCCACCTGGTTGTCGCCGCGGCCGCGCACGCCGGCGCCGCTCACGTGGTCTTGGAGGCGACGGGGTCGGCAGTCGACCCTCCTGAGGCGGTCGTCGCCGCCGCGTGCGACACGGGAACCGTGAATCGGGCATGGGTCGAGGTCCGCGGGCTTCGCGTGCCGCGGTCGCACGCCATGCACGCTCCGGGCGAAGGGATTGGGCTGTGAGGCCCCTGAAAGTGGTGCTGCTCGCCTTGAATGCGCCGGGGTACCGTTCGCTCGGATGCGCGTACGTCCGCGCGTATGCTCAGCACGACCCCCGCCTGGCGGGAGCGGCGGCGTTCCAGACGCTCGAGATCGACGCCGGCACCGATCCGTGGTGGGTCGCCTACCGGGTCTTGCAGTTGGAGCCCGACGTCGTCGGAGCATCCATGATGTGCTGGTCCGCCCGCGACACCTACGAGGCTCTCAGGGTCGTCAAGGCTGCGGCGCCATCCACGCATGTCGTAGCCGGCGGTCCCGAGGTCGGCCCGATCGCTGAAGACGTCCTCGCGCGCCATCCCGAGATCGACGCGGTCGTGGTGGGCGACGGCGAGGTCCCGTTCGCGGAGCTCTTGCTCGCGCTGTCGGAAGGCGCCGACCTCGATGACGTCGATGGCATCGTCTACCGGTCGGCCGACGGGTCCATCCGGGCGACGCGTCCGCAGCAGCCGCTCGAGGACCTCGACCGGCTCCCGTCGCCGTACCTGACGGGCGTTCTGGCCCCGATCGACGGCGCGACGTACGTGGAGACGTACCGCGGATGCCCGCATCAGTGCGGCTACTGCTACGAGGGAAAGGGGAGCCGGCGGATCAGGGCCTACTCGCGCGAGAGGGTCGAGGCCGAAGTCTCGCTCATCGCCCAGGCTCCCGGGGTCCGGTCGTTCTCGTTCATCGACCCGGTGTTCAACCTGACGCGCGAGCGCCTCGAGTGGCTCGCGGATATGCTGGAGCCGTACGCCCGCCGCGGCGTGCGACTCCACACGGTCGAGGTCGACATCGAGCGGGTCGACGACGAAGCGGCTGCGCTGCTGGCCCGTGCGGGCGTCTCCTCCGTCGAGACCGGTCCGCAGACCGTCGGCGCGCGAGCGCTCGGGGCCTGCAGGCGGCCGTTCGACCGCGAGCGCTTCGTTGCAGGCGTCGAGGCCTGCAAGCGCCACGGCATCCGCGTCGAGTGCGACCTGATCGTCGGCCTGCCCGGTGACACCCCTGCGGACATGCTGGAGGGCATGCGCTTCTGCATCGGCCTCGACCCGGGCAGGATCCAGACCTCGACGCTGCGCGTGCTGCCCGGCACCGAGTTCTGGGCCCGGGCAGAAGACTTGGGCGTCGTGTTCGACCCAGAGCCGCCCCACGAGGTGATCCGCACGCGGGAGGCGTCGTTCGTGGACCTTCGACGCGCGGAAGTCCGCTCCGTGTGGCTGCAGCGGCAGTACGAAGCGAAGCTGTGAGGAGGCTGCCCCGTGGACGAGGTTTCGAAGCGAGCGCGCTCGATGCGGCCGTTCGTCGTCATGGACGTGGTGGCCCGGGCGAAGGAGCTCGAGTCGCGGGGGGTGGACGTCGTCCGGCTCGAGATCGGAGACCCCGACTTCCCGACGCCGCGGCTGATCACGGAAGCGGCCGAGCGCGCCATGGAGGCCGGGGAGACCGGCTACACCCAGTCGGCCGGGCTGCCGAGCCTGCGCGAGGCGATCGTGGATCACATGCGGGCCGCATACGGCGTCTCAGTCGATCCGGCCGACATCGTCGTCACGCAAGGCACGTCGCCGGCGATGCTGCTTCTGTTCGGCGCGTTGCTCGACCCCGGCGACGAGGTGATCGTGGCCGACCCGTGCTATCCGGCGTATCCCAACTACGTCCGCTTTCTCGGCGGCGTGCCCGTGTCCGTTCGCGTGCGGGCCGAAGAAGGGTTCGGGTTCCGGCTTGAAGAGGTGGAGGCCGCCATCTCGCCGCGGACGAGAGCTATCGTGATCAACTCCCCGGGAAACCCGACCGGCGCAGTGCTCCCGGAGGAGGACCTGCGCGGGCTCGCCGACCTCGCGGAGCGCACGGGCGTGTGGATCGCGAGCGACGAGATCTACCATGGGCTGCAGTTCGACGGCCGCAGCCGGTCGATCCTCGAGTTCACCGACCGGGCGTTCGTGCTGAACGGCTTCTCGAAGGCCTACGCCATGACGGGATGGCGCCTCGGCTATCTCATCGCTCCTCGGACGTTCGTACGCGCTGCCGAGGTCATCCAGCAGAACTTCTTCTTGTGCGCGAACCACTTCGTCCAGGTCGCCGGAGCGGTGGCGCTCGCCGAGGGCCAAGATGAGGTGGCCCGCATGCGCTCGGTCTACCGGCAACGGAGGGACTACCTGGTCCCGGCGCTGCGAGACCTGGGCCTCGACGTCGCGGTCGAGCCGAAAGGGGCCTTCTACGTGTTCGCCGATGCTCGGGCATGGGGGAGCGACTCGCTGGCTTTGGCCTCGCGTCTGCTCGAGGAAGCCAACGTCGCGGTGGCTCCAGGCGTCGACTTCGGGCCGGGCGGCGAGGGCTTCCTGCGATTCAGTTACGCTGCCTCCATCGAGCGGTTGCAAGAAGGGGTGGAGCGCTTGGCGGCGTGGGCCTCGCATGCGGGACACGTCTCGGAGCGATGACGCACAAAGAGAGGAGGCGTCGTGGATCTGGCGCATGAAGGGCGTCTCGCGCGGTTCGCGGACGGCGAGACCATCTTCGACGAAGGCGACGAAGGCGACCGCATGTTCATCGTCGTGCGCGGCTCGGTGCGCATCAAGAAGCGCGGCGCGCACGTGGACACCGTCGTCGCAGAGATCGGGCCTGGCGAGATGTTCGGCGAGTCGGCCATCCTCGAGGAGCGGCCGCGTTCGGCCACGGCGGTCGCGGTGGGGGAGACAGAGCTCGCTTCGTACGACCGCGCGGAGTTCCTCGAAGCGCTTCGCACCGACCCAGAGCTTGCGCTGGCGGCGATGCGGGCGCTCGCGGCCCGTCTGCGCACGACCACGGAACGCCTCCAGCAGCTCGCCACGCAGCACGTGCTCGACCGGGCAGAGATGGCCTTGACGGAGAAAGCGTTGCTTGAGGCC
Source organism: Slackia sp. (assembly GCA_020725885.1). Classification (GTDB taxonomy): domain Bacteria; phylum Actinomycetota; class Coriobacteriia; order Anaerosomatales; family Anaerosomataceae; genus Parvivirga. The sequence continues at coordinate 136,525 of DYEA01000002.1, read as the reverse complement.
GAGCTGTGAGGTGCCGATACTGTAGTCGTGCGGCGGCCCGCTCATGGCACGGCGATTGCTAAGCGAGCACGGGCCATGGAATCGACAGAGAGGCGCTCATGAAAGAGGTCTGGAGCAAGGCGGACCTGCACATCCATTCCGACCACAGCGACGGTCTCGCCACGATACCCGAGATCATGGAGCACGTGGCGACGCGCACCGACTTGAAGGTCATCGCGATCACCGACCACAACACCATCGAGGGGGCGCTTTTCGCTCAGTCGTTGTCGGACGTGTACGGCGTCGAGGTCGTCGTGGGCGAGGAGGTCTCGTCCCGGTCGGGGCACATCATCGGGCTGTGGCTGCAGGAAGCCGTGCCGCCCGGACTGAGCGCCGCCGAGACGGTCGCTGCCATCCAGGAGCAGGGCGGGATTGCGGTGATCGCGCATCCGTTCGCAAACCGTGCGTTCGGGCCGTTCGGCCTCGAAAGCGTGGGCAGCGCCATCCGCGAGGTCGCGTTCCACGCGCTGGAGGTATACAACTCGTCACCGTACCTCGTGCACGCCAACCGCCTCGCCGCGAAGGCCTTCGCAGGCGGGCAGGGCATCGCGGCGACGGGGGGGAGCGACGCGCACGTGCTCCAGGCCATCGGCAAGGGCTACACCTTGTTCCGCGGGACCACCGCGGCGGACCTGCGCAAGAGCATCGAGAACCTCGAGACGAGGGCCGAGGCCGGGCGAGGGGGTCTGTCCGTCGCCCTGCGGTATGCGTTCCTGTACCCGAAGATCCGTCGCATGCAGGCGTGGAACTGGGACCGCTGCAAGGCGGCGAAACAGGTGGTCCGGAACCGCTAGGTCCGCTCAGGACCCGTGCGCGACCTGCCGAAGCGCGTCTTCGAACCGTGACGCGACGACGTCTACGAGAACGGCGTCGTCCCCCCACGGCGGGAGCAGGGTCGTGCGGATGTGGTCCGGTATCCGCGCGTCTCGCATCTCTCGCTCGAGGTCTATCAGAGTGGAGAGGTCCGGTTGCACGATCGTCGCAGGCGCGACGACGATCCGTGCGGAGCCGATGGCCGCGAGGTGCCGCACGGCTTCGCTGAGGGAGGGCGTCTGCCACTCGACCCACGCCGGCCTGACCATGTTCTGGCTGAAGCCGGCTTCCTGCAACAGAAGGACGGCACGCGTCAGGAAGTAGTTCTCGTCCTCTTCCCAAGCGGTGCTGGCCGAGCGCCACTCATCGGGCATGCCGGCGCCGAGGAGCACGACTCCGGTCGATTGCCGCTCGTCGTGCGGCACCCGCTCGCAGATCCGGTCGGCGAACCGTTGGGCAAGCCGCTGGTCCCGCCAGATGCTCGGACGCACGAGATGCAGGTTGGTCGGATTCGTGGCCGCCCGTTCGGCCTCGGCGCAGACTTCGACGAACGGGAGGGATCCGGCCGGGCCGAGCTCGAGCACCACAGCCAACTGCGGCCCGGAGCGCGCGAGCAGGTCCGCCAGCCGCGGGCTCCCGTCGACGTACGCGACGCCGACTGAGGTTGGAGGGGCCGATCGAGCGAGACGCTGCCGGACGGCCTCAGCGACAGCCTCGACCACGTAGCGAGCGGGATGCGGTCCTCTGACCGCGCGATACCGCATGCGTTCGGCGAGGAAGATCATGGGCAGCAGTCCTGGAGTCAGCCGCACCGATCCCGACCGCTCCAGCCGTTCGAGCCGTGCGGCAGTGTGCTGCGGCGAGTAACGGAAGGGCTCGGCGTCGCTCAGGATCACGGCGATCGACCCGTCAGAGGCGTCTGCGGCGGACGGCCGGACGTGGCTGGGGCGCAGGGCGTCCAGCAGCATCGAGGCGGCGGCCCGGTATCCGCCTGCGAACGCGGCGCACCCGAAGACGAATCCCGCGATGCCGGCGAGGGGCGTGCCGTACTCCGCGACGAGGCCCATCGAAGCCGTCGCCGCAGCGCCGATCGCGGCGCCGGCGCATACGAGCGCGAGCAGGTTCGCGGGCGGCCTGGTCACGAGAGCGCCGACGAGGCAAGCTCCCGCTGCCAGCCCGCCGGCGGCTGAGGCTATCCAAAGGATGCTCATCGCGGGTCTCCGGGAATCGTTCCTTGACGACAGTAGCATAGGAGGCGAAGGCATGCGTTTGACACAGATACCCACGGGGGTATAATCGTTCATGCAGTTGCCGAAGAAGGAGGATTCCTATGGGCTCGCTCGTACGAGATGTCTCTGAAGCGCAGTTCGATACCGAGGTTCTGGACGCATCGACGCCGGTCATCGTGGACTTCTGGGCGCCGTGGTGCGGACCGTGCAGGCTCGTGGCGCCGGAGATCGACAAGCTCGCGGCCAAGCACGCTGGCTCCGTGAAGTTCGTGAAAGTGAACGTCGACGAGAACCGCGAGGTGGCGATCCGGTACGGCGTCATGAGCATCCCGACGATCGCCAAGTTCGAGCGCGGGCAGCTGGTGTCTCAGGTCATCGGCGCGCGCAACGCGGATGCGCTCGCGAAAGAGTTCGGATTGGCGTGATCGGTCGTGCCGACCTACGAGCTGAGATGCAAGCAGTGCGGTCATACCTTCGACCTGTTCCTCACGCGGCTGTTGCGTGAGGAGGACAAGGTGTGCGAAGCGTGCGGCTCGCGAGAGGTCGTGCGCGGGATCGGCGGCGGCTTCGTGAAGACGCAGGCGGGTGTATCATCGTGCGTGCCGAGAGGCGGCTTCAGTTGAGCGTGACCGTCGGCCCGTGAGGCCGCGGCAGGAGCGACGGAGCGACATGGATCTCGCGTACGCGCGGTCGTGCCGTGCACCATACGAGGCAGTGATCGGAGCCGTGGAGCGCGTGGCAGCGTCCCACGGCTTCGACGTCCTGGAGCGTCGCGACCTCCAGGCGATGCTGGCGGCGAAGGGTTTCGCGATCGCCCCGCTCACGATATTCGAGGTGGGGCCTGGACGTTCGCTGGTCGAGTGGCGCGATCTGCCGGACGCGATCGTACGATGCCGACTGGCCGTCAGCGCGTCGGACGACGGCGTTCGCATCGGAGCGTTGCGCCCGGCTGCGCTGTGCGACGCGCTGCTGCGCGGCCCCGTGCAGGGGCTCATCGAGGACCTGGATGCCGCAGTCGCCGCGCTCGTCGACGACATCGCGGCTAACGCAGGCAGTTCGAGTACTTGAGGAATATCGCCAGCGCCTCGTCGATGAGCTCCTCGCGCGTCTTCTCGGCGTCATCGACCAGGCAGGTCTTCATCGAGTGCCCGATGATGTGGAGCCCGACCTGGTTCAGCGCGGACTTGGCCGCCATGATCTGCGTCAGCACCGCCTCGCAGTCCTTCCCTGACTCGATCATCGATTGCAGCCCGCGGATCTGGCCTTCGAGCCGCCGCAGCCGGTTGAGGATGCGGCGGCGTTCTTGGTCCCGCACGTCGAGGGCGATGGCGCGTGTCGGTTCGACCATGTGTGCTCCCTCATGGCAGTCGGGTATGATGCGGAGCGTTGCAGTGTCCGCCCAAATATACCCCGCGGGGGTATATCGCGCAAGGAGATGCCGTGGGATGCTCGCGAGACGACAGTGAGGCGAACGCCCGATCCGTCCAGGTGCGGCGGATCCTGTGGGCCATACTCGGGCTCAATCTCGGGGTCGCCATCGCCAAGATGCTGTATGGGGCCGTCACCCGGTCGCTGGCGATGACCGCCGACGGCTTCCACTCGCTGTTCGACGGCACGTCGAACGTCATCGGCTTGGTCGGGATCTCTATCGCGTCGCGCCCCGCCGACCGGAATCATCCTTACGGCCACGCCAAGTACGAGACCTACGCGTCTGCAGGGATCGGACTGCTGCTGGCCGTCGCCGCTTGGCGCGTGGGCGTCGAATCCATCCGCCGTCTCATCGGCGGTGGCGGCGCTCCCGAGGTGAACGCGGGCTCGTTCGCGGTCATGCTCGCGACTCTCGCGGTGAACGTCGGGGTCGCGACGTGGGAGCGTCGCGCGGGCATGAGGCTCAAAAGCGACCTCTTGATGGCGGACGCGAGCCACACCGGCAGCGACATCCTCGTCAGCCTGGGTGTCATCGGCGGGCTCGCAGCAGTGCGCGCCGGGTATCCGGTCGCAGACCCGCTGCTCGGTCTCGTCGTGTGCGGGTTCATCGCGCGCGCCGCGGTCCGCGTGTTCCGTTCGGTGGACGAGACGCTCTCGGACAGGGCGCGTCTTGATCCGAGAGAGGTCGAGGCCGTCGCGCTCGGTGTTCCGGGCGTCTTGGGCTGCCACGACGTGCGGACGCGGGGGACCGCCTCGCACGTCGCGGTCGACCTCCACGTGCAGGTAGACCCCGAGGCGAGCATCACTGCCGGCCATGCCATCGCAGAGTCGGTCGAGCGCGCTGTCTGCGAGCGATTCCCCGAGGTGTCGGACGTCATCGCCCACGTGGAGCCGCTGGACGAGTACCAGCAGTCGAAGACCAAGCGGTGGTCGGAGGGCGTGTGAGCCTGCCCGCACGCCACGCCGTCGAGGGCGACGGGTCTGCGCGCCGGGGGTTGGCGCTGGCCTTGCTCGCCGCGTTGTTCTGGGCCACCGGCGGGCTTGCCGCGAAGTGGCTGTTCACGCCGCTTGCCGGGGCCGCTGAAGGATGGCCCGTGCCGCCGCTCGGGATCGTGATCGACCCCGTCGTGCTCGCTGCTGCACGCGCCGTCGTGGCGGCCGCGGCCTTGTGGGCCGGTTTGGCGCTCAAGGCTCGGGAGCACCTCCGGGTGCGCGCGAAAGACCTGCCGTTCCTGACCGCGTTCGGCGTCGTCGGGCTCGCGCTCGTGCACTTCAGCTACTTCAAGACGATCTCGCTCACCAACGTCGCCACGGCGATCCTGCTGGAGTACATGGCGCCGGTGCTCGTGCTCACGGTCTCGTCTCTGGCGGCTCCACGCGGCATCGGCTGGAGGTTGCCCGTGGCGGTCGCGTTGAGCGTGAGCGGATGTGCGCTCGTAGTCGGTGCGTTGTCGGGCCGGCTCGCGGTGTCGTTCCAGGGCCTGGCGTGGGGACTCGCGTCCGCTGTCTTCTTTGCGGCGTATACGGTGATGGGGCGGTGGGGGGCGTCCCGCTACACGCCGTGGACGCTGCTGGCCTACGGCCTCGCAGCGGCCGCCGCGTTCTGGCTCGTGGTGCTTGGACCTGCACCAGTGTTCCATGCGCTGTCGGACGGGCCCACGGCCGCTGCGGTGGTTTACATCGCGCTGGCCAGCACGATCCTGCCGTTCGGCGCGTTCCTGGCCGCGCTCCGGCTCATCCCGGCGACCGAGGCGTCGGTCGCCGCGACGCTGGAGCCGGTCATCGCAGCGGTAGGAGCGTGGGTGCTCCTGGGGGAACGGCTGGACGTGTGGCAGATCCTTGGAGGCGTGTTGGTGCTTGGCGGGATCGTGGCGGCGCAGGAGCCAGGTCCCGGCGGCCGGGAGGTGCCGCCCGCCGGGTGAGCGGTCGCATTCCTGTGGTATAGTTTTTGCTGTGCGCCGACACTCGCCAGGAGCGGCATGGACGTCTCTCAGCGGCTCGATCTGAGGCATACCGTCACGATGTCGCCAGAGGCCTACCAAGGTCTGGCGATCCTCGCCATGCCCGCTGCCGAGCTGGCGCAAGTGGTGGAGGCCGAGCTGGTCCAGAACCCCGTTCTCGAGGCGGAAGAGCCCGAGGGCGATACGGCGGAGGCCGAGGAACCGGCTGAAGCGCCTGAAGCGCACGACCAGGCCTGGGAAGAGTGGGTCGCGGAGTACGAGGAGCTTCAGCGCCTCGACGGCGCGGCGGAGCACGACCCCGATCGGACGAGCGATCGCTTCGAGGAACGCATGCCCGCCGCAGTAAGCCTCGAGCAGCACCTGTTGGACCAGGTCGTCCTCTGGGACGTGAGCGAGTCCGTCGCGCGAGCTGCGCGCGTGGTCATCGGGCTGCTGGACGACGACGGCTTCTTCACGGGAAGCCTCGAGGAAGTCGAGCGGATGGCGCGCGTCGACGCGACGACCGCTCGAGAAGCGCTGGCCCTCGTAAAGCTGCTGGACCCGCCCGGCATCGGTTCTCGCACGCTTGAAGAAGCCCTCGAGGCTCAAGCAGAGGCGCTCGGCGTCGCGTCTCCGCTGCTGACCGCGATCATCAGGCGTCACCTGGATGCCGCTGCGGCTGGCCGGGTACGCCGCATCGCGCGGGCCGAGGGCGTCTCCGAGGATGCGGTGCACGAAGCGCTCGAAGCGTTGAGGATGCTCAATCCGCGGCCTGCGGCAGGATACGCGTCCGGCCAGACGATCGGGTACGTCTCTCCCGACGTCGTCGTCCGGCGCTTCGACGGCGAGTGGGTGGTCTTGCCGGACTACGACGTCGTTCCGATGCTCCGCGTGTCGCCCCGATACCGTGCGATGTTGAAAGACGGCCGCAGCGTGGACGAGGACACCCGCCGCTACCTGAAGGAGCATATCAAGAAGGCGGAATCGTTCATCCGCAACGTGGATCGCCGTCGAGAGACCGTCGTACGCATCGCCGAGGTCATCGTCGAGACGCAGCGCGAGTTCTTCGAGACTGGCAGCGGCCCGCTCAAGCCGCTCCGCCTCGAGGACGTCGCGGTCGAGCTGGGCATCCACTTGAGCACCGTGAGCCGCGGCGTGACCGGCAAGTACATGGCCACGCCCTACGGCCTGTTCGAGCTGCGGCACTTCTTCTCCGGCGGTTACCGTACGCGGAGCGGCATCGACGTCGCCGCGACGAGCGTCAAGCAGCGCATCAAAGAGCTCGTGCGCGACGAAGAGAGCGGTTCGCCGCTGTCCGATCAGAGGATCGCGGGCCTGCTGGCCGAAGAAGGCGTGGTCGTTGCGCGCCGGACGGTGGCGAAGTACCGGGAGGAGCTCGGCATCCCGCCGTCTTGGATGCGTCGGCGGCGTGCCGACGCGTCTGCTTCGCAGCGAGGTGTACGCAGGTGAGCGCTGACAGCCGGCAACGTCTCGACCCGGCGATCAGGGACGCTCTGCTCGTCGCTGCTCTGCTGGCCCTCGTGACCGGATTGCAGCTCGTCACGGATCCCGCAGGGCCATGGGGCTCGATGCATGCCCTGTACCGGCGCCTGTACTACGCGCCCGTCCTGTACGCGGGATTCGTCTTCGGACGGCGCGGCGGGACGGCTGCTGGGATCGCGGCTGCGGTGCTTCTCGGCCTGGAATCGCACATCGCGCTCGGCGGGTTGCTCCAGGAGGGCGGGGAGACTCTGTACGAGGCCGGGACGCTCGTGGTGCTGGGGTCGCTGTTCGGGTGGCTGAAGGACCTCGCGGAGACGAAGACGGCCGATCTGCGCATCGTCAGTACGCAGCTCGAACGGGCTTACAGCAAGCTCGAAGAGCGCGCGTTGCAGCTGTCGAGCGTGCAGGAGTACACCCAAGCGATCCTGAGGTCCATCACCGCAGGCGTGATCACGCTCGGCCCCGATGGGTCGATCGTGACCGCGAACCCGGCTGCGGAGCGTCTGCTCGGGCAGCCGGAGTCAGACCTCGTGCCGCGTCGCATCCAGGCCGTGCTTGCCGACGACGGCGGTTTGGACGGCGACGTGTCGCGCGTGCTGTCCGGACGGTTGCCGCGCCTGGTGAAGGAGCTCAAGCTCGTCACGCGCAGCGGCCGCGTCCTGCACGTGCAGGTGTCAGTCTCGCGGATGCGGGACGCGTCTGGCCGCATCCTCGGCGCAGTCGTGACCCTCGAGGACATCAGCGAGATCAAAGCGCTGACGGACCAGCTGATCCGCTCGGACCGCCTAGCTGCGATGGGCGAGCTCACGGCCGGCGTCGCTCACGAGGTGCGCAATCCGCTCGGGATCATCCGCGCGTCGGTGCAGCTCATCGAGGACTCACAGAACGACTGGGAGCGGGTCACCGAGGCCACGTCCGTGATCAAGCAGGAGATCGACCGCCTCGACCGCGTCATCAAGGCGCTGCTCGACTTCGGCAGGCCGAGCGCCCCGTCGTTCCGTGCGGTGCGAGTGGCCGACGTGCTCGACGACGTCGTGCTGTTCACGCGCCGCTTCGCCCGGCAAGCGCAGGTGAACATCTCTTACGAGGTGCCGCCCGACACGCCGCACGTGCGCGCCGACCCCGACCAGATGAAGCAGGTGTTCGTGAACCTCATCTCCAACGCGGTGCAGGCCATGGAGGACCGTGGCGGAACCATCTCGATCGACGCCAGAGCCGAGGGCGGGTTCGTGGCGATCCGCGTCGAAGACGACGGGCCGGGAATCCCTGAGCGGGACCTGCCGAAGATCTTCGACCCGTTCTACTCGACGAAGGACGACGGGACCGGGCTCGGGCTCACGATGGTGCACCGCATCGTCGACGAGCACGACGGGTACATCGAAGTAGCGTCCCGTGAGGGCGAGGGGACGTCGTTCACGGTGTACTTCCCGATCGCGACCGAGACGGAGGCGTGAGGTGGGCAAACGAGTCCTGATCGTCGACGACGAGAAGAACATGCGATGGGTCCTGGGAGAGGCCTTGCGTGCCGAGGGCTACGAGATCGCTGAGGCGTCAGACGGCAAGGAGGCGTTGGCTCTGGTCGCGGAGTCCGCGCCCGACCTCATGGTGCTCGACCACAAGATGCCTGCGCCCGACGGCATGGAAGTCCTTCGGCGCATCCGCGGCAAGGGGCTCTCGTTCCCGGTGATCATGCTCACCGCGCACGGCAACGTTCAGACTGCGGTCGAGGCGATGAAGGCCGGTGCGACGGAGTACTTGACCAAGCCCTTCGACTTGGAGGAGCTCAAGCTCGTCATCGAGAAGGCGCTCCGCACGGGCGAGCTCGCGGCCGAGGTCGAGCGTCTCAGGGCGGAGGTCGGCAAGCAGTACGACGTCGAGGGCATCGTCGCAGGCTCGGCCAGCATGCTGTCAGTGCTCGAGACCGTCAAGAAAGTGGCGCCGACGAACGCCACGGTCATGATCTACGGCGAGTCCGGAACCGGCAAGGAGCTCATCGCGCGAGCGATCCACCAGCTGTCGGACCGGGCGCAGCGGCCGTTCGTGTCGGTCAGCGCCGGGGCGCTGCCGGAGACGCTGCTCGAGAGCGAGCTGTTCGGGTACGAGAAGGGCGCGTTCACGGGCGCCCTGCAAGCGAAGCCCGGCAGGTTCGAGCTCGCCAACGGAGGGACGATCTTCCTCGACGAGATCGGCGACATCTCTCCCGCCGTGCAGGTGAAGCTCCTGCGCGTGCTGCAGGAGCGGGTGTTCGAGCGCCTGGGCGGCACCCGCAGCATCGAAGTCGACGTGCGGGTGGTCGCAGCGACGAACCGGGACCTGCAAGAGCTCATCGCTGCGGGGACGTTCCGGGAGGACCTCTACTACCGGCTGAACGTCGTGCCGATATCCCTGCCCCCGCTCCGCGACCGCCCTGAGGACATCCCGCGCCTGATCGCGCACTTCCTGGAGAAGATCGGTGCAGGCAAGAAGCGCATCGCTCCCGAGGCCATGCAGGCCCTCGTCGACTACAAGTGGCCAGGCAACGTCCGAGAGCTCGAGAACACCGTTGAGCGCATCGTCATTCTTTCGCACGGCGATGAGATCGGTCTCGAGGACCTGCCCGCAGAGATCCGCTCAGGGTTCGTCTTGCAAGGGGGCGAACGATGCTTCGTGCTGCCTGAGTCGGGGGTGAACCTCGAAGAGGTCGAGATGGACCTGATCGCGCAGGCGCTGGAGCGGACCGGGCGCAACGTGCCGCGCGCTGCGAAGCTGCTCGGGCTGACGACGAAGACGCTGGAAGCGCGCATGCAGCGTCTCGGACTCTAGCCGATCGTCGGGCAATGGGCGGCTTTGGCACGCCGGTTGCATGTGGCGTCGCGGACAGATCGCGACGAGGAGAGCGCACGCCGTGCATCGCACTGCATCGATCGTCGCGGCCGGGGCTGCCGCGAGTGCTCTGCTTCTGGCTGGCTTGAGCCAGGAGTGGCTGCACCGTAGTTGCACCGAGGCCGGTCTGCCAGTCGCGGCTGCCGTGGCGATCGTGGCGCTGGTCGTCGCAGGCGCCGGATTCCTCGTCGCCCGAGCCGGGAACGGCGGTTCGCTGCCCTCGCGGCTCAAGATGGCCCGTTGCGAAGGCTGCGGGCAGAGCCTGATGGAAAGCTGGCGGATGTGCCCGTACTGCGGGCACATCGTGGACAAGACGGGCGATGCGACTCGAGCCGAGGAGAAGGCATGAGCGAGATCAGGGAAGCGGAGATCCCGACGAGAGGCATGCACTGCAGGTCGTGCGAGACCTTGGTCGAGCTGACCGTCGGAGAAATGGAAGGGGTGCGTTCGGTCGAGGCGTCGGCAGGCGATGGCCTGACGCGTGTAGCGTATGATCCCGAGGCCGTGTCGATCGCCGAGATCGTTGAGGCGATCTGCGGTGTCGGATACGACGCCCGCTCGCCCGAGGACGAGGCGTAGCTTGCGCCGCGGATACCCCGCGGGGTATACTGTTCGCAGAACACACCTGAGAGCGGGGTCGCGACGTGGGTGACACAGTAGGGCTTCTCGCAGCGTTCCTCGGCGGCGCTGTCTCGTTCCTGGCACCGTGCGTGCTGCCGCTCATCCCTGGCTACATATCCTTCATCGCTGGGATGTCGGCCGGCGGGTCAGCGGACGAGGCGCGAAGCAGCCGCGAGGTCTTGGTTCCGAGCGCCCTGTTCGTGCTCGGGTTCAGCGCAGTGTTCGTGCTCATGGGCGCTGCCGCCGGGTTCGCCTCGGCGACGCTTGGGCCGGCGCTCGCGTCGTTCAAGCAACCGTTGACGATCGCATCGGGGCTTGCCGTCGCGGCGTTCGGAGTGCTGCTCCTCGACATCGTGAAGGTGCCATGGCTGTACCGCGAGGTCAGGGCGGACCTGACCCGAAGCCGCCGCTTTGGTCGTTTCGGGGCGCTGGTGATGGGGGCGGCCTTCGGGTTCGGCTGGACGCCATGCGTGGGGCCGGTTCTGGCGGTGATCCTGGGAATGGCCGCGCAGACGGGCGATTCGGCGCGGGCGGCGGTGCTGCTGCTGGCATACTCTGCGGGTCTCGGGCTTCCGTTCTTGCTCACCGCAGCGACCCTCGAGCGCATCGGCCCGGTGTTGCGCGTCTTGCAACGGCACTCGGCTGCCGTCTCGCGGTTCTCCGGGGCCGTCCTCGTGGTCATGGGGGCGCTCATAGCGTCCGGTCAGATGGGGCGACTCTCAGCTGCGCTCGTCCGATTGCTGCCGTTCCTGGGCTCGATAGGCTGAACGGCCGCCGCCGTCCGTGACGGCCGTGCTGCGTTTCGGTAGGATTGCAGCGCAGGCGTCGTATCCACCCACAGGTCGGAAGCTCCGTGAAGCCCACTGTCTTGAGCAGGGACAGCCTGGCGGCGAGGTACACGCGCATAGCAGCTACCTTTGCCGTCGCCACGACCGTGCTGCTCGGCATCACCGCTGCCTTCGGCGTGTACTCGGTGGTCAGCAACGAGCAGCAGGCGCGGATCGGTGCATACCGCGACGTGCTCGCTCTCGAGGTCTCGTCGCATCTGCAGACGACCTACCGCATCACGCGGGCGCTCGCGGAGCGGGACGACGTGCGGAGCGGCTCGCCCCGGCAGGCGCGGCTGGCGCTGGGGGTCGCGCTCCTCGACAACGGTCCGTACCTGGATCATCTGGCACTTGCGGATGCGTCGGGAACGGTCGTCGCCTCGTATCCTGCCACGGGGGCGCCGTCTGCGGCGAAGATCCAGGCGTGGAGCGCCTCGCTCCGTGAGAGCGGGGGCCGCAGCACGTGGATCCGTGACGGATCGACGCTTTGGATCGCTGTGGAGGTTCCGACTGCGCGGGCTGACGCGAGGGTCCTCGTCGCAGCCGTGCAGACGGAGCGGATCCAGACCACTCTCGATCAGATCAGCGCCACGAGCAGGTCGCCGATCGTGTTCATCCGCGAGCCAGACGGAGCGGTGGTCCTCTCGGGGGGCTCGGTTCCTGCCGAGGAGCTTCAGTCGGTCGAGGTCGAGAGCGAAGAGGGGGACGGCGGTCGCCGCGTGAGGTTGTCGACGCGGTCAGCGGGTTCATACCGGGGGCTCGCCGGGAGAGTGACGGGGGTTCCCGGGCTTGACTGGGAAGTCGTGGTGCTCGAGCCGGCGGGCGCTGCGCTGCGCGAGACCCTGGGTGCACTCCGTCCCGCGATCGCTGCCTACGTGGCCTTGATGGTCCTCGCCGTGGTCATCGCGATCTTCGCGTTCTCGTGGCTCGTGCGGCCGCTGCGCGCCCTCGAGTCGCGCGCTCGGGCCGCGGCCCAGGGGGCAGTCCTAGAGCCCGTGGCCGTCGACCGTGGAGACGAGGTCGGGCGGCTGCTCGAGTCGTTCAACCTCGTGACCATGCGGCTCAACAGGCTCCAGGAAGCGACGCGTCTGTTGGCGGAGACGGAGGAGCCGGAGGCGGTGGCCGACAAGGTGGTCCGCTCTGTCATCCACCTGATCGGACTCTGCGACCCAGCGGTGTACCTGGTCGAGCCGGACGGCTCGCGCACGGTGCGGCTTCGCTTGGTCGCCGCTCGCGGTGCGGAAGAGCCCGCTGTGGGATCCGTCATCACGCTCGATCCGGCCGAGGGCGAGGACCTGCTGGGCCCGGGCGAGGCCCGGACGATACGGCACAGCTTCCGGGAGCGTCTGTCGCCCAGCGGTGCCTCGCAAGCGGCGCACGAGGCGACCCTGGCGGTGCCGTTGCGCGCCGCTCGCGGCGTGGTCGGCGTCTTGGCCGTCACGCGGACGGGCGGAAGGCCGTTCACGGCTGCCGAGGTGGACCTGCTGGGCTCGTTCGCAGCACAGGCGGCGCTCGCGCTCGAGAAAGCCCGCTCGTTCGAGCAGCAGCGCGCCGCGAGGGAGGAGGCGGAGGCGCTGCAGCGCGCAGCGCAGCTGCTGTTCGAGGAGGCGGACTTGCCGAGCGCCCTGGACAAGGTCGCGGCGTGCGCCGCCGAGACCTTGGGGATGCCCTGGCGGCTTGCATGGCTCGATGTGGTCACGGTGCTTGGGCGCGAAAGCCCGGGGTCGTCGCAGACGGTCAGCAGCCTTTTGTCGGTCCTTGAGGACGAGCGGAACACGTTGGACGAAGGTCCGGAGGCGTCGTCGGCAGTGGCGGTGTTGACCGAGGACGCAGGCGACCCGGCGGTCGCGGCGTGGTTGAGCCGGGAATCGATCCGCACGGCGGTCGTCGCGTACGCGAAGCTCGGAGGGCGCGTGACAGGTCTGATCGCCGTGGGCACGGCGGAGCCCGACAGGGCTGCTGGAGAGCGCGACCTTCGCGTCGCAGAGACCCTTGGGCGGCAGATGGCCCTCGCGTTGGAGCGAGCCAGGCTGTTCCGTGAAGCCCAGGAGCGCGCTGCGAGCCTGGAGACCATGTTCAGGGTCTCGCAAGCGGTGTCGTCTTCGCTCCAGGTCAACGTCGTGCTCGGCCGAGTCCTGGACGTCGTCCAGAAGATCCTCAACGCGGACGCCGTCATCCTGATGAGGTGGGATCCCGACAAGAAGCAGCTGGTCGTGCCGATGGCGCGCGGTGTCCTGGACCGGACGATGCTGGACCTGCGGTTCGCACCTGGAGAAGACCTGCCAGGAGCGGTGCTGCAGACGCAGCAGTCGATGCTTCTCACCAGCCTGGACCGGGTCGGCGGCGCGTTCGCGCGCGCAGCCGTGAAGGTGGGGCTGAGGTCCGCGCTGCTCGTTCCGCTCGTTGCGCGGGGACGCGCCATCGGCGTGCTTGCGACCCTCGGACGCCGGATTGACGCGTTCGACAAAGGGGACGCGGACCTGCTGAGCACGTTCGCCTCGCACGCGGCGCTCGCTATCGACACGGCGAACCTGTTCAGCCGGGAGCACGAGGTCTCGCGCGTCTTGCAGTCCAGCATCCTGCCGACGAGGCTGCCGAGGCTCGACGGCGTGGAGGTCGCGGCCGCGTACGTCCCGGCTGGAGGCACGGCGCAGATCGGCGGCGACTACTACGACGCGTTCCACTCACCGGACGGCCGAGTGGTCTTCGTGATAGCCGACGTGTGCGGCAAAGGCGTCGAGGCCGCGACCAAGACGTCGATGATCCGCTTCACCGTGCGTGGGATGGTCGCGGCAGGCTCTGGGGCGAGCGCGATCCTGCAGGCCTTGAACCGCATGGTCGTGGACAGCGGGAATCCGAACGACATCTTCACGATCTGGCTCGGGATGCTGGACGTGGGTACGGGTGTCTTGTCGTGGGCCGACGGCGGCCATCCTCCAGCGCTGCTGCTGCGCGGCGCTTCGCGCGACATCGTGCGGCTGGGGACGACCGGACCGCTCGTCGGGGCTCTTCGCGACGCTGGGTACGACGAGCAGACCGTGGTGATGAAGGCGGGCGACTGCTTGCTGCTGTACACGGACGGCGTGAGCGAGACACGTCGCAACGGCAAGCTCTTCGGCGAGGGGCGGATCAGGCGCATCCTCCGCCATGCGCCTGACGTCGGGTCGGTTCCCGGCGCGGTATTAGAGGAGCTCGAGCGCTTCTCCGGTGGCCAGCTCCGGGACGACGTCGCCATCCTTGCGGCATGTTACACCGGGATCGCCGGGTTTGAACCGGCGTCCGAGCTGGGAATGAGCAACGGGTAGCGGAAGCCTGCGGACGGAGCGATGGTCAAGGTCGAGTTCACACACCGGTCGACGTGCATCGCCAGGGTCGAGGGCGAGCTCGACGTCGTCAGCACGGCCGAGGTCCAGGAGGCCCTGTCAGAGGCGCTCGATCGCGGCTGCCAGAACGTCGTGCTCGACCTCTCTCGCGTGGGGTACGTCGATAGCTCGTGCATGGCCCTGATCGTATGGCTGGACCGTGCGCTGGAGCCGCGGGGCGGCAAGCTCGTTCTCGCAGGCGCGAATCGCGACGTGAGCAGGGTGCTCGAGCTCTCGGGATTGCTCAAGCTGGCGCCGGTCATCTCCACTGCCGCTGACGAAACGGAGGCCGTGTCGTCGATCGAGCTTCCTGACACCGAGGGCGCCCCACGGTGGGAGGAGCGCATGTCGTTCCGCGCGGATACGGCGGAGCTCGCGGCAGCCCGGGCGGCGGTCGTGTCGCTGCTCGAAGGACTCGGCATCCCCGAGTCGACATTGTTCGACATCCGTGTGGCGGTCGGGGAGGCACTGGCGAACGCGATGCGTCACGGGTCGCCCGGCGGCAGCTCGGACGTGGTGGCGGTGGCGGTCGAGGCATACGACGACCGGGTGGCGATCGAGGTCTCCGACCAAGGATGCGGATTCGATGGGACGCTGCCGGCTGAAGCGGACCTGTATGCCGCGTCAGGCCGGGGGGTGATGTTCATGCGTGCGTTGATGGACCGCGTGGACTTCTCGGTTTGCGAGGGCGGCGGCACCACGGTGAGGCTCGAGAAGCACGTCCGCAGCGTCGAGCGTGTCGCGCGTCGGACGTGAAACGGGTATGCTTGGCAGGTACGCTTTCGGGCTTGGGAGGTGCTCGTGGAACTCTTGGAGGCGATCGCCAAGAGGCGTTCGATCCGGCTGTACACTGGCGAGCAGATCGATCGGGACGTGATCGACGATCTCATCGACGCCGCGATACACGCACCTTCGTCGTTCAACGCCCAGCCCTGGCATTTCCACGTTGCGACCGGGCACGCCCGTGAAGCTGTCGGAGAGGCGGTCGCTCAGTCGACGCGTTTCCTGGAGGAATATGCGAGCGTCTTGCCTCCGGAACTCCTCGACAAGGCGGCGCGGTTCTATGCCGACCTCGGCAAGGCGCCCGTCGTGATCGGCGTCTCGGTCCCACAGAGCGCTGATGAAGTCGATCAAGTCAACACATTGGTAGCCGCTGGCGCCGCCATCGAGAACTTGATGCTGCGCGCCGTGGATCTCGGACTGGGTGCATGCTGCATCACGGCTCCGAGGTGGGTCGTCGACCAGGTGAAGGCCGCGCTCGGGGTGCCTGCGGAGCGGCTGCTCGCTGGGCTCGTGCTTGTCGGGAAGCCGGCTGAAGAGCCGGTTCCTGCGGAGCGACGGCGCGACGTCGCCACGTACCTCGAGTGATGCGCCCCAAGGCCGTCTTCTTCGACGTCGGCAACACGCTGCTCGAGCCGCATCCGAGCGTGTCGAGCGTCTGCCAGGAGGTGCTCGCGGAGTTCGGGCACGACGCAGACCTCGAAGCCATCGAGTCTCTGATGCCGCTCGTGGATGCGTACTACGAGGACCGGTACCGGGCCGACGACACGTTCTGGACCGACGAAGAGGAGACCTCTTCTGTCTGGGTCGGGATGTACTCGCTGTTGTGCGACCGGCTCGGTATCGGCGATCAGGCCGCCGAGATCGCGCGGAAGGTGTACGACGAGTTCGGCCGGCCAGAGCGCTGGCGTCCGTATCCGGACGTGGTGCCGGCGCTGCTCAAGCTCCGGTCGGCAGGAGTCAAGACCGGGATCATCTCGAACTGGGACACACGGCTTGCCGCCCTCATCCGGGGACTGGAGATGGGCCATCTCTTCGACCTGGTGATCTCCTCCGCGGAAGTGGGGTTGCGCAAGCCCGATCCGCGCATCTTCGTGCTCGCATGCGAGCGTATCGGCGTCAAACCGCAGGATGCAGTCCACGTGGGCGATCACCATTACGCCGACGTGCTGGGCGCCCGCGCGGTCGAGATGACGCCGGTCCTGATCGTGCGTGGCGAGGGCGCCTCGCCGGTCTCTGGCGGGACGGCGACGGTGCGAAGCTTCGAAGAGCTGCTGTCCGTGCTGGAGTTGGACGGCTGAGGAGGGCCGATGGCGTTCCGCGACCTGCGTGAGTTCGTGCAGCTGCTTGAGTCGCACGGAGAGGTGCGGCGCGTGCCGGCGGAGCTCGACGTGCGCCTCGAGATTCCTGAGGTGGCCGACCGGGTGAGCAAACGGCATGGCCCGGCGCTCGTCTTCGAGCGGCCGGTGAGCCGAGAAGCCGGGCGCTCTTTCGGCATGCCGGTGGCCATGAACCTCTTCGGCTCGTACCGGCGGATGGCCTGGGCCCTCGGCGTCGACCCGCAGACGGGGGATTGGCGCGACTTGGACGTGAAGGCGCGCGAGCTGATGGACAAAGTCCCGCTGGACGCACCGTCCTCCCTGAAGGGCAAGCTGGACGCGCTTATCGGGCTCAAGGACCTCGCGGCGTCCGGACCGCGCGAAGTGAAAGGCAGCAAGGCGCCGGCGCAGCAGGCGGTGCTGCGGGGACACGAGGTGGATCTCGGCGCGCTGCCGGTCCTGACGACGTGGCCGGGCGACGGCGGCCCGTTCATCACGCTGCCCCTCGTGGTCACGCGTTCGCTTTCGGGACGCTTGAACGTCGGCATGTACCGCCTGCAGGTGTTCGACGAGCGCACTACCGGCCTGCACATCCACGAGCACCACGACGGCGCCAAGAACCTGCGCGAGTGGGCGGCGGCAGGGCACGAGACGATGCCGGTATCGGTCGCCCTCGGCGGGGATCCTGCGACGATCTATGCAGCGACGGCTCCCGTCCCGCCGATGATCGACGAGTACCTGTTCAGCGGCGTGCTGCGCAGCGAGCCGGTCGAGGTGGTGCGGTGCGTGACCAACGACTTGCTCGTTCCCGCGCACGCTGAGATCGTGCTCGAAGGCCACGTGCGTATCGGGGAGCTTCGCCGCGAAGGCCCGTTCGGCGACCACACCGGCTACTACTCGCTCGCGGGCGACTTCCCCGTGTTCCACGTCGACGCGATCACGATGCGCTCGGATCCGCTGTATCCCGCCACCATCGTCGGCAGGCCGCCGATGGAGGACTGCTACATGGCCAAGGCCACCGAGCGCCTGTTCTTGCCGGTCATCAAGGCTATGATGCCCGAGGTCATCGACTACGACCTGCCGCTCGAGGGCGTCTTCCACAACTGCGCGATCTTCCAGATCAAGAAGGAGTTCCCCGGCCAGGCGTTCCGGGTGATGAATTTCGCGTGGTCGATGGGGCAGATGATGTTCACGAAGTTCGTGATCGTCGTCGACGAGGACGTGGACTGCCACGACTACTCCCAGGTGGCCTGGCGGTGCTTCAACAACGTGGACCCCAGCCGCGACGTGCTCGTCAGCAAGGGCCCGCTCGACCGGCTCGACCACGCCAGCAACTACGAGAGCTTCGGCTTCAAGATGGGGATCGACGCGACGAAGCCGCTGCCGGGCGAGGGGCACCTGCGGGAGTGGCCCGATGCGCTCGAGATGAGCCCGGAGGTCAAGGCCCGGATCGACGAGCTCTGGGAAGGGCTCGGCCTTGATTCGTAAGGTCGCCGAGAGGGTCCGCATCTTCGCGGAGCTCGTGAAGTTCGAGCACTCGATCTTCGCGCTCCCGTATGCGTTCGTAGGCGCGCTGTACGGGGCAGCTCAGTCCGGCCGGTTGCCTTCGTGGGGGTCGCTCGCTTGGATCACGGTCGTGATGGTGTCGGCGCGCTCGTTCGCGTTCGTGCTGAACCGTGCGATCGACAAGGAGATCGACGCGAGGAACCCGCGCACCGCCGGCCGTGCCGTGCCTGCGGGGCTCGTGAAGGCGGGTGAACTGTGGGTCTTCGCCGCGGCGACGCTCGCGCTCTATCTCGTGGGCGTTTGGCAGCTCGCGCCCGTCGTGCGGCCGCTCGCGCCCATCCCGCTCGTGGCGTTCGTCGTCTACCCGTACACGAAGCGGTTCACGAACCTGTGCCACTACTGGCTCGGCATGTGCTTAGGGCTGGCGCCCGTCGGCGCGTGGCTCGCTGTGGGTGCGCCGCCGGCCCATCCCGCGCCGTGGGCGATGGGGCTTGCTGTGACCGTGTGGACCGCTGGGTTCGACATCATCTACGCGACGCAGGACGTCGAGTGCGACCGTCGCGACGGGATCCACTCCATGCCCGCCGACATCGGTGTCGCGCCCGCGTTGCGGCAGACTCGGGTCCTGCACGCGCTGACGGTGGCGCTTCTCACGACGGCTGGCGGCCTCGCTGGCGCCGGCGTGCTCTGGTTCGTGGGGGTCGGGGTGGCGGCCGCTTTGCTGTGGTACGAGAACTCCATCGTGAGCGCTGAGGACCTGAGCAGGGTAGACGCCGCATTCTTCACGACGAACGGCATCATCGCCGTCGTCGTTCTGGTAGGTGCCGTTGCAGACGTGCTGATCGGGGTGTGAGCGATGGAGGCCATCAAGCGAGCGGCAGTGATCGTCACTGGAGCGTCCGGCTCCGCGTACGGGCTGCGCGCCATCCAGCAGCTGGCTGACGGCGGGGCCGAGGTGGTCGCGATCTTCACCCCGACGGGAGAGGCGGTCGCGCGATACGAGGTCGGGCTCGCGCTCGACGGTCCCGACAGGGCCGCGTCGCTTGCGTCGTTTCTCGACCTGTCGCGTACAGCGACCGTGCGAGTCGCTGACGACGCGGACCTGTTCGACCCGGTCTCCAGCGGCTCGAACGCCCCCGACGCGGTGTTGGTGGTGCCCGCGTCGATGGGTTTCGTAGCGTCCTGCGCCGCCGGCCTCGCGAGCGACCTCGCCGAACGCGTCGTCGACGTCGTGCTGAAAGAGCGCCGCCCAGTGGTGTTCGTGCCTCGCGAGACGCCGCTCAACCTCATCCACCTGCGCAACCTCACGACGCTCGCGGAAGCGGGAGCGGCGATCGTGCCCGCCATGCCTGCGTACTACACGATGCCCAAGACCGTCGACGACATGGTCGATTTCGTGGTGGGCAAGGCGCTCGACGTGCTCGGCTTCCCGCACCGGCTTTTCGAACGGTGGTCTGGCTCAGAGCCGGCGCTTGACGGATGACCGCGAAGCGGAGCAGAATCGAGCAGTAGTGGGTCGCCGTAGAACAGATGCAGCACCAGTCGTAGCAGTGAAGGAGCACGCCATGACCCTGTCGCAGGCGCGCAAGCGCTACCCGCTGGTCCCTCGCGAGATCGTGAAGTGGGCCGTCGAGAACATCCAGGATCCCGAGGCGCTCGCTCGCGGGCTGTATCGCCTGGAGCAGGCCCGCCGCATCCAGGTGAAGTACGGCGTCTAGAACGAAGCCCCGGCGCTGAGCATGCGCCGGGGCTTTGGCTTCTGGAGGCGACGCCCGGATTCGAACCGGGGATAAGGGCTTTGCAGGCCCCTGCCTTGCCACTTGGCCACGTCGCCGCGATGTGCCGCTATCAATCGAGAAGGTTGGCCCGCAAGGGCCACACCGGCCTCGGACCAACCTTCCGAACGGTCGTCTGGAGCGGACGACGGGACTCGAACCCGCGACCCCAACCTTGGCAAGGTTGTGCTCTACCAACTGAGCCACGTCCGCGCGCAACGCGTAGTCTAGCAACGGGCTTGGGCGGGCGCAAGGTGGGAATGCGCACGAAATTCGGGGTGGCAGTCGACGCGCGTGCTGTTACAATATGCGTCGCTGTCCTTGACAGACGGGCGCTTAGCTCAGGGGGAGAGCACTTCCTTGACGCGGAAGGGGTCGTAGGTTCAAATCCTACAGCGCCCACCATCGAAACCCCAGGTAGGGGGCGGTGTCGGAGGCTTCTCCGGTGCCGCCCTCGCCTCGTTTCGGAGGCCAGTACAGCAACGAGTACAGCAACGCGTTTCGCGGAAGCGTGCTCACAGCCCCAGCGCCTCCGCCAGATCCAGCACGGCCCGACGGGCGGCCTCCTCGGTCAGATGGCCGTAGATGTCGGCCGTCACGCGGATGTCCGCGTGCCCCAGGAGCTCCGAAACGGCCTTGAGGCTGTGCCCCTGCTCGATCCAGGCCGTGGCCGCCGAGTGCCTGAGCGTGTGCACGCAGGCGCCTTCGATGCCGGCCTTCTTGGCGGCCTGCTGGAAGGCGCGGAACAGGTTCCGCGGCTCCATCGGCCTGCCGGTCTCGGTCGTGAACACGTGGCCGGAGTCGTGCCACAGGGAGCCCGCTTTCAGCCGGTCTTCGAGCTGGCGCCTCTTCTGCTCCTTGAGCAGGGCCACGATGCCGGGGGAGAGGGCGAGCGTCCGCCTGCTCTTGGGCGTCTTGGGCTCGGTGAGCACGAGCTGGCCGTCTATGCGGGCGAGCGTCCCGCGGACCCGCAGGGTGGCGGCCTCGAGGTCCACGTCCTCCCACCTGAGCCCGAGCGCCTCGCCCTTGCGGAGCCCGAGGCCTGCGATCAGCGCCAGCGGCGCGTGGTACCGCGTGCCCTTGGCGGCGTCGAGCAGTGCGCGGGTCTCGAGCGGCGTGAGGTACCGCGCCTCCTTGCGGGCGATGCGCGGCTGCCTGAGGCCTCGCAGCGGGCTCTCTGCGAGGAGCCCGTCCCTCATCGCGTCGCGGACGGCGAGCCGCAAGATGTTGTAGACGCGCTGCCGCGTGGCGTCGGAGTAGCCCTGCTCCCGCATGTCGAGGAGCAGGCGCTCGATGTCCGAGGGGCGCAGCTTCGAGAGCGGGACCGCGCCGAACGGCGGCGGCTCGAGGTGGTGGCGGCTGAGCGCCCGGTAGTTGGACTTCGTCGCGGGCTTCCTGTCCGAGGCCTCGAGCGTGGTGGCGCACCACTGCTGCATCCACTCGGCGACCGTCCGCTGCGAGTCGCGCACCGGGCGGTGCCGCTCGATGCGCGAGACGGCTTCCTTGAGCTTGCGCTTCGCCTCGGCCTGCGTCTTGCCGTAGAAGCAGTAGCGCTTGCGTCTGCCCGTCTCCGGGTCGTCGGCGACGACGGCGGCCACCCAGTAGCCCTTGGCGTGCCTGTAGATGCTGCCTTCTCCGTTGGCCGCTTTGGCGATGATGCGGCCCTGCTGCCGCTTGCGCATGGTGCGCCTCCTCCGTGTCCTGGCTCCAAGCCTGCCGCTGTTCGGTTTCCGCTATCGGTTTGCAGCGCCCGCTGACGGCGCCGCCCGCGGCGTGGCGGAGTCTAGACGGCCCCGGCCTTCGCCGCCCGAGGGCAGGGCCTGCCGTCCACCGGGCACGCCCGCTCCTTGACGGCCGCCCCTTTCTCGTCCGGCCACACGGCGGCCTGGAAGTCGTGCACGCTCAGCCCGTGCGCGAGCTCGACGGCCTCCCGCTCTGTCAGCCTGCCTTCCAAGACCGCCCTTGCGGCGTAGTAGCCCTTGTAGGCCGGTAGCGTCCGGGCGGCCTCCGAGCGCAGCTGCGCGAAGGTCTTCAGGCGCGAGGCCTGGCCCGGGGACAGCGGGTGCTCCAAGGAATCGAGGAACGCCCGGTACTGCTTGCGCGCCTGCGCGGGCGGCAGGCTTCCTGCGAGGGCGTCCCAGACGGCCGCCAGCTTGTCGCCGATGGTCCACGAAAGCGAGCCGCCTAACCGCTGCGCCCCGTCGAGATCGCGCTTGGCTTCGTGGAGCACATCACCGAGCGGCTGCTCCGGGCTTGGCGCTGTTTCGCCTCGATCACGCATGTTCTGCGCCTCCCTCCTCCTCACGCCGTGCCTTCAGGTCCTCAAGGTAGGCCTGGAGCGTGTCGCCCCACAACATGCCTACCGTCTTCCCCTCCTCCGTGTTCTGATCGATCGCCTTCCACAGGTAGGCGTACGCTGCCTCCCGGCCTTCGGTGCGGAGCAGGGCGCGGAAGGTGTCCGCCGTCACGTCGTCCACGGCGTCAGCGAGGCGGTAGGGCGGGCCCGCCTGCTCGAGCGGCTTCAGGAGTGCTTCGAGGCGTTCGCGGGCCTGGCGCCGCACGTGCCGCGGCGACCTCTTCGGCGGCACGAGCCCGGCCTGGCGGGCCTTGTTCACCCAGCGCGAGGCGGTGGGCGTCGAGACGTGGAATCGGTTCTCAACAGCGCGCAAAGGCGTCTCGTCGTGCGAGAGAAAGACGCGGGCGACCTCGAGCAGGCGCTCCGCCTCGTCAAGCTCTCGACCGTGTCCCAGCCGCGCCGAGAGCACGGCCTCCGCCATCTGCGCCTCACAGGCCGTGTCCGCCCCAGGAGGCCGTACGGCCTGCTTCTCATCGTCGTACCGCCTGGCCCCTTGGAGGAGGGCGCGGACGGCGATGCGGCCGAGCGGCGGTGCGAGCTCTGGCAGCATCTCGAGGTCTGACTGCCGTACAGGCCTCTTGCCTTCCTTGAGCTCGATCACGAGCGATGTGCACTCGGGCACGCCGTTCCTCATCTCGAACGAGGCCCTGAGCGTGCCCTGGAGCTCCTTCCCATCGGCCTCGAGCAGAGCCCCGACGCGTCTCGGAACGGCCCAGTCGCCCCAGCGCAGGTAGTCGCCCTGCGTGTGGCTCGATGCAATCTCCTCAAGATTCCACACAGTCAGACCTCCCAACTTAAGGTAAAG
This sequence comes from Slackia sp., assembly GCA_020725885.1. Lineage (GTDB taxonomy): Bacteria > Actinomycetota > Coriobacteriia > Anaerosomatales > Anaerosomataceae > Parvivirga. The sequence goes on along the minus strand of DYEA01000002.1, from coordinate 113,360 downwards.
CATTGCAAAGATGACAGGTCAACTATCAGACCGTGACCTAAGATAGCACCTGAAGCGGGTACGCGCAAGCCCGCCCGCAACCGTCAGGACAGAGAAAGGGGAAGCAATGGACAACGCAAGCACGAAGGCGCCGCGGATGCTCTACTCGATCAACGAGACGGTGCAGATCCTCGGCGTCCAGAGGACCACGGTCTACGAGCTCATCGGGCGAGGAGAGCTGGAGACCGTCAAGATCGGGCGGCGCACGCTCGTCCCGGCGGACTCGATCGAGGCCTTCGTCGCGGGGCTCCGGCGTGCCGGGTGAGGTGCGAGGCATGGACGCCTGGCGAGGAACGAGGCCCGCGCCCCCGGGAGGGTTCCAGGGGCGCGGAAAAGAAGGCGGGGGAGCCTTCGTCGCCGACGATAGCACAGCCGGGGGGCGGCCGTCATGAGCCGCCCCTGGCACAAGGTGCCTGACGCGTTCGTCGAAAGCAAGCTGACGGAGACGGAGCGCCGCGTGTACCTTTGCCTGCTCAGGCTCGCCAGCACGAAGCCGCCGAGGGTGGTGAACATCGGGCCGCGGGGCATCTCGCGTGAGACCGGCATAGACCCTGCCCACGTCACGCGTGCCCTGAAGAGCCTCGCCTCCTCGAACGACAAGCGGCCTGCCCTCATCAGGTACAGCCCCGGCAAGAACCAGCACGAGGCCTCCGAGATAGAGATCATCGAAGACCCTCGTCTGGAAGGCTCGGCCTTTGCCGGTGCCGCTTGCGACGGTGGCGGCGACGAGGGCTTCGACAAAGAGGAGTGGATGCAGTGGGTGCGCGCAAGTGCGGCCTGGGTGGTGGATCGGGTCGCGGCGAAGTTCCTCTGCTCTGTGTGCGAGGCCGGCTGGTGGTCGCCGACGAACCTCATCTTTCCCTCCTACATGCCGGGAAGCGACAAGAAGGTACGGATCTATGTCCCGGACTTCATGACAGAGGAAGAGTGGAACGCGGGGCTGGAAGAGCTCGTGCGGCAAGGCATGTGGGTGTCGTTAGGCGAAGGACTCTACGAGATTCCGCATCTGTGCGACGGATGCGAGGACTGCTGCTACGAGTGGCCAGAGGAACCGGAGCGTGCGGACTCCTCGTAGTGCCCCCAGACGGGCTGCCGCACGGAGCGCTGTTGCTGCAACAGCACGCTGCTGTTGCGTCAGGACGCAACAGCAGACGCAACAGCAGACGCAACACCAGACGCAACAGCACACCCCGGCTGACCTGCTGCAACAGCGCCCCTTAGAAGTACTAGAGATACGAGAGATACGAGAAGCCCCCCAACCCCCCAACGGGGGAGGGCGGCGGCAGTGAAGACAGAGCCATGTCTCCAAGCCGACGACGCCGCTCGCTGATGCAAGGCGATCGGCAATGAAGAAAGGACGGCTGCCATGCCTTCGTTGACACAAGCGGCGACACGCCGCGAAGCGATACGGCGCTACTGCCAGGAGTGCGCCGGTGACGACCTGCGTTCCTGCGACGCCGTCTCGTGCGTCCTGTGGCGCTACAGGAAAGGCCGCGAGGTCGCCGCTCCCGGACAGCGGCTCACGAGAGGCCAGGCGATCAGGAAGCGGTGCGTCGAGTGCATGGCCGGGCAGCGCCGCCTCGTCGCCGAATGCCCGTCTGAGGGCTGCCACCTGTGGCCGTACCGGAGCTGACGCCGGGGACGCGCAAAACAGGCCTTTTTCGCGCCAAGAATCGCTCGCCTGAGCCCCAGGCGGGCGATTCCTCGTCTCGACGCCCGAACGCGCCTCTGAGGGCTGAAAACGGCCAGAAATGCGCTGTTTTGGAACAGAATCCGGCGGGGTCTTGTCGCCCGTCTGGCGGCATGGCGGCGCGGGGGTGCCCCGGACGCCTGCAAGGGGTACGATTCCATGCAGCGGAGGCAGGGCGGCGATGCGCGGATCGCTGCCCGGTCGAGAGAGGGGGGAGCGATGGACTTCGTCGCCGTGGACGTCGAGACCGCGAACGCAAGCCTCGCGTCGGTCTGCCAGGTGGGCATCGCCCTGTTCTCCGGGGGCGAGCTCGCGGACGAGTGGCAGTCCTACGTGGACCCGGAAGACGTGTTCGACCCCTTCAACGTCGCCGTGCACGGCATCACGCCCGAGACGGTGGCAGGGGCGCCGAACCTCGCCGCCATCGCTGAGAGCATCGGCGGGCTGCTCGGCGGCAATGTGGTGGTGAGCCACACGGCTTTCGACCGGGTGTCGCTTGACAGGGCGTTCGCCCGCTACGAGGCGGCGATGCCCGCGTGCACCTGGCTCGACTCGGCCAAGGTGGCGCGCCGCGTGTGGAAGGAGTGCGCGAGGAGCGGCTACGGCCTGGGCGACGTGTGCGCCCTCATCGGCTACGACTTCCGCCACCACGACGCGCTCGAGGACGCGAAGGCCGCCGGCCGCATCATCGTGGAGGCTGCCAGGCGCACCGGGGAAGACCTCGACGGGCTGCTGCGCCTCGCGCGCAGGCCGATCACGCCGCGGAAGCACACGAAGCACAAGAGCTACCCCTCGGCGCCCATCACGAGGAGCGGCGACCCGGAAGGCCCGCTCTTCGGCGAGGTGCTGGTCTTCACAGGCCAGCTCTCCATGCCTCGCCACGAGGCGGCCGATCTCGCAGCGGCGGCCGGCTGCCAGGTGGCGGACTACGTGGGCAAGAAGACGACGCTGCTCGTGCTCGGCGATCAGGACGTCAGACGGCTGAACGGCCACGAGAAGAGCTCCAAGCATCGAAGGGCGGAGGAGCTCATCGCTGCCGGGCATCCTCTCAGGATACTGAGCGAGTCTGACTTCTTGCACCTGATCGGCGCGGCCCGTCCGTCCGAGGCCTTGTAGCCCCATCAGGCCAGACCTCCGGGAGCAGGCCGTCCCGCAGCACGAGCCACGAGCCGGTGCCGTGCAGGTAGGCCATGACCATCCACCGTGCCCCTATGGCGCTCGCGTTCCGGCTCGCCTGCTCCATGTGGCGGAGCGGGTCGATGATGGCCCGGTTCTTCACTTCGACGGCCCAGGTCTCGCCCGTCGGGTCTCTGCCGATGATGTCGCAGGTCGCCCGCTCATGGCCGCAACGCTCGCACGTCCAGCCGAGAGAGGCGAGGAGGCGCGCTGCTGTGCGCTCGCCCTGCTCGCCTTTGGTGCGCTTGCGGCTGCTCTTGCGGTGCCTGGTCTGACAGGTCGCAGGAGCGTGGTCGTCGGGCTCTGCGTTCTGCGCGGTGACGGTCTGCATGTGCCTGCCTCCTCCACGATCGCGCCTTCGTGTAATGCTGACAAATCAGGTCGGAATAACGCCGTGCGTTTTTTGTCGTCTTGGGCGGTGCCGGGTCGCGGTGCCGGCGGCGCAACATACCCCCCTCGGGTACGGCAAGGCCCGATCGTGCACGGTGCCTCGCCAGGCCGTGTAGGCCGTCCGCCGTGGCCTCGGAGACGGCCTGCCGGTACAGCAACCGGTACAGCAACGCGTTTCAAAACGTGGGTGTCCGTCCATGTGCGCCGTTGCCGCGCTAAGCCTTCTACCTGCGGTTTTGCGACAACCGCGGACAGCCCCGGTCGTGCGGCCGGTGGTTGACGCGGAAGGGGTCGTAGGTTCAAATCCTACAGCGCCCACCATGAACACCCCAGGTCAGGGGCGGTGTCGGCGAGAACGCCGATGCCGCCTCGCTTGTTTCTTGGACTGTGCTGTGTCTTGCCGAATCATCGGGATGGGAGGGAATCCCGGTTCTTGCGAATGGGTGGTTGCAGGCGTAAGACCCTATTCTGCAACACAGGGCTAAGGCCGTACACTGATGAAGCGGCAAGGCGCTCGTGCGAGCGCTGTCGCCTTGCAGGATGCTGTTGGGTAGAACGAAGGGAATGGGGGAGCCGTGATTTCTTACGGGAGGCTTCGCAGCACGTGGGTGTCCGGAGTGTCTGCCGCTCTTGTAGGCGCTTTCATGATGTCCCAACCCACGGCCTCCTATGGGATAGCGCCCTCGACCGTCCGGGCGAACCTCGCAACGACGGACGCGCAATCAATGTATGGAGGCTTCGAGCCCGATATCTCGGCGGATGGGCGATTCGTCGTATTCGTATCCCGGGAACCAGGACTTGCTCCTGGTGACGGAGATTCTATCGCAGACGTATTCGTGCGTGACTTGTCAACGGGCGAGACCATTTTGGTAAGCGTTGACTCTGCTGGCAGAAAGGTCAACGCCGATTGCGGGAAGCCATCGATTTCAGCGGATGGCAGGTTCGTGGCGTTCATCACGGAGGCCGATAACCTTGTGGGGGGCGATACGAACAACTGTGATGACGTGTTCGTGCACGATCGGGTGACTGGCAAGACGGAGCGAGTGTCCGTCAGCACCTCTGGGGAGCAAGGGGATGGTGACAGCATCTCTCCAGCGATTTCCGACGACGGCAGATTCGTGGCGTTCCAGTCGTGTGCGAGGAACCTGGTTGAGCCGCAGGATAGTGTCGGCTGGCACATCTACCTCCATGACCGGCAGAGTGGCGAGACCACCGTCGCAAGCGTCACCCCCTCTGGCACAAGGATCGTCGGCAACAGCTATGCTCCGGATATCTCAGGCGATGGGCGATACGTGGCGTTTGAATCGTATTGGATGATGGGGGATGCGAACGGTGCGAACGACATATACGTTTACGATCGGCTGCGGGGAGTGACCGAGCGTATAACGGTGAATCAGAACGGGGAGGAGGCTCGCGGACACAGCTACAACGCGGCGATCTCTGCTGATGGCGTCTACGTTGCATACGAGTCGCTGGCCCCGAACCTCGTTCCGGACGATACGAACGGCGGTTTGTTCGGGAGAGACATCTTCGTCTACAACCGTCGCACAGGCGAAACCGTGCGCGCGTCAGTGAGCAGCACGGGTGAAGAGACTTATACGTATGCGTCGAACGAGAACCCGGCCATTTCGGCTGACGGCAGGTTTGTCGCGTTCTCCTCGTCGGCGTCGAACCTGGTCGAAGGGGACTTCAACGGGTGCTCGGACGTGTTCGTGCATGACCTGCTGTCTCGTGAAACTTTCAGAGTCAGTGTCAGCAGTTCCGGCGAAGGGGGAGCGGACTGGAGCGCCCGACCGGCGATTTCGGCGGATGGTAGACGCATCGCATTCGAGTCTCGTGCGGGTAATCTCGTCGCTGGCGACACGAATGAGTACGTCGACATCTTCGTCAATGACCGCGGAACGATATCGACTGTGTTGGCTGGACGTGACCGCTACGCCACATCAGCGGCGGTTTCTCGCTACATGTATCCGGATGGTGCAGACAATGTCATCGTCGCAACTGGTCAATCCTGGCCCGATGCGCTCGGGAGCGCCGCCTTGGCCGGGGTGGTCGACGCGCCTGTGCTTCTCGTCGGCAAGGACTTCCTTCCCAACGTGGTAGTCGCCGAGATTCGGCGGCTACGGCCGAAGAGGATCTACATCGTTGGAGGAACAGGGGTTGTAAGTCCGACGGTGGAGCGGGCGCTCCGCTCTTCAGATGACAGCATCACGGTGCAGAGGATTGCAGGAGTCGACCGATACGAGACGGCTCGGCGTGTTGCCGCCACATGCATGACGCTGCAAGGTTCGAGCTTCGAGCACGGGGCGTTTCTCGTCACGGGGCAGACGTTTCCGGACGCGCTCAGCGTCTCTGCCGTCTCCGCGGCTAGAGGCTGGCCGGTTCTCCTGCTTGATCCCAGAACAGGCGTCGACGACGCTCTTGTCCAAACGCTTGAGCGATTCGGGATTCGCGAAGTCATCGTCGTGGGGGGATTGGCTGCAGTTCCGCTACAAGTCGAGCGGGATTTGAAGACCAAGGTCGGCTGCTCCGTGCAACGGTGGGCTGGGCTAGATCGCTACGCTACGGCGGCGGCGGTCGCAAGGGGCGCCGGGTCGATGGGGTTTACGTGGTCTCAAGCAGGCGTCGTCTCTGGCGAGAGGTTCCCTGACGGACTGGTCGCTGGGCCGATGTTCGGTGCCACGCGCTCGCCGATGTTGCTCACGCAGGCACATGCGTTGCCGGCTTCCACAGCGAGCGTGCTTGCGGAGCACGCTCACGAGTGTGCGAATGTCTGTTTCGTGGGAGGGGAAGGCGCTGTGTCGATGGCCGTGAGAAACGAATCGCTGGAGGTTCTTCGAAAGTGAGACTGGGGCCACGAGCGGGTCAAGCGCATGATGCGTGTCCTGCATCGTCGATTGCTACGTCCATGACGTTCCGTCTCTGTCGGGGGGCCGGTGTCGTCTGTGTGCTGATGACCATCGTGGTCGTCGCTTTCGCCCAACCGGCGATCGCGCTCGCGCCAGTTCCGTCCGCCGACGTGCGCGTTGAGACGCAGCGTTTCGCGGGCTCTGACAGATACGGGACCGCCGTCGCACTCGCGCGCGCTGCGTTCCCGGGCTGGTCAGGCGTGCGCTCCGTCGTCATCGCCAGCGGCGAGCAGTCGGCCGTCTCGGACGCTCTGGTCGCTGCGACGCTCACCGGAGCAGTGGACGGTCCGCTGCTGCTGGTGCAGCGGGACCGCGTCCCGCTGGCGGCGGCCGATGCGCTGCGCGAGATCGGCGCGATCGAGGGCACGGTGAGCGTCTTCGTGATCGGGGGCGTTGGCTCCGTCTCCGAACAGTGCGTGGCGGAGGTCGTCGAGCTGCTGGGCGATGGGCCGGCGGCGCGACGCGTCGCAGGCGCGGACCGGTACGTCACTGCCGCAGCCGTCGGCTCGCTCGTGGCCTCTCTCGCGGCAGACTCGGCGGACGGTTGGCCCGGGCTCGTGTTGCTGGTGAACGGGGAGTCGCGGTTCGGGTTCGCGGACGCGTTGGGAGCGTCTGCGGCAGGCGCGGCCTCTTCCGTGCCGGTGCTGCTCGTGCAGCGGGACGCGGTTCCGGGGGCCACGCGCTCGACGCTGGCCGCGCTGGGAGCCTCCGAAACGGTCGTGATCGGCGGCCGCGGCGTCGTGTCGGACGCAGCGGCAGCGGCCGTGAATGCGAGCGAGCGCTGGCACGGCAGCGACCGCTATGGCACGGCGGCGGCGGTCGCGCGGAAGCTGTGGGAGCGTGGCGTCGTGGCGCGGGGCTCGGCGGTCGTCGCATGCAGCGTGGCGGATGCGGCGGCATGCGCTCAGCTCGCCGCATCCGGCGGTGGCCCCGTCCTGCTCGTCCGATCGTCAGGAGTGCCGGCACCGACGGCGGCCTGCCTGACGGAGGGCGACCCGCCAGTCGGCCTCGTTTCGATAGCCGGTGGAGCGGCGGCCGTGCCGCCCGGCGTCGAACGCGAACTGCGAGGCGCGCCGCACCCGCCCGAGATCCTGTCGCCGAAGCCAGGGTCTTTGACCGGAGGCAAGGCGTCCGTCTCGGTGCGCACCGGCGTGAACACGCGCGAGGTGCGGCTGTACAGCGGGAGCATGCTTGTGGCCGCGAAGGCCGCGAGCCCCTTCTCTGAGGTGACGTTCGGCATCCAGTCCATGCCGCCCTCCGGAACAGCCCTGCGCGTCGTGGCGGTGGCAAGCGACGGAGGGCTGTCGGAAACCGCCGCGCGGTACAGGCGGCTGGCCTATCCTGCGTCGACCTCCATCGTCATCGACAAGTCAGACTTCCGGCTCTACTGGGTGAAGGGCGACGTGCTCGTGAAGTCGTACCCAGTGGCCATCGGGAGGCCGCACATGGAGACGCCGGTTGCGATGTGGCGGATCGGCGCGAAGTACTACACGGACCCTGCCGGGATCTACGGCCCCAGGAAGATGCGGCTGTTCCGCAGGGTGGTGAGCGGCGACTCGGTGCGCTACGTCTACACGCGGTACAACATCCACGGAACGAATCAGCCGTGGGTGATCGGGACCAAGGCGTCGCACGGCTGCATCAGGATGTACAACCGCGACGTCCTCGATCTGTTCCCGCGGGTCCCGCTGGGGGCCTTGGTTCAGACGCGCGAGTGACGGTCCGGGGCGACCACGAGCGCGGCACCGGGGAGGACTCTGGCCTGAAGCGGTGTGCTGGCGTCGACTTCGCCGTCGTGCTGGACGGGCAGCGGCGGCTCCGCGATCACCTCGACCTCGTGGGCGGTGTGCACCTCGAATCCAGGGCGGTCTGGGTACGATGCCACCCGATCGAGCAGCGCGGCCCAGATCGCAGGCACGAGGTCCGCAAGCGTGCGGGTCTTCATCACCACGACTTCGAAGACGCCGTCCGTCGCGTCGCTCTCGTGCACTACCGAGAGGTCGAACTGGATGCGAGCGAGGTTCACGAGGAGCACCGTGCTGCCCTCTGTCACGACCTTCCTGCCGTCGAGCGTCAGGATCAGCGTGGAGGGCCATGACTTCGCCGATTGGAGCGCCGCGAGGATGTACGCTCCCTCGCCGATGGTCGGCTTCAGGGGTTCTGCTCCGCTCATGATCTGGGCGTCGAAGCCGGCTCCAGCGATCACGAAGAACCCGCGCGACGATCCTCCGACCACGAGCTCGCCGAGATCGTATCGCGACGGCTGTCCTTCGAGGGCGAGCTCGGCGAGCGCTTGGGGATCCTTCGGGAGCCCGAGGTTCCGTGCGTACAGGTTCGCGGTTCCCGCGGGGAAGAACGCCACAGGGATGCCGCTGTCGCGCAGCGCATACAGGACGCTGGAGGCGGTGCCGTCCCCTCCGGCTGCGACGACCCGATCGAACGTTCCGGCGTCGGCCAGCAGCGACTCAGCGGGAGCGTGCTGAGCGGCGAATCGCACGGTGACGTTCGCTCCGGCGTCCAGCATGTGCCGGACGAACTCGAGCAGCCCGGCGTCGACGGAGCCGGACCGCAAGTTCGCCACCACCAGGACGTCCATGGCTTCCTCGTCATCGGGATGCGGTACACTCTCTGACGATTCTACGCCACCCATCCTCCGAGGCAGGATGCCCGTGCTGATCCAAGCGTCCAACGAGCTCGCTGCATTCGTCGCACGCGTCCGCGCGACGGACGTCTTAGCGGTGGACGCGGAATTCATGCGGGAACGCACGTACTACCCGCGGCTGTGCTTGCTTCAACTCGCGACCGACGACGAAGCGGTCGCGGTGGACCCGTTCGGTTCAGTCGATCTCGGCTTGCTGCAGCCCCTGATGGCCGATCCGACGGTGACGAAGGTGTTCCATGCAGGCGCTCAGGACATCGAGATCCTGAACCGCGTCCTCGGGGCGCCCCCGGCGCCGGTGTTCGACACGCAGGTGGCGGCCACGCTCCTCGGTTTCAGCGAACAAGCGGGCTACCAGGACGTGGTCTCGTCTCTGCTCGGGGTCAGGCTCGACAAAGGCCAGCGGTTCACTGACTGGTCCGTGCGGCCGCTGTCGCCAGAGCAAGTGGCCTACGCTCTGGACGACGTGCGGCACCTCCCCGGGCTGTACCGCACGATGCGGGCTCGCCTTGAGTCCGCAGGCAGGCTGGGGTGGCTTGCCGAGGAGTTCGAGCGCATGGCGGACCCGGCGACGTACGACGTCGATCCCTACGCTCAGTACAGGCGCGTCAAGCGTGCTTCCTCGCTCAAAGGGCAGCAGTTGGCCGTGCTTCGTGAGGTGGCGGCCTGGCGCGAGGTGGAGGCGCAGCGGAGGGACGTGCCCAGACGCTGGCTGGTGCCAGACGAGACGCTCGTGGAGATCGCGCGGCGGGCGCCCCGTACCGAAGCGGCTCTCGGTGCTGTTCGCGGCATGTCCGAACAGGTCGTGCGACGGCACGGCCGCGACATCCTGTCTGCAGTCGAACGCGGGCTCGCAGTCCCGCGCGAGGAGTGGCCGGTGCTCCCATCGAGACGCCGCAGCGAAGTCCGGGCGGAGGTGGTCGACCTGATGGCTGCGCTCGTGCGCCTCAGGGCGCGCCAGCACGGAGTCGCCCCGGCGTCGCTCGCCACGAGGGACGACCTGGAAGCGTTCGCCGAGGGCGACGAGTCCAGCCCGCTTGCGAGCGGATGGCGTCACGCGATGGTGGGCGCCGAGCTCGAGGGTCTGTTGCGAGGAGATGTGGTGCTCGGCGTCGTGGACGGGGAAGCGTGCGCGCTGCCCGCTCGCTTCCCGTCTAAGGACGGCCTCCGTGATCCAGGGGAGGAGGCGCGGTGAGCGAGGGCGCGCTTTCGGTATCCGAGGCTTTGAGCCTGGCGAAGTCCGCGCTCGAGACGATCTCGGTGCGGGTGATCGGCGAGGTCTCGGAGGCGACGATCAAGCCCGGCTACAAGGCCGTGTACTTCACGCTGTGCGACGAGCGTTCCGCCATGCCGTGCATGATGTGGCGCGACTCGTACGAGCAGTGCGGCTTCGAGCTTCGTGAAGGGATGCTCGTCGAGGCCTCTGGGACGTTCACCGTGTACGCCCAGAAGGGGCGCATGCAGTTCCAGGTGCGGAGCATGGCGCCTGCCGGGGAAGGGGTGCTCCGGCTGCAGGTCGCCGCGCTTGCACGCAAGCTCGAAGCGGAAGGCCTCATGGCGCGCTCTATCAAGCGCCCGCTGCCTCCGTATCCGCGCCGCATCGGGGTGGTCACGTCGCCGCGCGGGAAAGCGGTCCACGACGTGCTGCGCACGCTGAAGCGCCGTTACCCGGCGGCGGAGGTGGTCATCGCGGGCGTGCAGGTCGAGGGCGACGGGGCCGTCGAGGCCATCGTCGAAGGTTTGCGCCGCATCGGCCGCGAGCCCGGCATCGACGTGGTGATCTTGTGCCGAGGCGGCGGATCGTACGAAGACCTCATGCCGTTCAACCACGAGGCCGTCGCCCGGGCCATCAGGGCGTGTCCGGTGCCGGTGGTGACCGGCATCGGCCACGAGCCGGACGTCTCGATCGCAGACATGGTCGCCGACGTGCACGCATCGACGCCGACTGCGGCGGCTGAGTCGGCGGCGCCGTCGGCGGCGGAGGTGCTGAAGCGATTCGACGAGATGCGCCGGCTGCTCGCCCGGGCTCTTCGGCATGGGATACAACGCCAGCGTCACCGTCTGGAGCTTCTGGCGCACCGCCGGCCGTTCAGCGACCCGGTGAGCGTGCTGTCTGGTTGGGCGCAAGCGGTGGACGAAGCGGCTTCACGCATCGTGTCTGCGCTGCCAGACGCGATGCGCCGGGAAGGAGAGCGGCTGGCGTCGATCCGCCGGTCGCTCGCCGCTGAGGGCAGGAGGCTGCTCGACGCAAGCGAGAGCAGCGTCACGCTGGCGGCTCGTGACCTTCGGCGTGCGGGAGGCGTGCTTCTCGAGGGCCACGCGCAGCGGACTGCGGTCGCGGCGGCGCGTCTCGACGGCCTGTCGCCGCTCAAGGTCCTCGGACGGGGATATGCGGTATGTTATGCGGAGGCGACTGGCCGGGTGGTGCGGTCGGTTGCTGAGGTCGTCGCGGGGGACGGCGTCGTCGTGCGGGTGCACGACGGCCGCATCTCCTGCACGGTGCGCGAGACCCAGGAGGAACAGCGGTGAGCGAGGCGAACGGAACGGCGGGCATCGATGGCATGACCTTCGGCGAGGCGCTCGCGGAGCTGGAGCAGATCGTCGCCGACCTCGAGAGCGGCGCGCTCGAGCTCGAGGAAAGCCTCGAACGGTACGAACGAGGCGTCGCGTTGCTGCGCGCGTGCCGCGCGAAGCTCGAGGCGGCTGAGCAGAAGGTGACGATGCTCATCGGCGAACTGGAAGACAACGGCGTGCCAGAGTGAAGACGACGAGAAAGGACCTCAAGTGAGCGACTGTGTGTTCTGCATGATCGCCAGGGGAGAGATCCCGGCACGGGTCGTGTACTCCGACGACCTCGTCATCGCGTTCGACGACATCGCACCGCAGGCGCCCGTGCACACCCTGGTCGTGCCCAAGCAGCACTACGACAGGCTCGGCGCCGACGTGCCGTCCGAGGTCATCTGCGCGCTGTTCGCTGCCGTGCCGAAGGTCGCTGCCGCCAAAGGGGTGGCGGAGTCGGGCTATCGGGTCATCGTGAACAACGGACCGGACGCGATGCAGACCGTCGGCCACCTGCATGTGCACGTCATCGGTGGACGCCGGATGACGCACGGCATGGTCCACTTCGAGTAGGTGGTCACGGTGTCCGCACGGACCGTCGGCATCGTCACGGACAGCACGTCCGACATCACCCCGGAGCTGGCTGCGGAGTTCGACGTCGAGGTCGTGCCCTTGTCGGTGACGGTGGGCGGCACGACGTTTCAGGATGGGACCATCACGCAGCGGGAATTCTTCGAGCGGATGGCGGCTGCGCCTGAGCTTCCCACCACGTCGCAACCGTCCGTAGGGACCTTCGTAGAAGCATACGAGCGCGCGCTTTCCCGGTACGCGGAGGTGGTGTCCGTGCACATCTCGTCCGCGCTGTCCGGCACCATCGAGTCAGCACGGGAGGCCGCGAAGCGTTTCGGCGGACGGGTGCACGTGTTCGACACCCTCAATCTCGCGTGGGGCGAGGCGCTGCAAGTGATCGAGGCGGCCAAGGCCGCGGCAGCTGGCGACCCGGCTGCGCGCGTGCTGGAAGTCCTCGAGGAGGCTCGGGCTGCCGTGAAGATGGTCGTCGGGCTCGACAAACTTGACAACCTTGCGAAGGGCGGCCGCATCGGGAAGGTGTCAGCGCTGCTCGGCGGGTTGCTGGACCTGAAGGTCCTGATCACCACCGATGCGCGCGGCGCATTCGAGGCTGTGGCTCGCGTCAGGGGGACTCGGGCGGCTCTCGACAGGACCATCGCGTGGGTCGCTGAGCAGATGGGAGCATCCGATCGCGGCGTGTTCGCAGTCATGCATGCGCTGTCGGAAGACAAGGCGCGCTATCTCGCCGAACGCATCGCCGAGCGGTACGCAGTAGAGCGCATGTACGTGGTGGAAGCGGGGCCCGTCATCACCGCGCACACGGGCACCGGATGGGGCGTCGCGGTGCTCCCGAGGACGTGACGTGGGGAGCTGCCGCGTCCGGTTCGAGCCGTACGGCCTCGAGGCCGTCGTGCCTTGCGGCACGACGGTGCTCGAGGCGGCCCGCCGCGCCGGCCTTCGGATCGCATCCAGTTGCGGCGGCCGTGGGAGTTGCGGTGACTGCGCGGTGCGCGTGCTGGCTGGCGAGCCTGCGGCTGTCCGTCCGGCCGAAGGGCGCGCCGCGCGTGTCCCTCAGGGGATGACGCTGGCGTGCTTGGCAGAGGTCGCCGACGGACTGGTAGTGCGGCCCGTGCGCCCCGCATCGGCTAAGAACGCGTGAGCCTTCGAGAAACCGGAGAGCCCTGGCCTTCGGGCCAGGGCTCTCGCCATTCCTTCCCTGTCTACCCCTGAGTCTCGTTAGGCCAGCGACGTCCCGTCGCCGGATCGGGATGCCGGTCTCCGATCCTGTAGCCTGCCGGCGCGCCTGATGCCGGCTCGCACTGAGGGAAGGGAAACTGTTCGCACCGGACCATAGCGCAGCGAGCGGACATTTGCAACTCCAGTTACGCAGGCGGTCGGCAACATCGGTGAAACATCGGTGCAACAGCCCCTCGTGCTGGCGGTTCGCGCCCGCCGCAGGCCGACGGCGCAGCGCCGCCCACCGAGAATTCGCCGCCAGACGCCCGGGGGCCGGCTCTGATGGACGCCACCTCTCGTACCATTGCGTCACGGCGCGAGGCCGGTCAGGCCGTCGCGTGACGATGCAGCCGGCACGGAACGAGGGAGGCGAGCATGACGGAGTCGACGCACATCGAAGCGCTGTCGCAAGAATCCCGCGTCATCCCACCGCCCGCATGGGTTTCTGAGCGTGCGTACATCAACAGCATGGAGCAGTACGAGGAGATGTATCGCCGCTCTGTCGAAGACCCTGAGGGGTTCTGGGCGGAGATGGCCGAGGAGATGCTCCACTGGCACAAGAAGTGGGACAAAGTCCTGGAGTACGAGTTCGACACGCCGCGCGTGGAGTGGTTCAAGGGCGGCAAGCTGAACGTGTCCTACAACTGCATCGACCGGCACCTGAACAGCTGGCGGAGGAACAAGGCGGCCATCATCTGGGAGTCTGACGAGGGCCGCACGAAGATGTACACCTACCAGTCGCTGTACTACAAGGTCTGCCGGTTCGCGAACGTCCTCAAGAAGCACGGCATCAAGAAGGGCGACCGCGTCGCCATCTACTTGCCGATGATCCCTGAGCTGCCGATCGCGATGCTCGCGTGCGCTCGCATCGGCGCCATCCACTCGGTGGTGTTCGGCGGGTTCTCGTCGGCCGCGCTCCGCGACCGCATCCAGGACTGCGAAGCGAAGATGCTGATCACTGCGGACGAAGGCATCCGCGGCGGCCGCCTCACGCCGTTGAAGGCCGAAGCCGACGTGGCGCTTCTCGAGTGCCCGTCGGTCGAGTCTGTCATCGTCGTGTCGCGTGCTCGGACCCGCGTGGACATGGAGCCTGGTCGCGACTTCTGGTACCACGAAGAAGTGCGGGCCGCCGACGTCAAGCGGCACTGCGAGATCGAGTGGGTGGACGCGGAGGATCCGCTTTTCATCCTGTACACCTCTGGTTCGACCGGCAAGCCGAAGGGCGTGCTGCACACGACAGGCGGGTACCTTCTGTACGCAGCCACTACGTTCAAGTACGTCTTCGATTACCACGACGAGGACGTGTTCTGGTGCACCGCCGACATCGGCTGGGTCACCGGGCACTCGTACATCGTCTACGGGCCGTTGGCCGTCGGTGCGACGACGCTGATGTTCGAGGGCGTCCCGACGTATCCGGATCCAGGCCGGTTCTGGGAGATCATCGAGAAGCACGGCGTGAACCAGTTCTACACGGCGCCGACGGCCATCCGCGCTCTCATGAAGGCGGGCGAGGAGTGGCCGGCGAAGTACGACCTGAGCACGCTCCGTATCCTGGGCACCGTCGGCGAGCCGATCAACCCAGAGGCGTGGATGTGGTACTACAAGAACATCGGCCGGGAGCGCGTGCCGATCGTCGACACCTACTGGCAGACCGAGACCGGCGGCCACATCATCACGAACCTGCCTGGCGCCACGCCCATGAAGCCGGGCTCGGCCACCCGCCCGTTCTTCGGCATCGTGCCGGAGGTAGTGAACGAAGACGGTACTCCTACGCCGGTCGGCAGCGGCGGGCGTCTGTGCATCAAGAAGCCATGGCCGGGCATGCTCCGCGGTACCTGGGGCGATCCAGAGAACAAGCGGGTCAAGGAAGTGTACTTCTCGGCCTTCCCTGGCAGGTACTTCACTGGTGACGGCGCACGCGTGGACGAGGACGGCTACTACTGGCTGCTCGGCCGTGTCGACGACGTCATCAACGTGTCGGGTCATCGCATGGGCACTGCTGAGATCGAGAGCGCGCTCGTGAGCCATCCTGCGGTAGCCGAGGCCGCCGTCGTCGGGTATCCGCACGATGTCAAGGGCGAGGGCATCTACGCCTACGTCATCCTCAGACACGGCAACGAGCCGAGCGAGGCGCTGTCGAAGATCCTCACCGGTCACGTCCGGGAGGAGATCGGCCCGATCGCGAAGCCGGACTTCATCCACTTCGTTCCCGAACTTCCGAAGACCCGTTCGGGCAAGATCATGCGGCGCATCCTGAGGAAGATCGCCGCAGGCGAGCGCGACATGGAGGCGTTCGGCGACATCAGCACGCTGGCCGATCCCAGCATCGTCCAGAAGATCCTGGATACCGCCCCGGAGGTGTAGCACTGACGGTGCCGTGAAGACGGGCCCCGGTGATGCGCCGGGGCCCGTCCGTTTTCTCGTGGTAGACTTGTGCGCGGTTCCACACCGTGTCGAAAGGACCCCCGAATGCCCTTCAACGACTTGTTCCTGCGCGCCTGCAGGCGTGAGCCGACGGAACGGACTCCCATCTGGATGATGCGCCAGGCAGGCCGCTACATGGCGGAGTACCGAGCGATCCGCGAGAAGCACGGGTTCTTGGAGATGTGCCGCACGCCGGATCTCGCGGTGGAAGTGACCTTGCAGCCGGTCGACATCATCGGTGTGGACGCGGCGATCCTGTTCTCAGACATCCTCGTGCCGTTTCCGGGAATGGGGCTCGACTTGGAGTTCGCGAAGGGCGAGGGTCCTGTGATCCACAATCCCGTTCGCACGGCTGCCGACGTGCGGCGGCTGCGCGTCGCGGACCCGATCGAGGACACCGGGTTCGTGATGGAGGCCATCCGGATCCTGCGCCGCGAGCTCGCTGACAAGGTGCCTCTGATCGGCTTCGGTGGGGCGCCGTTCACGCTCGCGAGCTACATGATCGAGGGGCACGGCACGCGAGATTACGAGGTCACGAAGGCGCTGATGTGGAGCGACCCCGCGGCGTGGGATGAGCTCATGACGAAGATCTCCGACACGGTGATCGCGTACCTGTCGGCTCAGATCGACGCCGGTGCGCAGGCCGTGCAGGTGTTCGACAGCTGGGTGGGGTACGTGCCCCCTCGCGATTACGAGCGGTCGGTCCTGCCGCACACGACGCGGGTCGTGCAGGCGCTCGTCGAGCACGGCAAAAAGGTCGTCCCTGGCGGCGTCCCGGTCATCTACTTCCCGAACGGCGCGACGTCCATGATCGAGCTCGCTCTGCAGACCGGGTGCGACGTGGTCGGGATAGATTGGCGGCTGGACATGCGCAAGGCCGTCGGCCTGATCGACGAGCGTTTCGCCATCCAAGGGAACATCGATCCGGTCGCGCTCTTCGCGCCGGACGACGAGCTCGAGCGCATGGTGGTCGAGATCCTCGAGGCCGTAGGGACGCGTCCAGGGCACATCTTCAACCTCGGGCACGGCATTCACAAGACCACTGATCCGGAGAAGGCGAAGACGCTGGTCCGCCTGGTGCACGAGCACTCCGAGCGCATCCGCGGCGGGAAGCATGCAGGCTGACGGAGTGCTGCTGACCGGGTTCGGGGGCCCCGACTGCCCGGACGCCGTGGGGCCGTTCATGCGGAACCTCACGGGCAGGGAGCCCGACCCGGTCGTCGTGGAGCGGGTCCGGGCCCGGTACGAGCGCATCGGCGGTTGCTCTCCTCTGGCAGCGACGGCGGTCGAGCTCGCGCGGCTGGTCGAGCAGGTCCTCGGTGATCGCGGAAGGGCGGTCCCCGTTTCCGTCGGCATGCGGTATTGGAGGCCGACGATCGCGGAGGCCATCGAGGAGCTGGCGGTCCGCGGGTGCCGGTGCCTTGCGCACGTCTCGTTGTCGCCGCTGGAGGCCGGCGTGACGCACGAACGATACCGGGAAGCGATCGAGGCGGCAGTCCGCTCGCATGCAGGTGTGCGCGTCTGCGAGGGGCCCTCTCTGTCGCAGCTCGAGGTGTACCCCCGGCTTCACGCCGAGGCGCTGGCGGCCGCGCTCTCGGAGCTCGGAGAGCGCCGCGTCCTCGTGGCGTTCACAGCGCACAGCCTTCCGATCGAGGACGGCCGTATCGACGACGCGTACGTGCGCGCGTTCCGCTCGGTGTGCGATGCTGTAGCCGCTGCAGCAGGCATGCCGGCTGGCACGGATCTCGCGCTCGGCGGCCACGACGCGTGGGGCCGCCTTGACTGCGACACGCCGTGGGTGGCGTGCTATCAGTCCCGTGGAGCGCGCGGCTCGTCGTGGCTGGGGCCGGACGTCGACGACGTCATCGACGCAGCCCGGGGGTTAGGCGTATCTGGGTTCGTGGTGGCGCCGGTCGGCTTCGCTCTGGACCACATGGAGACGCTGTACGACGTCGACGTCGAGATCAGGTCTTCAGCCGAGAGGGCTGGGCTCGCGTTCGCGCGCTCGAGCGTGCCGAACGCCCACCCGGCGCTTGCCGAAGGGATCGCGGACGTCGTGGCGCGCATGGGGTGCGGCGAGGGGTAGGGGCTGACGGCGACAGGCGCGTCGACCCTCCGGCAAGCGGTCGCGTGCGCGTATCAGGAGCGAGGTGCCGAAGCGTCGATGAAGCGGATCGCGATCATCGGAGGCGGTATCGCCGGCCTCGGAGCGGCGTACGAAGTCGCCAAGGCCGGAAGCCGCGGCGAGCAGGTCGAGTTCGTCCTGGTCGAGAAGGACGAGCGTCTCGGCGGCAAGATCTTCACGGACCGCGCTCCAGACCCCGACGGCGGCTGGTACGTCGCAGACGGCGGCTCGGACTCGTTCTTGACGGAGAAGCCGGCTGTGCGGAACGCGGCCGCGGAGCTCGGCATCGCCTCGGAGCTGTGCGGCACGCTGGACGAGAACAAGCGGACCTACATCGTGAAGGACGGCAAGCTCGTCGAGCTGCCTGACGGCATCATGATGTTCGCGCCGACGAAGCTCGTGCCGCTGGCGACGACCCGGCTGTACTCGTGGCCGGGCAAGCTGCGAATGGCGCTCGACCTCCTCATCCCTCCGAAGGAACGGTGGGGACCGGGAGAGACCGCAGCCGACCACGACGAGACGCTCGAGAGCTTCGTCGTGCGGCGCA
The DNA here is from genome assembly GCA_020725885.1 of Slackia sp. GTDB lineage: Bacteria > Actinomycetota > Coriobacteriia > Anaerosomatales > Anaerosomataceae > Parvivirga. The sequence goes on along the minus strand of DYEA01000002.1, from coordinate 95,036 downwards.
TGGGCCGGGAGTGCCTCGCGCGGCTCGCCGAGCCGCTCGTCGGGGGTGTCAACGGCTCGGATCCAGCGACCATGTCGCTCGCCGCGACGTATCCCAACCTGCTCGAGATGGAGCAGAAGCACGGCTCGCTCATCCGCGGGTTCCTGGAGCAACGCAAGCGGGTGGAGGCGATGCGTGCGCGCGTTCCCGCGGGTGCGCCGCGCAGGACCTTCTTCTCGTCGTTCGTGGGCGGTCTGCAGCGCATCACTGATGCGCTCGCGGACGCCGCAGGCCGGGGCCGCATCCGGACGGGGGTCGCGGCCACGCGCATCGAGCCGCGGCGGGGCGGCTGGCGCACGCACCTGAGCGACGGCTCGAGCATCGATTCCGACGGGATCATCGTCGCTGCCGAAGCGTGGGCGGCGGCCTCGCTCGCGGAAGGCGTCGACGGGCGCATCGCGGAGCTGATCGGGTCGGTGCCCTGCTCGTCCTCTGCCACCGTCGTGCTGGCCTACGACGAGTCGGACTGCCCGTTCGACAAGCGCTGGCATGGCGTCCTGACCCCCGCGGTCGAGCGGCGTCACCTGACGGGCATCTCGTTGATGTCCTCGAAGTGGCCCGGAAGAGCTCCTCAAGGCCGGGTCCTGCTCCGCGGATTCCTGGGCGGACCGCGGGACGAAGGCGTGCTTGAGGCGGCAGACGATGAGCTCGTGCAGCTTGCGCGCGAGGAGCTCGCGGACCTGCTCGGTATGAGCGCCAGCGCTACGCCGCGGTACGCCCGCCTGTTCCGCTGGCCGGGCGGGATGCCGCAGTACACCCTGGGGCACCTCGCCCGGGTGGCGGAGATCGAGGCCATCGAGGCCCAGATGCCAGGCGTCGCCTTCGCGGGCAACGCATACCGCGGCGTCGGGGTCCCCAATGCGCTGGAAAGCGGACAGCGAGCCGCCCACAAGGTCCTCGCGGACCTGGGCATCGAGGTGCCTGCTGTGTCGTCAGCCGACGCATCGGGCAGCCGCCGTCCGGAGGAGGCGAGATGAAGCGGGTAGTGGTCGTCGGCGGGGGCGTCGCCGGGCTGGGCGCCGCGTACCGTGTCATGCGTGCGCGTCAGGCGGGTCACGACGTCGACGTCGTGCTGGTCGAGCAGGCGGGGCGCCTGGGTGGCAAACTGGCCACTGACATCGTGCCCGATCCGGACGGCGGCAGCTACGTGGTGGACGGGGGGTCTGACGCGTTCGTCTCGACGAAGCCGGCTGTGCGCCGCATCGCCCGCATGCTCGGGATCGAGGACGACATCGTCCCTGCCCGGGACGAGAACAAGCGGACGCTCATCGTGAAGGGCAGCCGCCTCGTCGAGCTGCCCGACGGCATCATGATGTTCGCGCCGACGAAGCTGCTGCCGCTCGCGACCACATCGCTGTACTCGTGGCCTGGCAAGCTGCGCATGGCGCTCGACCTCGTGCTGCCGCGCAAGGAGCGGTGGGCCCCCGGAGAGACGGCCAAGGACCACGACGAGACGCTCGAGAGCTTCGTCGTGCGGCGCATGGGCAGGGAGGCGCTGGACCGGGTCGCGGAGCCGCTGGTGGGCGGCGTGCACGCCTCGGATCCCTCGGTCATGTCGCTTGCCGCCACCTTCCCCGAGTTCCTGGAGATGGAGCAGAAGCACGGTTCGCTCATCCGCGGCTTCCTCGAGCAGCGCAAGGCACGAGAAGCCATGCGCGCGCGCCAGCCTGCTCGCCCAGGGCAGAAGCCCTGGTCGTTCTTCAACACCTTCGTGCGCGGCATGCAGACGCTGCCGGACGCCATGGGCTCGGCCATCGGTGCCGGGCGGATGCTGCTCGGCCGACGGGTCGTGGAAATCGGCCGCTCTGCGGACGGGTGGCGCGTCACCCTCGATGACGGAGAGACGTTGGAGGCCGATGCCGTGGTGCTCGCGGTGGAGGCGTTCTCGGGGGCCGCGTTGGCCTCGGGCGTCGACGCGCGTGTGGCGGAGCTGGTTGGTCAGACGCCGTGCTCGTCCTCGGTGACGGTGCCGCTCGCGTTCCGCGAAGAGGACTGCCCGTTCGACCAGCGCTGGCACGGCATCCTCGTGCCGCTCGTCGAGAAGCGGCCGCTGCTCGCGGTGACGCTGTCGTCGTCGAAATGGCCCGACAGGGCTCCGGCCGGCCGGGTGCTCATGCGCGGGTTCATCGGCGGCCCCCGCAACCAGCACCTGACCGACGCCAGCGACGAGGACCTCATCGAGACCGCCCGCAAGGAGATCGTCGGCCTGCTCGGAATGCCCGATGGCGCTCGGCCGGTGTTCGCTTCGGTGTACCGGTGGGTGGGCGGCATGCCGCAGTACACGCTGGGGCACCTCGATCGCGTCGAGGAGGTCGAGGAGCGTGTCGCCACGATCGCTGGCTTCGCCATGGCGGGCAGCGCGTTCCGCGGCGTCGGCATCCCCAACTGCATCGAGAGCGGCGAGCGCGCGGCCGAGAAGGTGCTGCGCGACCTCGGCTTCACACACGAGGAGCAGCGCGAGAGCGGGCCGCCTCGCTAGCGTTGGGCCTCGAGGACGGCTTCGAGCAGCGCAAGGTGGAGGTGCGGCCCGGCCGCTACGATCCCTGGCGTGCTTGCGGTCCACGGGCTCCCGTCGGTGCCCGTGACGACTGCGCCAGCCTCGCGCAGGACGAGCGCGCCGGCGGCGAGGTCCCACGGCTTGAGCTCGAACTCCCAGAATCCGTCGGCACGGCCTGCGGCCACGTGGCAGCAGTCGACGGCTGCCGAGCCGTCTCGACGGATGCCGTGCGCCACGCGAGCGATGCGTCCGAAGACCCGCATCTGCACGTCGAAGGGCCGGCCGCGGTCGTAGGGGAAGCCGGTGATGAGCAGCGATTCCTCGAGGCGCTCGACAACGCTCACGGCCAGGCGCGATCCGTCGAGCCAGGCGCCGTGCCCCGCCTGTGCGGTGAAGAGCTCGTCTGCGGCTGCGTTGTAGACGGCGCCGCAGACGGGCTGATCGCCGCGGACCAAGGCGACGCTGGTCGAGTAGCACGGGTAGCCGTGGACGAACGAGGTCGTGCCGTCGAGGGGGTCGATCACCCAGACGTCCCCGAAGCCGATCGCCCCCGTGGCGACTCCTGCTCGCTCGTAGACCTCCGGCTCCTCCACGAGGAAGCGAGCGCCTTCGAAGCGCTCAGCGATGGCCGTGCAGGCGGCGACGCCCGCTGCCACGTCCGCGTCGGTGACGAGGTCAGCGCTGGACGATTTCGTCCTGACGGGCCCGAATCTGTCGCGCATGGATCGCAATATGGCCCCGCCGGCGCGGGCGGCGGCCGCAGCGGTCTCGAGCAGGTCGTCCACGAAGCCTCCTCCAAGCAGAAGTCGGGTATCCTCATGGTACTTGTTCAGGCGGCTGGCTGTCCTGGCGCGAGGAGAAGTCCATGGTAGGGAGAGGGTTCTCGGTCCCGAGATTGGATGCGGAGACGGTCGCGGAGCTCGAGGATCGGGCTCGCCTGGCTCGCGGGGCCGTCCTGACGATGACGACGCTGGCCGGCAGCGGGCATCCTGGCGGATCGATGTCGTCCCTCGAGGTCTACCTCGTTCTGTGGACGTTCGCGTCGGTGGACCCGCGGGACCCGGGACGGCCTGACCGCGACCGCATCGTGGTGAGCCACGGGCACACCTCGCCTGGAGTGTACGCCGTCCTCGGGCAGGCGGGCTTCTTCGACCTGGACGACGCGATCGCGCACTTCCGGCAGGCAGGCAGCCCGTTCGAGGGCCACGTCGAGCGCTCGGTCCCCGGTGTCGAGTGGGGGACCGGCAACCTCGGCCAGGGGCTTTCCGCAGGCGTGGGATTCGCGCTCGCGTCGCGGATGACGGGGCTCGGTTGGCGGACGTTCGTCGCGATGAGCGACGGCGAGCAGCACAAGGGGCAGGTGGCCGAGGCCCGCCGGCTTGCGGCGAAGGAAGGGCTCTCCGACCTCACCGTGGTCGTGGATCTGAACGGGATCCAGATCTCGGGAAGGACGGCCGACGTGATGCCGGTCGACGTCGCCAAGGACTTCGCTGCCGACGGGTGGGGCGTGATAGAGGTCGATGGGCACGACGTGGCAGCCGTGTACGAAGCGGTCGCCGCGGCGGTCGCAGACCGGGACCGCCCTGTCGCCGTGATCGCGCACACCGTCATCGGCAAGGGCGTCTCGTTCATGGAAGGGAAGGCGGAGTATCACGGGCGGGCTCTCACGCGCGAGGAGTACCGTGCTGCGATGGAGGAGCTCGGCCTCGAACCGGCGCTGGAACGGTACGAGCCTGCCAGGCAGGCTGCCGCGGTCATGCAGCACTGCCGTCCGCAGGAGCGGCCTCCGCGCCTGGCCGTGCGTCCATCTCGCCCGGCTGAGGACTTCTTGGAGACAGACTGCCGCTCCGCATGGGGCGCTGCACTGGAGGACATCGCGCGCCAGAATCCCGCCGTGCCCATCGCGGTGCTCGACTGCGACCTCGCGTCGTCCGTGAAGACCGAGGCGTTCGCGCGCCTCCGGCCGGAGGGTTTCGTGCAGTGCGGCGTCGGCGAGCACAACGCGGCGACCGTGGCAGGGACGCTCTCGATCAGCGGCGTCGTGACGTTCTGGGCGGACTTCGGGGTGTTCGGTGCGGACGAAGCGTACAACCAGCAGCGGCTGAACGACATCAACGCGACGAACGTCCGGCTCGTCCTGACCCACTGCGGGCTCGACGTGGGCGAAGACGGCAAGACCCACCAGTGCCTCGACTACGTCGGCCTGTTCCGGAACCTGTTCGGCTGGCGCGTGGTCGTTCCCGCGGATCCGCTGCAGACCTACCGAGCGGTCACGGCGCTCGCCGACGAACCAGGGAACGTCGCGTTCGCTATGGGAAGGTCGAAGGTCCCGCTCGTGCGGACGCAGGATGGCGCCGCGTATTTCGACGACGCTTACGAGTTCCAGTACGGGCGCATCGATTGGGTGCGCGACGGCGGCGACGGGACGATCCTCGGCATGGGGACGCTTGCGTCGTCTGCCGTCTCGGCCGCTGACGCGATGAGGGCGGAAGGAGTGAGCCTTGCAGTGGGCATCGTCTCCGCGCCGCTCGACCTGCCAGAGGATCTTGCGCTCACGCTTTCGCACTCTCCGTTCGTGCTGTGCGTGGAGGACCACCACTGGCGCACGGGGCTGTGGGCGAGCGTGGCGGAGTTCGCCGCGCTGCGAGGCCTAAGCGCCCGGATCGTCCCTCACGGCGTGCGCGGGTACCAAGGGTCAGGCAAGGCGGGCGACCTGTTCGCGTACGCAGGCTTCGACGCAGCGGGGATCGAAGGCGTGGTCCGCGGCCTGCTCGACGCATAAGAGCGACACGCGCGCTTCACACGCCGTTCACGTCGCGCGGGCACTATCCGTGGAGCGCAGAAGGAAGGGCCATGAAGAAGACCGTTCTGGTGGTGGACGACAACGAGAAGATCGTGGAAGTCCTGGCCGCGTACTTGCAGGCTGCTGGCTACGACGTGGTCACGGCTCACGATGGCGAGGGGGCGCTTGCTGCTGTGCGCGAGAAGCGGCCCGACATCGCGCTGCTCGACATCATGCTCCCAGGCGTCGACGGGATCGAGCTGACCCGGCGTTTCCAGCGCGAGCACGACCTGCCGGTGATCCTCGTGACCGCCAAGACCGACGAGATCGACAGGCTGATCGGTCTTGAGGTCGGTGCCGACGACTACGTGTCGAAGCCGTTCAGCCCGAGGGAAGTCGTCGCGCGCGTGAAGGCCGTACTGCGCCGTGTCGAGCGCGCAAGCACGGCCGGGGCGGGCGAGGTCGTCGCAGTCGGAGACCTCGTCGTCGACCTGAGCCGTCGGGAGGTGACCGTCGGCGGCGTGCCAGTGGCGCTCACGCGGACCGAGTTCGAGATCCTGGCGACCATGGTGTCGCATCCCGGCCGTGTGTACAGCCGACTGCAGCTGCTCGAAGCGGTGTCCGGGGACGCGTTCGAAGGCTACGAGCGCACCATCGACGCGCACGTGAAGAACATCCGCAAGAAGATCGGCGACGACCCCAAGGAACCGCGCTACATCAGGACGGTGTTCGGGGTCGGATACAAGGTGGAGACGCCGAGATGAAGCGCGCTCGCTTGTCCTTCCAGGTCTTCCTGGCCATCCTGGTCGTATCGCTGGCGTCGGTGTTGGTGGCAGGCTTCATCGCGCGCCGCGCGCTTTCGAGCGCGTTCGCGGCGTACCTCAGCGCGTACGGCATGCACATGGGTCCCGGCATGGGATTCGGCCGGATGGTGCTCGGCGCGGCGGAGCGGTCGTTCCTGCTCGGGGTCGACCGGGGCATCCTCGTTTCCGCGGCGGTGGCGGCCGTCATCGCAGCGGCTGCTGCGGTCGCGCTGGCGGGGTATCTCGTCCGCCCGTTGCGGCAGCTCACCTCAGGAGCAGAGGCGATCGCGCGCGGCGACTTGGCGCACAGGGTCGAAGTCAGCGGGCCCGCTGAGATCGAGGAGCTCGCCACTGCGTTCAACGCGATGGCTGAGAGCCTGGAGCGGAGCGAAGCGCTCAGGCGGCGCATGGTCGGGGACGTGGCGCACGAGCTCCGGAACCCCATAGCGGCCTTGCGGGCGCAGGCCGAAGCGGTGGCCGAGGGCGTCATGCCGCTTGACGAGGCCAGGGTGCGTTCGATGGTCGACGACCTGGAGCAGCTCTCGCGTCTCGTGCACGAGCTGCAGGAGCTCGCAGTCGCTGAGGCCGGAGGTCTGAGTTACGACATGCAGCGCATCGACCTGTGCGAGGTGGCTGGCCGAGAGGTGGAGCGTGCCCGTTTGCTCGCCGCAGAGGGGGTCGAGGTCGCGGCCGCCTGCTCCGGCGCGGGCGAGGTGGTCGCGGACGAGTTCCGCATCGCGCAGGCCATCAGGAATCTCATCGGGAACGCGCTCAAGCACACGACTCACGGCAGCGTCGTGGTGACCGTGGACACTGTGGAGGGGTGGAGGCGCGTCACGGTCTCGGACACGGGCACGGGTATCCCCGAGAAGGACCTGCCGTACATCTTCGAGCGCTTCTACCGCGCCGACGAGGCCCGGGCCGCCTCCACGGGCGGGGCCGGGCTCGGCCTTGCCATCGTGCGCAGGATCGTCGAAGACCACGGCGGCCAGGTCTTCGCAACGAGCGTCGAGGGGGTAGGGAGCTCGATCGGCTTCTTGCTGCCTCCGGCTCACGAGTAGTCTGCCGAGGAGCCTGTGGTCTCCAGGCGCATCCTCATCTCTGCCAGAGCTCGCGCGACAGCAGCGGCGAAGCCGGGGTCTGCCGCGCTCGTCGTCACGTGACGGACTCCGCGCTCCTCTAAGAGCATGAGCACTGCGGCGACCGCCCGTGGAAGCGCGGCTTCCACGGCGGGCGTCAGCCCTACCTCGAACTCCTCCGGTGCGATGTCTTCGACCTGCACGCCGATGCACTCGACGTCCGGCTCGACGCCGATGAGCCGAGCCGCCGCAAGCACGTCGACGAGGCGTACGTCGTGCAGCGAGTGAAGCACCTGGTTGGGGGCGAAGTGCTCCGGCTTCAAGCGCAAGACGGTTCCCGGCGGATGGCCGGTTCCATCGACTGCGTCCGCTACCAGCACGTAGTCGATGTCCCGCAGCAAGTGGACGATGGCGAATCCGAGGGTGCCCGCATCGACCACGCGGACGTTGCCCGGCAACGAGTAGCCGGCCGTGAGCGCCTCGACGATGCGCGGGCCGACGCCTTCGTCGCGCATCAGGGCGTTACCGACGCCGAGCACCAGGATACGTTCCTCAGCCACGCATCTCCCATCCGTCCCGCGACCTGGCTTCATGATAAAGGAACGGGCCCCGGTAGCCCGAGGCCCGTCCAGACTTCGCTAGGCAGCAGGCTAGTGCTTGCCCTCCGGCACGGTCTCCTTCCATAGGAAGATGAGCTTGCTCGGAGCGAAGTTGTAGATGTTCGCGAGGTACGCGTGCACCATCGTGAACAGGATGAACACCCACATCCCCAGGTAGTGGATGATGCGCATGTTCATCGGACCGCCGACCAGGTCGAGCCCTCCGCGGAAGAAGGCCCAGTCCATCGTCGGGCCGTAGATCGCGAAGCCCGTGTACGCCTGCAGGTAGGTGAGCGGGATGGTCGCCAGGTACGCGATCTTCTGGAGCGAACCGTACTTGGCAGAAATCACGCCTTCCTTGCGCAGGAAGAGGTAGTACTTCACGGTCTCCCAGAACTGGTGGCGGTTCTTCTCCTGCGGCAGCCAGTTCTTGATGTCGAGGTCGACCTCACGCGAGTCCAGATCCTGCGCCGTCTTGACGAAGAAGGCGGCGACGATCCGGAACGTGAGGTTGATGATGACCACGTACATCGCGACGAAGTGCATGCCGCGGGCCACACCCATGAACCCGTCGAAGAACGGGTAGTGGATGTAGAAGCCGGAGAAGGCGAGCATCACCATGCAGATCAGGTTGATCCAGTGGGTGATCACGAAGATGAGCGGATGCGCCTCACGATAGTGCGGGTGCCCTGCCATCTCACATCACCCCCATCGGCGAGGTCGAGAGCGTGACTTCCTTGCCGGTCACGGTGTCCACCACGTGGACAGCGCACCCGATTCAAGGATCGAAGCTGTGAGCGACGCGCAAGATCTCGAGCGGCCGCTCGGAGTCGACCACCGGCGTGCCGATGAGCGCCTGCTCCATCGGGCCGGGGACGCCCTTGCTGTCACGCGGCGCGATGTCCCAGGTGGTCGGAGCGACGACCTGGTAGTTCGCGATCTTGCCGCCCTCGACGGTCATCCAGTGGCCGACGGAGCCGCGCGGCGCCTCCCAGAGGCCGGCGCCCTGGCCGGAATCGGCGCGCTCCGTGACGAAGAACGAGCTGTCGCCGCCCTTGAGGGCCGCGATGAGTTCGTTCACCCACTCGATCGACCAGTCGGCGATGACCTTCGCCTCGAGGTTGCGGGCCGCGACGCGGCCGAGCAGCGAGACGAGCACCGTCGGCTCCAGCTTGGCGCCAGCGGCCGCAGAGAGCTTCGCGAGCGTGTCGTCGATGATCGACTTCACCTCGGGACGGCCCTTGACGTACGCGACGAGCATGCGCGAGAGCGGGCCGACCTCGGCAGGGACGCCCTTGCAGCGTGCGGCCTTGCCCCACGAGTACTTGCCGCCCGTGGAGTACTGCTCCCACTTCGGCTCAGTCTTCCCAGCCTTGGGATTGAGCCCAGACGTCGCGTCGTCGTACCAGGAGTGCTCGACGTCCTCGGTGACGTCGTCCGGACCGACCTCCTGGGCAGTGAGGCCCTTGGAGGTCTCGATGAAGCCGCGGGCGAGGTACCGGTTGTACGGATCCAGGTCCTCGGCCTCGAAGACGCCCCATGACAGGAAGTTGCCGCAGCCGCCGCCGAACGACGCGGCGTCGAGGATGTACGGCGCGATCGCAAGCGTGTCGGGGATGAGCGCCGTGTCAATGAACTCCTTGACCCGGGTGAAGCGGAACAGGATGTCGTCCAGCTTCTGCTCGGTCGGGACGAACGCGGTGCCGCCCGGGATCGAGGTCATCTGGTGCGGGAACTTGCCGCCCATGATGCCGATGATCTCCGCGGCGACGGCCTGGAGCTCGAGCGCCTCGAGGTAGTGCGCGGTAGCGATGAGGTCGAGCTCAGGCGGCAGGACGTAGCCAGGATGCTTCTCGGCGCCGACGCCGAACCAGCCCTCGTGACCCGTGAAGATCGACAGCTGGCCGTTCTCGACGAACGCCTTGAGGCGGGCCGCAACAGCGCCGAAGTCCGCGATACGGGTGCCGGCTGCCTGCGCGAGCGCGTAGGTGTCGGCGATGTCGGCGTTCAGCGCGTTGACGGGGTTGACGTAGTCCAGCGCAGCCAGCGTGTAGAACCACAGGATGTGGCTGTGCAGGTACTGCGCCGCCTCGATGAGGTTGCGGATGATGCGGGCGTTGTTCGGGATCTTGATGCCCAAGGCGTCCTCGCACGACTGCGCGGAGGCGTGGCTGTGCGAGATCGGGCAAACGCCGCAGATCCGCTGGGCGACCCAGAACGCGTCTTCCGGTGCACGGTTGACAAGCACCTTCTCCATGCCACGCCACAGCGTGCCGGAGACCCATGCGTCGGAGACCTTGCCGTTGGTCACTTCGACTTCGACGCGCAGGTGACCCTCGATTCGGGTCACGGGATCGACAACGACACGAGCCACTACTTATCGCCTCCCTTCTTCGCGAGACGCTTGCGGTCGTACGCCTTCATCTCCTCCATGGGAGGCCCGTCGCCGATGCGGCCGGCGGCCTTCATGCCGATGCCGTGCAGCACCAGGCCGGCCGCTGCGGCTGCGCCGACAGCGGCGCCGATGGTCCCCGGCTGGACGAAGGTGTCGCCGATGCGCGTGTCAGACATGCGCTTGAGGAACGGCGAGTTGTTGTCGACCCAGTTGAGGCCGCCGCAGCCGATGCAGGGGGCGCCGGACTCGACGCACCAGCTCGCGCGACGGTTCCAACGGGTGACGGGGCACTGCGTGAAGGTCTGCGGGCCCTTGCAGCCGACCTTGTACAGGCAGTAGCCCATGGCCTCTTCCTTGCTGCCGAGCTCGGTGACGAACTCGCCGTTCTCGAAGTGGCCGCGACGCGGGCAGTTGTCGTGGATCGTCTGCCCGTAGATCGCCTTGGGCATGAGCAGCGTGACCTTCTCGCCCGTCACGGCGTCCGTGTAGGGAACCTCGACCATCGGCGTGACCTGCAGGAACTTCGCCGGGTCGCGATCTGCGACGAGCAGGAGCTGGACGACCATCGCGACGACCCACTCGGGGTTGACAGGGCAGGTCGGCATGCTCACGACCGGGGTCTTGATGTTCTTGTGCTGCAGCCATGCGGCGACGCCGGTGGCCTCGGACGCGTTCGGATACCCGTAGACCCATCCGCCGTCGACGGCGCAGGATCCGACGGCGATGACTGCCGCGGCGTTCTTGGCCGCCTCTTCGAGGATCTCGATGCCCTTCTTGGCGCCCTCGTTCTCAGGGCCGCCGCCGACGAACAGGGTGTTGCCGTCCAGGCCGGTCATGACGGAGCCCTCGTACACGAGGATGTAGCCGCCCTCTTCGGCGCGCTTCGTGATGTTGTGCTCCGCCCACGAGCCTGCGGCGGCCATGATCGTCTCGAAGTACTCGAAGGACAGGTAGTCGAGGACGATCGAGGCCACGTCAGGCGTGTCGACCTGCGCGATGGACTCGGTGCAGCCGGTGCACGAACCACCGTTGAGCCACAGGGCCGGCATCAGCTTCGGCGCCCCTTCGAGGGCGGCCGCGATCTGGGGTGCCATCGTCTCGGACAGCCCGAGCATCGCGGCCACGGAGCCGCAATACTTCAGGAAGTCACGACGGGTCACGCCACGGACCGCGAGCAGGTCGTGCAGTGCACCGTGCGCCTCTTGCGCCATGCCATACACCTCCTTGGTGTCTTCTCGAACCGACATGCTTGCTTCAACACACGTCGATCTTGGGGCTTCAGCCCCTCAGCGCACTTCCCTCCTTTCTTCCTCCTCGATGAATCCTGGACACGGACGCATGTCCCTGCGCCCAAGCGGCGCTCGAAGGGACACGGCTCCCCTTGAAGCAGGATACCGCACTGTGGGGAACGACGAGCCGTGGAGACGGGTGACGAAGGCGGGGGAGCGCCAAGTCACGACGCCGCACGAACCGCTGCACGATGGCAATGCGTCGCCCTGCCGTTCTCAGACGGCGCCCCCAAGGTCGAGCAGCTGTGACAGCGACTCGCATGGGGCAAGTGTATCAATTCAGCAACGGTGTGTGCAGATGGCCACCAGAAGATTCGGCAGCCCCGAAGACGGCTGCGGCAGGATATGCGACGATGGCGTGTAATCAAACCGATGAGCGCATCGACGCCGTTCCACGCAAACGACCGTCGTGAACGGAGGGGATCCCGGGTGCTCGCTGCCCCGACAGGACTCGTGGTGGACGTACGCGGGCTCACGCCTGCCATGCGTCGGCCTGTGGTGTTCGCGATCGTCGACAAGATGCTCGAGCTCGACTGCGTCGACAGCCTCGTCGTGATCTGCGACCACGACCCTTCGGGGCTCGGCTACCAGCTGGACCTGCGGCGCGAGTCGAGAGGGAAGTTCGAGTTCGACTGCGACCAGCGCCTCGACGGAGCCTGGGTGGCCCTCATCCGCCGGAAGCTGTGACGAGCCGCGGGAGCAGGTCGGCGAAGCCGGCCAAGTCTCCGTAGAGGTCGACCCAGCCTCCGTCTGCGGGCTCTCCGACGTAGAACGTCCGCATCCCTACGTCGGAGGCGGGCATGTCGAGGTAGCGGTCGTCGCCGACCATGATGCATTCGTGCGGGGCGAGGCCGGCCAGCGCCGCCGCCTCTCGGAAGTACGCGAGGTGCGGCTTGCACGCCGTCATCTGCTCGTAAGACGTGATGCCGGCGAACGGGATATCGCCGAGTCCCGCCCAGGCCAGCCGAGCTTGGACCGCGACGAGGGGGAAGATGGGGTTGGTCGCGACCACGACCTTCAGTCCGAGCCCTAAGGCCGTCTCGACTGCTTCGCGGGCGCCCGGCATCGGTCTCGCGCTCTCGCCGAGACGCGGAAAGATCTCGCGGTAGAACCGCTCGTAGACCGGCCACGCGGCGTCCAAGTCCAAGCCGATGCAGCTGAGAAGCGCGTCATGGAATACTTCTCGATTCGTGCGGCCAGCGTGAGGGGACATCATCGCGCGGGTACCAGAACGTATGGCGTGGAGGAACTCCTCGGGCGTCGTGCGGGTCTCGGCCAGCAGGGGGGAAGACCACTGGGTGAGGGCGTCGAAGTAGCGGTCGAGGAACGCCGGCAGGTCGATGTCCAACAGGGTTCCATCGAGGTCGAAGAGCACGCCGCGCACGGGATCTCCCTTGCCGATCGGTTCGCGAACGGGAGCAGCATACCAGAGCGTTGACGAAGCATACCGAGGGGGGTATCCTGGCAGGGTCGCGTTATACCCCGCACGGTATCGGTTTCTGATCAAAGGAAGGAAGCGGTAAGCATGGCGGGTCTCACCCAGGAATTCGAGCGGTCGCTCAGGGAGGTCTTCGGTCCGCGGATGAGCGTTGACCGCGTCGAGCGCAAGCTGTACTCGAGCGACATCGGCTCGATGCCGAAGCTCGTGAAGCCGTTGATGCCGACGGGCATCGCCGGAGCCGTTGTCCGGCCGAAGACCGAAGACCAGGTCGTCGCCGTCGTCCGCCTTGCTCGCGAGCACGGGGTGCCGCTCGTGCCGCGGGGCATGTCCACGTCCGGGTACGGCGGGGTGCTTCCGGTTCCGGGCGCCGTCGTTGTGGACATGTCGGGGATGAGCAAGGTCCTCGAGGTGGACGCCTCCGCCAAGACGGTTCGTGTGCAAGCCGGCGTCATCTGGGAGCAGCTGCAGAAGCGGCTCGCGAAAGAGGGGCTCGACCTCGTGATGTACCCGTCGTCGCTGCCCTCGTCTACGGTCGCGGGATGGCTGGCGCAGGGCGGCGCCGGCTTCGGGTCGTTCGAGCGCGGCTGGTTCAAAGACAACGTCCTCGCCGCGCGGGTCGTCCTTCCTGACGGCAGCGTGCAGGAGATGACCGGCGACGAGCTCCTCACCTACGTCGCTGACGCGGAGGGCATCACCGGCATCATCACCGAGATGGTGATCCCGGTCCGAGAGGCCGAGCGCGAGGTGCACCGCCTGATAGCCTTCCCGGACGCTCGCGCTCTTGCCGGCGCGCTGAAGGAGATCTCGGTCCAGCGCCTGCCGATCTGGTCCATCACGTTCTTGAACCCCGAGTCGGTCAGGATGAAGAAGCGGCTTCCGCACCGGCACGGACATCCGTACGAGATGGAGCACGTCGGGTTCGAGCCGGATCTTCCGGAGGCGTTCCTGGCCGTGATCGCCTATCCCGAGTCTCGCAGGCACGCGATCGACACGGCGCTGGAGGCCATCGCACGGGCGCACAGCGGAACGGAGCTGGATGCGGAGACCGCCGAGCACGAGTGGGAGCAGCGCTTCGCTCCGATGCGCCTGAAGCGCATCGGCCCTTCGATCGTGCCGACGGAGGTCGTTGTGCCGCTCGAGCGGCTTGCTGACGTGCTTGCAGACATCGACGGTGCGCTCAAGCAGCCGTTCGTGCTCGAGGGCATGGTCTCCAAAGGCGACGAGGTCGTGCTCTTGGGCTTCATCCCGCACGACGAGCGCTCGCTCGCCTTCAACCTCGCGTTCGCGCTGTCCCTCGTCGTCATCAAGATCGCCAAGAAGCACGGCGGCGGCGCGTACTCGACCGGCCTGTTCTTCCGGCAGGAGGCCGAGAGCGTCCTCGGCAAGGAGAAGCTCGAGGCGCTGGCGCGCTTCAAGCGGGAGAAGGATCCCAGGGGCGTCCTCAACCCGAAGAAGATCCTCGGCACCGGCGCCGTGAACGCGCTCATGAAGGTCGCGTTGGCGTTCGAGCCGCTCGTGCGTCCGATCGCGAACGCAGCGCGTCCGCCCCAGGGCGATCCGGTCGGCACCAAGGAGCGCAACGGCGTACCGGCAGACGTCGCGTACTACGCGTACGCGTGCGCGCAGTGCGGGTACTGCGTGCCCACCTGCGAGGAATACTCCGTGCGCGGGTGGATGAGCCACTCGCCGCGCGGCAAGTACCTCTACCTGCGCGAGGTCATCGAGGGCCGAGAGAAGTTCGACCAGGCGATGGTCGACAAGTTCCTCGTGTGCACCACCTGCGAGGTCTGCAACACGCGCTGCCAGCTGCAACTGCCTGTCGAGCACTCGTGGATGGCGATGCGCGGCAAGCTCATCCACGACGAGGGCCGGATGACCTTCCCGCCGTTCGAGATGATGGCGGCGGCTCTGCGCGGCCAGAAGAACATCTGGGCCGGCAAGCGCGAGAAGCGCGGCGACTGGATGCCTGAGCACATCCGGCCGAAGGTCAAGGAGCAGGCGGACGTCCTCTACTTCGCCGGCTGCACGGCGAGCTACGTCAACACCGACGTCGCTCAGGCCACCGTCGAGCTGCTCGACAGAGCGGGCGTCGAGTTCACCTACATGGGCTCGGACGAGGCGTGCTGCGGCATCCCGATGAAGGTCGCCGGCAAGTGGGACGTCTTCGAGGAGATCTACGAGCACAACGTGGCCGAAGCGCGGAAGCGCGGCGCGAAGACCATCGTCACCTCGTGTCCGGCGTGCGGGCTCGTGTGGAAGGAGTTCTACGCGAACCTCGCGGCAGAACGTGGCGAGCCGTACGAGTTCGAGGTCAAGCACTACTCGGAGCTCGTCGCCGACGCGATAAAGGACGGACGCATCGAGTTCGAGAAACCCATCGAGAAGCGGTTGACGTTCCACGACTCGTGCCACATGGGCCGCGCGCAGGGCATCTACGAACCGCCGCGGGACATGCTGCGGGCGATCCCGGGCGTGGAGCTCGTGGAGATGGAGCACAACCGCGAGGACGGCCTGTGCTGCGGCTCGGTGCTGACGTTGATCGGCGAGACGCCGGTAGCGCCGGAGCTTGGCAAGATGCGCCTGGACGAGGCGGTCGACATCGAGGCCGACGCGGTCGTGGCGCTGTGCCCGTGCTGCCAGGTGCAGCTGCGCGATTCGGCGACCAAGAAGGAGATCGACATCCCCGTCGTGGACCTGGCGCACGTGGCGGCCGAGGCGCTCGGCGTCGAGATTCCAGATCCGACCGCGTACTCGATGGAGATGTGGGGCTACTTCGAGAAGTTCATCTACCTCATGAAGCCGGAGACGGTGGCCGACATCATGGCTGCGCTGCTGCCGGAGATGATGAAGGCGATGCCTCCGGGCATGGTCACGATGATGAAGGCGATGCGCGCCATACCAGGCGGCCTGTCGCTCATGGGCGCGATGATGCCGAAGATGATGCCGGCGATGATGCCCTCCATGATGCCGAAGGTCATGCCGGCGATGCTGGACGAAGTGTCGCGCAGGGTCGGGCCGCTGCCTGAGGACATGACGGAGCTCATGCCCGACCTGCTGCCGAAGACGTTCGACGCGCTGCTGCCGAACCTGCTGCCGCTCGTCATACCGCACTTCCTGCCCCGGATGCTGGACTACGTGAAGAACGAGCTGTAGACGGCAGTCGCGGTCAGCGAAGGGCGCCGGGCTGTGACATCCGGCGCCCTTCGTGTTTCACTAGTGCCGAACGGCCACGGACGAACAGGAAGCGAGGTGGGCATCGGTGCCAGAGGAGTCGTCGCTCGCCCGGATCCGGGCGTTCCCCGCGTTCGCGGGGTTGCCGGACGAGGATCTCGTGCGGCTCTCGCGGCTGCTCGTCTACCGAAGGTTCTCGAAGGGCTCGCACATCATCTCGCAGGACCAGCCAGGCACCGCGATGTACCTCCTCACCTCCGGACGCGTCAAGGTGGCCATCGCGTCGGTGCAAGGCAAAGAGCTCGTGCTTGATTACCTTGAAGCACCAGCGCACTTCGGCGAGATGAGCGTCGTCGACGCGGAGCCCCGGTCGGCGGACGTGGTAGCGGTCACCGACGTCGAGGTGCTCATGCTCGACGGGCGGGATCTGGCTGCGGCAGTGCAGATCCAGCCGAAGCTCGCGGTGACGCTGATCGCGACGCTGTCCCGGCGGGTTCGCGGGCTCATCGCGCGTCTCGAGGACGTGGTGTTCCACGACGCGTACCACCGCGTGATGCGAGTGGTGCTCAACATCGCGACCGCGTCCTACGAGTCGCTTGGCGTTCCGGTCATCGAGGGCTTCACGCACGCGGAGATCGCGTCGCTCGCCGGGACGTCTCGCGAGACCGCGAGCCGCGCCATCTCCGCTCTTGCGCGCGAGGGTCTTGTGCGGACGAAGGGCCGGAAGATCGTGGTCGATCTGATCGGTATGAAGTCCCGTCTGGAGTCGCAGGCCGACGAACTCGAGTAGCCGGGCGCGGCGTACGGCAGGCGGTGGGGAAAGAACCGTGTGACCGTATCCGGACGAGGAGGACCGCATGAAGGAGTTCACCCTTGAGGAGTTGAAGTCCTACGACGGGAAGGACGGCCGTCCCGCCTACGTGGCCTACAAGGGCATCGTGTACGACGTCACCGAGAGCGCGATGTGGGCCGACGGCGACCACGAAGGCATGCACTTCGCCGGACAGGACTTGACCGACGCGCACGAGGACGCGCCGCATGACGAGCACATCCTCGACTTCCCCGAGGTTGGGAGGATCGTCTAGCGGTCGAACACAGCGACCGTCTCGACGTGGTAGGTCTGCGGGAACAGGTCGACCGGGGTCACGTTCAGGGCTCTGAACCCTGCGTCGCACAAGATCCTCGCGTCGCGCGCGAGCGTGGCGGGATCGCAGGAGACGTAGACGAGCCGGGTCGCGGCAGTGGCGACGACTGCGTCGAGGGCTGCCCGTGACAGCCCCGCGCGTGGAGGATCCACGACTACGACGTCGGCCCGGTCCGCGTTGTTGAGCGCGTGTTCAGCGTCTCCGGGGAGAACGTCCGCATCCAGGCGAGCGTGGGCGAGGTTCCGGCGAAGATCGGCCAGCGCAGACGCCGAAGACTCGATCGCTGTCGTTCGCGCGACGCGTGCAAGCGGCAACGTCAGCGTGCCGACGCCTGCGTACGCGTCCACGACGTGGTCTGGGTCCGCCTCTTGGACGGCGCGCGCCACGAGACGACGGAGCTCGGCGGCAGCTGCAGTGTTGACTTGGAAGAAGGATGGCGCTGAAACCAGGTAGCGGTCGCCGTCGAGCAGCTCTTTCCAGGCTCCGGGTCCGGTCAGGACCTCGACCTTGCGCACGTCGCGGGCGGAGGCAGGCCCCCGCACCACGACCCGAGTGACCGTGCGGGCTCCTGTGGCGTCGACGAGCGCCTTGGCGGCGAGCGTCCGGGGGAACGGTCCTGGTGGGGTCCACACGTCGACTTCTGTCTCGCCGTCGCGCGCGCAGCGGATGACGACGCGCGTGACGGGCGTTTGCGAACGCTTGAGGACGAACCCGAGCGCTCCTGCCGCCGCGCGGGGCAGGCCGGAGCGCTTCTCAGGGAGCAGCAGGCAGCGTTGTACCGCGACCACCTCGGAGGAGCCGGCGCGCGCGAATCCGAGAGCGCACGTCGGGGATCCGGGCTGGGGCAGGAGCTCCACCTTGTTGCGGTAGCCGTACTCAAGCGGCGAAGCGACGGTCTCGTCGACGGCGGCTTCTAGTGCGCCGATCCGCGCCAGCGCGTCGGCGACAGAGCGCCGCTTCCATTCGAGCTGTTGCGGGTAGGCGACGTGCTGCCACTGGCAACCGCCGCACGTCCCGAAGTGCTCGCACGGCGGGGTGACGCGCCAGGGAGATGGCTGGACCACCTCGAGGATCCGTGCGCGGACGAACCGGGCATGCTCCTCGTAGACTTCGGCGTCGACCAGGTCGCCGGGACATCCGCCCCGGACGAACGCGACGCGTCCATCGGGCCCGGTAGCCACGCCGTCCCCGCCGTATGCTAGTCTCTCGATGGAAAGCCGCACGCACGTCCCTTCCCGTGACCGGTACATGATACCTGTGCGCCGCGCGAGCGTGCTTGGCAAGGGACGGAGGGCTACAGCACCGGCGTAGCGGTGCCGATACACCGGCAGTGCCTGTCAGGCTCATCCGGCCAGGAAGGAATGAGAGCGTGAGCGAGACGACCATCCTCGTGGTGCACGACGATCCCGGGTTCGCCGAGCGTCTGGAGACTGCCGTCAAGGCCGTGATGCCGGACGCAGCGGTCAGGTCTCTTCCGTCGGCCATGCGCGCTCTGGCTGTAGCCAAGCAGCAGCGGCCCTCGGTGATCGTCGCAGACGGCGATCTGCCCGGCATGGACGGGTTCACGATGACCCAGGAGCTCAAGGCCGACGACGAGCTCGCTGACATCCCCGTCGTGATCGTCGTGAAGAGCCCGACCGAGGCCACCGCTCTGCGTGCGCGCCAGGTCGGCGCGGCCGCTCACTTGCCGTCGAGCGTGGACGCTGCGACGCTCGTGCAGAAGGTCTTCTCGCTGGCATCTGGAGCAGGCGGGCAGGCGGCCGGCGTCAGCGCGGGGACAGAGAGCGCGCCTTCGGCCGCGACGGGAGAAGCGCCGGCAGCTCAGCCTGCGGCCGAGCAGCTCTCTGGGTACGGTGCCCCGCAACCGTTGCCTGAGGACTCGCCGTTCGTCGCCGCGTACGGCGCGCCGCAGGCAGCTCCGGCTCAGGGCACCCCTGCGGTCCAGGTCGAGGCTGCCCCGGCCGCGCCTGGCAGCGACATCCCCCACGTGGACGACTTGCTGCGGATGATGCTCGACATGGGCGGGTCCGACCTCCACATCACCGTGGGAAGCCCTCCCGGCATCCGTGTGCGCGGCGAGATCGTCCCGGCTGAAGGATACAAGTCCCTGTCGCCTCGCGAGACGCAGGCGATGATCCTGAGCCTGCTGTCGGAAGAGCAGCGCAAGCGCTTCGAGACAGAGCTCGAGCTCGACTTCGCATACAGCATCCCGGGGCTGTCCCGGTTCCGTGCCAACGTGTTCCAGCAGCGCGGATCGATGGGCGCCGTGTTCCGCGTGATCCCGCTGACCATCCCGACGCTGGACTCGCTCGGGCTTCCGCGGGTGTGCAAGTTCCTCGCGGAACGGCCGCGCGGCCTTGTGCTGGTCACCGGACCGACCGGCTCCGGAAAGTCGACGACGCTCGCCGCGATGATCGACCACATCAACGAGACGCGCCGCGTGCACATCATCACGCTCGAGGACCCGATCGAGTTCGTGCACCGGAACAAGAAGGCGTACGTCAACCAGCGCGAGATCGGAGAGGACACCCACTCGTTCGCGGCTGCGCTCAAGCGCGTGCTGCGCCAGGACCCCGACGTGATCCTCGTCGGCGAGATGCGTGACCTGGAGACCATCTCCGCGGCGATCACCGCGGCCGAGACGGGTCACCTGGTTCTCGCGACTTTGCACACGACGGGCGGACCTGCCACCGTCGACCGCATCATCGACGTGTTCCCGCCGCATCAGCAGCAGCAAGTCCGCATGCAGCTCTCCGGCACGCTCGAAGGCGTCTTGTCCCAAGTGCTGCTGCGCTCCGCCGACGGGAGGAGCCGCGTGCTCGCGATGGAGATCATGCTGGGCATCCCGGCCATCAGCAACCTGATCCGCGAGGGCAAGACGCACCAGATGATGACCATCATCCAGGGCGGCGCGCAGCTGGGCATGCAGACCCTCGACCAGCACCTGAAGGCGCTCGTCCAAGCTGGCAAGGTGACGTACGAAGAGGCGATGAGCAAGGCGCAGGAGCCGCGCGAGCTGGCGCAGATGCTCGGTCGCAAGATGTGACCTCATCCGGCGCGTAAGGGTATCCTCACTGCACGACCCGGACTCGTCGGAGGTGCGCCATGGACACAGTGACCGTTCGCTGGACGGCGAACCGGCAGTTCGTCGGCTGGGATCCTGAAGGCCACGCGGTGGTGATGGACGCCCGGCCAGCGTACGCAGGCGAGGGCGCAGGGATGCGTCCGTTGCAGGTCTTCTTGTGCGGGCTTGCCGGATGCACGGGCATGGACGTGATCTCGATCCTCGAGAAGAAGCGGCAAGACGTGCGCGGGCTCGAGATCGCGGTCGAAGGCGTCCAGCGCGAGGACGAGTACCCGAAGATCTACGTGCGGGTACGGTTGCACTTCGTCGTGACGGGCTACGGCGTCTCGCCAGCGGCGGTCGAGCGCGCCATCCAGCTTTCTGAAGAGAAGTACTGCTCGGTCGGCGGCATGCTTGGCCCCCAGGTGCGCGTGGAGACCTCTTTCGAGGTCCGAGAAGCGGCGCCCGCAGGCACGCCGAACGTCGAGCGGAGAGGTGCAGCGGGTGCGTGACGCGGTCGTGCTCCCCGTGTACAACGAGGCGCCTACGGTCGCGTCGGTCCTGGAGGCGGTCCGCGGCGTGTTCGACGGGACGATCGTCGTCGTAGACGACGGGTCGACCGATAGGACGTCGGAAGTGCTGCGCGGGTTTCGCGACGTCCTCGTGCTCTGCCACGACGAGAATCGTGGATACGGGCGTTCGCTGATCGACGGATTCGAGGCGGCGTTCGCTGCCGGCGTCGAGCGCATCGTCACGATGGACTGCGACGGTCAGCACGAGCCGGCGCACATACCGTCGTTCTTGGACTCGCTCGAGGATTGCGACATAGCGTCTGGCAGCAGGTACCTTCCCGGGAGTCGGGCGGTGGGCGCAGCGCCGAGCGAGCGGGTGCGCGTCAACGCGGCTGTCACGCGGGCGATCAACGAGGTCACGGGTTGGGGAATAACCGATGCGTTCTGCGGCTTCAAGGCGTATCGCGCCGACGCCCTGCGCCGGCTGGAGCTCACAGAGGACGGGTACGCGTTGCCGCTGGAGCTGTGGGCCGAGGCGTGGCGGTGCGGACTTCGTGTGCGGGAGATCGCGGTGGAGCGCATCTACCACGACCACGACCGAAGCTTCGGAGCGGATCTCGACGACCCCGAGAAGCGCCTGGCCTACTACCTGACCGTGTGGGAGCGATCGCTCCGCAGGGCCGCGTCTGAAGCACCGGGAGGGGAGTCCTGTGCCGGCTGACGTGGTGTGCGTCGGAGCGCATCCCGACGACGTCGAGATCGGGATGGGGGCCGCTGCGTTCCAGATGGCATCTGAGGGGTTGGAGGTCGTCATCGTGGACCTGACTGACGGCGAGCCGACCCCGTACGGGTCGCCGGACCGGAGACGGGCAGAAGCGGCCGAGGCTGCCGCGGCGCTCGGCGTGCGGCGCATCACGCTGGACCTGCCGAATCGGGAGCTTGCCGACACCCTCGAAGCGCGCAAAGCGCTCGCGGCGGTGCTTCGCGAGCTCCGCCCGCGGATCGTCGTGGGTCCGTATGCGCAGGACGCGCACCCGGATCACGTCGCTGCGGCCGCGATCGTGCTGGGCGGGCGCTTCTACGCGAAGCTGAGCAAGACGGACATCCCGGGTGCTCCCCACTATCCGCGGAGGGTGTATCGGTACGCCGCCATCCACGAGGCGTCAGCCCTGGTGCCGTCGTTCGTCGTGCCAGCGTCCGAGGAGGCGCTGCGCGCGAAAATGGATGCGCTGCGCGCCTACCGGTCGCAGTTCGTGGACAACGAGGCGAACGCGGGCGTCCTCCAACGCGTCGAGCTCCAGACCCGCTACTGGGGCTCGCTCGTCGGGTCGTGCGCTGGCGAGCCGTTCTTCGCCACGGAGGTCGTCGGGGTGCGGTCGTTGGATTCGTTGGTGTGAGGATGCCGCGGAGCTTGCGTATCCCGCACAGGCACGGGGAAGCGCTCGTCGTGCCGCCGCTCGACGAGTGGCGGTCGGTGATCGAAGGCACGCAGCGCGCCGCAGCCGGATGGTCGGTGCCCATCGCCGGTGTGCCGCTCACCGAGCGGCGCCGCCAGGCCCGGGCGGAGGCGCTGGCCGCGGCGACGTCAGCGTGCCAGCGGTTGGGGATACCGTACCGTGAACCGCCGGGCGTGCCCGGCGCCATCGTCATGACGGGCCATCAGCCGCAGCTGTTCCATCCGGGCGTGTGGGCCAAGCACTTCGCGGCAGACCGATACGCGAAGGCGTCGGGAGCTGTCGCGATCGACCTGGTCGTGGACAGCGACCGGGTCGGCCGGCTGGTCTTGCGCACGCCCTGCCGCCGCGATCCGAGCGCCGGTCGGGAGATCGTCTTGCACAGCGGCGGCCGCGAGGAGTGCTACGCGTGCGCACCGCCGCCCTCGGCGGAGCAGTTGGAGCGGTTCGCGGCTGCAGTGGAAGCATGCGCGTCCGAGATCGCCGATCCCGATGTCGGTTCCCGCACGCAGCGGTTCATCGTGGTGCTCAAGGAGGCCGCTCGGCATACGAGCAGCCTGGCAGAAGCGATGGTCGTGGCTCGCCGCGCGTTCGAAGCGCCGGCTGGGACGGAGTACCTCGAGCTGTTCCTCACCGAGCAGTGCGCATCGGAGACGTTCCTCGCGTTCGCGGCCCAGGTCATCGCGGACGCGCGTCGGTTCGCGGACATCTTCAATGAGGAGGTGCTCAGATACAGGGCGCGGACCAAGACGCGGTCCTCCGCGCACCCGTTCCCGGAGCTCGCAGCAGAAGGCGGGGCAGTCGAGACGCCCTTCTGGGTCATCGCGGGCGCCCGGCGCGCACGCACATGGTACGAACCAGCGTCTGGGCGTCTCGCTATCGAGGGGGCAGGCGCTGCCGAAGCGGGCTCGGATCCGGCGGAGATAGCCAGTCGGCTGGAAGCGGAGGGTCTGCGGATCGTGCCGAAAGCGGCGACGCTGACCATGTTCCAAAGGCTGTTCGTCGCGGACCTGTTCATCCACGGAGTGGGCGGTTCCAGGTACGAGGCGGTCACCGACGCAGTCATCGAGCGCTGGCTGGGCATCTCTCCGCCGGCATACGCGGTCGTGTCGGTGACGATGCTGCCGCCGACGGTCGCCGGAGCGGCCGAAGAAGAGAGAGCTGCCTGGTTGCGGCGCAGGTTGCGTGAGGCTGAACACAATCCCGATCGGTTGCTCCCGGAAGCCAGGTTCGACGACGAGGGGAAACGGAAGACGGCAGCAGCGCTGGCGGCTGAGAAGCGTGCCTTGCTGGACCGCTTCGCCGATCCAGATTCGGACAGGAAGGCGTTGAGCGCCGCGCTGCAAGACGTGAACGAGCGCCTGCGTGCCGCTCTGCTCCCGCTGATCGAGTCTATGGAGGCGGAGCTTGCAGAGCTTGGCTCGCGTCGTCCGGAGGCAGCGGCTCGCGCAGACAGGGAGGTTTCGTTCCCGTTCTTCGACCCGTGCGAAGTCGCAGCGCTGATGCGGTAGCGTCCGGCCGCGCGCGGTGTATCATGTGCGTACCGCGGAAGCGGCGAACGTCCGACGGTGAGAAAGGACTGCGTCATGGGCAAGCCTGTCGTCAATCCCGACCTGTGCACCGCGTGCGGCATCTGCGTGGACGAGTGCCCCACGAGCGCGCTCGACCTGGAGGACGTGGCTGTGCTGGCCCGGCCGGACGACTGCACGGAGTGCGGGACGTGCGAGTCGGTGTGCCCGAACGAGGCGATCAAGCTCTCGTAGCGCCGAACGCATGGACGAGCTGCGACGGGCCGCCGGGACTCCGGCGGCCCGTGCGCGTGCCAGACGGTCAACCGCGGGGCCCGGCGCCGTCGTCCACGTAGAGCCTCGGCTCCTCGCCACGCGCAAGCCCGGCGAGGCGTCGCGCGTGGGCGAGAAGGACGATGCCAGCGACGGCCGCTGCGAAACCCACGTCTGACGAACGGAGCAGCGCCGCCGTCGCCGGCAGCGAGAGGGCGGCCGCGGCCTGGCCGACGAGCATCACGCGCGTCGCGGCGAGGACGAGGAGGCCGACGACGAGGACGGCGACGAAGTAGCGCACGTCGTACGCGAGCAGCGCGCCGCCGCCGGCCGCGAGCCCCTTGCCGGTCCGCGCGAGGCGCCGCCGCGCGAGAGCGAGCCAGATGGAGTAGTTGTGGCCGACGACGGCCCCGGCCACGGCGGCCTGGATGACGAGCGCGGCAGCGCCGGCCTCGCTGGATGGGGCCGTGACAGGCAGGCCCGCGAGAATGGTCTTGGCAAGCAGCGTGGGCACGAGGCCTTTAGAGCCGTCGGCGAACACTGCGACGGCGAACCAGCTCCACGATCCGGTCGTCCGGCGCACGTTCATCGCGCCGACGTTGCCGCTCCCATGCGCCGTGATGTCCTCGCCAGTGACCGCCTTGACGATGACGTACGCCCAGGGCACGGATCCGACGAGGACGGAGAACGCGAAGACGACGAGCGTTGCCAAGGCCATGGTGAGTCAGCCTCGTCTTGGCACGACGCACGTGACTGCTTGAGGGAGGAGGGATATCTCGTATCGCTGCTCGAGCAACACCTCGCCGTCGATCTGCGCCGGGACCGGCTGGTCGGCCTCGATGACGATCGACCTGTGCCGAAGCATGTGGACCGGGCGCATGCGGGTATGCTTGCCGAGCACGACGAAGGGCAGCCGCACGAGAGCTCCGAGCAGCGACAGCGGGTCGATGGTGCACACGTCGAACAAGCCGTCGTCCGGTACCGCGTGAGGCGTTATGCGGAAGCCTCCGCCGTACGTCTGCCCGATCGTGACCGCGACGATGAGCGTCTCGAGCCGCTGGGGCGTGCCGTCGTCGAACGTGACCGTCGCGCTGAAGCCCTCGAGGTCGTGGAACAGGACGTGCAACAGCGCAGTGAGGTACAGCCACAGGCCGTCCCGGCGCGTGGTGACCTTGTATTCGACGGCCTTGGCCGTCACCTTGGCGTCGAGGCCGGCAGCGAAGCTGTTGTTGAAGTACAGCCCGTTGCACACGCCGACGTCGAACTTCCTGCGCTCGCCCGCGGCGAGCGTCAGCGCCGCCTGCGCGACCTCCGGGGGGATGCCGTACGTCCGTCGCGTGTCGTTCCCTGAGCCTGTGGGGATGATGCCGAGCGCCGGGCCGCGTGTTCGGGGATGCGCATGATGCCGTTGAGGACCTCGTGGACGGTGCCGTCGCCGCCCACCGCCACGACGACGCTTCTCCCCGCGGCGGAGGCAGCCAGTTCCCGCGCGTCTCCCGGGCCTTCGGTGAGGACGGTCTCGTGAGGCAGGATGCCTTCGAGGAGCCGCTCTATCGCGGGGAGCATGGTCTTGGTCTCACCGTGACGGGCAGCCGGATTCACGATGAGCAGCGCATCAGACGGTGCCATACGACCTCCAGGACGGCGTACGTGGAGGCAATGAGCATACCCGCTCGTCACGGCTTGGAAAAGGCGCAGCCCTGTGGTACTGTTCTCCGGCGGCATCGCGCCGCAGATGCCCTCTTAGCTCAGGGGATAGAGCGTCTGCCTCCGGAGCAGAAGGCCGCAGGTTCGAATCCTGCAGAGGGCACCACCACGAAACGAGCGAGGGCCTGGCGGCAGCCAGGCCCTCGTCTCATGCGCAGACAGCGGGTTGGACGCTAGTGCGACTCGGCGCGCTCCTTCTGCGACTGCTCGATGATCTTCTTCGCGAGGTCGTGGGGCACCTGCTCGTACGACTCGATGCTGATCGTGTAGCTGCCGGTGCCGCTGGTGATCGAGCGCAGCTGGGGGGAGTAGTGGACGACCTCGGCGTATGGGACCTGCGCCTTGATGACTTGGACGCCAGGCTCGGGCGAGTCCATGCCGAGCACCCGGCCGCGCTTGGCGCTGATGTCTCCCATCACGGCGCCCGCGTACTGTTCGGGGACCTCGATCGTCAACGTGGCGATCGGCTCGAGCAGGACGAGGTCGGCCTTCTCGGCGGCAGCGCGGAAGCCGATGCGCGCCGCGGTCTTGAACGCGATCTCGGAGGAGTCCACGGAGTGGTACGAGCCGTCGTATACGGCGACCTTGACGTCGACGACAGGGTATCCGGCAAGCACGCCCTGGGCCATCGCCTCCTGGACGCCTTTGTCGACCGCCGGGATGAACTGGCGCGGGATCTTGCCGCCGACGATCTCGTCGATGAACTCGTAGCCGCCGCCAGGATTCGGCTCGAGCCTGAGCCAGCAGTCTCCGAACTGGCCGGCGCCGCCGGTCTGCTTCTTGTGGCGTCCCTGAGCGGTCGCGACCTTGCGGATCGTCTCGCGGTAGGGGATCCGCAGGTCCTGCAGCTCCGCCTCGACGTGGAAGCGGTCGCGCAGCCGGGCGAGCAGGACGTCGATGGCGATGTCGCCCATCGCCGAGATGACCGTCTGGTGCGTCTCCTCGTCGCGGCGCATGCGAAGCGACGGATCCTCGTCCACGATCGTCTTGAGCGCGGTCCCCAGCTTGTCCTCGTCCGCCTTGGTCTTCGCGACGATGGCGACTGGATACAGGGGCTCAGGCAGCGGGAGCGGCGCGAAGGCGATGTCGCCGTTGGCGGAGAGCGTGTCGTTCGTCAGCGTGTCCGCGAGCTTCGTGAGGACGGCGATGTCGCCGGCAGGAGCTGCGTCGATGTCGACGGTCTCCTTGCCCGTCATCTTGAAGACGTGCGCGATGCGTTCCTTCTTGCCGCTGCGCGAATTGACGAGCTCGGTGTTCGGCGCGAGGGTCCCGGAGACGACCTTCACGAGGTTGATGCGGCCGATGTACGGGTCCGACAAGGTCTTGAAGACGTGCACTGCTGTCGGGCCGTCCACGGTGAAGGGGACCTCGCGACCGTCGACCGTCTTGAGCGGGCCGTGCGCGGTGGGCTCAGGGAAGAACGAGACGATCTCGTCCATGAGGTCCTCGATGCCCTGGAGCTTGAGGGCGGAGCCGACGAACACGGGGATGAAGATGCCCTGGGCGATGGCCTTTCCGAGCAGGTCCTCCAGCTCCTCTTGCGTGAGCCGCTCTCCCTCCAGGTACTTCTCCATGAGCGCGTCGTCGGCCTCGGCGACGAGCTCGCACAGTTTATCGCGAGCAGCCTCAGCGGCGTCCGCGAGGTCGGCGGGGATGTCTGTGATCTCCTCCTTGTCGCCTTCGTGGTGATAGGCGCGCATACGGATGACGTCGACGACGCCGCGGAACGAGGACTCGGCGCCGATGGGGATCTGCACTGCTCCGATGCGGTGCCCGAACGAGGCCGTGAGCGCGGACATCACGGCGTCGAAGTCGGCGTGCTCCTTGTCCATCCGGTTGACGAACACCGCACGGGCGATGCCCATCTCGCCGGCGATCTTCCAGAGCTTGCGGGTCTGCACCTGCGGTCCCGAGACGGCGTCCACGACGAACAAGGCCATCTCGGCGGCCTCCATGCCCGCGATGGCATCGCCGATGAAGTCGGCGTAGCCGGGCGTGTCGATGACGTTGATCTTGACGCCTTCGTGGACCACGGGGGCGAGCGCGAGGTTGATGGTCATCTTGCGCTTTATCTCTTCTGCGTCGTAGTCGAGCGTCGAGTGCCCGTCGTCGACGCTGCCGAGGCGCTTGGTGTGTCCAGCCATGAAGAGCATCGCCTCGGCGAGGGACGTCTTCCCTGAGCCTCCATGGCCGACCAAGACGACGTTGCGGACCTTGTCGGTGCTTGGCGCTCCCACGAGCATCGCCTCCTCGATGACCAGGCCGGCGAGGCCGGCCGTGCGCGTCGTGCGCAGCCAGCGTCCAGCAGCTGCACGGGTCGAAACGATAGCACACGCGCGCGAGGGTGCGGGCGCGGCGGTCGAGCGGCATGATGGTAGAATCGGTCGGGCGTCGTCGTGTCGAGGAAGGAACGATGCGTACACGGACACTCTCAAGAAGCGTCGCCGCGGCCGCAGCTCTTGCTCTGTCGCTCGTCGCGGCCGCGGTGCCGGGGTGCTCCGGGGCTCGTAGCGCTCCGGACCAGATGCACGGAGCCGCCCTCTCGCAGTCCAGCGAGGCGTCCATCGCCGTGTTCCCAGAGGAGGTTCCCGTGCACGAGTCTGACGTTCAAGTCGCTGGCGACGAAGTGGCCGTCATCGTCACGGAGAAGGGCGAGATCCGGATACGGTTCTTCCCCCAGGACGCGCCGAACCACGTGGCGAGCTTCATCGAGCTTGCGCGAAGCGGGTTCTACGACGGCACGACCTTCCACAGGGTCGAGCCCGGCTTCGTCGTGCAAGGCGGCGACCCGTATTCGAAGACCGGGGAAGGGCCCGTCGGCACCGGTGGTCCCGGGTGGCGGCTGAAGGCGGAGTTCAACGACCGTCCTCACCTCGAGGGAACCGTCGCCATGGCCCGCGCGCAGGATCCTGACAGCGCTGGATCGCAGTTCTACATCTGCCTGGCGCCGGCCCCGTTCCTCGACGGGAAGTACACGGTGTTCGGCGAGGTCGTCGACGGGATGGACGTCGTGAAGCGGATCGAGCCGGGTGACGTCATGGTCTCGGTCCGGATCGAGCGCGGACGCTGAGGGAGGACCGGCCAGTGGACGAGACCGCGTTGAGCAGGGCGGACGAGGCGTATCGCGCGCAGGACTGGCGGACAGCTGCTCGCGAGTACTTGCTGGCTGCTGGTTCCGGTGGCGCCGGCACCGGGACGGCTTTCACGAAAGCCGGGAACGCGCTGATGAAGCTCGGCCGCGCCGCAGACGCAGTCATGGCGTACGAGCGCGCGCTGGCCGACCCCGACCTGCCGAACCGGGGAACCGCCTTGTGCAACCTCGGGATCGCCCAGGCGGCCGCCGGCGACCACGAGGCTGCGGTGCGGTCGTTCCAGGAAGCCCTCGCAGACGCGTCGTTCACCAAGCGCTACAAGGCCATGCACGGCGCCGGCGCGTCGCTCGGCTCTCTCGGCCGGGTCGATGAGGCGTGCGAGATGTATCGCGCCGCGGCGCTCGACCCGGCCAATCCCGACCCAGGCAAGGCGTTGAACAGCCTTGGGCTGTGCTACCTGTCCCTACGCAGCTACGAGGAGGCGGTCGAGGCCTTCAAGGCGGCTCTCGACGTCGAAGGCTACCGCGGGAAGGGCAAGGCGTGCGCGAACCTCGGGCTTGCGCTTGCTGCGCTCGGGAAGCCGCGCGAGGCGCTGGGGGCTTTCGAGCGCGCGACGTCGGAGTTCGGCCATTCGCTTGCCGCGGATGCTGCAGCGGCGTACGACGCGTGCAAGCGCGCCCTTGAGCCGCCTCCCCGAGAGACGGTGGAGGGGTGGCGGACCGGCGAGATGCCGCCGGTCGTCCTTGACGAAGCCGACGAGGACATCGCGTTCTTCACCCGCACCGAGGAGGAGATGAAGGAGGCCGACAGGGTCGCCCGCAAGGCCGAGCGGTTGGCCAGGCGGCAGCAACGCGGGCTGCTCACGCGCGTCGGTTCGGCCGTAGCGATCGTCGCGGTCGTCGTGGGGCTGCTCGGGTTCCTGTGGGCGAGCGGCATCGGGTTCCCGACGCAGCAGATGACGGTCAGGGGGCTCCTCGAAGCGCACCGCGCCGGCAAGCCGGTGGAGCAGTACTGGGTGGCGGTGCCCACGGTGGACGTCGAGAAGGAGATGAGCGGGCTGCCTCCGAAGTTCTCGTCGTACACGATCGGCGCCGTCGACCGGTCTGCGAAGACCTCGGCAGTCGAAGTCACGATCGTCCTCGAGCAGGGGGCGCCGCTCGCCTACAAGGTCTCTCTTGCTCGCGAGGGGGTCGGGTGGAAGGTGAGCG
This sequence comes from Slackia sp., assembly GCA_020725885.1. Taxonomy (GTDB): domain Bacteria; phylum Actinomycetota; class Coriobacteriia; order Anaerosomatales; family Anaerosomataceae; genus Parvivirga. The sequence goes on along the minus strand of DYEA01000002.1, from coordinate 64,978 downwards.
GCATCGCGAACGACTGGCGGTCTACCGGCCAGTGACGACGTCAGGCCGCGTTTGGCGGGCGCATTGCGTCCGACTGCGCGCAGTTGCTACCGTTACACGGTCCTGCATCAGGTCGACGAAGGAGTGCACGTGATCCAGCGTACGTATGTGATGATCAAGCCCGACGCCGTCGAGCGCCGTCTGGTCGGCCGGATCGTCTCGCGACTGGAGGACGTCGGCCTGACCATCGAGCGGATGGAGCTCGGCGTCGTGACCCGCGAGCAGGCTGAGGCGAACTACGCCGAGCACGCCGGGAAGCCGTTCTACGAGGGGCTGATCGGATACGTCACCTCGGGCCCAGTGGTGAAGATGGTCGTGTCGGGGGAAGAAGCGGTTGCGGTCGTCCGGAAGCTCATGGGAGCGACCAACCCGAAGGACGCGGCGCCCGGGACCATCCGAGGCGACTTCGGCCTCACGCTGGATGCGAACATCATCCACGGCTCCGACTCCCCGGAGAGCGCAGAGCGCGAGATCGCGATCTTCTTCTCGTAGGCTCGTAGGCCGGGGCGCGGCGCTGCCGGAGCCGTTCACCGATTGGTCGCGCCGCTCGCGCTTTCCGGGAAGGGAAGGGCGCCTTTGCTCGTGAACTGTTGACGTCATGCAAGCCGATGCATGGGCGAGGTGATGCAGTGCCGAAGAGCGCATTCGCGGGGGGCGTCCATCCTCCCGGCATGAAGGAGATGAGCGCCGGCCGGCCGATCGAGCGGGCTCCCGTCCCTGAACGGCTGACCGTGCCCATGAGCCAGCACCTCGGTGCGCCGTGCGTGCCCCTCGTGCAAGCGGGCGAGCGCGTGCGGCGCGGCCAGGTCGTGGGGGCGGTCGATGCCCTCGTGAGCGCGCCGGTGCACAGCCCGGTCGACGGCGAGGTCGTGGAGGTCGGCGAGTGCTTGACGGCGGCCGGCTCCCGCGTCACGTGCGTCACGATCGCCCCGGATGGCGGGCAAGACTTCGATCGCTGGGTCCCGGTCGAGGGAGACGACGTGCCCTCGACGGTGCGCGCTGCCGGCATCGTAGGGCTCGGTGGTGCGGCCTTCCCATCCGCGGTGAAGCTCGTGCCGCCGAAAGAGCATCCGGTGAGCACGGTGATCCTCAACGGGTGCGAGTGCGAGCCGTACCTCACCTGCGACCACAGGCTCATGGTCGAGAGCCCTGAGCGGATCGTGCGCGGCGGAGTCCTGATCGCTGAGGCCGTCGGTGCGCGGCGCGTGGTCGTAGGGATCGAGTCGAACAAGCCGGACGCGATCGACGCGATGCGGCGCGCGGCAGACGGGACGCAGGTGGAGGTGCTGCCGCTTCCGACGAAGTATCCGCAGGGCGCTGAGAAGCAGCTGATATGGTCGGTCCTGCGCAAAGAGGTGCCTCACGGCAAGCTGCCTGCCGCTGCAGGGGCTTTGGTGCACAACGTCGGGACGGCAGCGGCGATCGCGGACGCGGTCGACAGCCGCAAGCCGCTCGTCGAGCGGGTCGTCACGGTGACCGGCCGCGTGGCGCGGCCGGGGAACTACCTCGTGCTGATCGGCACCCCGGTGAGCGACCTCATCGCGCTGGCCGGCGGCTTCTCGGGCGAGGTGGAGCGCGTCGTGGCGGGCGGCCCGATGACGGGACCTGCTCTCGGGACGCTCGATGTCCCCGTGACGAAAGGGATGTCGGGAATCGTCGTGCTGGGACCTGGCGATGCTCCGAAGCCCGTGGACGGAGACCAGCCGTGCATACGGTGCGGCAGGTGCTCGGAGGCGTGCCCGATGTTCCTGCAGCCGTTCGCCATCGGTACGTACGCGAACGTGCGCATGTGGGACCGCGCCGAGCAATACCATGCGCTCGACTGCATCGAGTGCGGCGCGTGCAGCTACGCGTGCCCCACGTATCGGCCCCTCGTGCAGCTCATCCGGATCGCGAAAGGAGCCCTGATGGCCAAGGGGGTGCGGCCGTGAGCGAGCGCGCGATGCCACGGCTGGTCGTGACCGCGCCGCCGCACATCCGCGCACCGGCGTCGTGCCGGTCGATCATGCTGTGGGTAGTGGGAGCGCTTGCTCCCGCCGCGGCGTGGTCCATCGTGCTGATGGGGGCGCCGGCGGTCATCACGTATGCGGCATGCATCGCGACGGCCCTCCTCTCGGAAGCAGCGTGGAATGCTGCGGCGCGACGGCCCCAGACGCTTGGCGACGGCAGCGCGCTCGTCACGGGCCTGCTGCTTGCGATGAGCATGCCGCCGCGGACCCCGTGGTGGATCTCGGTCGCAGCCGCGGCGGTGGCGATCCTGCTGGGCAAGATGGTCTTCGGCGGTCTGGGTTGGAACCTGTTCAACCCAGCGCTGGTGGGGCGGGCGTTCGCCGTCTTGTCGTGGGGCGGCGTTCTGTCGGCGCTGCCGACCAAGGGCTGGTATCGGGTCATCGACGTTCCAGCGAGCGGAGCGCTCGACGCGATCAGCGGGGCGACTCGGCTGGCGATCGCCGCGGCTGACCGCGCCGCGGGCGGCGCCTACGGATTCGACCTTTCGGCGCAGTATCCGGCGCTGTTGTTCCGGAATCTCGAGGGGTCCTTGGGCGAGGTTTCGGCCGCGCTGCTGGTGCTCGGCGGCCTCGTGCTGATTTGGCGCGGGATCATCGATTGGCGCATCCCTGCCGGCTATGTGGGGACCATGGCCGTGCTGTCGTGGGCGTTCGGCTCTGATCCGCTCTTCCACGTGATGGCTGGCGGCGTGCTCCTCGGCGCGTTCTTCATGGCGACCGACTACGTGTCGTCGCCGATGACGAGGAACGCGCGCCTGGTGTATGGGATCGGGTGCGGACTGTTCAACGCCGTCGGACGGTTCTTCGGGTCTATGCCCGAAGCCACGACCTTCGCGATCCTGTTCATGAACGGCATGGCGCCGCTGCTCGACAAGGCGTTCGCGCCGCGGACCTTCGGGTGGGTGAAGCGCGATGAGTAGCTCGTCTGCCCGGCTCGTGATCTCCGTCGCCGTGACGTGCGTGGTGGCAGCTGGGGGCCTCGCTGCCACGTACTGCGTGACGGCGCCGCGCATCGCAGCGCAGGAACGCGACGCAGAGCAGCGGGCGCTCAAGCGAGTGCTGCCTGATGCGGCGCGCTTCGAAGGGCTGGACGAGAAGTCGGTAGCGCGGCTTGCCGCTGCAGTGACCGCTGGGGAGATCGAAGCGGTCTGGAAGGCCGTCGACGCGTCCGGCGCCGACGCCGGCTGGTGCGTCAAGACGTCGGCCCGCGGCTACGGCGGCCCCGTTCGTATGGTTATCGGCCTGGACAGGAACGGTAAAGTCGCCGGGCTTACCATCCTGGCGATGAACGAGACGCCTGGCCTTGGCACCCGAGTCGAGTCGGAGCCGTGGTTCATGCGGCAATTCCTGGACCTGCCGCCCGGATACGGCGAGCGTGACGTCAAACAGATGGACGCCATCTCAGGCGCGACTCGCTCTTCGAAGGCAGTGAAGAACTGCGTGACGGCGGCCGGCCAAGCGTATGCGGCGTTGTCGGGAGGGAAGGCGGTGAGCCAGTGAAGCACCTCGTGCAGACGTTCGTGAAGGGGATCACGCGAGAGAATCCGCTGATGATCCTCATGATCGGCTTGTGCGCGACCCTCGCCGTGTCGACCCAGTTCCAGGGCGCGGTGTTCATGGGCTTGGCGGTCATCTTCGTCTTGACGATGAGCAACGCGATCATCTCCATCTTCCGGCGCTTCATCCCCAACGAGGTGCGGATCCCCATGTTCATCGTGGTCATCGCGTCCTTCGTGACCATCGTCGACCTCGTGATGAAGGCCTTCGTGCCGAGCGTCTACGCGTTCCTCGGCATCTGGATCCCGCTGATCGTGGTGAACTGCATCATCCTGGGAAGGGCGGAGGCGTTCGCCTACCACAACGGCCTTCCGGCGGCCATAGCCGACGGGCTGGGCATGGGGGTCGGATACACCATCGTCATCGTCGTCTTCGCGTTCGTACGCGAGCTGTTCGGGTCGGGCGCGGTCAAGTTCTTCGGTGCCACGCTGCTCGCGCTGCCGAGCTGGTACGCCCCGCCGTCCGTGGTGCTGCTCTTCCCTGGAGCGTTCATCCTGTTCGGCTTCTTCCTTGCGGGGTGGAGGGCGCTGGTGTCTCGGCCGGGCGGGGGAGGTGGCTGCTCGTGAGCGTCCTCAGCCAGATGGCGCTGCTGTTCATCGGTGCGGCGCTGGTGAACAACATGCTTCTGACGCGCTTCATCGGCCTGTGCCCGTTCTTCGGAGTGTCGAGCAGCATGTCCACTTCGGTAGGCATGAGCCTGGCTGTGGTGTTCGTCATGACGCTGGCGTCCGGCGCGACGTGGATGGCGTGGAAGTTCGTGCTGTCGCCGCTCGGCGTAGGGGAATTCCTGTACATCCCCGCGTTCATCCTCATCATCGCCGCCCTGGTGCAGTTCGTGGAGATGTACCTGCGGAAGGCGAGCCCGGTGCTGTACCGTGCGATGGGGATCTACCTCCCGCTCATCACCACGAACTGCGCCGTTCTCGCGACGGCCACCGAAGCAGCGAAGCCAGGCTTCTTCAAGATGAACATCCCGCTCGGTCCGTCGCTGGGTCTCGGAGAGGCGCTCGTGTACACGCTCGGCGTGTCGGTGGGATTCGGGTTCGCGCTGCTCACGTTCGCGGCGCTCCGGGAGCGGCTGGAGGCCGCTCCGGTGCCGGCTGCGCTGAGAGGCGCGCCGATCGCGTTCATCAGCGCTGGGCTCCTGTCGTTCGCGTACGTCGGCCTTGCCGGGTGGTTCGGGCTGTAGGAGGGACATGGACGCGTCTCTGGTCATCAAGGCGGTCGTCGCGCTCGGGTTCCTCGGGCTCGTGGCCTCCGGCGTGCTCGCCGTCGCCGCGAAGCGCTTCTGGGTCGAGGTGGACCCTCGCGTCGAGCAGGTGTACTCGTTGCTGCCCGGCTCGAACTGCGGAGCGTGCGGAAACCCGTCGTGCTTCGCAGTGGCGGAAGGCATCGCGGCCGGCGAGCTGCCGCCGAACGCGTGCGTGGCTGGCGGCCAGGAGGTGGCGGATGCCGTTGCAGACCTTCTCGGCGCCGAGCGGTGCGAGGTGGCCGCATCGGTCGTAGCGCGCGCGTGCGGGGGCGGAGAGGCCGCAGTGCGGGCATGGGAATACCACGGCATCCGCTCGTGCGCGGCTGCGGCGAGGCTCGCTGGCGGCCCGCTGGCCTGTCAGTGGGGCTGCATAGGGTTCGGCGACTGCGTCCGGGCGTGCCCGTTCGGCGCGCTTGCGATGGACGGCCGGGGTCTGCCGGTGGTAGACCTTGGCCGATGCACGGGCTGCGGCGTATGCGTGCAGACTTGCCCGCGAGGAGGAAGCGCGCTGCTGCGGTTGGTTCCGGAAACCGCCCCTGTGGCAGTGAGGTGTTCGGCGCACAGCAAGCCGAAGGACCGCAAGGCCGCCTGTCCCCGCTGCTGCATCGCTTGCAAGAAGTGCGAGCGGGTGTGCGGAAGCGACGCGATCCACGTCATCGACGGCGTCGCCGTGGTCGATTACGGCAAGTGCACTGGATGCGGCGAGTGCGTGCGGGCGTGTCCTCAGCAGTGCATCGACGTGTTCGGCAGGGGGACGACGGGCGTGGCGGCGTGCGACGGCGCAGGCGCCGCAGCGCTCGACCAAGGCGCAGCTGGGGCGCGAGAGGCGGTCGAAGCCACGTGACGAAGGCGGACCGGCTCCTTGCGGCTGCGCTCGTGTGCGTCGCCTTGGCGGCGTCTCCCGTCGCTGGAGCGCGCGGTGCCGAGAAGGCGCGGTCTTCGACGGTCGTGGTTCGGGGACCTTCAGGAACCGTGCGCGCACCGCTGGACCGGAATCGCACCTACCGCATACAGGGGTTGCGCGGCACGGTCGTCGTTGTGGTCGAGGACTGCTCCGTGCGGGTTGCCGAGTCGTCGTGCAGGGACCGGCTGTGCATCCGCACCGGCCGAGTCGACGGCGTGGGAGAGGCGATCGCGTGCGTGCCGAACGGCGTCATCGTGACGATCGTGGAAGGCGGCAGAGATGACCTCGACGCGGTCGTACGGTGAAGCCGCTGCTCTCGTCGGCTGCGGCGGCCGGCGGCGAGGGGCTGCGGTTCGCGTCCTGTCGGAAGACGCCGCGCTGGTGTCGCTGGCGTGCGTCCTCGGCCTCGTCGAGTCCTGGTTGCCTGCGCCCGTGCTCGGCGTTCGGCTGGGTCTCGCGAACGTCGTCGTCTTGGTCGCCTTGGTCAGGTCAGGGTGGGTGCGGGCCGCCCGCGTGAGCGCCGCCAAGGTGTTGCTCGTGGGACTCGCTGGAGGCAGTCTCGGTGGGCCGGCGTTCGTGCTCTCGGCTGCAGGCGCCCTCGCGTCTCTCATCGCGATGCAGGCTTTGCTGTGGACGAAGCGGTTCTCGGTAGCGGGCGTCAGCCTCGGCGGCTCGTTCGCCCACGTGGCTGGGCAGCTGGTCTCTGCGGCGGCGCTCGCATCCTCCTCAGTCGTCGCGGCGCTCGCGACGCCCGCGCTGCTCGCAAGCATTCCCCTCGGCATGATCACCGGCATGATCGCCGGCGCCCTCGTCTCCCGGTTGGAAGGAGTCGGCTCTTCGGGAAGATGAGGACGGGGGTCGTGTGCGATGGCGCCACGCATGGTCGGCGTGTGTCCGACGCCGCGCGAGCTGCTGCTCGCAGGTCGTGCTGAGACGCTGAGCGACGCTGCGCTTCTGAGCGTGATCCTGAGAGAGGACGACGGCTCGCTGGGCGCGCGCCTTGCCCGTTCGCACCCCATACCCGCAGGGCTGTGGGCGCTGCGAGCTGAGGACCTCACCGCGTACGAGGGCATCGGGCCGGCGCGTGCCGCAGCCCTCCTCGCCTCGGTGGAGCTGGCTCGCCGCGCCTCGATGAATCCGGTCGTCGAGCGCCGGGCGGTCTCGACGCCGGAGGACGTCGTGGCTCTGTGCGAGCCGCAGCTGCGCGGTTGCGACAGGGAGCACTTCTGGGCGCTCGCGCTCAACACGAAGAACCGGCTCATCAAGATCGTCGAGGTCTCGATCGGAAGCCTCAACGCATCGATCGTCCATCCGCGGGAGTTGTTCAAAGAGGCCGTCCGGTGCTCGGCCGCCTCGGTGGTGGTCGTCCACAACCATCCGAGCGGGGACCCCACGCCGTCTTCTGCAGACGTCCACCTTACCCAGCGCCTCGTCCGAGCCGGCGACGTGCTCGGCATCGAGGTGCTCGACCACGTGGTGATCGGCGAGGGCGGCCGTCACGCGAGCCTGCGGGAGATGGGTCTGCTGTAGGCGCCGGCGCCGGTGGTGTCGGTATGGCCTCCGACCTGCGGCGTTGCCATACCGACGAGCGTGCGTGCGGGCTGTGTGTGCTACACTCACCACGGCGCGCGGCCCTGCCACGGGCACGCGCGTTCACGCACGCGTGCACATGAGCGCGCCAGCGGGCGTGCAGCACGAAGGGAGAGCGCTTTGTCGCTTATCGATATGTTCTTCAACTCCTGGGGCAGCGACATGGCCGTCGACCTCGGGACGGCCAATACGCTCGTGTCTGTCCGAGGACGCGGCATCGTGTTGATCGAGCCGTCGGTCGTCGCCGTGGAGAAGGACACGAAGCGCGTCCTGGCGGTGGGGATCGAGGCCAAGCGCATGCTCGGCCGGACGCCGGGCTCCATAGTCGCGATCAGGCCGCTGAAGGACGGCGTCATCGCCGATTTCGAGGTCACGGAAGCGATGCTCCGCTACTTCATCAACAAGACGCGCCAGAAGCGCTTCCCGTGGCAGCCCAAGCCGCGTGTGGTCGTCTGCGTGCCGTCGGGCGTCACTGAGGTCGAGAAGCGAGCCGTGTTCGAGGCGACGATGCAGGCAGGCGCCCGTCAGGCGTACCTCATCGAAGAGCCCATGGCCGCGGCCATCGGCGCAGGGCTGCCGATCCAGGAGCCGACCGGCAACATGGTCGTCGACATCGGAGGCGGCACGACAGAGGTGGCCGTGATCTCGCTCGGGGGCATCGTCGTCTCGCAGTCGATCCGCATCGGCGGCGACGAGTTCGACGAGGCGATCATCAACCACATCAAGCGCGAGTACAACCTCCTCATCGGAGAGCGGACCGCGGAGGAGATCAAGTTCGAGATCGGGTCCGCGCATCCGCTGCCTGACGAGATGGACGCCGAGGTCCGCGGCCGTGACCTGCTCACGGGGCTGCCGCGGACGATCCAGATATCGTCGGAAGAGATCCGGGTCGCGGTCGAGGAGCCGACCCAAGCGATCATCTCCGCCATCAAAGGCACCCTCGAGAAGACGCCGCCGGAGCTGGCGAGCGACATCATGGAGTACGGCATCGTGCTCACGGGCGGCGGGGCGTTGCTCCGGGCGCTCGACGAGCGCATCCGTTACGAGACGGGCATGCCCGTGCACGTGTCCGAGAGCGCGTTGACGAACGTCGTCGTCGGCTCTGCGATGGCCCTGGAGGAGATCGACGTCCTCAAGAAGGTCCTCACGGTGACCCGGTAGTCCGGGGGGCACGATGAGGATCACGGATCGAGAGCCTTCTAAGCGGAATCCAGTGCTGCTCGGCACGCTCCTCGCGGCTTCGCTCGTGCTGATCACCGTGTACTTCCGTGAGAGCGACGCCGGCATCCTGCACAGGATGCGGGCAGCGACGTTGTCCGCCAGCGCTCCGCTGGCCCGGCTCGGCGAGGCTGCTGCCAAGCCCTTCGAAGCGGCAGGCGACTGGTTCGCCGGGTTCGGGGTGTCTAAGCGCGAGCTCGAGCGCTTGCGGGCCCAGAACGCGGAGCTGCGTGCGCGTCTTGCAGAGCTGGAAGAGGCAAGGCAGGAGAACGAGCGGCTGCGCCGCATCGTCGCATTCGTGGAGGAGCGCAGGCTTGCTCAGCTCGGTGCTCGCGTCATCGGGCGTCCGACGAGCTCGTGGGAAGGGTCCATCATCATCGATCGTGGGTCGGCCGACGGCGTGCAGCCCGGCATGCCGGTGTTGGCTCCGCAAGGGCTGGTCGGTCAGATCGTGACGGTCGCGCGCCACTCCTCGACGGTCCGTCTGATCACGGACGAGCAGAGCGGCGTGGCTGCGATGATCCAGCGCACGAGGGCCCTTGGCGTCGTGCGCGGCTCGATCGACCGCGTCTTGACCATGGAGTACGTCGACAAGGGCAAGGCGCCCGCCGTCGGAGACGTCGTGATCACCTCAGGTCTCGGAGGCGTGTACCCGAAAGGGCTGGTGGTGGGCGACGTCATCCAGGTCGATGCACGGCGCGCCGACCTGTATCCCCGGATCGTCCTTCGTTCGCGGGTGCCGATCGACGAGCTCGAAGAGGTGCTCGTCTTGCTGGGGCCGGTCGGGATCGATGCGGAGGGGTCGGTGGAATGACCGGCGAACGGGCATGGTCTGCTGCTGCAGCGCTCTTGCTCGCTGCGCTCGCGCAGGTCGTCGTCGCGCCCCACCTGCGCGTCGCAGGGGTCGTGCCGAGCTTCCCGCTTCTCGTGGTCATCACGCTGGCTCTGGTCCAAGGAGCATCTGCCGGCGCGGCCGCCGGCTTCGTGGCCGGGCTGCTGCTCGATCTGCTCGGAAGCGGTCCGATCGGGGCGTGGGCGCTCGTGCTGACGCTCGTGGGCTACACGGCCGGCCTCCTGGAGGCGAACGTATTCGCGGAGGGGTGGCTGCTGCCGTTCACCGTGGCGTTGCTCGCTGGTCTTGCTGCGGAACTCCTGTACCTGCTCGTTTTGATCGTACTAGGAGGCGAGCTGCCGTTCTGGCGCTCGCTCGTCTCGGTCGTGCTGCCCAGAGGCATGTATAATGCCGTGTTGGCCCTCGTCGTCTATCCGTGGTTGGCGCGCGCAGTGCGTCCCGACCGCCAGATACGTTCTTTCCGCCGGGTGGCGTGAGCAGCGCGCGAGATGCGCGCGCGACCGGCGACGCTGAAGGAGCTCGTTCCCGGTGACGACCTTCCGTGAGCAGCTGAAACCTCGTTTCGCCGCGCTGGGCGCCGTCGTCCTTGTGGCGTTGGGGGCCCTGTCCGTGCGCCTGTGGACCATGCAGGTGCTGGCAGGCGAGTCATACGCCGCTCTGGCTCGCGAGAACCGCATCCGCGAGATCTCGCTTGATGCGCCTCGGGGGCGGATCTTGGACCGCAACGGCAAGCTGCTGGTCACGAACCGTCCCTCGCTGGCAGTCGCGCTCGACCCTGCGGACGAGCGGATCAGGTCGCTCATCGTGCGCGCTCAGAGCGCCACCAAGAGCGACGACCCGACCCGCGCCGAGGTCCGCGAGACGCTCGGGCCGCTGGCCTCGATGCTCGGCATGGACGTGCAGCAGGTGTTCGACAAGATCGTGGACGCCCGGGTCGAGGCGCTCAGACCTCGGATCATCGCGGTGGATGTGCCCGTGGACGTCGTGGCGCAGCTCTCGGAGCAGAGCCAGCGCTTCCCGGGCGTGCGCGTAGAGCAGATCGCCGTGCGGGAGTATCCGTTCGGATCCGTAGGCGCCCACGTGCTCGGCTATACGGGCGAGATCTCGGAGGAGCAGCTGAAGCGGTCGGACCCGACTGCTGGGTACGAGCTGGGCGACGTCGTCGGAAAGGCCGGCGTCGAAGCCCAATACGAGGGCGTGCTGCAAGGCGACAAAGGCCGGCGCCTCATCGAGGTGAACGCCTCGGGGAAGCCCATCCGCATCGTCAACGAAGAGGCTCCGGTCGCCGGCAGGGACATCCGGTTGACGATCGACATCGAGATCCAGCGGGTCGCGGAGGAGCAGCTCGCGTACGCGATCTCAGAGGCTCGCAGGCAAGGGTTCAAGAAGGCGAAGGCCGGTGCGGCGGTCGTGCTGGACGTGAAGACGGGCGAGGTGCTGGCGATGGCCAGCGCCCCCTCGTACGACCCGGCCGTGTTCCTCGGCGGCATCAGCCAGGCGGAGTGGAAGGCGCTCACGGACAAGGAGAGCGAGTATCCGCTGAACAACCGGGCGGTCATGGGCGCGTATCCTCCTGCGTCGACGTTCAAGGTCGTCACGGGGCTGGCAGGTCTCGAGGCCGGGATCACGTACAGCGGCAAGCGCTACACGTGCCCAGGCAAGTGGACCGAGATGGGTGAGCAGTGGCCGAAGTGGTGCTGGAAGAAGACCGGCCACGGAGCGATCTCGTTCGACGGCGGCATCGAGGAGTCATGCGACACGGTCTTCTACGAGATCGGCTACGAGTTCTACAAGCGCAAGCGCGAGGAGCTGCAGTCCTTCGCGCGGAGCTTCGGGCTGGGCAGCAAGCTCGGCGTCGACCTGCCAGGCGAGCTCAAGGGCCGCGTGCCCGATGCGGCGTGGAAGAAGGAGTACAACCGGGACTACCCGGAGTGGCAGACGTGGTTGCCCGGCGACACGGTCAACCTTGCGATCGGGCAGGGAGACATGCTGGTGACGCCGCTGCAGATGGCCGCAGTGTATGCGGGTCTCGCGAACGGCGGCACGGTGATGCGCCCGCACGTCTTGAAGCACGTGCTCGACGGCACGGGCGCCGTCGCTCGCTCGTTCCAGCCGGAGCCGGTGGCGCGAGTCCCGGTGAGCGCTGAGCACCTGGCGGTGATGCGCAGGGCGCTTTTGCGCGTCACCCAGTCGGGGACGGCCGCTGCGGCGTTCCGCGGGTTCGGGGTTCCGGTGGCGGGCAAGACGGGAACGGCCCAGGTCGCAGGCAAGGACGACTTCGCGTGGTTCTGCGCCTTCGCACCGGCCGATGCTCCGAAGTACGCGGTCGCCGTGGTCGTCGAGCAGGGCGGACACGGCGGATCGGTTGCGGCGCCTGCCGCTCGCAACATCATCGCGAAGCTGCTTGGCCAGCCTATCGTCGAGGTGCACGCAAGGGACGAGTCGCGATGACGTGGCGCGCTCCTCTTCGCTCAGGACGAAGGCCGCTCGACAAGAGCCCGAAGGAGCGGTTCTTCGACCTCGTCAACCTTCCTTTGCTGGCGTTCGCATCGCTTCTCGTCGTCTACGGGTCGGTCGTCGTGTGGTCAGCCACGTCGGGCATGGCAGGGGGCGATGGCCTGTTCAAGCGCCACCTGGTGGGCATCGCAGTCGGGCTGGTGCCGCTCGGCGTCGCCTGGATGATCGACTACAAGGGGTTGAAGCACTGGTCGGGGCCCCTGATGACGCTGTTGGCGTTCCTGCTCGTGTCGCCGCGCATCCCGGGGCTTGGGACGACGGCGAAAGGCGCGACGTCGTGGCTGCAGGTCGCTGGCGTGCGGCTGTTCCAACCGTCGGAGCCGGGGAAGCTCATCTTCATCGTGGTGATGGCGGCGTTGATCTCCGAGTACGAAGGACGCATCGACCGGCCGCGTGACATGTGGAGGGTGCTCGCGTACCTCGCAGCGGCCCTCGGCCTGATACTGCTGCAGCCAGACCTCGGGACCGGCATGGTGTTCGTCGGCATCACCGCGGCCATGCTTCTGCTCGGTGGGCTGGAGGGCAAGCGGTTCGCCGTCATCGGGCTGCTCGCGATCGTCGCGGTCGTGGGGGTGTTCGCGGTCGACGGGACGCTGGACCGGATCGCCGGGAAGGACGTCGCGCTGAAGCAGTACCAGAAGGACAGGCTGCTGGTGTTCCTCGACCCTGAGCGGGACCCGTCTGGCGCGGGATACAACCTGCAGCAATCGAAGATCGCCGTCGGCTCTGGCGGCATCACCGGCAAGGGTCTCCGTTCCGGCACGCAGTCGAACCTTCACTTCTTGCCTGAGCGGCACACGGACTTCATCTTCGCCGTCTTGGCGGAGGAGCTGGGATTCGCTGGCGCCATGGCCCTTCTGGCCCTCTATGCCGGGTTGCTCTTGACGGCGCTGAGCATCGCGGCTTCGTCGCGAGACCTCTACGGCGCCCTCATCGCAGCGGGTATCATCGGGATGTGGGCGTTCCAGGTGCTCGAGAACGTCGGGATGACCGTGGGCATGATGCCGATCACGGGCATCCCGCTCCCGTTCGTGAGCTTCGGCTCCTCAGCGATGGTGACGAATCTCGGGGCAGTCGGGCTGCTGCAGTCGGTCTGGTCGAGGCGGTACGGCACCTGACGTGACTCAGGAGGCATCGTGAAGGTCAAGCGTGCAGATGTCGCTGACATCGTGAAGTCGGGCGCGAGGCTTGACGCCGAACGCTCGCAAGACGTGCTGATCCAGGTCGTGGTGGAGGTCGACGCCCCAGAGGCTGTCGTGGAAGGGCTTCGTGAGCGGCTTCGACCGGAGACGGCTCGCGCCAGGCTCTCGATCGGCGTGGCTGGCGCGGACGAGACGCTCGTGCTCGACCGGGCAGCGGACGCTCTGGTCGTGGCCGGCGGAAGCCTCGGCGCAGAGACGACGCGGCTCCTGGCGCAGGCGCGGGAGGCGTTCGTGCCTGCGGTGCTGCTGGTCGTCGCGCCGCAGGAGCAGCATGCGGCTGTCACGGATGCGACGGGGCACGCATCTGCCGACGTGCTCGTGGATGAGGACGTGGAACGGCTGCTGTCGAAGCGCCTGGCGGGATGGCTGGCCGACGAGGTGCCCTCGAAGCGCATGGCCCTTGCGCGGAACTTCCCGTTCGTCCGGCGGTCCGTTGCCGAAGCCGCTGTGCGCGCCACTGCGTGGCAGAACGCCCTGATCGGGACGGTGGGATTCATCCCGGGTGCGGACATGCCGGTGATGACCGCGAACCAGATCAAGATGCTCCTGCAGATCGCCGCCGCCTACGGCGAGCCGCTCGGCACGGAGCGCATCAAGGAGCTGCTCGCCGTCGTCGGCGGGGGCTTCGCGTTCAGGACCCTGGCCCGCCAGGCCGTCGGCGTGGTGCCGGTCCTCGGTTGGGCCGTGAAGGGCGGGATCGGATACTCCGGGACGCTCGCGATGGGCAAGGCGGCCATCGCGTACTTCGAAGCCGGGGCAGACCTGCCGTCTGTGGCTCGGCGTCTGAGGGCGGCCAGCGGGAGCGCTTCGCGTGGCTGACCAGGTGCGTGACGCCGTCGTGCCGTTGCTGCCTGGGGTCGAGCGGCCCTCTCGGTACGTGGACGGCGAATGGAACGCAGCGCTGACCGAGAAGGCCGGGAAGCGGGCGGCCGGTTACCGTGCCGTTCTGGCGTACCCGGACGTCTACGACGTCGGGATGGCGAATCAGGCCGTGCAGATCTTGTACGCGCGCTTGAACGCGCTCGACTGGGCGACGTGCGAGCGGGTCTTCGTTCCGTGGACCGACATGGCCGACGCCATGCGGCGCGAGTCCGTGCCGCTGTACGCGCTCGAGTCGTTCGACCCGGTCCGGGAGTTCGACCTCGTCGGCATCACGCTTCCGCACGAGTTGACATATACCAACGTGCTGGAGCTGCTCGACCTCGCGATGATCCCGTTGCACGCCAACGAGCGGGGGGACGACGACCCCCTCGTGGTCGGCGGCGGGCCGTGCGCGTACAACCCAGAGCCCGTGGCCGCCTTCTTCGACGCGATCGTCATAGGAGACGGCGAGGACGCGATCGTCGATGTGGCCACCGCCCATAGGCGCATGAAGGAAGCGGGCGCGACGAGGGAAGAGATCCTCGAGGGCTTGCGTTCGATCCCCGGTGTCTACGTGCCATCGCACGGCCGGATCCGCACCGTCCGGCGGGCTGTGGCTGACCTGAGGGGCTACCGCGCGCCCGTCTGCCCGGTGGTGCCGTACGCCGACGTGGTCCACGACCGGGTCACGGTCGAGGTGACGCGCGGCTGCGCGCGTGGATGCCGGTTCTGCCAGGCCGGGATGATCTACAGGCCGATCAGGGAGCGAGCCGCCGACGACATCGTGCGAGATGCCATGGCGGCGCTGCGGTGCACCGGATACGACGAAGTGTCGCTCACGTCGCTCTCCACGGCCGACCACTCGCAGTTCGTCGAGGTGCTGCGACGCCTCGGACGAAGGCTGCATGGCACAGACGTGACGCTCTCGGTGCCGTCGCTTCGCGCCGATGCGCTGACTCCTGACGTGGCGCGGCTCCTCGGTGCGGCGAAGCGCACCGGGCTTACGCTTGCTCCCGAGGCGGGCACGCAGCGTCTGCGCGACGCGATCAACAAGAACGTCACGGAAGACGGCCTGCTCGACACGGTACGGCGCGCTTTCGGCAACGGGTGGCGCCGCGTGAAGCTCTACTTCATGATCGGCCTGCCGACGGAGACCGAGGAGGACGTGCTCGCGATCGCGTCGCTCGCTGCCCGGGTGCTCGAGGCCGCGCGCGACTCCGTCCCGTCGAAAGAGCGCGGGTCGGTGAGGGTCGCAGTGTCCGTGTCGACGTTCGTGCCGAAGCCGCACACGCCGTTCCAGTGGGAGGCGCAGGTCCCGCTCGACGAAGTGAAGCGGCGCCAAGCGCTCCTGCAAGGCGCGATGCCTCGCAGGGGCGTCGAGCTCTCGTATCACGATGCGGAGACCTCGTTCGTCGAAGCCGTGCTCGCGCGTGGCGGACGCGAGGTCGCGGGGGCCGTGGAGGAGGCGTGGCGCCGAGGCGCGCGGTTCGACGCGTGGAGCGAGCAGTTCTCGTTCGGCCGATGGCTGGAGGCTTTCGAGTCCGCAGGCGTCGATGCTCATGCTATCGCCAATCGAGAGAGAGACCCGTTCGACGAGCTCCCGTGGTCGCACATCGAGTCGGGCGTCTCAACAGCGTACCTCCGCATGGAGCGTCAGCGCGCGTACGCGGGGGAGACCACGCCCGATTGCACCTTCGCGGGTTGCACGGGCTGTGGAGTCTGTGGAGCTTTGGGCGTGTCGAACGTGATCGCGGGAGGCGTCCGTGTCTGAACCGCGATTCAGGCTGCGCGTGACATACCGGAAGACGGGGATGCTGCGGTTCCTGTCGCACCTCGAGACCGTTCGGGCATGCGAGCGCTCGATCCGCCGGGCGGGCCTTCCGTATGCCGTGACGCATGGGTTCAACCCGCACATGCGCATCGCGTTCGGTCCGGCGCTCCCTGTCGGGACCGCCGGACTTGCTGAGATGTATGACCTCTGGGTGACGCAGCACGTCCCGGCGACCGAAGCGCTTGCGAGGCTCGCTGCAGTGACGCGCGAAGAGATCCGGCCGCACGCGGCGCGATATGTGCCTTTGCACGCGCCATCGCTTGCGGCCGCGGCGGATGTGGCGCACTATGAGGTCGTGGTGTCGGGCAACGCCGAGGTGCCGGAGGCGCTGCGGCGGGCGCTTGACAGCATCGTCGCATCCGGGGAGCTGACGGTCGAGCACAAGGGCACGCAGAAGGTTTTCGAGATCGCGGCCACGCTCCTGAAGGAGCCGGTCGTGCGCTCGTCGGACGGAGGCGCTGTGGTCGAGGTGGCCACGCGCATGGGCGAGAAGGGCTCGCTCCGTCCTGACGCTCTTGTGAAGGCCGCCCTGAGCCTTGCCGACGAGGATGCTGTCGTGGCCTCCGTGACGCGGGTCCGGCTGGCGGCGTCGTCGCACGACGGGTCGGAATCGTCGCTGTGATTGGGGCGGGATGGGTGACGTCGTCCGCGAGATGCTGATCTCGCACGATGCGCACGAGACGAGGGTCGCGATCGTAGAAGACAGGGTGCTTGCAGAGCTCTACGTCGAGCGCCCGAAGCGCAGCGTGGTGGGAAACGTCTACCTTGGAAAGGTCAAGGACGTCCTGCCAGGCATGCAGGCTGCGTTCGTCGACATCGGGCTCGAGAAGAACGCGTTCCTGTACGTGGACGAGGTGGTGCTTCCCGAGGATGCGCCGGAGCCGCCCAAGCGTGAGATCCAAGCGATGCTCAAACCCGGCCAGCAGGTGATGGTCCAGGTCATCAAGGACCCGATGGGCACCAAAGGCGCGCGCGTCACCACTGAGATCACGCTTCCTGGGCGGTTCGTCGTGCTCATGCCCTTCTCGCCGTACCTGGGGATATCGCGGAAACTTCCCGCCGAAGAGCGCGAGCGGCTGCACGGTATCGTCGCGCCGCTTGTTCCGGAGGGCATGGGAGCCATCGTGCGCACGGCCTCGGCGGGCGCGGACGCCGATGACTTGCAGGGCGACATCGAGTTCCTTCTGCGCCTGTGGCGCCGTGTGCAGCACCAGGCCCGCGAGGGGCTCGCGCCAGAGGTGGTCTACACGGAGATGGACCTCGCTCTTCGGATGGTGCGCGACGTCTTCGGCGCGGACTTCAAGCGGCTCGTCGTGGACGACCGCAAGGAGCAAGAGAAGATCGTGGGCTTCCTCAAGCGGAGCTCGCCGGAGCTCGTGAGGCGCGTCTCGCTCCACAGGGACCGCGAGCCGCTGTTCGAGCAGTACGGCATCGGACGGCAGGTGGAGCGCGCGCTTCGCCGCATCGTGCCGCTTCCGTCGGGCGGTCACATCGCGATCGACAAGACGGAGGCGCTCACTGCGATCGACGTCAACACGGGCTCGTACGTCGGAAAGAAGAACCTCGCGGAGACGATATTGCGGACGAACCTCGAGGCTGCAGACGAGGCCGTCAGGCAGATCCGTCTGCGCGACATCGGCGGACTGATCGTGATCGACTTCATCGACATGGAGGATCCGGGTCATCGCGTGCTCGTCCAAGAACGGCTCGCGCGGGCGTTGGAGCGGGACCGGACGCGGACGCGCGTGACGGATATCTCGCGGCTTGGAATCGTGGAGATGACGCGGAAGAACGTGACCGATGGCCTCTACGGGGTGCTTACTGAGCCATGTCCCACGTGCGGCGGGGAGGGGCGGGTGCTGTCGGAGGCCACCAGGCGCATCACGACGACGCGCCGTCTGCGGGAGATCCTGACGACCGGGAAGTCGTCGGCGTACGTGGTCGCGGTACACCCGGAGACGTATGCGCTGCTCACCGGCCCAGGCAACAACACCGTTCCTGCGTTGCGTGCCGAGACGGGCAAGCATCTGACGCTGATCGCCGACCCCGACTGCCTTCCGACCGATGTGAAGGTGCTGGTGGAAGGGCGTCTCGGCAGTTTGTAGGAGTCCCGTGGATTCCGGCACCGAGGCGTCGTCCGCCGGGTATCTTAAGTGGGGGCGCGTGACGGGAGGAGGTCTCCATGGGCAGCAGGGCGGTGCGGATCGTCGTGATCGCGGCGTTCCTCCTGGCCGTCGTGGCAGCGGCGGGCTGCAGGCAGGCGGCGCAGAAGGCGGTCGAGGAAGCGACTGGCGTCAAAGTGGAGGACGGCGGCACGTCTGTCGTCGTCGAGACCGACGAAGGCAAGGCCACGATCGAGAGCGGGAAGAAGCTGCCGGAGGGCTTCCCAGCGTCCTTCCCGGTGTACGAGGGCGAGATCGAGTCCGCGGGATCCTTCTCGCAGGGTGAGTCCCAGGTCTACAACGTGATCGTGACCACAGACGACGACGTCGACCAGGTCAAGGCGTTCTACCTCAAGGAGCTGCCGTCGAAAGGCTGGAAGATCGGGATGACGGCAGACGTCGGGACGGGTTCTGACCGCGGCGTGACGATCGCCGCAGAGGCCGATGCGTTCTCCGCGACCGTTGGAGCCAGAGCGGCGTCTCGTGGAGGCACCGAGATCTCCATCATGGTCGGAACGAAGCAGTGACCACGGCGGCCCTTGGATCGGAGCAGGGGCATTGGTGATCAGCGGCAAGACCGGGCCGGCTGCGCGGAGGGTCGAAAGGACCGCCTCTGTTGCGCGTTGACCGGCGTGGGGGCGGCTGCTATCATCGTTCGGCGTGTCTGGACCCCCTTCGAGGAGCGGAGCAGATCCTGATGTATGCAGTCGTGAAGACAGGCGGCAAGCAGTACGTCGTCGAGAAGGACGCCGTCGCCGTGGTGGAGAAGATCGACGCTCCCGTCGGCGAGTCGGTGACCCTGCCGGCGTTGCTCGTCGTTGACGGTGAGACGGTCGTGGCCGGTGAAGGCGCCGCGAAGGCGACCGTCACCGCGACGGTGGTCGAGCACTTCCTCGGACCGAAGCAGATCGTGTTCAAGTTCAAGCGGCGCAAGGGCTACAAGCGTACGAAAGGCCACCGGCAGCCGCAGACGGCGCTGCTCATCACGGACGTCGCGATCGGCGCGCCGAAGAAGCGGGCCGCGGCCAAGAAGAAGGAGGACGAGACCGCGGAGCAGGCGCCCGCGAAGAAGCGCGCCGCGGTCAAGAAGAGCGAGACAGCCGTGGAGGCCACGGCCGAGGCGGCGGAGGAGTAGACGATGGCACACAAGAAAGGGCTTGGCTCGACGAAGAACGGCCGCGACTCCCAGTCCAAGCGGCTTGGCGTGAAGCGGTTCGCTGGGCAGGTCGTCACGGCCGGGTCGATCCTCGTGCGCCAGCGCGGGACGCGGCTGAAGCCAGGCGTCAACGTGGGCCTCGGCCGCGACGATACCCTGTACGCGAAGGTCGACGGGATCGTGGAATTCACGCGCGGCAAGGACCGCAGGGTGCACGTCCGCCCGCTCGCTGAGTAGCAGGGCATCCACGAGGCACGAGCGGAGCCCCCCACCAGCGGTGGGGGGCTTGCTGTTTCGGAGGAGCAAGGGGCTATCATCGGGACAGGCCATGGATAGGACTGCACGCAACGAGAGCGCGTTCGTCGACGAGGCGCGCATCCACGTCAGGGGCGGAGACGGCGGCGCGGGAAGCGCCGCCTTCAGGCGGGAGGCGCACGTCCCCAAAGGAGGCCCTGCCGGCGGCGACGGCGGGAAGGGCGGCGACGTCGTGCTAGAGGCTGATCCGGCGCTGTCGACGCTCCTGGAGTACTCGTACAAGCGGCACTACCGCGCCGAGCGGGGGACGCACGGCAAGGGGGGGAACCGTGACGGGGCCGACGGGGCGGACCTGATCCTGCGGGTCCCCGTTGGCACGGTCGTGCGCGACGAGGAGACCGGAGAGACGATCGCCGATCTCTCGCAGCCAGGGCAGCGCGTCGTCGTCGCCCGTGGCGGGAGAGGCGGCAGAGGGAACACGCACTTCGTGACGCCCACCCGGCGCGCGCCGACGTTCGCGGAGCTCGGCGAGCCAGGCGAGGAGCGCTGGATCGCGTTGGAGCTCAAACTCCTCGCGGACGCTGCGCTCGTCGGCTTGCCGAGCGTCGGAAAGTCGTCGATCATCGCCCGGATCTCGGCGGCGCGGCCGAAGATCGCGGACTATCCGTTCACCACGCTCGTGCCGAATCTGGGCGTCGTCGACGCCGGAGAGTCTTCGTTCGTGGTGGCGGACGTGCCCGGCCTCATCGAAGGCGCGAGCCAGGGTGCCGGCCTCGGCCACGCGTTCCTCCGGCACATCGAGCGCTCGGCGCTGATCCTGCACGTCGTCGACCTGTCGGGCGGATACGAGGGCAGAGACCCTCTCGCAGACATCGCAGTGATCGACCGGGAGCTGTCGGCCCACGCTGCGGAGCTCGCGGAACGACCGCAGGTGGTTGTGGGCAACAAGCTCGACCTCCCGGGCGCAGCGGAACGATCGCAGCGCGTGGAGGCATGGTGCCGCGAGGCCGGCAGGCCGTACTTCGCTATCTCTGCGGCGACAGGAGAAGGAATCCCGGAGATGCTGCGCGACGTGGCGAGCCGGGTTCGGCGCCTGCGCGAGTCAGCGGCTGAGCGGCCCGACGAGGCTCCGGCGATGTTCGTGTACGAGCCCGCGAGCGAACGCGTGGTCGACGTGGTCAGGCTCGGCCCTGGCGAGTTCAGGGTCCGGGGCGGCCGCATCGAGCGCATGGTGATCATGACGGACATGGCCAACGACGAGGCCGTGGCGTACCTGCAGCGCCGTCTGCAGCGGGCGGGCGTCGAGGAGGCGCTGCGCAAGGCGGGCGCGGAGCCTGGCGACACGGTGCACATCGGGCCGGTATCATTCGAGTTCGAGGTGCCAGCACAGGACGCGTCGCCGGGTGGGGAAGACGATGGCTAGATCGACGATAGTCGTCAAGATCGGCAGCAACACGCTCACGGCTGCTGACGGCAAGGTCGACCAGGGCTTCGTGTCGGACGTGATACGCCAGGTCGCGCGCTTGCGGTCCGAAGGGCATCGCGTGGTGGTCGTGTCCTCCGGAGCGATCGCTGCAGGTATCGAGGCGCTCGGCTTGCCGGGACGCCCCGCCACGATGCCCGCCCTGCAGGCGGCTGCGGCGGTCGGGCAGGTGCGGCTCGTGGAGACGTACGCGGAGGCGGCCGCCAAACACGGCTACGCGGTGGCGCAAGTGCTTCTCACGCGGCGCGACGTCGCCGATCGCAGCGCGTACGTGAACGCCTGCAGGACGTTCGACCAGCTCTTGGAGATGGGCGTCGTTCCAGTGGTGAACGAGAACGACACGACGGCGGTCGACGAGATCCGCTTCGGAGACAACGACTACCTCGCTGCGCTCGTCGCGCTGATGGTCCGGGCGTCGTTGTGCGTGTTCTTGACGGACATAGCCGGGCTCTACGAGCGCGACCCGCGCCAGGATCCGGATGCCCGGCTGCTCGAGCACGTCGACGACCTCACGGAGGAGGTCGTGTCCGCCGCAGGCGGACCCGGTTCTTCGGTCGGGTCGGGCGGCATGGCCTCGAAACTGGAGGCCGCGCGCGTGCTCATGGACGCAGGCGTCCCTCTCGTGATCTGCGACGGGAGGCGGCCTGACGTGCTGCTGGACGCCGTCGCAGGCAGGAGCGTCGGAACCCTGTTCGCAGGGGGCAAAGCGGGGCGCCGCGCCCGCAAGCTGTGGCTGGCGTATGCCGGCCGTCCCGCAGGTTCCGTGGTCGTTGACGCTGGCGCGCGCGATGCCCTATGTTTGCGTGGCACCAGCCTGCTTCCGGCGGGCGTGGTGGACGTCGAAGGGCGGTTCGATGCCGGCGACGCCGTGGCGATCGTCGATGCCGGCGGCGTGGAGGTCGCCCGTGGTCTCGCCGGGATGTCTTCAGATGATCTGAGACGCGTGAAGGGTCTGCGCTCAGACGCGATCAGGGAGCGGGAGCCGCAGCTCGTCGGACGTGAGGTCGTGCACAGGGACCACTTGGTCATCCTTGCTGGTGTGAACGAGAGCGCTGCGGCGCTGGAAGCTCCGAAGGGGAGGCGCGATGTCTGAGGTCGTCACGCTCGCTCAGAAGGCCCGGGAAGCGGCCGCTGTCCTTGCGACCACGTCGTCGAGCCAGAGGAACCGCGCGCTTCTGGCCATGGCTCACGCTCTGGTCGCGAAGCAGGACGACATCCTGGCCGCCAACGAGCGGGACATGGAAGCGGCGCGCGCGAAGAACACGCCGCCGTCTCTGCTTGACCGCCTGGAGCTCAACCCCGTGCGCGTCAAGGCAATCTCGGAGGCGCTGAAGAGCCTGTCTCTGCTGCCCGATCCGCTCGGCGAAGTCGTCAGCGGCACGCGGATGCACAACGGCATCTGGCTGCAGCAAGTCCGGGTGCCGCTGGGAGTGGTCGCCATGATCTACGAGGCGCGCCCGAACGTGACCGCCGATGCCGCCGGGCTGTGCGTGAAGACGGGCAACGCGGTGATCCTGCGCGGCGGCTCGCTTGCGGTGAACTCCAACCTGGCTCTGACGCGCGTCCTCGCGAACGCAGCAGAAGGCGCAGGGCTGCCGGCGGCAGCGATACAGTCCGTCGAGTCCACCGACCACGCAGCGGCAGGGGAGCTCATGGGCCTGCACGGCTTGATCGACGTGCTGATCCCGCGCGGTGGGGCGGGACTCATCAAGAGCGTCGTTGAGAACGCGAAGGTGCCGGTGATCGAGACCGGCGTCGGGAACTGCCACGTGTACGTCCACGCATCCGCGGACCCTCAGATGGCGGAGCGTATCGTGGTGAACGCGAAGTGCCAGCGGCCGGGCGTCTGCAACGCCGCCGAGACGCTGCTGATCGACGAATCCATCCACGAGCGGGTGCTCCCGTCGATCCTGCGGGCGCTCGAGCGGGAGGGCGTCACCGTGTACGCTGACGAGAAAACGCGGGCGCTCGGCGCGATCACGAGGATCCAGCCTGCCAGCGAGGAGGACTGGGCGACGGAGTACCTGGACCTCAAGATCGCCTGCAAGGTGGTCTCAGGCCTTGACGAGGCGATCCGCCACATCAACACCTACGGGACGAAGCACTCCGAGGCGATCGTGTGCGAGGACTACTCGGCGGCGATGCGCTTCGTCAACGAGGTTGACGCCGCCGCGGTGTACGTCAACGCATCGACCCGGTTCACGGACGGCGGGGAGTTCGGGCTCGGCGCCGAGATCGGCATCTCGACACAGAAGCTCCACGCCCGCGGCCCGATGGGCCTTGAGGCGCTCACGACGACGAAGTACATCGGCATGGGGAACGGGCAGATCCGCGAGTGAGGAAGAAGCTCCGGATAGGGATCATGGGCGGGACGTTCGATCCCATCCACTACGGGCACCTCGTGACCGCGGAAGAGGCGCTCGTCCAGTTCAACCTGGACAAGGTCGTCTTCATGCCGACCGGCAATCCGGTCCGCAAGACCCACCGTGAGGTCACGCCGGCCGAGCACCGCTACCTCATGACCGTGATCGCGACCGCCAGCAACCCGGACTTCGAGGTCTCCAGGATGGAGGTCGACCGCCCCGGACCGACGTACACGGTGGACACGATGCTCGCGTTGCGTGCCGACCTCGGCCCAGAGACCGACCTGTTCTTCATCACCGGGGCGGACGCGGTGTGGGAGATCCTCACGTGGAAGGACTCCGAAGTGCTCGCTGACGTGTGCTCGTTCATCGCTGCGACGCGCCCGGGGTACGACCTGTCGCGCTTCTCGCGGGACGACGCCGACCGCATGCACGTCGAGTTCATGGAGGTGCCTGCTCTGGCCATCTCGTCCACGGACATCAGGAGACGGGTGGCTGAGCGTCGTCCGATCCGATACCTCCTTCCTGAGGCGGTTGCGGCGTACATCCGCAAGAATCGTCTGTACGCGCGGGAGGCGTGACGGTGGCCCTCGACCGCGCGGCACTCCTGGATGCGATGCGCCGCCAGCTCAGCCGCGAGAGCGCAGCGCACTCGGAGCGGGTCGCCGTGATGGCGCGACGCATCGCGGAGTCGTACGGCCTCGATGCGGAAGAGGCATACGTCGCAGGCCTCCTGCACGATTGGTCCCGGGATGCAGACGGACAGAGCCTGCTCGCAGAGGCGCGCTTGCTGGGGATCCCCGTGTCCGAGATCGACGAACGGGTCCCGTACCTGCTGCACGCCCCCGTCGGGGCACGGCTCGTGAAGCGTGAATTCCCGCAGCTCAGCCAGTCGGTGGTCGACGCGATCTCCGTTCACACCTGCGGGGCTCCCGAGATGTCCGACCTGGCCATGGCGGTGTTCGTGGCCGATTCTGTCGAGCCTGGCAGGACGCACGCGTCGGCGGCGGTGCTGCGAGCCGCCATCGGCGCTCTTCCGCTGCGCGAGCTGTTCGTGAGAACGTATGCTGACGGTCTGCGGCACTTGATAGAGAAGAGGCGTCCGATGCATCCGCAGACGCTCAAGACGTGGAACTGGCTTGCAGACGATAGGGTCGCATGAGCAGGTCGGAGCGAAAGGCCCAGGCCAAGAGCGCTTGGCGAGCGATCGAGTCCGAGCCTGCGCAGGCTGTCGACTCAGAAACGGCTTCGGCGCGCGAAGGCGACTACCCGCGCCGGAGGTCCACCACGCGCCGGCGTGAGGCGGCTACGCCGCCGGTGGCCGACGGAGCGCACGGTCCTCGCCGCGGGTACCGCACGACGAAGCGGTCGACGAAGGCTGGCAAGCGCGCCCGCCGTGAAGAGCGGATCGGCCGTGCGAGGGCGGCTGCGGCCGAGCGTGTCCAGGCTCTCCGGGATGCGGCGGTGCGAACGATCAAGGGCATCGTGACGGCGGTGCTCGTCGGCGTGCTGGTGGTGGGGCTCGTGATCGGCGCGTCGCTGGCGATCAACGCCGTCGCTCGGCACATGGCGAGACGTGCCGCTGAACGCGCGGCGTCTCCTGAGGCGGTCAAAGCCAGGGCTAAGGACAACCTGTTGATCATCGGGCACGATCCGAACGGCGGGACGGACTTCCTGGCCGTGCGCCTCGACCGGGCAAAGGATCAGATCACAGGCATCGCGATCTCGGACGGGTCGTTCATGGAGGTGCCTGGACAAGGATTCGAGCGCGCAGGCGACAGCTTCAAGACCGGCGCCCAGACCTCGATGGCCACCGTGTCGAACTACCTGGGCGTGCTGTTCGACAAGTACGTCGTGGTGGACCGGCAGACGTACCAAGACGCGCTCACGAGCCAGTCGCTCGCTGGGTTGTTCGAGAAGGTGCAGGACACCAACATCAACGCGAGCGAGCTGAAGCGCATCGCCGAGTTCGCTGATTCGCTCGGGCCGGACCGTGTCGCCCTCGCGCCGCTGCCGGTGCGGCCGATCAACATGGGGGACCAGACCTACTTCGAGCCGCAGCGGGACAAGATCGTCGATCTGCTGATGGCGTGGTGGGGCGTCAAGATCGGTGCGGAAGAAGCACGCGTGACCGTCGTGGTGTACAACGGCGCGGGTCTCCCGGGTGTCGCAGGCGAGGTCGCCGAGCGGCTCATCAGAGAGGGCATGCGGGTCGTGGACACTAAGAACGCGGACCGCTTCGACTACCCGCAGACGCTGATCGTCGAGCAGCGCGAAGGCAGCGACGCAGGGGAGCAGGTCCGACGGGTGCTCGGCGTCGGTAAAGTGATCGTTCAGCCTTCTGAACAAGAGGTGGCTGATATCATCGTGATCGTCGGCAAGGACTATCGTCCGGTGAAGGAGTGAGCGAGCTGGAAGCCAAGGAAGCCGCACTTCTGGCCGCGTCTGCCGCGGCTGACAAGAAGGGCAGCGACATCGTGGTCGTCGAGGTCGGCCCAGTGCTGGTCATCACGGAGTACTTCGTGATCGTGACCGGGTCGAACGACAGGCAGGTCAAGGCGATCGTCGACGAGGTCGAGAAGCGTCTGAAAGAGGCGGGGCTTCACGCGATCGGCAGAGAGGGCGAGCAGCAGGCCGCCTGGGTGCTGCTGGACTTCGGCGACATCGTCGTGCACGTCTTCCAGCCCGCAGAGCGCGACTTCTACCGGCTTGAACGGCTCTGGGGCGATGCGCCTCGCCTGCAGCTTCCTGAGGAGCCGGCCGCTGCCGGACAGGACGAGCAGGTGGTCACGCCTGTGGACGGGGGGCCGCTTCAGCAGTGAAGGCCCTCGAGAGGCGCCACGTCCTGGCGTTCTGCCTCGTATGCGTGGCGGCCGTATGGGGCGGCACGTTCGTCGTCGTGAAAGACGTCGTGTCACGGTATCCGGTCAACGCGTTCCTTGCGTGGCGCTTCGCGCTCGCTACGCTCGTTCTGGTGGCCGCCTTCCCTGGCGCGCTCCGACGGCTCGACCGTCGTGCGGTCGGTACGGGGCTCGTCGCGGGGCTGTTCCTGACTGCGGGCTACGTGTTCCAGACGTGGGGCCTCGAGACCACCACCGCGAGCAAGGCCGCCTTCGTCACAGGGATGTTCGTGGTGATCACGCCGGTGCTGCAAGCGGTCCTGCTGCGGCACGCGCCGCGGAAGGAGACCGTCGCCGGCGTTGCCGCCGCTACCGTCGGCCTGTGGCTGCTCTCTGGCGGGCCCTCAGGTGCTTGGAACTCGGGCGACACCAGGGTGCTGCTGTGTGCAGTCGCGTACTCGTTGCACATGATCGTGTTGGGCTCGATCGGCAGGCGCCACGAGCCGGTCGGGTTGACAGTGGTCCAGCTGGCGACGGTGGCTGGCATGACGACGGTTCTGTCGTTGGGCTTCGAGGGTGCGGCGCTTCCGACGGAGCCACGGCTCATCGGCGCGATCGCGCTGACGGCGGTATTCGGGTCTGCAGCAGCTTTCGTGGTGCAGACCTACGCGCAACGGGTGATCGCTCCGAGCACCGTCGCGCTCATCCTGGTCACCGAGCCCGCTTTCGGGGGGCTGTTCGGCTGGCTGGCCGGTGAGCGTCTCGGCCCGCGAGGCATCGCAGGCGCGGCACTGATCTTGGCGGCGATGATATACGTCGAGGTGCTCGGGACGCAGAAGGCGAGATCCCGCACAGAGCAGGTGGCGGTGGCGGTGGAGGGTCCGCCGGTGCCGCTCGAAGACCCCGCCGAAGTTCAAGCAGATTGACCGGCGGCGTGCTGCTGCTATACTTACGCTCGCTGCACGACAGCGCGGGGCCATAGCTCAGCTGGGAGAGCGCATGGCTGGCAGCCATGAGGTCAGGGGTTCGAGCCCCCTTGGCTCCACCAACCGCCGAAGAAACGCCCGTCGCCGGAAGGCGGCGGGCGTTCTCTGTCGCGTGGGACTCGTCGCCAGTCCGGACTCGGCTAGAATATGTGTCCTCACGTGTCGGACGCGCATCCGCGCAGTGCGGAAAGAGGAGCAGACGGTGGCCCGCAGGGACTACGACCCGCATTCGATAGAGCCGAAGTGGCAGGCCGTTTGGGAACGCGATCGCCTGCACTCGGTGTTCGAAGATGACGAGCGTCCCAAGAAGTACGTGCTCGAGATGTTCCCGTACCCGTCGGGCGACATCCACATGGGCCACGTGCGCAACTACTCCATCGGCGACGTCGTGGCGCGCTATTTCACCATGCGCGGGTACAACGTGCTGCACCCCATCGGTTGGGACGCGTTCGGGCTGCCGGCCGAGAACGCGGCCATCAAGAGCGGGACGCATCCCGCCGAGTGGACGTATGCGAACATCCACAAGCAGGAAGCATCGTTCCGCCGCATGGGCTTCTCGTACGACTGGGACCGCACCGTCAAGACCTGCGACCCCGAGTACTACCGGTGGGGCCAGTGGATCTTCCTGAAGTTCTGGGAACGGGGCCTCGTGGAGCGCAAATCGAGCCCGGTCAACTGGTGCCCCTCGTGCAAGACGGTGCTCGCGAACGAGCAGGTCATCGGCGAGGGCGTGTGCTGGCGGTGCAAGTCCGTCGTCGAGAAGCGCGAGCTCGAGCAGTGGTTCTTCAAGATCACCGAGTACGCACAGGAGCTGCTCGACGATCTCGAGAAGCTCCCCGGCTGGCCCGAGCGCGTCAAGACGATGCAGGCGAACTGGATCGGCCGGAGCGAAGGCGCGGAGGTCGACTTCATGCTGTGCGACGCCGACGGAGAGCCGACCGAGCGTAGTATCACGGTGTTCACGACGCGGCCTGACACCCTGTTCGGCTGCACGTTCTTCCTGCTGGCGCCGGAGCATCCCCTCGTGGAGGAGCTCGTCGCGGGCACCGAGCACGAAGCTGCGGTGCGCGAGGTGGTCGAAGCCGCGAAGCGCGAGACGGCCATCGAGCGCGAGAGCGGCGAGGCGAAGAAGGTCGGCGCGTTCACGGGGCGCTACGTCGTCAATCCCGTCAACGGCGAGAAGGTGCCGGTGTGGGTCGCGAACTACGTGCTGATGGAGTACGGCACCGGCGCCGTCATGGCCGTCCCGTGCGGCGACCAGCGGGACTTCGAGTTCGCGCGGCAGTACGGGCTGCCGGTGCCGCCCGTGGTGGTGGCGGAGGACGATCCGCTGTTCGAGCAGCTGCGCGACGAGCGCGGGCGCGTCGTCGACGACGTGCCGTGGGAGGCCGCGTACGACGGCCC
This sequence comes from Slackia sp., assembly GCA_020725885.1. Taxonomy (GTDB): domain Bacteria; phylum Actinomycetota; class Coriobacteriia; order Anaerosomatales; family Anaerosomataceae; genus Parvivirga. The sequence continues at coordinate 36,496 of DYEA01000002.1, read as the reverse complement.
CGGCGTGATGGTGCAGTCGGGAGACTTCACCGGCCTTCCCGCGGGGAAGGGGAGCGAGGGCGTCCGCGCTGTCACGGCGTGGCTTGAGGAGCGCGGCCTCGGGCGGCCCGCGGTGAACTTCCGGCTCCGTGACTGGCTGATCTCCCGGCAGCGGTACTGGGGCAACCCGATCCCCGCGATCCACTGCGAGCGGTGCGGTCTGGTACCGGTGCCCGAAGAGGAGCTTCCGGTGCTGCTGCCGCTCGACGTCGACATCACCAAGGGCGAGACCCTTGCGGACCACCCGGAGTTCTACGAGGTCGCATGCCCGCGCTGCGGCGGCCCCGCGAGGCGGGAGACCGATACGATGGACACGTTCACGTGCTCGTCGTGGTACTACCTGCGGTACTGCGACGCGCGGAACGACGACGAGATCTTCGACACCGCGAAGGCTGCGTACTGGATGCCGGTCGACCAGTACATCGGGGGCATCGAGCACGCCATCCTCCACCTTCTGTACTCGCGGTTCTTCACCAAGGTGTTCCGGGACATGGGCCTCGTGTCGTTCGACGAGCCGTTCACGAACCTGCTCACGCAAGGCATGGTGAAGAAGGACGGCGAGACGATGTCGAAGTCGAAAGGCAACGTCGTCGCGCCGGAGGAGATGATCGCGAGGTTCGGCGCGGACGCGCTGCGCGCGTACATCCTGTTCATGGCCCCGCCGGACAAGGACCTCGAGTGGAGCCAGGAAGGGCTGGAGGGCATCTACCGGTTCCTGAACCGCGTCTGGCGCCACGTGAGCGACGTCTTCGAGACGGATCCGGACGCGTCTGGCGCGGTGGACGAGGATGCCGCGAAGGCGCTCGTCAGGGAACGGCACCGCGTCGTCGGGAAAGTGACCGAAGACATCGAGCGGTTCCAGTTCAACACCGCGTTGTCCGCGATGATGGAGCTGCTCAACGCCGCGAGCGAGTATCGGCGCGCGGTCCCACCAGAGCGCAGGGACAGCGGGGTCGAGCGGGAGGCGGCTCGCACGCTGGTGCTGCTTCTCGCGCCGTACACGCCGCACCTCGCTGAGGAGCTGTGGCAGGAAGTGTGCGCCGAGCCGCGCAGCGTGCACGTGCAGCCGTGGCCGCAGTGGGATCCGGAGCTTGCGAAGGCGCCTGAAGTCGAGTACGCGGTGCAAGTGAACGGCAAGGTGCGGGGGCGCGTGACCCTCCCTGCGGACGCAGGCGTGGACGCTGTGGAGGCGGCCGCGAGAGCCGTTCCGAAGGTGGCGGAGCTTCTCGCGAACGGCGAAGTGCGCAAGGTCGTCGTCGTTCCCGGCAAGCTCGTCAGCTTCGTGGTGAAGTGAATGGCGCTCCCGGTACGCCGTCACATCGTCTCGTAGCAGGAAAGGTATCGTCCAGCGAGCAGTAAGCCTAATGTGATAGCGTGAGACGCGGACGCCCCCTCCGTCCCGGCGAGGAGGGGGCGTCCATGTTCGAATGGCGAAGCACGAAGACGGGCGACGGCGGGATCGCGGAGGTCTGGCGGAACGCGCCGCAAACTGTCAAAGCCGCGGTGGTGGTCGCGGCCGCATTGGGAGCGGTGGCCGCCTGGCTGATGTGCGGAGGCGGGGCTGCGTCGCTTGGCGGGACGGTTGGAGAGCCGGTGGAGGCGTCTTTGCCTGAGACGGCGCCGGCGATCGCTGCGGAGCCTGGCGAGGTGGTCGTCCACGTCATCGGCGCGGTCCGGCGTCCGGGCGTGTACGCCGCGCCGGCTGGGTCGCGCGTGGGGGATGCCATCGAAGCCGCGGGGGGCGCTCTCGGCAATGCGGCTCTTGAAGCGATCAATCTTGCGCGGGTGCTGGTGGACGGCGAGCAGGTCTACGTGCCCACCTCGGACGAAGCGTCGGCCGCCGCAGCGGCAGATCACGGCTTTCCGCCGACAGGACCTGCCGGGGGCCGGAGGGTCAACCTGAACACCGCCACGGCGGAGGAGTTGGACGGGCTTCCGGGCATCGGGCCTGCCACTGCACAGAAGATCGTCGATGACCGTGCGCGGAACGGGCCGTTCGCGTCGCCAGAGGACCTGATGCGCGTGCCGGGAATCGGTCCGAAGAAGTTCGACGCCTTGAAAGACCTCGTCACGACGCGCTGACAGCGATGGCTGGACGGTTGCCACGAACGCGCGGCCTCCCGCTCTCGGTGGTGGTCTGTGTGGCGGTGTGGGTGGGCGTGGTCGTCGCTGAGGCTGCGTACTGGAACGTCGGAACGCTCGCCGTGGCGATCCTCGTAGCCGGCTCGTGCGGCGCTTGCGGGTGGGTCGCAGCGGGGCTCGGTCGTGGGCGTCTCCACCGGGTCGGGCTTGCTGTTGCGGTGGGGTTGTTGTTGGGGACGGCAGGGACGGCGGCGCACCTCACCGGATGGGAGCACAGCTGCGACCGAGTGAGCCGCGCGGGAGCGCGGTGCTGGGAGAGCGTCGTCGTCTCGGATGCCGACGAAGGGCGGTTCGGCGCTCTGGCGACGATCCGTGTGACAGGTGGGCCGTTCGACGGCTGCATGATCCGGCTCGGCCTGCCACCTGATGCCAAGCGGCCGGAGATCGGCCAGGTCGTAGCCTTCAAGGCGATCGTGAAGGTGCCGGCGGACCCCGACGAGGCCCGGGCCCAGGCCAGGCGTGGGATCGTCGGGTTCGCGCGCCCGTGGGCGTATCGCGCCTCGGGGTGGCGCGTCGGGCCTGCAGGCGGCCTCTATCGCTGGCGTGGCTGGGCAGGGCGCGTCCTCGACCGCGTCAGCGGCGATGCCGGGGCTCTCCTCGCCGGGGTCGCCCTGGGAGACAAGAGCCGTCTCGCTGGGAGCGACGTCGAGGCAGACTTCAGGTCGTCGGGCCTGTCGCACGCGCTTGCGGTCTCGGGGCTGCACGTCGGCATCGTGTCGGGCGCGGTGATGTCGATCGCGGGCACGTGGGCGCGAAGACGGAGAACGCTTGTCGTGTGCTCTGTCGTCTCCGGCTGGGCGTTCGCGGCCGTGACTGGATGGCCGCTTTCAGCGGTTCGAGCCTGCGCCATGCTCTCCATCGCGGGATGCGCGCAACTCGTGGCGCTCCGTCCGGATCCCCTTGCTGCGTTGGCGGCTGCCGCCACTGCGATCCTGGCTGTGAACCCGATGGCGGGCTTCGACGTCGGTTTCCAGCTGTCGGTGTGTGCGGTGGCAGGGATCCTCGTGATCGGACCGTGGCTGTCTGAGTGGCTGATCCAGGCGGCCCCGGGAGCTCCTCGGTCGTGGACCCTCGGGTTCGCAGCAACGGTGGCCGCCCAGGCGTCGACGTTGCCGGTGTGCGCGGCCGCGTTCGGGAGCGTGTCCATCGTCGCGCCGGTCGCGAACCTCGTGGTGCTGCCAGCTATCGAAGCCATGCTTGCGACGTGTCTTGCTGGGCTGGCGCTTGGAGGTTGGGGGACGCCGGCGGGTTGGTGCTGCCTCAGCACCTCGCGATTGCTGGCTGGGCTGGCCTGTGCTGCGGCGCGCGCCTTCGCGAGCCTGCCCGCGGCGTCGATCGCCGTCTCTCCTGCCGTCGGCGTCGTGCTCGGCCTTGGAGCGCTGGTGACCGCATGGCGCCGTCCTTCAGCGCCCAGCCGCTGGATCGCATCGGCTGCGGTGGCGCTGGTGTGCTCGGGCGTCTTGGTGGGCGCCGTATGGCAAGCGCCTGTCGCAGGTACGCGCATCGTGGTGCTGGACGTCGGTCAGGGCGACGCGATCCTCGTGCAGAGCGGTGCGGATTCGATCTTGGTGGACACGGGACCCGACGCGGCAACGCTGAGAAAGGCGCTCGGCCGTTTCGGGATCAGGCGCCTTGACGGCGTGGTGCTCACGCATGGGCACGACGACCACCTGGGCGGCCTCGCCGGGCTGCGGGGGCTCGTGCGGCCTCGCTGGGTCGGCTATCCGGCCGCCGAAGCACAAAGCGCAGCCATCCTCCCGTTGGTCCGTCGAACCTGGCGATCGAGGGTGCAGTTGGCGCCTTTGGCGGAGGGAGATCGCTTCCGAGTCGGGCGAGCCGTGGTCCGGGTCCTCTCACCTGAGGTCGGCGCCGATCTGGAGAGCGCGAACGATGCAAGCGTCGTGCTCGAGGTGGCTGACGGTGGTTTCGAAGCGGTCCTGACAGGCGATGCGGAGCGTGCCGTCCAGGGCCGTCTGGAAGAACGCGGAGCGCTTCATCCTGTCGAGGTCCTGAAGGTGCCGCACCACGGCAGCGTGAACGGACTGGACGAGCGGGGCCTGCGTGGCTGGGCGCCCAAAGCGGCGGTGATCAGCGTGGGGAAGGGGAACGACTTCGGCCACCCGTCTGCCGAGGTGCTCGAGGCGCTGCGGGCCGAAGGCGTGAGGATTCTCAGGACGGACGTGCACGGCGACGTCGTCATCCAAACCCGTCGTGGGCGGTGGTGGATACGGGCTGGAGGCGGGGGACCGCGCGCGCGAGCAGAAGCGGGCGGGCGCTATCTCCGCCAGATCCATCGAGCGTGTGTGACAATACGATGGGCAAGGTCGTGCTACTGCGAGGGATCCCATGGCCGTTTCGAAGATCGAAGATCTGCAGCCCGTCTACCTGATCCACGGCAAGGACGAGTTCTTGCTCGAAAGCGCGCTCCGCCGTTTGCGGAGCATGTTCGAAGCCGTCGACCCGGCCGCGATGGACATCGACGTCTTCGAAGGCGGGGAGGTCTCTGGCGACGAGGTGGTGGCTGCAGCGAACACGCTGCCCTTCGTGAGCCCGAAGCGCCTTGTGATCGTCCGTGGCGTCGAGGCCATGCCGGTCGAGCAGCATCCGCCGCTGATAGAGTACGTGGCTTCTCCTGCAGCACACGCTTGCCTCGTGCTGGTCGGCGGGCTGGCTCGCAACACGCGCCTGTACAAGGCCCTGGAAGCCGCAGGCGCGGTAGCCGAGTACGCTGCACCGAAGCGTCATGCGCTCGGCTCGTGGGTCGCAAAGGCTGTAGCTGAGAAGGGGAAGCGCATCGATCCCGATGCCGCTGACGCCGTGGTCGCTGCGACCGGGGGAGATCTTCGCGCGCTGGACGCGGAGCTGGACAAGCTCGTTGCGTACGTGGGTGAGCGCGAAGCCATCATCCTTGACGATGTCGAGGCCGTCGTCACCTCTGGCGCGCCGCCGCTGTGGGCGTTTCCAGACGCGCTTGCTGGTCGCGAAACGAGCAGGTGCCTCGCTGTGATGCACGGGTTGCTGGTGTCAGGAGAGCATCCGCTGGCCTTGCATGCTGCCGCACTCAGGCGGATACGGCAGCTCATGGGCGCCAGATCGCTGCTCGACAGAGGAGAGGGCCCGTCGGTGCTGGCCCGCGAGCTCGGGGTGCAGGAGTGGCAGGCGAAGCGGCTTGCTCAGGATGCGGGCAGGTTCAGCGAGTCCGAGCTGGTCGACGCTTTGCGTGGCGCCGCGGAGGCCGAGGCGCGAATGAAGACGAGCCGCGGTGATGCCGGGCTCGTCTTGGAACAGTGGGTGTTGAAGGTGTGCGGGCCAGATGCGCCTGCGCGCCGCTAGCCGCTTGACGACTGAAGCGCCTCAGTCTTCCATGGCGTTGACTGCGGCCATGACGCCCGACTTGCGGTTGGCGGCCTGATTCGGGTGGATGACCCCCTTGCTGGCAGCCTTGTCGAGCGCGCGGCACGCCACGCGCGCCGCCTCGAGCGCCTTGGCCTTGTCGCCGGCAGCGACCGCCTCATGGACGCGCTTGACATAGGTCTTGAGCGCCGACTTGACGGCGCGGTTGCGCTTGCGCGCCTTCTCGTTGGTGAGGATCCGCTTCTTCTGGCTCTTGATGTTCGCCACGACAGTCGTTCCTTCCAGTCATGCGTTTCAGCAGCCACGATGGGCCGAGCGTTCGGGCTGGGAGAGTCTAGCACACAGCGCAGGGTGCGCCAAGACAACCACGGGCAGCCTTCGCCCTATGAGCTGTCGGGCGCGCCTGCTATCCTTACGCTCCGATGACCGACCCGGCCCTCATACGCAACTTCTCCATCATCGCGCACATCGACCACGGCAAGTCCACGCTGGCGGACCGGGTGCTCGAGCTCACGCACACCATCGACGAGCGCGAGATGGTCGAGCAGGTGCTCGACTCGATGGACATCGAGCGCGAGCGCGGCATCACGATCAAGGCGCAGGCCGTGCGCGTCATGTACGACGGGGACGACGGGCGCACGTACCAGCTCAACCTCATCGACACGCCAGGGCACGTCGACTTCACCTACGAGGTCTCGCGTTCGCTGGCGGCGTGCGAGGGCGTGCTGCTCGTGGTCGATGCGGCGCAAGGCGTCGAAGCGCAGACGGTCGCGAACGCGCTCATGGCGATGAACGCGGACCTCGAGATCATCCCGGTCATCAACAAGATCGATCTGCCCGCAGCCGACCCGGAGCGCGTGCGCCACGAGATCGAAGAGGCGCTGGCCATCCCCGCCGACGACGCCGTGCTCACGAGCGGCAAGACCGGGCAGGGCGTGCGCGACGCCCTCGAGGCTGTCGTCAAGCGCGTGCCGCCGCCGAAAGGCGATCCGGACGCGCCGCTCAAAGCGCTCATCTTCGACTCGTACTTCGACACCTACCGCGGCGTCGTCGCGCTGGTGCGGATCGTAGACGGCCGCGTGCGCAAAGGCGACCTGGTGCGCATGATGGCCACGGACACGGTCACTGACGTGCAAGAAGTCGGGGTGCGCCGGCCGGCCAACACCCCCGTCGACGAGCTCGGCGTGGGGGAGGTCGGCTACCTGATCACAGGGCTGAAGGACCCCGCGCTCGTCAAGGTCGGCGACACAGTGACCGCGGCCAAGCACGGCGCCGCCGAGCCGCTTCCCGGCTACCGCGACGTCAAACCGATGGTGTACACGGGCCTGTATCCCATCGACGGCGACCAGTACCCGGACCTCCGTGACGCGCTCGACAAGCTCAAACTGAACGACCCGGCGCTCGTCTACGAGCCGGAGACCTCCCACGCGCTCGGCTTCGGCTTCCGCGTCGGGTTCCTCGGGCTGCTGCACATGGAGGTCGTCAAAGAGCGCCTCGAGCGGGAGTTCGGGCTCGACCTGCTCGCTACGGCGCCGAGCGTCGAGTACCACGCGTACCTGACGAACGGTCAGATGCTCGAAGTGCACTCGCCGCAGGACATGCCCGACCCGAGCCGCCTCGACCGCATCGAAGAGCCGTACCTCAAAGCGACGATCCTCGTCCCGCCGGACTACGTCGGGCCGGTCATGGAGTTGGCCGACAGCCGTCGCGCGACGTTCAAGGACATGCAGTACCTGTCGGCCACGACGGTCGAGATGCACTACGAGATCCCGCTCTCGGAGCTCATCATGGACTTCTTCGACCAGTTGAAGAGCCGGACGAAGGGCTACGCGAGCCTCGACTACGAGTTCATCGGGTACCGCCGGAGCGACCTCGTCAAACTGGACGTGCTGCTCGCAGGCAAACCCGTCGACGCGCTGTCCTTCATCGTGCACAAGGACAAGGCGTACCCCCGGGCCAAGGCGCTCACCGAGAAGCTGAAGGACATCATCCCTCGCCAGATGTTCGAGGTGCCGATCCAGGCTGCGATCGGCGGGCGCATCATCAGCCGCGAGACGGTCAAAGCCAAGCGCAAGGACGTGCTCGCGAAGTGCTACGGCGGCGACATCACGCGTAAGCGCAAGCTGCTCGAGAAGCAGAAGGAAGGCAAGAAGCGCATGAAGAACCTGGGCACCGTGGAGGTGCCGCAGGAGGCGTTCATGGCGATCCTGAAGGTGGACGAGGGCTGATGCCGCACCCGTCGCCAGACGTCGAATGGGGCGCTGGCGACGCGTCGCGCGAGCCCGCCGGCGGCGCGATGCCGGCGCACGTGTACTTCCACGTCCCGTTCTGCGCGTCGAAGTGCTCGTACTGCGACTTCTTCTCCGTCGAAGCAGGACGTGCGCGGGAGCAGGCCGCCCGCGCGTACGAGGCGCTCTTCGAGCAGTGGGCGGGCTGGGTGTCGCGGCTCGGGCTTCGTCTGGCGACGACGGCGTACGTCGGCGGAGGCACGCCAACTGCGCTGGGGGCCGCCCGCGTGGCCGCGTTCGTCGCGACCGTTCGGGCGGAGATGTGCGAAGCGCACGACCCCGAGGTCACCGTGGAGGCCAACCCGGAGTCTCTCGACGAGCAGACCGTGGCGATGCTTGCCGACGCAGGCGCGACGCGGGTGAGCCTCGGGGTGCAGGCGTTCCACGACGACCTGCTGGCGGTGCTCGGCAGGCCGCACGATGCGACGAGGGCGCTCAACGCTGCGCGCACAGTCGTGTCGCACGGGCTTGAGCTGTCGGTCGACCTGATCTGCGGCATCCCGGGGCAGACGCTCGACATGTGGCGCTCGAGCGTGCACTACGCGATCGAGACGGGCGCGAGACACGTCTCCGTGTACCCGCTCTCGCTCGAGAGCGGCACGCCGCTTGCGGCGGAGGTGATGCTGGGGCGCTACCGGGCGCTGGACGAGGACCTCGTGGCGGACATGATGCTGCTCGCGCGCAACCTGCTCGAAGATGCGGGGCTGCGGCGTTACGAAGTGGCGAACTACGCCGAGCCGGGGCGCGAGTGCCGCCACAACCTCGCGTACTGGACGGGGCGGGAGTACTTGGGTATCGGCCCGTCCGCGCACGGGATGCTCCGGGCCGAGACAGCGCGCGAGGCCGGATTCGTCGTGCCCGAGGGTGCCGCGAGGGTACGGTACGCCGTGGCGGCCGACCTCACGCAAGGGTTCGGCGAGTGGCCCGCCATGACAGTCGAGACGCTCGATGCTGAGCAGGCTGCGCGCGAGGACGTGATGCTCGGGCTGCGCCTGGCGGAGGGCGTGGCTCTAGAACTGGTCGAGCGCGCGGGCTTGGGGGTCGTGGTCGAGGGCCTCGTCGCGCGCGGCTTGCTCGAGCGGACGGCTGATCGCGTCCGCACCACCGATCGAGGCTGGTTGCTCGGGAACGAGGTGTTCGGCGCCGTGTGGACCGGCTGAGCATTCAGGCCGAGCGAAGAGCGTGGTACCATCTTCTAGCACTCGCGAGGTTCGAGTGCCAGCCGTAGGAGCGCAGCGATGCTGAGCGAACGCAGACGCGCGGTTCTGGCCGCGCTCGTCCAGGAATACGTCGACACGATGCAGCCCGTGGGTTCGAAGGCGCTCGTCGAGCGCCACGGTCTCGGCTGCTCTCCAGCAACCGTGCGCGCAGAGCTCGCAGCGCTCGAGGAGAGCGGCCACGTCGTCCAGCCGCACGTTTCGAGCGGACGCATCCCCACGGACCGCGGCTACCGTGCGTTCGTCGACGACGTGCGCGAGCGGATCGGCAACGGCGGGCTGTCGTCCGAGGAAGTCGAGCGCATCCACCGCGTGTACGAGACGCTCGAGCTCGAGCTCGACGAGGTGCTCCGTGAGACGTCGGTGCTGCTGTCGCGGTTCACGAACTATGTCGCCGTCGTCGCTGCGCCGGCGCTGCGACGGGCCCGGTTGAAGCGGGTGTCGGTCGTACCGCTCGCCGAACGACGCGCTCTCGTAGTCGTCGTGACGGATTCCGGGCAGGTAGCGGACCGCATGCTGGAGCTTGCCGAGCACGTTCCGGAGAACGTCTTGATGGAAGTCGAGCGATACCTGACTGGCGTGCTCGAGGACAAGATCGGCGAGCAGGTCGTCGACGTGCGCGATGGCGCTGGCCCTGGCGTGGACGCCTTCGCGCGGACGACTATCCAGGTGCTCGACGCCGTCGCCGACTGCTTGCGCGAAGCAGACGAGGACCGCGTCGTGACGGGCGGGGTGGCTGCGCTGCTGTCGCAGCCGGAGTTCGCGGACCCGGCCGCTGCCCGCCCGGTGGTAGAGGCCCTGGAAGACGGCATCACCATGCTGAAGATCCTCACGGACGCCGCGCGCTCGCGCGGTGTGACGGTGCGCATCGGCCACGAGAATCCCGTCGAGGCGTTCGGGTCGGCCAGCGTCGTGGCAAGCCCGTACGGACGACGCGGGGCGATGGGGGTCGTGGGCGTCATCGGACCCACGCGGATGCACTATCCACGCGCGATCGGGGCCGTGCGCGCCGTCGCGGACACGCTCACCGAGATCTTGGGCTAGACGGGGTCAGGCATGGCTTCTGTGGACTATTACGCCGTTCTCGGCGTCAGCCGCGATGCGACGCAGGACGAGATCAAGCGCGCCTTCCGGCGCAAGGCCCGCGAGACGCATCCGGACGTCGCGGACGACCCGGACGCCGAGGAGCGGTTCAAGCTCATCAACGAGGCCTACGAGGTGCTGTCTGACGAGCAGAAGCGGGCGAACTACGACCGCTACGGCACGCCCGAGCCGCGAGCCGGCGGTTTCGGCGCGGACTACGCGGGATTCGGCGACTTCTTCGGCATCGACGACATCTTCGAGACGTTCTTCGGCGGCGTAGCGGCTGGCGTCGGCGCTCGCCAGGTCCGCACGCAGGGGCGCGACATGAGCGTCCAAGTGACGGTGACGCTGGAAGAAGCGGCGACGGGCGTCGAGCGCGAAGTGCCGGTGACGCGGATGGCGCCGTGCGGGACGTGCGGCGCGACCGGCGTGGCGCCAGGCGGCCAGGTGAAGAGCTGTCCCGAGTGCGGCGGCACTGGCCAACGGCGCACGGTCCGGAGGACGATACTCGGCGTGATGCAGTCGCTCACGTCGTGCGAGACGTGCGGAGCGAGCGGCCGGGTCGCGGATCCGCCCTGCGGCGCGTGCGGCGGCTCCGGGCGGGTCCAGGCGCGGGAGCACGTGCGCGTGTCGATCCCGGCTGGCATCGCGGACGGCCAGACCGTGCGCGTGCCTGGCATGGGTGAGGCGGGCCTGCGTGGCGCCGCTGCCGGCGACCTGCTGGTGCGCGTCCGCGTGGCCGAGCACGAGTACCTCCATCGCGAGGGCGACGACCTCCACGTCATGGCTGTCGTGAACATCGCCCAGGCGGCCCTCGGCGCGACGATCGCGGTTCCCGGCCTCGCAGAGGATGTCCAAGTCGACGTGCCGGCGGGCACGCAGTCAGGAGACGTCGTGCGCGTCAAAGGACGCGGGATGCCCGGTCTTCGCGGAGGAGTGGGCGACCTGTACGTGCACCTGCGCGTCGAGGTCCCACGGAAGCTGGACAAGCGTCAGCGAGAGCTGCTGCGGGAGCTCGGCGAGTCTCTGGGGACCGGTCGTGGCGCACGGACCCCGTTGGAGCGGATCAAAGACTGGCTCGGTGCGTGAACGCGATGGCACTGCACCGCTTCTTCGTTCGGGAGTACGCGGCTGGCGGATCGGGCCGCCTGTCGTTGAGCGAGGCCGACGTCCACCACGCACTGGACGTGCTGAGGCTCGCGCCGGGCGACCGGATCGTGTGCGTGGACCCGAACGGCTCTGCGCTGGAAGTGCGCATCACGAAGACGGACGGGGGCGTCGTCGAAGGCGAAGCCGTCGGGGCCGTCGAGGCGGCTCCGGTCCCCCGCGTCTGGCTCGTCCAGGGGCTGGCGAAGGGCGAGAAGATGGACGCCGTCATCCGGCAGGCGACGGAGCTTGGCGTGGAACGCATCGTGCCGCTGGCGTCGTCGCGCTCGGTTGTGCGTCTGGACGCGGCCAAAGCCGATGCGAAGCGCGCACGGTGGCAGCGGGTGGCCGCCGAAGCAGCCAAGCAGTCCCAGCGTACGCAGGTGCCCGAGGTCGCTCCGGTGGCCGACGTGGCAGCGCTGGCGTCAGAGCTCGGCGCCGTGGCGTTGGTGCTGGTCGCGTGGGAAGACGCCGAGGGAGCGCCGAGCGTGCGGCGCGCTATCGAGGATGCCGGGCTTGGCGGAGACGATGCGGTCGCCGTCGTCGTCGGCCCGGAGGGCGGCTTCTCGTCCGACGAGGTGGCGTCGCTCGTGGACGCCGGCGCGAAGACGGTGTGGCTCGGACCCACGATCCTCCGGACCGAGACGGCAGGCGTGGTGGCGGTCGCGCTCGCGATGTCCGCGCGAGGAGGTCTTGGCGGTGCGTGAGCCTGGCTCCCGGGTTGCATTCGTCACGCTCGGGTGCAAAGTGAACCGAGTCGAAGCCGAGCAGGTGGCTGCGGAGCTGCTTCCGTGCGGCGGCGCTTTGGCAGATCAGCCGGACGCCGACGTGGTGGTCGTGACCGCGTGCGCCGTCACGATGGAGGCCTCGCACAAGAGCCGCAAGGCGGTCCGGCACGCTCTTGCGCTAGCGAACCGGCCGACGGTCGTCGTCACCGGCTGCCTGACCGACTCAGACGTCGAAGCGCTCGCGGCGCTGTCGGATCGCGTCGTCGTCGAACGCGACAAGTCAGCGCTAGCGGCGACGGTGCGAGCAGCCGCAGGTCTCGAAGACGTGTTTGGCGTCGTGGCGCCGAGGTATGGCGAGGGCTTCCGGACCCGGGCGCTGGTGAAGATCCAGGACGGCTGCGACAACCGCTGCGCGTACTGCATCGTCCCGTTCACGCGCGGAGCGCCCCGGTCGGTGCCGGTGGAGCGCGTCCTGCGGGATGTCCGCTCGCTCGCTGCCGCCGGCGTGAAAGAGGTGGTCCTCACCGGCATCAACGTCGGGCGCTACGACGACGGAGGCGTCGACCTGGCGGGGCTCATCGCGCGGGTCGCAGACACCGGCGTGCCGCGGGTCAGGCTGACGAGCATCGAGCCGCCCGACCTCACGGAGCGCTTCATCCGGGTCGTCTCCGCGACGCCAGCGTTCGTCGAGCACCTGCACGTCCCGTTGCAGTCAGGATGCGACCGCACCTTGGAAGCGATGGGGCGCCGGTACAGCGCGAAAGAGTACGAACGAGCGATCGAGGCGGCGCGGGAGGCCATGCCTGGCCTCGCCGTGACGACGGACGTCATCTGCGGCTTCCCGGGAGAGTCAGACGACGACGCTCGCCAGTCAGAGGAGTTCGTCGAGCGACTCGCGTTCGCGAAGCTGCACGTCTTCCGCTACTCGCGCCGGCCTGGGACGGCCGCTGCGGGACTCGTAGGGCAGGTGTCGCCCGGCATCGCCGCAGAGCGGGCCGCCCGCATGCGGGCGATAGGCGGCGCCAGCCGGCAGCGCTTCCTGGAGGAGCAGGCAGGTCGCGATGCCGAGGTGCTCGTCGAGTCGGTCAGCGGCGAGGCGCTGCACGGGACTGCGCGGAACGGTGCGCGAGTCCGGGTCGCGGGCGTGGAGGCATCGGTCGGCGACCTCGTGCGTGCGCGGATCGTCGGCGTGGACGGAGACACGCTCGTCGGCGCGCCCATCGAAGCGCCCCGGTTCGCGTGAAGCGTGCTACCATGATGACAGCGCAGTGAGAAAGGCGAGTGAGAGCGTGGAACGGAGCCAGGTCCGCCTGGTCGTGCCGCCCGAGATCCCGATGGTCGACCTCCTGGGGGAAGGCGACCTGTTGCTGCGGCTCATCGAGGACCAGTTCGAGTCCGACATCTCGGTCCGCGGCAACGAAGTGACCATCACCGGGGAGATCGCTGAGGCCCAGGCCGTCAGCGCGCTGTTCGGCGAATTGGTGCAGCTCGTCCAGAAGGGCGAGCAGCTCACGCCCGACAGCCTCGACCGCGTGATCGACATGCTCAAGCGCGGCGAGTGCAGCCCGACGAGCGTGTTCTCGGACGTGCTGCTCACGCACCGCGGAAAGACCATCCGGCCCAAGACCGCAGGTCAGAAGCGGTACGTGGACGCCATCCGCACGCACACCGTCACGTTCGGCATCGGCCCCGCGGGCACCGGCAAGACGTACCTCGCGATGGCGATGGCGGTCGACGCCCTCCGCAAGAAGGCGGTCGGCAGGATCATCCTGACGCGGCCAGCGGTCGAAGCGGGCGAGAAGCTCGGGTTCTTGCCCGGCACGCTGTACGAGAAGGTCGACCCGTACCTGCGTCCGCTGTACGACGCTCTGTTCGACATGATGGACATCGAGCAGTCAACCATGCTCACCGAGCGCGGCGTCATCGAGGTCGCGCCCCTCGCGTTCATGCGCGGCCGTACGCTCAATGACAGTTTCGTCATCTTGGACGAAGCGCAGAACACCACGCCCGAGCAGATGAAGATGTTCCTCACGCGCCTGGGCTTCGGCAGCAAGATCGTCGTGACGGGCGACGTCACGCAGACCGACCTGATCGGCGCGCTTTCCGGCCTCAAGCAGGTGCGCGAGATCCTGACGGGAGTCGAAGACGTCGCGTTCGTCGAGCTGGATTCGCGCGACGTCGTGAGGCACCGGCTCGTGCAGCGCATCGTGAACGCCTACAGCGAGTACGAATCCGCGAAGGCGGGCGAGCGGTCGCAGGATGGATAGCGTCGTCGAGAGGCTGGCTGGGTTGTGGCCACGCCGCGGCCCTCTTGCGATGCCGCGCATCCGGTCGCTCGTGAGGCGGATAGCGCTTATCGGCGTCGTGGCCCCGGCCGTGGCCTGGGGGCGCCCTTGGCAGCAGGCCGCGGCCGTCGTGGGCCTGGTTGCCGTCTGCGTCGTCGTCGGCGACGCCTATCTGCGGCTGATGCGGGCAAAGACGGCGGCGCGGTCCCGGGACGGGCTCGTCGCCGGCCTGCTTGCGGCTGGAAGCGTGTACGTCACGTGGATCCACGCATTGCTCGCCCCCGAGGCGTCGCCGTTCGTGCTGCCGCTTCCGGTCGCGGCCATGGTGGCCACGATGCTCGTCGGGCCGCATGCAGCGATGCTCCTCGCGGCCGTGTCAGTCGGAGCAGGCGTGCTGCAAGGCGTGCTCTCAGGCCCTGCGGTGCTCGGGGCGCTCGTCGCGAACGTCGCCGCGATCGCGTCGATGGCGTCGCTCAAGGAGCGTTCTCAGCTCGTGACAGGGGCCGGGACGGTCGTCGCGGTCATGGCTGGAACGGCCGCAGGGTCCGCGGCGCTCAACGGAGGTACAGCGCAAGCGGTGGCTGTCGAGGCGGTCTTCGGCCTCGTCGGCGGCGTGGTCGCGGTCGTGGCGGCCCTCGGCCTGCTCGCGGTGTTCGAGGCGTTGCTCGGGGTCACCTCGGACGTGCGCCTTCTGGAGCTGGCCAATCCCAGCGCTCCGCTGCTGCGACGGCTGATGCTCGAAGCGCCGGGGACGTACACGCACGCGATCCTCACCGGCAACCTGGCTGAAGCGGCAGCGCAGGCCATCGGGGCGGACCCGCTCCTTGCGCGGGTAGGCGCGTACTACCACGACGTAGGCAAGCTTGCTCGGCCGGCGTTCTTCGTGGAGAACCAGGCCGGGTGCGAAAGCCCGCACGCGAACGCGTCTCCGACGCTGTCTGCGCTCATCATCACCGCCCACGTCCGCGAGGGAGTCGAGCTGGCTGAGCAGCATCGGCTGCCGCCGGAGGTCGTGGACATCATCCGCCAGCATCACGGGACCTCGGTGGTCTCGTACTTCTACAGCAAGGCCGCCGCGAACGGTGAGCCGGTGGTCGAAGCGGACTTCCGGTACAGCGGAGAGCTGCCGAAGACGCGCGAGGCTGCGATCGTGATGCTGGCTGACGCCGCCGAGGCAGCCGTGCGGGCGATGACGAAACCGACGCCGCCGCGGATCGAGGAGTGCGTCCGCAGGGTGGTCGACGGCAAGGTCGCCGACCACCAGTTGGACCACGCAGACCTCACCTTCGCGGACATGCAGCGCATCGTGGAGGTCTACACCCGCATGCTCAGCGGGTTGTACCATCCTCGCGTGGAGTATCCGTCTTTCGTGCACGAGAGGGGTCCTCATGCTGGTACGCGTGACGAGCCATCGCGACCCTGAGCCGCTGGCGCTGGAGGCGTTCGAGAGCTTGGCCCTGCACGTGCTGGCGATGGAGAGCGCCCCGGAGGAGGCGGAGCTGTCGATCGCGCTCGTCGGCGAAGACGAGATGGCGAGGCTGAACGAGCAGTACCGGGGCATCGCCGGGCCGACTGACGTGCTGTCGTTCGGGTGCGACGACCCGTGCCTCGCCACAGAAGGCGAGCCCATCGTGCTCGGCGACGTGATCATCGCTCCGGACGTCGCAGAGCGGCAGGCTGCCGAAGCGGGCGTCACAGTCGAGGCCGAGCTCAACCTGCTGCTGGTCCACGGGATCCTGCACCTGTTCGGCTACGACCACGAGACCGACGACGACGCTGCAGTCATGCAGGAGCGCGAGCGGGTGGTCCTGGACGCGTACGCGCCTGAGCCGTGAAGCCGATGCGGTCGCGCTCGATCATCTGGTCGTTCAACCACGCGATCGACGGGCTGGTCTACGCCATCCGGACGCAGCGCAACATGCGCATCCACGTCGCCACCGGCGCCGCGGTGCTCGCTGCGTCGCTGTTCTTCCGGGTCGGGCGCGCGGAGTTCCTGGCCGTGCTGCTGACGGTCGGGCTCGTGATCGCCGCGGAGCTGGTCAACACCGCCGTGGAGGCGACGGTCGACGTGGCGACCGACGGCTACGACCCGGTCGCGAAGGTGGCGAAGGACGTGGCCGCGGCTGCTGTTTTCGTGACCGCCGTCGTCGCGATGGTGGTCGGATACGTCGTGTTCTTCGGCCGGCTCACGGATACCGCGCATACCCTCATCGTGCGCGTCCGCGAGGCGCCCTCGCACGTGACCGTGGTCGCGTTGGGTCTTACGGCCTTCATCGTCCTCGTGCTCAAGGCGGTCAGCGGCCAAGAGGGCACGTGGATGCGGGGCGGCTGGCCGTCCGGGCACGTCGCCCTGGCGTCTGGGGCCGCGACTGCCGTCGCGTTCATCACGGGAAGCGGCGCTGCGTGGGTGATCGGGCTGTTCGTCGCCGGCCTGGTAGCGCAGAGCCGGGTGGAGTCGGAAGCTCACACCGTGTGGCAGGCCGTCTGGGGCGGCATCGTCGGCGTCGTCGTGACCGCCGCAGTCTTTGCGCTATTGTGGTCCTAGTACCCCGAGGAGGTGGCGGCGCCTGATGGGCGTAGCTGGTGGTTTAGCGTTGGTCGCCGGGCTCGTGACGGTTCTTGCGTGCGCGTCGGTGACAGCCGCCGCCGAGGCGAGCGTGGAGCTCTTGGCGCGCGGGAGGGTGCGCCGGCTCGCTGAATCCGGACGTCGCGGTGGCCGCGAGCTTGACGCGCTCGCTGAGCGGCCAGGGCGCCTGGAGGCCGCCGGCTCGCTCGTGCGCGGCGTCTCGTACGCGCTGGCGGCGGCCGCGGCCGTGGCTGCCGTTGCGCCGTGGGGAGGCGCCGCAGGCGCTGGCGTCGCAGTCGCTGCGGCGGTCGCGGCGACGTACTCGCTGGCCGAGGCGTTGCCGAGATCGCTTGCCGTGCACAGCCCTGAGCGGGTGGGCCTGGCCGTCGCGCGGGCCGCGCTGGGTGTGGCCGCGGTTGCCTACCCCGTGTCACGCGCTCTCGGGTACGTCTGGATCCGTGCAGCAGGTCTGGTGTCGGGCCAGCGGGTGGACGACGCGTGGGTGAGCGAAGACGAGTACCGCGCGGCCGCGGAAGACGACGAGGCCGCGAAGGAGGAGGCCGAAGAGGCGATCATCGAGGCGGTGAGCGAGTTCACGACGAAGATCGTCCGCGAGGTGATGGTGCCCAGGACGGACATGGTCGCGGTCGCAGACACCGCGAGCGTCGGCGAGGCGCTCGACACCATCGAGCGGACCGGTTACTCACGCCTGCCTGTGTATCACGGCTCGATCGACGACGTGCGAGGCGTCCTGTACGCGAAGGACCTGCTGGTCTGCCTCGGGAAGGGCGAGTGCCCGGCCACCGTCGGTCCGATCGCCCGCCCGCCGTACTTCGTTCCGGAGACGAAGCCCGTCGAGGAGCTGCTGCTGGAGATGCGCACGAAGACGCACATCGCCATCGTCGCTGACGAGTACGGTGGGACGGCGGGGCTGGTGACCATCGAAGACCTCCTCGAGGAGATCGTCGGCGAGATCTTCGACGAGTACGACGTGGCCGAGCCCGCGGTCGTGGACCTCGGCGAAGGCAGGTACAGCGTCGACGCGCGGCTGCCCGTGGACGATCTGAACGAGATGTTCGGAACCGGCATCGAGCCGCAGGCGGACTCGGTGGGCGGGTTGTTCGTGGAGCTCGCCGGGCACATACCGCAGATAGGAGAGTCGATCGAGCTCGAAGGGCTGCGCCTGACTGTGACGGCGGTCGACCGGAACCGCGTCCGGCGAGTGTCGATCGAGCCCGCAGCAGAGCCGGAGGAGGCGAGCCATGAGTGAGCATGTGACGCAGGCGGACCTGACGTTGCTCGCGTTCGCGCGTGACGCGAAGCAGAAGGCCTACGCGCCGTACTCCGGCTTCAGGGTCGGGGCGGCCGTGTTCGCCGGAGGCGAGATCTTCGTGGGCGTGAACGTCGAGAACGCTGCGTACGGCTCGACGGTCTGCGCCGAGAGAGGCGCGGCGATGGCTGCTGTCGCTGCTGGCCACACCTCATTCGACGCCATTGCGGTCGTGGGCGATTCGGAGTCCCCGACCGTGCCGTGCGGCGCGTGCAGGCAGTTCCTCGCCGAGTTCAACCCGGAGATGCGCGTGATCATGGGCGGCAGGAGCGACGCGGTCGAAGTGCTGACGCTCGACGCGCTGCTGCCTGAGGCGTTCGTGCGCGGCTACCTCGACGAGGACGAGGGGGACGACGAGTGAGCCCCGACGCTCCGGGCTACGAGCTGGTGCGGAGCGGCTTCGCAGCGCTCGTCGGGAGGCCGAACGCAGGGAAGTCGACGCTCCTGAACGCGCTAGTCGGCGAGAAGGTCGCCATCGTGTCGAGCACCCCGCAGACGACGCGCCACCGCCTGCGCGGCATCGTCGACCGGGACGACGCGCAGATCGTCTTCGTCGACACGCCGGGGCTCCACCGTCCGCACGACGCCCTCGGCGAAGAGCTCAACCGCTCGGCAGTGCTTGCGCTCGCGGACGTCGACATCGCGTGCCTCGTCATCGACGCGTCGGCTCCTGTCGGGCCTGGCGACCGGTGGGTCGCGCACCGCGTCCAGGAGGCGGATGCCGCCAAAGTGCTCGTCCTCACGAAGGTGGACCTCGTCAAGCCGAAGGAGCTGGAGCGTCAATTGGCTCTCGCGAGCACGCTCGCGGAGTTCGACGACGTGGTGGCTTGCTCAGGGCGGACGGGCTTCAACGTGGACGGCGTCGCGAACGCGGTAGCGCGCCTCCTGCCCGAGGGCCCTCGCTACTTCCCGCGCGACATGCGCACGGACCAGCCTCTGGAAGTCCTGGTTGCGGAGCTCATCCGCGAGCGGGTCCTTCATCTCACGCGGGAGGAAGTCCCTCATTCGGTGGGGGTCGTGGTGGAGGACATCGCCCGGGAACGCGAGGGTCTCGTCCGTGTGAGCGCGCGGATCTACGTCGAGCGGGACTCGCAGAAAGGCATCATCGTCGGGCGCGACGGGGAGATGATCAAGCGGATCGGCAGCGAGGCGCGTCCCGGCATCGAGCGCGTCCTGGGAGAGCACGTGTTTTTGGAACTGCGGGTGAAGGTCAAACGAGACTGGCGGCGCGACGCGGCGTCGATCCGCCGGTTCGGGTACGGCGAAGGGTTGTGAGGGCATGGACAGGACGGAGCTCGCGTCGCGGATCGATCAGACCCTGCTCAAGCCGACCATCGGCATGGGCGCCGCGCACGAGTGGATGCAAGCCAACGCCGGGCTGGGGTTCGCATCCCTGTGCGTGTCGCCGTTCCTGGTGCCGCTTGCGGCTGAGGTGCTGGCCGGGACGGGGACAGCGGTGTGCTCGGTCGTGGGCTTCCCGCTCGGGTACTCGCTCACGGAAACGAAGACGGAAGAGGCGCGGCAGCTCGTTGAGCTCGGATGCCATGAGATCGACATGGTCATGAACGTCGCCGCATTCCTTGGCGGCGAGACGACCGTCGTGCGCGAAGACATCGCCCAGGTCGTCGAGGCCGTGCGCCGGGCGTCGCACGGACGGGGACTCGTGAAGGTGATCATAGAGACGGGATACCTCGACCCGGAGCAGATCGCGGCTGCGTCGCGGCTGTGCGTCGAGGCCGGGGCGGACTACGTGAAGACGTCGACCGGGTTCGGGCCGCGCGGCGCGTCTGTCGAGGACGTGCGGATCATCCGCGAGACCGTCGGAGACGCCGCCAAGGTGAAGGCGGCTGGCGGCATCCGCGACTTGGATACCGCGCTTGCCATGATCGAAGCAGGCGCGGACCGGATCGGGACCTCGTCCGGCGTCGAGATCCTGGCTGCTCTGGACGCGAGACCGCGGAGCTGACGCGCCACAGATGAGCGGCACCTACGCAGCTCGCGCGCTCGTGCTTCGCAAGACCAAGCTCGGCGAGTCGGACCTCATCGTCACGGCCTTGAGCTCAGAGGGGCATCAGATCCGCGCGGTGGCGAAGGGCGCCCGGAAGCCGGGCTCGCGATTCGGCGCCCGCGTGGAGCCGTTCACGGTGATCGACGGACTGTTCGCGCGAGGCCGGACTTTGGACGTCTTGACTGAAGCGCAGACCGTCGCGGCGCACGACCGCGTGCGAGCCGACTACGAGGCCGTGCGGGCCGCTGCGGTGGCCGCCGACTTCTTGGATCGGGTGACGGCGGAGTCTGATGCGGAGCCGCGCCTCTTTGAGCTCGGAGTCGCAACGATCGACGCGATCGAAGATGCGACCCCGGAGGCCCTGCCGACGCTCGTGTGCGCCTTCCTCGTCAAAGCCATGGCGATGCAGGGGCTGCGTCCGCAGCTGTCCGGGTGCGTGTCGTGCGGCGGGCCGTGCGCTCCGGCGCCTGCCTTCTCGCTCTCGGGCGGCGGCACCGTGTGCCCAGCGTGCGTCGGCGGCGATCCCAGTGCGATAGCGGTATCCGGAGACCTCCAGGGCGCGCTCGCGTGGCTGCTGCGGTCGCGGCTGGCCGAGATCGCCGCGGAACCGCTGCCCGACTGCGTCGCACGCGAGGCGCTCGTCGTGCTGCGAGCGTTCGCGTCGCACCACCTGCCGGCGCGCCTGCGTGCGCTCGACGCGTACCTGCGCGGGTGATGTACACTTACGCCCACGCCAGACGTCGCGGCGCTTCGCCGCTTGCGTGAACGGAGACGACGCCTGATGACGACCACCTTCCAGGACGTGATCCTCGGCTTGTCCCGCTACTGGGCAGACCAGGGGTGCGTGGTGCTCCAGCCCTACGACGTCGAGGTCGGCGCCGGGACGTTCCACCCGGCCACGACGTTGCGCTCGCTCGGCCCCGACGCGTGGCGGACGGCGTACGTGCAGCCGTCGCGCCGTCCGACCGACGGGCGGTACGGCGAGAACCCGAACCGGCTGCAGCACTACTACCAGTACCAGGTCATCCTGAAGCCGAGCCCGGACGACGTGCTCGACCTGTACTTCGACTCGCTCCGCGCGATCGGCATCGAGCCGAAGGAGCACGACGTGCGACTCGTCGAGGACGACTGGGAGTCGCCGACGCTCGGCGCGTGGGGCCTGGGCTGGGAGGTGTGGCTGAACGGCATGGAGGTCACGCAGTTCACTTACTTCCAGCAGGTCGGCGGCATCGAGTGCCGTCCCGTGCCGGCGGAGATCACCTACGGGCTCGAGCGGCTGGCGATGTACATCCAGGGCGTGGACAGCGTGTTCGACCTGGTGTGGGCGACCGGTCCCGACGGCCTCGCGTTCACGTACGGCGACGTGTTCTTGCAGAACGAGCGCGAGCAGTCCGCCTACAACTTCGAGGTCGCCGACGTCGACGCGCTGCTGGAGCGTTTCACGATGTACGAGCGCGAGTGCAAGCGCACGCTGGAGGCGGGTCTCGTGCTTCCCGCGTACGACTACGTGCTGAAGTGCTCGCACGTGTTCAACCTGCTGGACGCGCGAGGCGCCATCGCCGTCACGGAGCGCACGGGCTACATCCTGCGCGTGCGCGCGCTTGCGAAAGCGTGCTGCGAGGCGTACGTTGCGTCGCTCGCGCCGTCGAAGGGCGGTGAGGTGTGATGCCGCGCGACCTGCTCTTCGAGATCGGCGCCGAGGAGATGCCGTCGGCGCCGCTGTACGCGGCCTTGGACCACGTCCGCACGCGCGCTGCCGAGCTGCTGGCCGACGCACGGTTAGACCACGGCGCGGTCGACGTTTTTGGGTCGCCGCGCAGGATCGCGCTGCTCGTCCGCGACGTCGCCGAGATGCAGCGCGATGCGCAGGAGCGCGTCAAGGGACCGGCCGCAGCCGCCGCGTACGATGCTGAAGGCAACCCCACGCCGGCCGCTATCGGATTCGCGCGCAGCCGCGGCGTTGCAGTGGAGTCGCTGGTGCGGGAGACCACCGAGGGCGGCGAGTACGTGTGGGCAGTCATCGAGCGGCGCGGGGAGCGCGCGGCAGACGTGCTGCCGTCGCTGCTCGCGGAGCTCGCGGAAAGCATCCCGTGGCCGAAGTCGATGCGGTGGGGGGACGGCGACGCGCGGTTCATCAGGCCCGTGCGCTGGCTGGTGGCCCTGTTCGGCGACGAAGTGATTCCAGTCTCGTTCGCAGGCCTGACCGCAGGCCGGGTGAGCCAGGGACACCGCTTCCTGGGCGGCGCGGTCGAGATCCCCGACGCTGGGTCGTACCTCGACGCGCTCCGCAGCGCGCTCGTCATTGCTGACGGGCGGGAGCGGACGCAGCTCATCCGCGATGGCATCGAGCGTGCAGCCGAGGCGGTCGGCGGCGTGCCCGTGGTACCGGAGAAGACCTTTCTTGAAGTCGTGAACCTGGTGGAGTACCCGACCGTGGCAGCCGGACGCTTCGACGAGGCGTTCCTGCGGGTGCCGCGGGAGGTGCTCGAAGAGGCGATGGAATCGCACCAGCGCTACTTCCCAGTGGAGGCGGTCGACGGAACGCTCATGCCGGCGTTCTTGGTGGTGCACAACGGAGACCCGGCGCGCACAGAGCCTATCGTGCACGGTCACGAGCGCGTCATCCGGGCGCGGCTCGCTGACGCCGCGTTCTTCTACGACGAAGACTTGAAGCATCCGCTCGAGTCGTACGTCGGCAAGCTGGACTCCATCGTGTTCCACCAGAAGCTGGGATCCGTCGGCCAGAAGGTGGAGCGTATCGAGCGGCTGACGCGGCTCCTCGCCAAGCAGATCGGCGCGGGGCCTGAGGACGAGGCGCACGCGGTCAGGGCCGCGCACCTCTGCAAAGCGGACCTGGTCACGCACGTGGTGGTCGAGTTCACCTCGCTCCAGGGCGTGATGGGGTCGTACTACGCGCTGGCGTCCGGCGAGGCGCCGGCAGTCGCGAACGCGATCGTCGAGCACTACCGGCCGCGGTACGCTGGAGACGCTCTGCCCGAGAGCGTGCCCGGCATGCTGGTCTCGGCGGCGGACAAGATCGACACCATCTGCGGCATCCACGCAGTGCGCCAGGCGCCGACCGGCTCGTCCGACCCCTTCGCGCTGCGCCGGTTCGCCATCGGCGTGATCCTGATGGCGATGGACGGCGGGCTCGCCATCAAGCTCGGGAGGACCATCGCGGACGCCCTCGAAGGCTACGCAGACGTGGTGCCGGACCTGGACCTTCCTGCGGTGGCGAGCGAGGTGAAGGAGTTCTTCCTCGGGCGTCTTCGCGGCGTGCTGCGCGAGCGCGGCTACGCATACGACACCATCGACGCGGTGCTCCCGAGCGAGAGCGACGACCTGGCTGAAGTCGCTGCGCGGTGCGCGGCGTTGCAGAGCGCCCGGGACGCCGACCCGCAGCTCTTCGAAGACCTTGCCATCGCGTTCCGGCGCGCCGCGAACCTCTGCCAGCCGTCGTTGGGCGAGGAGGTCTCGAAGGATCTGATGGGCCCGGAGGAGTCCGCGCTCGCCGATGCGTTGGAGGCGGCCGACGCGCGTATCCAGGAGCTGCTCGCGCTCGGCCGCCACGACGAGGTGGTGGCTGCTCTCGCCTCGCTGCGCCCGGAGATCGACGCGTTCTTCGAGGCGGTCCTCGTGATGGACGAAGACGAGCGGCTCCGCACGAACCGCCTGCGGCTCTTGAACCGGTTCGTGCGCGTGTTCTCGCGCTTCGCCGACGTCGGCCGCATCGCTGCGTGACGGGGAGACCGGGCCGTGGAGCCGACGTACACCGTGCACATCCTGTCGGACTCGCTCGGCGAGACCGCTGAGATGGTCGCTCGTGCGGCGATCGCCCAGTTCGACGGCGACGCATTCCGCATCGAGCGGCTGCCGCGGGTGCGCACCGCCGAGGAGCTCCGGAGCACGGTGCGGTCGCACTGCGGCAGGTGGTGCCTGTTCCTGTACACGCTGGTGGATGAGTCGCTGCGGCAAGAGATGGAGACGCTGTGCGCGGGCGGCGTGAACGGCGTCGACGTGCTCGGCCCGGCAGTCCGGACGATCGAGCGCGTAACCGGCATCGCGGCGTCGGGTGAGCCTGGAGCCGTGCGTCGCACGGACGAGGAGTACTTCGAGCGCATCGAGGCGATGGAGTTCGCGGTCAAGCACGACGACGGCCGTAACCCGCAGGACTTGGCCGAGGCGGACGTCGTGCTGATCGGCGTGTCGCGGTCGAGCAAGACCCCGCTCGCGATGTACCTCGCGTTCAAAGGCTACCGCGCCGCGAACGTGCCGCTTGCGCCAGGCGTAGAGCCGCCTGAGGAACTGTTCGAGATCGACCCCAGGCGCGTGTTCGGGCTCGTGACGAGCGCGAAAGTGTTGCAGCAGATACGCACCGAGCGGATGCGCGAGCTCGGCACCTACGTCCCGGGGTACGCCGACCTCGAGGCCATCGAACGCGAGCTCGAGGAGGCCCGGGCGGTGATGCGGCGCATCGGGTGCATCGTGGTGCACACCGGCGGCCGGGCGATCGAGGAAGCCGCTCAGGAGATCATCCGGCATCTGGAGGGCGGGCTCGCAGAATCGGATTAAGGGCGTCCGCGCCGTGCCGTGGGGGCGCGGCGTTACGGTACTATAGCGCCAGCAGGTTCCCGGACAGCAAGGGAGAGGGAGTTGGCAGGGATCAAGCGCGTGTACGCCTTCGGCGGCGGCAGGACCGAGGGCAACAAGGACATGAAGTTCATCCTGGGCGGCAAGGGCGCCAACCTGGCCGAGATGGCCAACATGGGGCTTCCCGTGCCGCCCGGTTTCACGATCACGTGCCAGACGTGCATGGAGTACTATGCCTCGAACCCGCCCGCGTTCCCTGACGGGCTCGACGCGGAGATCGCGGAGCACCTCGCGGAATTGGAAGGCAAGATGGGCAAGCGGCTCGGCGACCCGAGCGACCCGCTGCTCGTCTCGGTCCGCTCTGGCGCGCCGTACTCGATGCCCGGCATGATGGACACCATCCTCAACCTCGGGCTCAACGACGAGTCGGTCCAGGGGCTGATCGCGCAGACGAACAACCCCCGCTTCGCGTGGGACAGCTACCGGCGCTTCATCCAGATGTTCTCCAAGGTCGTGCTCGACGTCGAAGGCGACCTGTTCGAGAACGCGATCACCGAGATGAAGCTCGCGCGCGGCGTGTCGTCGGACGCCGATCTCGACGCTGAGGACATGCGGGCGCTCACCGAGCAGTTCAAGAAGATCGTGGCGGAGCACGTCTCGCCCGATGAGCATCCGGAGCTCGTGGGGCCTGACGGCAAGGTCGCGTTCCCGCAAGACGTTCAGCTGCAGCTGCGGCTCGCCATAGAGGCCGTGTTCCGCAGCTGGATGAACGAGCGCGCGGTGTACTACCGGAAGATGGAGAAGATCCCGGACGACCTCGGCACGGCCGTCAACGTCCAGGCGATGGTCTTCGGCAACAAGGGCGAGACCTCGGCCACGGGCGTCGGGTTCACCCGCAACCCCGCCGACGGCACGAAGGAGTACTACGGCGACTTCCTCACCAACGCCCAGGGCGAGGACGTCGTGGCCGGCATCCGGCACACGCAGCCGCTGTCGGACCTGCCGAAGGTGCTCCCTGAGGCCGCTGAGGAACTGTGGCGCGTGTTCGAGCGGCTCGAGGCCGAGTACCGGGACATGTGCGACATCGAGTTCACCATCGAGCAGGGCAAGCTGTGGATGCTGCAGACGCGCGTCGGCAAGCGCACCGCGCGCGCGGCCCTCAAGATCGCGGTGGACATGGTCAACGAAGGCATGATCACGCGCGAGGAGGCCGTCCAGCGCGTCAGCCCGGCGCAGCTCGACCAGCTGCTGCACCCGCAGTTCGACCCGAAGGCGAAGATCGAGCCGATCGCGAAGGGCCTGAACGCGAGCCCGGGCGCGGCCGTCGGCGAAGCGGTGTTCTCGTCGGCCGACGCGGTGGCCGCGAAGGCAGCCGGCCGCAAGGTCATCCTCGTGCGGTGGGAGACCAACCCGGACGACCTGCCGGGCATGGACGCCGCGGAGGGCATCCTGACGTCGCACGGCGGCAAGACCTCGCACGCAGCTGTCGTCGCGCGCGGCATGGGCAAGCCGGCGGTGTGCGGCGCCGAGAAGCTCGCGATCGACGCGGAGAACAAGCTCGCGCGCGTCAAGGGCGCGGACGTGGTGATCAAGGAAGGCGACGTCATCTCGATCGACGGCACGACCGGCGTGGTGGTGCTCGGCGCCGTGCCGCTCGTCGAGCCCGAGGTGTCGGGAGACTTCGACACCGTCCTCTCCTGGGCTGACGAGTTCCGCACGCTCGGCGTGCGCGCGAACGCGGACACGCCGGCTGACGCCGCGCTCGGCCGGAAGTTCGGGGCGGCGGGCATCGGGCTGTGCCGCACGGAGCACATGTTCCTGGGCGAGCGCAAGGCGATCGTGCAGTCCATGATCCTCGCGGAGGACGGCTCGCCGGAGCGCGCCGCCGCCCTCGAGAAGCTGCTCGCCGTGCAGACGCAGGACTTCCTGGAGATCTTCGAGGCGATGGACGGGCTGCCGGTGACGGTGCGGCTCCTCGATCCGCCGCTGCACGAGTTCCTGGACGACCCCCGAGCGCTCGAGGTCGAGATCGTGCGGGCCGAGGCCGCCGGCGCCAAGCCCGAGGAGCTCGCCGCGAAGCGCCGTCTCCTCGCGCAGATCGATGCGATGCGCGAGGCCAACCCGATGCTCGGACTGCGCGGCTGCCGTCTCGGCATCGTGTTCCCGGAGATCTACGCGATGCAGGTGCGTGCGATCACGCGTGCCGCGTGCGAACTGAAGAAGCAGGGCAAAGACCCGCGGCCGGAGATCATGATTCCGCTGGTGAGCATCGTGACCGAGCTCGAGGCGCTGCGCGCCGAGACCGAGGCCGTGGTCGCCGAGGTGATGGCCGAGACCGGCGTGGAGATCGAGATCCCCATCGGCACGATGATCGAGCTCCCGCGCGCCGCGGTGACGGCCGACGAGGTCGGCAAAGCCGCAGACTTCTTCTCCTTCGGCACGAACGACCTCACGCAGACGACGTTCGGGTTCTCGCGCGACGACATCGAGGCCAAGTTCTTGCCGCGGTACCTCGAGCGCAAGATCCTCGCACGCAACCCGTTCGAGACCATCGACGAGGGCGTGGCGAAGCTCGTGGAGATGGGCTGCCGCCTCGGGCGCGAGGCGAATCCGAAGATCAAGCTCGGCGTGTGCGGCGAGCACGGCGGAGACCCTGAGTCGGTGCACGTGTTCCACAAGATCGGGCTGGACTACGTGAGCTGCTCGCCGTACCGGGTGCCGCTGGCACGTCTGGCAGCCGCCCAGGCGGCCCTCGCAGGAAGAGTCTCAGGCAGCGACAACAGGTGACGGCAGGCGCCGCCGCAAGGCGGCGGAAGCGGGGGAGCGGTGGCACGCACCACGCGGCTCTACCAACGAGCGCGTTCGCCGCTGATCCAGGGCCGTTCCCGCAGGGAGCGGCCCTGGCCGGTGGACGTCGCCGTCGGCGAGGCCTGGGGGCTCGTGGTGCTGTTCGCACTCGTCGTGAGCGAGGGCGTGTCACGCGCAGGTGACGCCGGGTCTGCTTGGTCTGCGTTCGGTGAGGCGCTCGTTCCCGTCGCGATCGGTGCCGCAGCGGTCTTCGCGGGCGCCGCTGCGAGCGTCGTGCTGGCGAAGGCGTGGGGCGCCATCCGCCCCGGCCGGATCGCGGCGTTCGTGTGTGCAGCCGTTGCCTTCGTGTACTGGACGGCGTTCGGCGCATCGGCTGCTGGATGGAGGTGAATGCGGTGCTCACGCGGCAGTTGGCAGAGGCTGAGGAGCGGCAACGCCTGTCGCCGCGCGCGGCCTTCTCGGATGCGTCGCGCGGACGCGAACGGGCGATCGAGCCCGATCCCTTCCGGACGGACTACCAGCGCGACCGCGACCGCATCATCCACTGCAAGGCTTTCCGGCGTCTGTCGCATAAGACGCAGGTCTTCCTCGCTCCCGAAGGCGACCACTACCGGACGCGGCTCACGCACACGCTGGAGGTCGCGCAGATCGCGCGGTCGATCGCGCGGGCGCTCCGGCTGAACGAGGACTTGACCGAGGCGATCGCCCTCGGGCACGACCTCGGGCACACGCCGTTCGGCCACACCGGCGAAGACGCGCTCACGGAGTGCTTCGAGGAGATCCGCGGACGCTATCCGAACGTCCCAGACCGCTTCCATCACAACCTGCAGTCGCTGCGCGTCGTGGAGGTCCTGGAGTACGAGGGCAAGGGCCTGAACCTCACGTGGGAGGTGCGGGACGGCATCCGTTGCCACACGGGCTCTCGGAAAGCCGCGACGCTCGAAGGGCAGATCGTAGCAATCGCCGACCGGATCGCGTACGTGAACCACGACATCGACGACGCGATGCGCGGTGGCGTCATCCGCGAGGAGGACCTCCCCGCCGGCCCGACAGCGGTGCTCGGGCACAACCACGGACAGCGGATCACGACGATGGTCCACGACATGGTCACGGCCTCTCTGGACTCGGACGAGATCCGCATGTCCGACGAGGTGTGGCAGGCGTTGCTGGACCTCCGCACGTGGCTGTTCGAGAACGTCTACATGTCGCCGCGCGCCAAGGCCGAGGAGCCCAAGGCGCACGGCGTCGTGAAGGCGCTGTTCATGCACTACTTGGATAATCCGGCTGAGCTGCCTGAGGAGTTCCAGCCTCGTGACGGCGATGATCTCGTGCAGCGCGTCGTCGACTACGTCGCCGGCATGACGGACCGCTTCGCCATCCGGCAGTACGAGCAGACCTTCGTTCCGTCTCGCTGGAGAGTGTGACAAAGGACACTGCCGAGACGTCCGTTCGTCGCCTGGATTCCTCCGTCTGCCGAGCGGCATATGTTCATGAATGCACTCCGGCACGCGGTCTGCCGATAGGTCGGTAAAGGAAGGACGCCGGCACGGCCCGGCGCGTACGGGTGGAGGGAGACGCGATGAGGACGTTGTTCACGACCCATCGGGCGAGGGGCCTGCGCCTCGCTATCGCAGCGGTGCTTCTGCTGGGGCTGCTCGGCGGGTACGCGCCTGCTTCAGCCAACGGGTATCCGACTATCGCCGCGGTCACGGTGCGCGATGCCGACACAGGCGATCCTATCGCCGACGTGGAAGTCGACGCGTGGCTGATCGAAGACACGGCAGACGGCCCCGTCTACCACTTCGCTGGCCGCGCGTACACGGACGCGGACGGCAAGGCCGCGGTGTGCGACGAGAACGGGAAGGGACCGGGTCCGTACAAGATCGAAGTCTGGATGAACGGGTACGCGCACCAGGCAAAGGAGATCACTTGGAACGGCACTGACGCGGTAGACCTCTCGTTCGACCTCGTCGCCTTCAAACCCATTGCGAACGCGACGGTGAAAGACGCCGAGACGGGCGACCCTATCCAGGACGCCGAGGTCTGCGCGTACTTCTTGGATCCGGTGGACGGCTACGTGTGGACAGGCAGTGAGTACACCGGTATCGACGGAACCTGCACGGTCACGGACGAAGAGCAGTTCGGCGCGGGGACGTACAAGATCGCGGCGTGGGCCGACGGATACGTCGAGGAGTGGACCGAGGTCGTCTGGGACGGAAGCAACCCCGTCGATGTCTCATTCGAGCTGGAAGCCGCCGGGACGGTCGAGGTCCCCATCTGCGGGTCGGACCGCATCGGCACAGCGATCGAAGCGTCGAAGCATGGGTTTCCTACCGGTGCTGACACGGTTGTCATCGCGACCGCGTACAACTGGCCGGACGCGTTCGGCGGCGCCGCGCTCGCGGGCGCAGCGGGCGGGCCTGTGCTGCTCGTCCCGAAAGATGTGCTGCCCGAGACCGTAGCGGACGAGGTGCACCGGCTCGGCGCGATCAAGGTCTATCTGCTTGGCGGCACAGGAGCCATCTCGACGGCCGTCCAGAACGCGCTCGAGGCGGTCGTCGATCCCAAGAACACGGGCAACGTCGTGCGCATCGCGGGTCGCGACCGCTACGAGACTGCGCGGATGGTCGCTGCCAAGTGCGCCGAGGAGAACGACGGCTACGACGGCGTGGCGTTCGTGGCGACCGGCGAGAAGTTCCCTGACGCCCTGGGCGCGTCCCCGCTCGCTGCGGCCAAGGGGTGGCCGATCTTCCTCGTGGATCCACGCGTGGGCGCAGACACGACGCTCGTCTCGGCGATGAAGGCCATCGGCGTCAACCAGGTCATCGTGCTCGGCGGGACGAGCGTGGTGTCCGACGCTGTGAAGGGAGACCTGCAGAGCAAGGTGCCCTGCAGGACCGACCGCTGGTGGGGTCTCGACCGCTACGGCACTGCGGCCCAGGTCGCAGAGAAGAGCGTGAACGCAGGGCTGATGTGGGACGGCGTGGGTATCGCCACGGGCGAGAACTTCCCGGACGCGCTTGCCGCTGGCCCGGTTCTGGGGAGAACCGGCTCCGTGCTCTTGTTGACGAAGAAGGCAGCGCTGCCGGATCCCACGCGCGCGGCGCTAGCAGGGAACAGGACGGAGATCGAGTGGGTGCGCTTCTTCGGCGGGACGGGCGCAGTCGCACAAGCCGTACGCGACGAAGTGCTCGCAGCGACGAAGTAGCGATCACCTGAAGTGCACCACGGCAGGGGGCGCCCAGCGCGCCCCCTGCGTGCGTCGTGGGGGGCCGGCGCGCTGTGACGCGCTGCCGCTCCGTTTCCGTTTTGTTGCCGTATGCACCCCCTTCGCATAGAATCGCGCAAGCACGTCCGTTGTCTGGGAGGAACAAGAAGGGAGAAGCGCGCAGATGGCTGACTGGATAGCCTGGTTCGCGCCCGTCGCCGCCGTGATCGGCGTCGCAGTGGCCGCGTACCTGGCGTCGTGGGTGCTCAAGCAGGACCCGGGCACCGAACGCATGCAGGAGATCTCGAAGGCCACGCAGGAAGGCGCGATGGCGTTCCTGCTCCGCGAGTACCGCGTGCTCGTCGTGTTCGCGGCGATCGTGTTCGTGTTGCTGGGCCTGTCGGTGAGCTGGCTGACCGGCGTCGCGTTCCTGACGGGCGGCCTGCTGTCGGCGTGCGCCGGCTTCGTGGGCATGTACGTCGCGACGCGCGCGAACGCGCGCACCGCGCAGGCGGCCACGAAGGGCATCGCGCAGGCGCTGTCGGTGGCGTTCCGCTCCGGCCTGACGATGGGTCTCACCGTCGCATCGTTCGGCCTCGGCGGCCTGTCGCTGTGGGCGATCTTCCTGCTGATCATGGGCGAGAAGCCGCAGCCTGAGGTGGTCAACGGCTTCGCGATGGGCGCCTCGTCGATCGCGCTGTTCGCGCGCGTGGGCGGCGGCATCTACACCAAGGCCGCCGACGTCGGCGCCGACCTCGTCGGCAAGGTCGAGGCGGGCATCCCCGAGGACGACCCGCGCAACCCGGCCGTCATCGCGGACAACGTGGGCGACAACGTCGGCGACGTGGCCGGCATGGGCGCCGACCTGTTCGAGAGCTACGTCGGCTCGATCCTCGCGCCGATGGTGCTCGCGATCTCGCTGTGGGGCGCCACGGGCGGCATCGACCTGCGCTACGGCGTGGTCGCGCCGCTGCTCATCGCCGCGTTCGGCATCATCATGTCGATCATCGGCCTGTTCGCCGTCAAGGCGAAGGAGGGCGGCAACCTGCACTCCGCGCTCAACCGCGGCACCTACGTGGCGGCCGTCCTCGAGGTCGTCGCGATGTTCTGGCTGTTCTACCACTGGAGCACGCGTGCAGGCGCCGAGCCCGAGCGCCTGTGGTACTTCGGCTCGGTCGTCATCGGCCTGATCGCGGGCATCTCGATCGGCAAGATCACCGAGTACTTCTGCTCCGACCACTACAAGCCGGTCAAGAAGATCGCCGAGTCGAGCGAGACCGGCCCGGCCACGAACATCATCGCCGGCCTCGACGTCGGCATGATGTCCACCGCGGCCCCGATCGTCGTGGTCGCCGTCGGCATCGTCGGCGCGTACCTCATGGGCAACGCGGCCGTCCCGGGCAACGACCTCTCGGGCATCTACGGCATCGCGCTCGCCGCGCTCGGCATGCTGTCGATCACGGCCATCACCGTGGGCGTCGACGCGTACGGCCCGGTCGCGGACAACGCGGGCGGCATCGCCGAGATGGCTGAGATGGGCGCGCCGATCCGCAAGATCACGGACTCGCTCGACAGCGTCGGCAATACCACCGCCGCCATCGCGAAGGGCTTCGCGATCGGTTCGGCGGGACTGACGGCCCTCGCGCTGTTCGTCGCGTTCCGCCAGTCGCTCTCGGTCGGCGGCCTCTCGATCGACATGTCGCTCGAGAACCCGTACGTCATCACCGGCCTGTTCGTCGGCGGCATGCTGCCGTTCCTGTTCGCGTCGCTGACGATGGGCGCCGTGGGTCGCGCCGCATTCTCGATGATCGGCGAGGTGCGCCGCCAGTTCCGCGAGATCCCCGGTCTGATGGAGGGCAAGGCGCGTCCGGACTACGCCGCGTGCGTCGACATCTCCACCAAGGGCGCCCTCAAGGAGATGGTCGTGCCGGGCGCGATCGCGGTCGCGGTGCCGCTGGTCGCGGGTCTCGTCGACCTGTCCATGCTGGCCGGCCTGCTCGCCGGATCGCTCGTGAGCGGCTTCCTGCTCGCGATCATGATGGCCAACGCCGGCGGCGCGTGGGACAACGCCAAGAAGTACATCGAGGCGGGCAACCACGGCGGCAAGGGCTCTGACGCCCACAAGGCGGCCGTCGTCGGCGACACCGTGGGCGACCCGTTCAAGGACACCTCGGGCCCGTCGATGAACATCCTCATCAAGCTGATGACGGTCGTGTCGCTGGTGTTCGTGCCGCTGTTCTTGAAGGTGCACGGCGGCTAGCGCCTGCCGTATCACCGCTGCGTAGTAGAATGCTCCCGGGCGTCGAGAGGCGTCCGGGAGCATCGGTTTTCGAGCAGATCTCGAGGTGCCGTGGGCCGCATCCCCGACGAGGACATCCAGCGCGTCCGTGACGCCACGGACATCGTGCAGCTCGTGTCGGAGTCCGTGCTGCTCAAGCAGCGCGGTCGCCTGTGGTGGGGCAACTGCCCGTTCCACCAGGAGAAGACGCCGTCGTTCAAGGTCGATCCCGCCACGCAACTCTGGCACTGCTTCGGCTGCGGAGCGGGCGGCGACGTCTTCGGCTTCGTCATGCAGTCGCAAGGGCTGGAGTTCGCCGATGCGGTGCGGTGGCTGGCCGACCGTGCCCGCATCGAGATCCGCGAGGAAGGCGGCGGAACGCCCTCTGGCCGCAAGGAGCGGCTGCGAGCGGCGTGCGAGGCGGCGGCTGCGTTCTACCACAAGGTGCTGATGAGCGGACGGACGCCCGAGGCGCAGGCCGCGCGCGAGTACCTCGCGTCGCGCGGCTTCGGCAGCCCGGTCGCCAAGCGGTGGCGGCTCGGGTTCGCGCCGTCGAACGGCCGTGCGCTCGTGGAGCACCTTGCGACCGCTGGCTTCACCCGCGACGAGGTGCTCGAAGCGGGCCTTGCGGTGGGCAGCGCCGGCTCCCGCCTGCGCGACCGCTTCGTGGGTCGCGTGATGTTCCCCATCACCGACATCCACGGCCGCGTCATCGCGT
Organism: Slackia sp.; assembly: GCA_020725885.1. Lineage (GTDB taxonomy): Bacteria > Actinomycetota > Coriobacteriia > Anaerosomatales > Anaerosomataceae > Parvivirga. The sequence continues at coordinate 2,708 of DYEA01000002.1, read as the reverse complement.
TCGGCGGCAGGATCCTCGAATCGGCAGGCGCGACGGGCCCCAAGTACCTGAACTCCAACGAGACGCCGATCTTCCTCAAGGCCGCCAACCTGTACGGCATCGACCGCGCCCGCAACGCGATCGTCGTCGACGGGACGGCCGTGGTGGTCGAGGGCTACACGGATGTGATCGCGCTGCACGAGGCCGGCATCACCACCGCGGTCGCCACACTCGGCACCGCGCTCGGCGAACGGCACGTACGGCTCCTCGCGCGGTTCGCCAAACGCATCGTCTACCTCTTCGACGGCGACGAGGCCGGCCTTCGCGCAGCCGACCGGGCGCTCGAGTTCCTCGACTGGAGCGCGACTCCGGAGGCCGGAAGCGCTCGCATCGACCTGGCAGTCGGGGTCATCCCTGACGGCCTCGACCCTGCCGACTTCGTCAAGTCCCAAGGCGTTGACGCCATGCGGGCCGTGATCGGCGGCGCTGCGCCGCTCGTGCGGTTCGCGATCGACCGCCGGCTGCAGCGGCACGACCTGAGCAGCCCGGAGGGGAAGGCGGCCGCGCTCACGGACGCCGCCGAGGTCCTCGCGCGCGTGGGCGGGAGCCTCATCGCGCAGGAGTACGCCCAGTACGTCGCAGACCGCCTCTTCGTGAGCGCGGACGTCGTGGTGAGCGCCATACACGCTGCCCGCAAGGGCGGGCGACCGGCCCTGGCCGCACCGGACGCCGAGGCGGCCGTGGAGGAGCAGGGTCTTCCGTCGAGCGTCACCGCCGTCGAGCATGCGCTCCTCGAGCTCGTCTGCAGGTACCCCAGCATCCGCTCGGCGGCACGGGAGTTGCTGGAAGAGGAGTTCGGCGAACCGCTGCTCGGCCTAGAAGCGCGCACCATCCTCGACGCGGTCATCGGTGCGGGCGACGCGACCGGCGACGACCTCGTTGCACGTGTGCGAGCGTCCCGTCCGGAGGCGGTGACGTGGGTGAGCGCGCTGCTTGTGGACGCTGCAGAGGTGGAGGACGTAGAATACGCATTTCACGAGATTGCCGATCGCCTCAAGGAATCAGGGCTCGAACGTCTAATCTTGCGTAAGAATGCTCGCCTGCGCGAGCTGGATCCGGTACGGGACGCAGGCGAGGTGGACGTCCTGTTCCGCGAGGTGGCCGAGCTTCAGCGCCGTTTGGCGGCGCTCAAAGAGGGGTACGGACGCGCGAGTGAACCGACGGAGTGACAGCGAGTGACAGAGTCCGGAAAGAAGACGAAGAGCACCGGCGCCAAGGCCGCAACAGCCGCAAAGGCGAAGAGCGGCGACAAGGGGAAAGCCGCGATCAAGGCCCTCGTCGAAGCAGGGCTTGCGAAGGGGCATCTCACCGACGAGGAGATCCAGTCCGCGATCGCCGAAGCTGACCTGTCCGAAGAGCTTGCGGAGAAGGTCTACGCCGAGATCGCGAAGGCCGGCATCGAGGTCTTGGAGGAAGGGACCCCGGCGGCGGTTCCGGCCGCCGACGATGCCGTCATCGCCGACGACGTGCTCGACACCGACCTGCCCGACGACCTCGCGGCCGTAGCCGACGTTGTGGCCGACATCGAAGGCGCCGGCAAGACCGATGCGAAGAAGTCCGGCAAGAAGCCCGACGCCCGCGCGAAAGCGCGCAAGCGGGTCGAGGCGCACATGAACGTGCCCGTGACGAGCGATCCGGTCCGCATGTACCTGAAAGAGATCGGCAAGGTCCCGCTGCTCACCGCGGCGCAGGAAGTCGACCTCGCGAAGAAGATCGAAGCCGGCGTGCAGGCCACCGAGAAGCTCGAAGAGGCCGAGGCCAAGGGCATCGAGCTCGATCCCGCCGAGCGTCGCCGCCTCGAGCGCCTCGAGCACATCGGCCTGCAGGCGAAGAAGCAGCTCGTCGAGGCGAACTTGCGGCTCGTGGTGTCCATCGCGAAGCGCTACGTCGGACGCGGGATGCTCTTCTTGGACCTCATCCAGGAAGGAAACCTCGGCCTGATCCGAGCGGTCGAGAAGTTCGACTACAGCAAGGGCTTCAAGTTCTCCACGTACGCCACGTGGTGGATCCGTCAGGCCATCACGCGCGCCATCGCGGACCAGGCGCGCACCATCCGCATCCCGGTGCACATGGTCGAGACCATCAACAAGCTCATCCGCATCCAGCGGCAGCTGCTCCAAGACCTCGGTCGCGAGCCCACTCCCGAGGAGATCGGCGAGCAGATGGACATGACCGCAGACCGCGTGCGCGAGATCCTCAAGATCTCGCAGGAGCCGGTATCGCTCGAAACGCCGATCGGCGAGGAGGAAGACTCCCAGCTCGGCGACTTCATCGAGGACTCGGACGCCGTGGTGCCGGCCGACGCCGCGTCGTTCTCGATGCTGCAGGAGCAGCTGCAGCGCGTGCTCGACTCGCTCTCGGAGCGCGAGCGCAAGGTCATCGAGTTGCGGTTCGGCCTCGTGGACGGGCATCCGCGGACGCTGGAGGAAGTCGGCCGCGAGTTCGGCGTGACGCGCGAGCGCATCCGGCAGATCGAGAGCAAGACGCTCTCGAAGCTCCGCCATCCGTCGCGGTCAGCGCGCCTGCGCGACTACCTCGAGTAGCCCGCACCGCCCGAGACGCGCCCCTCACGCAAACGGCCGCCTGGGTTCGCCAGGCGGCCGTGTCATTCCTTGGCTCCTCAGGTAGGACTCGAACCTACAACCCTCCGGTTAACAGCCGGATGCTCT
>DYEA01000016.1 GCA_020725885.1 Slackia sp. | reverse complement strand
GCCGACCCGGGACACCGAGATGCCGACGCTGATGGCCGGCCGCACGCCCTGGTAGAAGAGGTCGGTCTGCAAGAAGATCTGGCCGTCCGTGATGGAGATGACGTTCGTCGGGATGTACGCCGACACGTCGCCGGCCTGGGTCTCGATGATCGGCAGCGCCGTGAGCGAGCCCGCGCCGTTGGCGTCGTTGAGCTTGACGGCGCGCTCCAGCAGACGGCTGTGCAGGTAGAAGATGTCGCCTGGATACGCCTCGCGTCCCGGCGGGCGGCGCAGCGTGAGCGACATCTGCCGGTACGCGACGGCCTGCTTGGACAGGTCGTCGTACACGCACAGGACGTGGCGTCCCGGGTTGTCGGCGCCGGCCGGCTGGCCGTCCTCGCCCGTGTACATGAAGTACTCGCCCATCGCGCATCCGGCGAGCGGCGCGATGTACTGCAGCGGAGCCGGGTCGGAGGCGTTGGCCGCCACCACGATGGTGTAGTCCATCGCGCCGTACTCCTCGAGCGTCTGCACGACGCCCGCGACGGTGGACGCCTTCTGGCCGACGGCCACGTACACGCAGATGACGCCCTTGCCCTTCTGGTTGATGATCGTGTCGATCGCGACGGCCGTCTTGCCCGTCTGGCGGTCGCCGATGATGAGCTCGCGCTGGCCGCGGCCGATCGGGATCATGGCGTCGATGGCCATGATGCCGGTCTGCAGCGGCTCGTGGACGCCCTTGCGCTCGATGACGCCGGGCGCCTTGAACTCGACGGGGCGGTAGCCCTCCGCCTCGATGGGGCCCTTGCCGTCCAGCGGCTCTCCGAGCGGGTTCACGATCCGGCCCAAGAACCCGCGCCCGGACGGGACCTCGATGATGCGGCCCGTCGTGCGCACGGTGTCGTTCTCCTTGATGAGCGAGGTCTCGCCCATCAGCACGGCGCCGATCTCGTCGCGGTCCAGGTTGAGCGCCATGCCCATGACCGTTTCGCCGGTGCTGCTCGAGACGAACTCGAGGAGCTCGCCGGCCATCGCGCCCTTCAGGCCCTCGACGCGCGCGATGCCGTCGCCGACCTGGATGACCGTGCCGACCTCGCGGACGTCGACGGACGGCTTGAAGGAGGCGAGCTGCGCCTTCAGAACCTCGTCGATGCGTGATGCAGTGATCTCGACCACGCTATGCGTCACCTCCCTGGCGTGCTGCAGACAGCGCCTGCCTGAGCTCGCGCAGCTGCGTGTTCACGCTGCCGTCGAGCACCCGGCCGGCGACCTTGATCACGATGCCGCCGAGGATGGACGGGTCGACGCTCTCCCTGAGCGAGACCGCCCTGCCCGTGGCGGCAGCAAGCTTCTCGACCAGACGCGCGCGCAGCGCCTCCGAAAGCGGCACCGCCGTGGTCACGTCCGCGATCACGACGCCGCGGCGCTCCTCGATCAGCCGCTCGTACTCGGCGGAAACCGCGCCGAGCAGGTCGGCGTGACCGCGTTCGACCAGCAGCGCCGCGATGGCGACGACCTCAGGAACGACGGCGTCCCCGAAGATCGCGCGCACGACCTCGCGCTTCTTCTCGCCCGGAACGCTCGTGTCCACGAGCGCCTCGCGCAGGTCGACGTTGCCGCGGACGGCCTTGACGACCGCCTTCATGCCCTCGTCGACGGCGTCGAACGCCTCGGTGACAGAAGCGAGGTCGTACAGCGCCTGCGCGTAGGTGCTGACGGTCTCGCTAGCGCTCATCCAGGCTGCCCACCTCTGCGATGTACCGCTCGATCAGCTTCTCGTGCTCTGCGGGCGTGAGCTGCTCGCCGATGATCTTGCCGGCGACGGCGACCGAGAGCTCGGCGACCTTCGCCTGCAGCTCGGCGACCGCGGCAGCACGCTCGGCCTTGATAGCCTCGAGCGCCTTGGCCTTCTCCGCCTCGGCCTCCTCGCGCGCCTTGGCGAGGATCTCGGCCTTCATGTTCTCCGCGACCGTGCGGCCCTGCTCGATGACCTTCGCGGCCTCGGCGCGCGCCTCCGCCATCTGCTGGCGGTACTCTTCGAGCAGGCGCTCCGCCTCGATGCGGGTGTCCTCGGCCTTCTCGAGCGACTCGCGGATCTTCTCGGCCCGCTCGTCGAGCATCTTCGTGATGGGCGGGAATGCGAACTTCGCCAGCAGCACGAACAGCACGGCGAACGCGGCGAGGTTGACGTAGAGCTCTACGCCAAGCGGGATGATCTTCTCCACGCGTCCTACCTCCCGGAGTCGGTGTGTCGGCTACTTGACGCCCTGCAGGACGAACGCGAGCACGAAGCCGAGCAGGCCGATGGCCTCGGTCATGCCGAGCGCGATGAACATCGTCGTCTGCAGGCGGCCGGCCATCTCGGGCTGACGGGCCATCGACTCGATCGTCTTCGAGCCGATCATGCCGATGCCGAGCGCGGCGCCGATGCCGCCCAGACCGAAGGCGAGGCCTGCACCCAGAACTGACAGCGAACCGATCACGACGTCCTCCTCTTGATCTCCCACCGACCGGACCGCCCGGCGGTGCTTGCTCCTACCATCAACGCCGCTTCAGCGGCGGTGTTCCCTCTCCTAGTGCTCCGACGCGTGCAGCGCGCCGTTGATGTAGACGGCCGTCAGGATGGCGAAGATGTACGCCTGCAGCACGGCCACGAACAGCTCGAACCCGCGCAGGATGACCTGCATGAGGAACGACAGCGGCAGCACCACGAAGCTCGTCGCCGAGACGTGCTCGATGGCGATGGCCATGAAGATCGCGAACACGCCGAGCATGATGTGGCCGGCGTACATGTTGGCGTACAGACGGATGCCCAGCGTGATGGGGCGAAGGAAGTGCGAGATGAGCTCGAGCACGAAGATGAACGGCGCCAGCCACAGCGGCGTGCCCGACGGGATGAAGCTCTTGATGTAGCGGCCAAGCCCGTTCTTCTTGATGCCGATGCCGTTGTAGACGGTGAAGACGATCAGGCCCCACATGAAGGTGGTGCCGAGCGTCCCGGTGCCCGGCAGCGCCGGCGGGATGTTCCCGAGCAGGTTGTTGAACAGCACGAAGAAGAACACCGTTCCGATGAACGGGAAGTACTTCCGGCCCTCAGGGCCCATGACCTCGGCGCACAGGTTGTCGCGCACGAACGCCACCCCGGCCTCGGCGAGGTTGTAGATGCCGCTCGGAACGAGCTTCGGCTTGCGCGACGCCACCACGAAGAACAGCACGGTGAGCGCAAGCGCGACGACCATCCAGAACGTGTAGTTCGTCAGCGTGAAATGGCTCGGGCTGTAGCTCTCGGCGATGCCGAGGTGCTCGCCTTTCAGCGGCAGGACCGACAGCTCGTGGACGAGCTTCTCGATGCCGTGGGTCAACGGGTCGGCCGCTGCCTCTCCAGCCACAGTGACGGTTGGCGCTGACACCTGCAGCACTCCCTCCTACGCAGTGACGCCTGACGGGACGGAACGGATCTCGCGCAGCCCCTCGACCACGGTAGTGACGAGGAAGGCGGCGACGAGGCTCACGCCGAACGGCACCAGCGATGCCGGAGCCACGGCGGAACAGACGTACAGCAAGACCGCGCTCAGAACCAGGCGCGCGAGCGTGAGCGAAGAGACGACGGCCAGCCCTGCGTACAGCTTGCCGGGGCGGACGAACGAGACCGCGAACCGGGACAGCACGGCGAAGCCGAAGCCGACGGCCAGGCCGAAAGCGCACGCGACGCCCGCATGAACCGCGGCGGTCACGCTATCGAGCACGTCCGCTCCCAGCTTGCTGTCCCTCTCCCACGACAGTTGGCACAGTGCGTCCCCCGCGCGTGCGCCGAAAGACGCCGCGCCCGCGGCAAACGAACCGCAGCGCGACACAGGACGCTTCCGGCCGGGGGGACCCGAAAGCGTGCTCACTATACACCAAGGTTCACAAGCACAACAAGAATCAGCGGTCGGCCTCGTCGTCGTGCTGGACGACCTCGAAAAGCCCCAGCCAATGCGCCATGTATGCGGACAGCGCGGCGAGCACGAGCAGCGTCACGAGCCGGTACGACGACGGCGCCCAACGCACGGCGTAACCGCCCACGGCCAACGCCGCAGACCACACGTATATAATCACGACGGTCTGCCGGTGGCTGAACCCGCGATGCAGCAGGCGATGGTGGATGTGACCCCGGTCTGCGGCCTGGATGGGCTTGCCGCTGATCTTCCTTCGCACGATCGCGGAGAAGGTGTCGAAGACGGGCACCCCGACGATCACTATAGGCACCACCAACGCGATGGCCGCGAGCGACTTCATCACGCCCAGGAGCGATATGCACGCAAGGAAGAACCCCAGCGTGAGCGCCCCGGAGTCCCCCATGAACACGCTCGCCGGATGGAAGTTGTAGCGCAAGAACCCGAGGCACGCCCCAACCAAGGCCCCGGCGAGGACGGCGGCTGCCAGCGTGTTCCCCTGCACGGCGAGCGCGAACAGGGACAAGCCGGCGATCGCCGACACTCCCGCCGCAAGGCCGTCGAGCCCGTCGATGAGGTTGATCACGTTGGCGAAGCTCACGATCCACAGCACCGTGAGCGGCACGGACAGCGCGCCGAGCACGATCACGCCGCCGAAGGGATTCCCGACGTACCCGATGCGCACGCCGCCCAGCGCGACGACCGTCGCCGCGAGGATCTGACCGAGGAACTTCGCGCCAGGCTTCATCTCGACGACGTCGTCGGCCACGCCCACCGCGAACATCACCAGCCCGCCCGCGGCGATCGCGAGCATCGGCTTGGGAGACGCCGACAGCACCTTGTGCCAGCCGAAGAAGCGCTCCCCTGCCAGCTGCACGCCGACGCCCGCGACCATGCCGAAGAACATGGCCACGCCGCCGATGCGCGGTATGACGCCCGAGTGCACGTGCCTGCCGCCGGGATGCGCGACGATCCCGAGTCTGATCCCCGCGAGCCGCACGGCTGGAGTGAGCGCGAGCGTGACCGCCGCAGCCACGATCGCGTCCACAGCGAGCTGCCAGAGCGCGCCGCTCACGAGCCGGCCTCCTCGAACCGGCGGACGGTCACGCCGCTCTCGCGCAGAAGCCCTTCCGCGAGCTCGTCAGGGTACGGCTCGCGGTACACGATCTCGACGACGCCGGCATTCAGCAGGATCTTCGCGCACATGACGCACGGCTGGTGGGTGCAGTAGATGGCCGCACCCCCGATCGCGATGCCGTGCCGCGCGGCCTGGACGACCGCGTTCTGCTCCGCGTGGATGCCCCGGCACAGCTCGTGGTTGCTGCCCGAGGGCACCGCGAGCCGCTCTCGCAGGCAGCCGGCGCTCTCGCAGTGCTCAAGCCCGGAGGGCGCGCCGTTGTAGCCGGTCGAAAGGATGCGCTTGTCCTTGACGAGCACGGCTCCCGTCTTCCTGCGCAGGCACGTCGAGCGGCCCGCGACGTGCGCGGCGAGCCCCATGAAGTACTCGTCCCACGACGGGCGCGTCACGGCGCCTCCGTCACTTCGTGCCGAAGAGCCGGTCGCCCGCGTCGCCGAGGCCTGGGACGATGTAGCCGTGGTCGTTGAGGTGGCTGTCGACGGCGCAGGTGTAGATCTTGACGTCGTCGCACGCCGACAGGACGGCCTCGATGCCCTCGGGAGCCGCGATGATGCAAAGCAGGTTGATGGCCCGGGCGCCGCGTTGCCGCAGGAACTGCACCGCGGCTGCCGCCGAACCGCCGGTGGCGAGCATCGGATCGACGAGGATGATGTCGCGCTCGCCGATGTCCTCGGGAAGCTTGCAGTAGTACTCGACCGGCTGCAGGGTCTCCGGGTCGCGGTACAGGCCGATGTGGCCGACCTTCGCCGCGGGGATCAGCTCGAGGATGCCGTCCACCATGCCAAGACCAGCGCGCAGGATGGGGATGACCGCCACCTTCTTGCCCGCGAGCACGTACGTCGTCGTCTCGGCGATCGGCGTAGTGACGACGGTCTCCGAGAGCTGGAAGGACCGGGTCGCCTCGTACGCCATGAGCATCGCGAGCTCCTTCACGAGCTCGCGGAACTCTTTCGCGCCCGTCGCGACGTCGCGCAGGATCGACAGCTTGTGCTGGATGAGCGGGTGGTCCATGACGACCACGTTGTCCCAGCGCGGCTCCTCCATCAGGGCCTCCTTCGTCAAGGCGTGTCTCACAGCTCCGGGTACAGCGGATGCGCAGCCAACAGCTCCCGCACCTGGCTCGAGATGCGGGCGAGCGTCTGCGGCTCCTCGCGATGGTACAGGGTCTCCGCGATAAGCGAGCCCACGAGCCGCGCCTCATCCTCGTTGAAGCCGCGCGTGGTGATCGCGGGCGTGCCGACGCGGATGCCGCTCGTGACGAACGGGCTTTCCGGGTCGTTCGGGATCGCGTTCTTGTTGACGGTGATGCCGACCGTCTCCAAGAGGTTCTGCGCGTCCTTGCCCGTGATGCCGGCCGGCCGCAGGTCCACGAGCATCAGGTGGTTGTCCGTCCCGCCCGAGACGAGCCTGAGCCCGGCTTCGACCATGGCCTCGCCCATCGCCTTCGCGTTGGCGACGACCTGGTCGATGTACTCCTTGAACTCCGGCTGCATCGCCTCTCTGAACGCAACGGCCTTCGCCGCGATGATGTGCTCCAGCGGCCCGCCCTGCAGCCCCGGGAACACCGCTTTGTCGAGCGCTGCGGCGTGCTCGGCCTTGCACAGCACGAAGCCCGAGCGCGGCCCGCGGAGCGTCTTGTGGCTCGTCGAGGTGACGAAGTCGGCGTGCGGCACCGGCGACGGATGCGCTCCTGTGGCCACGAGGCCCGCGATGTGCGCCATGTCCACCATCAAGTACGCGCCGACCTCGCGCGCGATGGCGCCGAACCGCTCGAAGTCGATGACGCGCGGGTACGCGCTCGCGCCGGCGATGATGAGCTTCGGCCGGTGCTCTTTCGCGAGCCGCTCGACCTCGTCGTAGTCGATCGTCTCCGTCTCAGGATCGAGCCCGTACGGCACGACGTTGAACCACTTGCCCGAGAAGTTCACTGGCGAACCGTGGGTGAGGTGGCCGCCCATCGCGAGGCTCATCCCGAGCACGGTGTCGCCCGGCGTGAGAGCCGCGAAGAACACCGCCATGTTCGCCTGCGCGCCGGCGTGCGGCTGCACGTTCGCGTGGTCGGCGCCGAACAGCTGCTTGGCGCGCTCCCGGGCGAGGTCCTCGACGATGTCCACCTTCTCGCAGCCGCCGTAGTACCGCTTCCCCGGAAGCCCCTCGGCGTACTTGTTCGTGAGCACCGTCCCGGCGGCTTCCAACACTGCCATCGAGACGAAGTTCTCGCTCGCGATGAGCTCGATCGTGTTGCGCTGGCGCTCGAGCTCGGCGTCGATCGCCGAAGCCACCTCGGGGTCGACGTGCCGCAGGTGCTCCAAGGTCATGTCACGATTCCTTTCCGTCAGCGTCTTCTGTGTGCTCGATGGACGCGATCTTCTGGACCCGACGCTCGTGCCTGCCGCCCTCGAACGCCGTCGACAGGAAGGTCTCCACGATGCGCTCGGCGGTGGCCGGGTCTGTGTAGCGGCCAGCGAGCGTCAGCACGTTGGCGTCGTTGTGCCTGCGCGCCATCTCGGCGAGCGCGGGCTCCATCACCTGCACCGCACGGATGCCGGGGACTTTGTTCGCAGCGATCGCCATCCCCAGACCCGTCCCGCACACCAGCACGCCGTAGTCGGCATCGCCTGAGGCGACGGCCTCGGCAGCCGCACGCGCGTAGTCCGGGTAGTCGACGGACTCCTCGGACCGCGCGCCGACGTCGACGACTTCGTGCCCCGATGCCTTGAGGAACTCTTTGACGTGCTCCTTGAGAGCGAACCCGGCGTGGTCGCTCCCCACGACGATGCGCATCCTACCGGCCTTTCCGAGCGGGTGCGGGAGGCGCGAAGCGCGCCTCCCGCATTGTAGCAGCAGCGTGCGCAGCCGGCTCGGCCGCTATGCGTCTTGTCCCGTCGCTGCAGCAAGCACCTGCTCGGCCGGGATCGCGCCCTCGCGCAGGATGACGGGCTCGGGCCCCGTGCAGTCCACGACGGTAGAGGCCACCCCGTGCTCGGTCTCCCCGCCGTCCAGCGTCAGATCGGCGGCCGCGATGATGCGCTCCTCGAGCTCCTCGAACGAGGCGGGCGCCGGATGCCCGGAAGTGTTGGCGGAAGTGGCGATCAGCGCGCCGCCCGTTGCACGGATGAGCTCTTGCACCAGCTCGTGCGCCGGGCACCGCAGCGCGACCGTCCCGCGCTCGTCGCGGAACTCCGGCGCCACGACGTCTGCCGCCTTCACGACGATCGTGAGCGCCCCTGGCCAGAACGCCCGGGCGAGCCGTCGGGCGTACTCGGGCACGTCAACGCCGAACTTGTCGAGCGCGCTCGCGTCCTCGACCAGCCACGGCAGCGGCTTGCTCTTCGGGCGCATCTTGATGTCGATGATCTCCTGCGGCCCGATGCACGACGAAGCGGAAGCGCCGATCCCGTAGACGGTCTCGGTCGGGAAGACGACGATGCCGCCGTCCCGCAAGACCGTGGCCGCGAGATTCACCGCTTCCGCTGACGGATTGTCGGGATCGATCCTGATCACCTTGCTCATCTCAGCTCGCCTCCTGTCTTTTCCCGACGACGATCCGGTCCCGCCCGCTCAAGTCCTTCGCTAACGAGACTCCATCAAGCACCGCCGAGACCTCCTCGGCGAACGGCGCCGCTCTGTCCTCGGCCAGCTCCAACGCCAGCACGCCGCCCGGCTTGAGAAGCGCGAGAGCCTGCTCGACGATACGGCGCGCCACGTCGCATCCGTCCTCGCCGCCGTCGAGCGCAGCCAACGGCTCGAAGTCCTTGACCTCGGACGGGAGCGCCTGGATCTGGCCGCGGGGGACGTACGGGGGATTCGAGACGACCGCGTCGAGCGCGCCACGAAAGGCTGGCTCGTCGAGAAGCGGGTCGAGAAGATCTCCATGCAACACTTGTACCCTGTCGTCCACCTTCGCGTACAGAGCATTCTGACGAGCGGTCTCGACGGCGACCTCGCTCGCGTCCGTGGCGATCACGCGCGCCGTCGGAAGCTCGTAAGCGAGCGACGCAGCCACGCACCCGGACCCCGTGCACGGCTCGGCGATGAGAGGCTCTTCTACGCCGGAGAGCGCCTTGAGCGCGACGTCGACGAGCACCTCTGTCTCGGGACGCGGTATGAAGACCCCAGGCCGCACGCGGATCACGAGGTGGCGGAACGGCATCTCGCCCGTGACGAGCTGCAGCGGCTCGCCGGCTGCACGCCGTTGCACCGCCTCGCGAAGCCGGGAGCGCTCCTCGGGCGACAGCGGGCGGTCGTGGTAGGCGTACACTTCGACACGCGTGAGGCCCGTCGCGGCGCTGAGCAGCCACTCCGCCGACCGCCTGGGATGCTCGTCGCCTTTCGACTCGAGGTAGCCGACGATCCAGTCGAGCGCGTCGCGCACGGTCCAGACGCGCCCGGCCATCTCAGTCCACCGCTGCTGCCAGCTTCTCGGCCCTATCGGCGGCGGCGAGCGCCTCGATGATCTCGTCGATCTCGCCCATCATGATCGCCGGGAGGTTGTGGACCGTGAGCCCGATGCGGTGGTCGGTCACGCGGTCCTGCGGGAAGTTGTAGGTCCGGATCTTCTCGGAGCGGTCGCCCGAGCCGATCTGGCTGCGGCGCTGCTGGCCGAGCTCCGCCTGCCGCCGCTCCAGCTCCATCTCGTACAGGCGCGCGCGGAGCACCCGCAGCGCCTCTTCTTTGTTCTGCAGCTGCGACTTCTGGTTCTGCGACTGCACGACGAGCCCCGTCGGCAGGTGCGTGATGCGCACGGCCGAGTCGGTGGTGTTGACGGACTGCCCGCCCGGGCCGCTGGAGCGGAAGACGTCGATGCGAAGGTCGTTGGGGTCGATCTCGACTTCGATCTCGTCGGCCTCCGGCAGCACGGCCACGGTGGCCGTGGAGGTGTGGATGCGCCCCTGCGACTCGGTGACCGGCACGCGCTGCACGCGGTGGACGCCGGACTCGAACTTCATTTTCGAGTACACCCGGTCGCCGCGGATGCGGAACGAGACCTCCTTGAAGCCGCCCGCCTCGCTCGGGCTCGCGTCGATCTCCTCGACCTTCCACCCTTGGGACTCGGCGTACCGAGTGTACATGCGGTACAGATCGCCCGCGAAAATGGCGGCCTCGTCGCCGCCCGCGCCGGCCCGGATCTCGACGATGATGTCCTTCTCGTCGTTCGGGTCGCCAGGGAGCAGCATCACCTTGAGCTCGTCTTCGAGCGCCGGAAGCTGCGCCTCGATGCGGCGCACCTCCTCGGCGGCGAGGTCCTTGAGGTCCGGGTCGCTCTCGGTCCGCAGGATCTCCTTGGCTCCGTCGAGCTCCTCGAGCGCCGCGAGGTACTCGCGCGCCTTAGCCGCCAGCGGCTCCTGAGCTCGGTGCTCCTTGGCAAGACGCGCGTACGTCTTCTGGTCGGCGAGCACCTCGGGATCCCCGAGACGGGCGGTGAGCTCGTCGAAGGCGGCGACGATCTGTTCGAGCTTCTCTCTCATGCGGGAACGATCCTCCAGGGCGAAGTCCAGCGTAGCACTATAGCACGGGTGGGCCGGCGAGACGCCGCCGGCGCTCAGTCGATGGCGGGAGCGGCCTCGTCGAGCGCGCCCCGCAGGTCGACGGACACCGTCTCGTCAGCGCGCTCGCTCTCCAACACCGCGTTCATCGCCGCGATGGCGACCTCGACCATGCCCTCGTCGGGCTCGGCCGTCGTCAGCCGCTGCAGCTGCATGCCCGGCCACGTGACCAGGCGCACCAGCGGGCTGTCGCTGTGCGAGCCTGCCCACTTCACCGAGACCTCGTACGCGAGGCCGGCGATGAGCGGGATGAGCAGCAGACGCACCCCGATGTTGAACAGGAGCGTCCAGCCCCGGCCAGAGACGCCGGCGGCCGCAAGGATCGCTTTGCCTGGCACGAGCGAGAAGACCAGGATCGCGATGATCATCACCATGAGCAGGAACGAGGTGCCGCAGCGCACGTGCAGCGTCCCGAACCGCTGGACGGCCTCCGGCTCGAGCGGGACGCCGTGCTCGTACGCGTGGATCGTCTTGTGCTCGGCCCCGTGGTACGCGAAGACCCGCCGGATCTCGGGGATGCGGCTGATCGCAACGATGTACGCGAAGAACGCGACGAGCCGCAGCACGCCGTCGACGGCGTTCCAAACGAACGGGCGCGCGGTCTGCGGGCCGACGAGCAGGTCCGTGAGGACGGCCGGCAGCACGATGAACAGCCCGACGGCGAGCGCGACGCCAGCCACCATCGTGAAGCCGACCTCTTTGCTGGACAGCCGGTCCTCTTCCGTCTCGCCGGCGTGCGACGCGGCGATCGAGAACGCCTGCATCGCCAGCTTCATGGTCTCGACGAAGGCGAACACGCCGCGCACGATCGGCCGCTTGGTCCACGCGGGACGGGACGCGGGATCGGGCAGGTCGTGCCGCTCCAGGTAGATGGAGCCCGACGGCTCCCGCACGGCGACCGCCCACGCGCGCGCCCCACGCATCATGACGCCCTCGATGACGGCTTGACCGCCGATGTGCGTGTGCTTCACGCGCTCGCGCTCAGTCACGGCGCTCCGCCCTCGGATACGGGTCGCCGCACGTCATAGCGCCTTCCCGGCACGGTCCGCGGCGGCACGACGCGCCGGCGTCGAGGAAGATGTACGGGGCGGTCGGCGTCACCAGGTCGAGCATCGCGAGCGCAAGCCCGCGGATCTCCCACTGCGCGCGCTTGCAGCAGCGCAGCTCGAAGAAGTGCAGGAGCTCGCGGACGTTCATCGTCACGACGATCTTCGTCTCCATCGCGTTCGGCAGCACGTAGCGGGCGTCCTCGGCCGGTACGCCGAGCTCGAGCAGATTGCGGTACGCCTCGAAGGACGCTTCCGTGGCCAGCACGAACAGCTCGTGAGCCTGGCGGTCCGCTTCTACGGCCGGCGGCTCGATGAACTCCGGCGGCAGGTCGTAGCGGACGTAGCGCTGGGACTGCTGGTTGTACGACGCCAGACGGTGGCGCACCAACTGGTGCGTGAGCGCGCGCGACACGCCTTCGATGGCGAAGGTGTACGATGCGTGCTCGAGCGCCGAGAGGTGCCCCGAGGTCATGATCGTCTTGAGCACCCGCCGCACCGCTTCGTCGCTCAGGCCTTCCATGAGATCGGCCGCGCCGACCGGCGAGTAGCACAGCCGGGCCGCTGCGGCGATGGCACGCTCCGGGTCCGGGGTGTGGCAGAGCAGCCTGACGTCCACCTGCGTCCCTTCCTTCAAAGCAAAGAGGCGAGCGCGAGGCTCGCCTCCCGATGATACCAGCCGGACGCGCTACTCGGCGGACTCGGAGCCGTCAGCGGCCGCCTCGCCGCTCTCGACAGCCTCCTTGACCTCGAAGCGGGCAGCACGGCTCGCCTTCTCGGCGGCCTTCGCCTCGCGCTCGGCCTTCAGCTTGGCCGCGGCCTCTTCGGCCGCCTTGCGGCGCGCCTCGCGCTCGGCGGCCTCGCGCTCCATGACCGCGGCAGCCGCGTTGCCGAACTTGTCGGCGAAGCGCTGCACGCGCCCGCCGCTGTCGACGAACTTCTGCTGACCCGTGTAGAACGGGTGGCACTGGTTGCAGAGCTCGACGTGGAGCTCCGGCTTGGTGGAGCGGGTCACGAACGTGTTGCCGCACGAGCACACCACACGGCACTCGACGTAATCGGGATGGATGCCCTTCCGCACTTGGTTCACCTCCACGACGCGCCTGGTTTCCAAGCAGGCGCACGGACAGCCGGCACAGGATAGCACCTCGCAGAATAGGAGGCAACGGGACGCGAGATCAGCGAGAAGCGGCGCGCCGGATCCACTGGCTTGCCGTACGAGCCAGGTACTGGTAGCTTGGGGGTCGTCACACAGAGGGGGGTGGGGCCGCACAGGACGCGGCTGACGCGACAGCGTTCGGGCGCCCCGCGCCACGGATCGAGGAGGGACGATGCCACGCTGTCCACGCCGCGCCGTACGGTCGCTGCTCGCCTGCGCTCTCGTCGCAGCGCTCATGCTCGCCGTCGCGCCCGCACCCGCTTCAGCGCTCGACCGATCGTGGGCCTCGCCGCCGATCGACCGCAGCAAAGCGCTCCCCCTCCGGGGACTGGCGCCGGCGGCGCTGTTCCCAGCCGGGTATCAAGGGCCGCTCACGAGCCTCACGAACAGCGGCAGACTGGTCACTGACGACTTCGCCTTGTACTACTTGTGGGTGTTCCCGGGTCAGACCCTGGACATCCGGGTCAAGACCAGCACGGACTTCGTGCTGCTGCTCCTGAATGAGACCACCGACCTCGTGGCGGCGTCGGACGACGTCGTCGCAGGCACCGAGCGGATCGTGTACACGAACACCGATCACTTCACGGGACCGCAGGTGATGTTCATCGGCGTCGGAGCGGTCGTGGGAGGTCCCTACACGCTCACGGTCTCGATGACCGACGCGCCGACGGATCCTGCGCTCAAGCGCCTCTGGGGAGCGGATCGCTACCAGACCGCGGTGCAGGTCTCGCAAGACGCCTTCCCCGAAGGGGCGGACACGGTCGTCATCGCCACCGGCGCCAACTTCCCTGATGCGCTGTCTGCCGCTGGTCTGTGCGGCGTTTGCGACGCGCCACTGCTCCTCGTCCCAAGAGACACCCTGCCTGCGGTCGTGTCGGCGGAGATCGACCGGCTCGGCGCGACCCGTGCGTTCATCGTCGGCGGCACGGGAGCGGTGTCCTCCGCCGTCGTCTATGAGCTGCAAAAAAAGCCGGCCCTCGCAGGCGACGGAGCGATCATCAGAGTTGCGGGCCCTGACCGGTACATGACGGCCATCCAGGTCGCCCAACGCATGCGTTCCGAAGTGGGAACCGACCTTCCGAACGCCATCGTGGTGTGCGGCACCCAGTTCCCAGACGCGTTGTCCGCGTCCCCTCTCGCGTTCGCAGACAAGCGTCCCATCCTCCTGACCCCATCCACGTACGCGCATCCGCAGATGCTTGAAGCGCTCACGTCTATCGGAGCGACCGACGCCGTGATCGTCGGCGGGACCGGCGTGGTCTACGACGCGGTCAAGCGGGTCATCGAGAACCGCCTCGGCCACACGATCGCGCGCTGGGCGGGACTCACCCGTTTCGACACCGCGGCGGTAGTCGCAGAGAACAGCGTCGAGGCTGGCATCCTGTCGCGCGAGTACATCGGCTATGCCTGGGGCCGCGGCTTCCCTGACGGCCTCGCGGGCGGCGTCGCTGCAGGGCGGTGCGGCGGAGCGCTGCTCCTCACCGAATCCTACGTCGAGCCCGAGGCGATGCAGGCCTACAACATGGAATCCGCAGCGCTGAGCGACGTCGCGGCAGCGCGCGTATTCGGGGGACCGGGCGTCATCTGGGGCAACGTGCTCGGCATGATCGACGACGACCTCTGGGGCTCCGTGCCCTGATCTACCACCGCTTCATGACGTGGAACCACGCTTCGAGACAGAGAGGACCTGCCTCCACGGGCGGGTCCTCTCTTCGTGCTCGTGTGACCGAGCTACGGACTACTCTTTGGCAGGCTCTGGCGCTGACGTCTCTTCCCGGGCGTCGACGACGACCCATCGGCCGCCCTCGTACGACAGCACGAAGACTGTGGCCGCCGGCCAGTCCTCGAAGGCGGAGTCCTGGCGCCACGTGACCGCCACCTCGGCCGAGCCGGACGCGAGCTTCGACGGGTAGACCCGCCGCCAGCGCGGCACCCGCGGCGTGCCGGTGGGGACGCCCCCCGGCTCCACGAGAGCGCTGGCAATGCTCGACTCGAGGAAGAACCGCCGGTACTTGTTGGCGTCCCGGTCGTCAGCGCGGCGAAGCTCGAGCAGCTCGGTCACAGTGCGGACCGCCGGGTGTGACGACCCGGACGAACAGCCCGCGACCGACGCGGCGACGAGCACCGCGAGCAACGCTCCGCAGAACCGTCGGGTCCTTCGAGAGATCATCGCTTGCCCCAATCACGGGGGACGTCGTACGCGCCCACGCTCCCAGAGCGTGCATCGGTCGCGAACAGCCGCCCGCGCTCCTCATCCCATGCGAGGCCGCGGAGCGAGCCGAGCGGAGCGCCTGGAACCGAAGATGCGTCTATCGAGCCGGTCTGCCTGCCTTCGAAGAAGACCGCGATGCGCCGTTCGAACGCGTCGGCCACTGCGACGCGCCCGTCGCCGAGGGTCGCGACCCCACGAGGCAACGTGAACCGCGCCGGAACGGAGCCGAGGAGCGATCCCGTCGCCGCATCCAGCTCGACCACCCGTCCCGCGTTCGAGTCCACGACGAACAGCGAGCTGTCGGCCACGGCCATCCCCGTCACGAACGTGAGCCGCGGCTTCAAGTCCGCCCCGAGCACCGCGACGGGCTTCTCGCCACCGTCGAAGACCTTTATCGTCCCGTCGGAGGCGTCGGCGACGTACAGACGGCCGCTGCTGCTCGCGAGCGCCGTCGGCTGAGACAGGCCAGCCTGCACGCCGATCTCGCGAACGACGTCCGCTTCACCGAACGAGCCCGCGTCCACGACCAAGACGCGCGATGCCGCAGCGTCGACGACCGCCACGTCTCCGCCCTCCAGGACGCACACCGCTGCAGGATACGCGGTCGTCGCGCCGCTCGCAGATGGGATCTCGATGCGCCCTCGAAGCACGCCCCGGGCGTCGAAGACCGCGATGGAGCCCGCATCCGACTCGCACACGTACAGGCGTTTCCCGTCCCACGCGATGCCGATCGGATTCGCCAGCCGGCCGCCGTCTCCCGGCAGCACGCCCGCCAGCACGGGCTTCGTGGCTTTCGGGTCGGGGTCGCCCAACGGGGCCGAAGCGCTGCAGCGGGAGACCAGCACGCTGGCGAGCGCGGCTATCAACCCGAGAACGACGATCGCTGCACCGATGCGCAGCACGGTGCGAGGCTTCACGCCGCGAGCCAGGCTGTCGAGCACTGTGCCAACCCTCCTTCGACGGCGACCGCTCGATGATACCAGCCCGAGAAGCATCCGCCCCAAAGAGAGAGGCCCCGTTTCCGGGGCCTCGCAAGTGCTGGGGTGGGCAACGGGACTCGAACCCGCGACCTTCGGAGCCACAGTCCGACGCTCTAACCGACTGAGCTACACCCACCGTGTCCGCTGTTGGCACGCCCGGAGGGATTCGAACCCCCGACCTAGAGATTAGAAGTCTCCCGCTCTATCCAACTGAGCTACGGGCGCGTATCCATCCGGCCCGGGCGCCGGTTGGATACGGTACCCGCGCCGGCAGCACATTGTCAATGGAGCGGCCGACGGGACTCGAACCCGCAACAACCAGCTTGGAAGGCTGGGGCTCTACCAATTGAACTACGGCCGCTTCTCTGGTCGGGCCGGCCGGATTCGAACCGGCGGCCCCCTGCTCCCAAAGCAGGTGCGCTACCAAGCTGCGCTACGGCCCGACCTCGCGCCGGGGAGGCGCCTGCGGGCCACCTGCCCCGATGGCACGTCACAGTATATTCGGCTGCTGGCGCGTGCGCTAGCCGTCGGCCAGGCCCGTCTGCTCCAAAGCGTCCCGGAGGGCGCGCAGGGCGGCCCCGCGGTGGCTGATCGCGCTCTTCTCGTCGGGCGACAGCTCAGCCATCGTCTTGCCCGGCGCAGCGTCGGGCAGGAACAGCGGGTCGTACCCGAATCCGCCCGTGCCCCGCGGCTCGTAACCGATGCGCCCCTCGCAGACGCCGTCGGCAGCGAGCACGCGCCTGTCCGGCCACACCAGCGCCATCACGCAACGGAAACGGGCCGTCCGCTCCGCCGCCGGCACGCCGTCGAGCGCGGCGAGCAGCTTGGCGTTGTTGGCGGCGTCGTCGGTCGGCTCGCCGGCGTATCGCGCGGAACGGACGCCGGGAGCGCCCTCCAGAGCGTCGACCTCGAGCCCGCTGTCGTCGGCGAGCGCCGGGCAATCGAACGCCTCCGCATACGCGCGCGCCTTGATGAGCGCGTTCTCCAAGAAGGTCTCGCCCGTCTCGTCCACCTCGAGGGCTTCGCGGCCCACATCTGCTGCCCGCACGACCTCCCAGCCGAGCGGTTCGAGCACGTGACGTATCTCGCGCACCTTGCCCTCGTTGCTGCTGGCCACGACGACGCGCATCACGCCCACGTCTCCACGACCTCGTCGAGCCCCTCGTCGATGACCCGCCGCTGCACCTCCGTCAGGCGTGACGCGCCGTCGATCGCGAGGTCGAGCAGCTCGTCGAAACGCCCGCGCTCCAGCGGCACCTGCTCCGCCGTGCCTTGCACCTCGACGATCCGCCCGCGGCCGTCGACGACCACGTTCATGTCCACCTCGGCAACGCTGTCTTCTGAGTAATCGAGGTCGAGCAGCGCCACGCCGTCCACAACTCCGACGGAAACGGCCGCGAGCAGGTCCCGCATCGGCACGTCGGCGATCCGGCCGGCCTCCTTCCACGTCACGAGCGCGTCGTGCGCGGCAATGCACGCGCCCGTGATCGCCGCCGTGCGCGTCCCGCCGTCCGCTTGTATCACGTCGCAGTCGACCGTGAGCGTCACCTCGCCGCCGAGGCCGCCCAAGTCGATGACCGAGCGCAGCGCACGCCCGATCAGCCGCTGGATCTCGTGGGTGCGCCCGCTGGGGCTTCCCGGCCCGACTTCCCGCTTCGAGCGCGTGTGCGTCGACGCGGGCAGCAGCGAGTACTCCGCCGTCACCCACCCGAGCCCGGACCCGCGCCGCCACTGCGCGACGGCGTCGGCAAGCGTGGCGGCGCACAGGACGCGCGTGTCGCCCAGCTCGATGAGACACGACCCGTGCGCGTGCTTGAGGTAGCGCCGCACGATACGCAGCGGACGCAGATCTTCGGGGCTCCGGCCGTATGAACGCTGCACTCAGGCCTCCTCGGCAAGGTCGATCGACAGCATCTCTTCAGCGACAATGATACGCCCGCCGAACTCCCGCGCGGCGTCCGCCACGGCAACGGACCGGTCGATGCTCGGCCACAGGTGCGTGAGCACCAGCGTCCGTGTGCCCGCCTCGCGCGCGAGCACGCCCGCTTCGCGCGGCGTCATGTGCGGCGCGCGGCCGGCGTACTCCTCGGGCAGCGTCGCGTCTGCGAGCAGCACGTCCGCCCCAGCTGCGAAAAGCGCCATCTCGTCCGTGAGGGCGCTGTCAGAGGTGTAGAACACCCGGCCAGCGGACCCTCTCACATCGAGCGCATAGGTCTCGACCGAGTGCGCAGCACGCCACGGGATGATCGCGAGCCCTCCCGCCTCGATCGGCTCGCCATGGTTCATCTCGTGCCCGACGAACGCTTCCAGCATCTCAGCGCGCCCCCTGTCGGACAGCGGGGCGAGCATCGCATCGCGGACGCTCCCAGGAGCGTAGAGGTCGACCGAGGGCGCGGGTCCGTCGGGCGCATAGCGCAACGCAGCCTGCAGCGCGTACAGATCCGCGAAGTGATCGGGGTGCGCGTGCGTCACGAACACGGCATCGAGGTCCTCGGGGCGCACGGCGCGCGCGAGGTTCGACGCACATCCATTCCCACAGTCCAGCAAGACTGTCGCGCCGCCCTCCTGGACGAGGTACCCGGCGCACGCTCGCCCCGCGCCAGGATACGAGGCCCCCGAGCCGAGAACGGTCAGCCGCATGACGGCTCCCGGGGCTCAGCGGCGGCGGCTTCCATCTCAGGCGTCATCAGCGACTCGAGCTCATCGACCGAGACCGTCTCGACCGGTCCCGTCGGCCAGCCGAGGATGCGGGAGCCGAGCCGCTCGAACTCGTCCGGATCGCCGGTCGTGACAAAGGTGTGCGAAGGAACGGATCCCGACCCCGCCGCGTGGCCGCGCACCTCCAGCGTCTCGCGGACCTCGCGCGCCGTCTCCTCAGCCGAGGATATCAGGCGCACGCCGGGACCCACGACCTGCTGGATGGCGGCCGACAGCAGCGGGAAGTGCGTGCAGCCTAAGACGAGCGTGTCGATGCCGGCGCGCTTCAGCGGATCGAGGTAGTCGCGCGCCAGCTCGTAGAAGCTCGGCCGGACGAACACGTCGGAGGCTTGCGACATCAGCGACTCGATCGCGCCGTCGTCCATGCGCAGGCCCGCCTCGACGATGTCCACGAACTTCGGCGCCGGCGCGGAGAACACCGTCACGCCCGCGTCCAGCGCGCGCACCGCCGAGCTGTAGGCGCCGGAGCGGACCGTCCCCACGGTCCCGATGACGCCCACGCGCCGATTCCTGGTCGCCTGCACGGCCGCCCGAGCCCCGGGCTCCACGACCCCGATGACCGGCACGTCGAACGTCCGCTGGGCGAGCGCAAGCCCCGAGGCCGTCGCCGTGTTGCACGCGATGACCATGAGCTTGATGTCGCGCACCGACAGCCACGTGCCGATCTGCAGGACGAACCGGCGCACCTCGGCTTGGTCCCGCGGCCCATACGGGCACCGTGCGGTATCGCCCAGGTAGAGGATCGACTCATGCGGCAGCGCGCGCGCGAGCTCGCGGACCACCGTCAGCCCGCCGAGCCCGGAATCGAAGACGCCGATGGGACGGTCTCGCACGTCGCGCATGGAGGCCAGTATACCCGAGCGGCCTGCGCGCCCTTACGCCTTCACGGCAGCCTTCAGCGCGTCGGCGATCTGGTTCACCGGCAGGACCTTCCGGGCCGCGCCCATGTCGATGGCGGCCTTGGGCATGCCGAAGACGGTGGACGTGGCCTCGTCCTGCGCGATGGTGAGCGCGCCCGTCTCGTACAACGCCTTGAGCCCTCGCGCGCCGTCGTCGCCCATGCCGGTGAGCAGCACGCCGATCGCGCTGGCGCCGTGCGTCTTGGCCACCGACTCGAACAGGGTGTCCGCAGACGGGATGTAGAGCTGCCGCTCCCCAGGCTTCTTGAACCGCAGCGTCATCGCGTCCACCACGAGGTTGCGCCCGGTGGGCGCGAGGTAGACGTTGCCGGGCAGCACGGTCTCGCCGTCCTGTGCGGCTCGCACCGTCATCTTGCACGCAGCATCCAACCAGCTCACGAGGCCGGGGATGAAGCCGTCGGCGATGTGCTGCGCGATCACGACCGGCACCGGGAAGTCCGCCGGCAGCGGCGCCAAGACGCTCAAGAGCGCCGAGGGTCCGCCCGTCGAGGACCCGATGGCGACCAGCGACGCGGCGCCCGGCTCCCGCTGCGGCACGGGAACGGCCGCGGCTGCGCGGCCCGCCCCTCGCCTGCCTCTGATGTGCGTGATCACCTTCACGCGCGAGAGCAGCTTCACCTTGCGTATCAGCTCGCCCGCGATGCGGTCGAGCTCCGCCCAGTCGCGCGGCTCGGGCTTCTTCATCACCTCGAGCGCGCCAGCGGACAGCGCGTCGAACGCCCGTCCGACGCCTTCCCCGTGCACCGAGGACGACACGACCAGGATGGGCGTCGGCGTGTACGCCATGATGTGCTCGACCGCGGTGATGCCGTCCATCTTCGGCATGTGGATGTCCATCGTGACGAGGTCGGGCTTCAAACGAGCGACCGCGTCGACGGCCTCCTCGCCGTTCGACGCGACGCCGACGACCTCGATCCCGGGGTCGCTTTGCAGGATCTGCGCGAGCATCTCCCGTGCGACGATCGAGTCGTCGACGACCAGCACCCTGATGGGCGTCCCTGCCACGGATCCCCCCTCCGCGCTCTACCTGATGAGCCGCTCGACGGTGTCGAGCAACGTGTCTTGGTTGAACACCGACTTCGTGATGTACGCGTCGGCTCCCGCCTCGATGCCTTCCGCCTTCTCCTCTTCGCGCTCGAGCGAGGTCACGATGATGACGGGTATCTCCTTGAGCGTCTCGTCGCCCTTGATGGCGCGCGTGAGCTCGAACCCAGTCATGTTCGGCATCTGCACGTCGGTGACCACGGCATCGACCTTGAGGCCCTCGCGCAGCTTGGCGAGGCCGGCAGCGCCGTCCGTGGCGGTCTCGACGACGTAGCCCGCAGCTTCGAAGATCGACCGCTCGAGCTCGCGCGTCGTGAACGAGTCCTCGCAGATCAGCACCCGCCGCGGACCCTGGTCCTTCTCGCGCTTCACCGCCGTCCGGCCACCCGCGCGGCCCGTCATCCTGCGCGCGTTCGCCATGAGGTCCGGCACGTTCAGGATCGGCACGACTTCGCCGGCGCCCAGGATGGTCACGCCCGCGACGTTGTCCACGTGCTTCAGGTGCGAGCCGAGCGTCTTGATCACGATCTGCTGCTCGCCGACGAACGCGTCAACCAGGAAGCCCATGCGGTGGCCCGAGAACCCGATGGTGACGACGGGGAGCTTGCCGGCTTCCGCATCCTCCGACGCCTCGAGTCCCAGCACGTCGCGCAGGTGCACGAGCGGTATGGTGCGCCGTTGCCTGCGGATGACTTCGCGCCCCTCGACCTTTATGACCTCCGCGGGGTCGATCCGCAGCGTCTCCTCGATCGACGAGGTCGGGATCGCGAAGACCTGGCCGCTCACGCGCACGAGCAACGCACGGATGATCGCCAGCGTGAGCGGTATCGTCAGCCGGAAGGTCGTGCCGCGTCCCGGCTCGCTCTCCACGTCGAGCGAGCCCTTCAGCTTGTCCACGATGAACTCGCGCACGACGTCCATACCGACGCCGCGACCGGAGATCTCCGTGATGATGGGGCTCGTGGAGAACCCTGCCTCGAAGATGAGGTAGGTGGCCTCCCGGTCGGACATCGACTTCGCTTCGCTCTCGGTGAGGTAGCCCTTGCGGATGGCGGCCGCCTTGACCGCCGCGGGGTCGATGCCGGCTCCGTCGTCGGAGATCTCGATGACGATGTGGTCGCCCTCCTGGCGCGCCGCCAGCTTGATGGTGCCCTTCTCTGGCTTCCCGAGCTCCCGGCGCCGCTCGACGGGCTCGATGCCGTGATCGACGGCGTTGCGCATGATGTGGATGAGCGGGTCGTTGATCTCCTCGAGCACCTTCTTGTCGAGCTCGGTGTCTCCGCCCTCCATCACGAGCTCGACGTCCTTCTTGAACTGCCGGGCGAGGTCCCGGACCGCACGCGGGAACGCGTTGAAGACCGTCGAGACCGGGAGCATGCGGATCGCCATGCTGTGCTCTTGCAGGTCAGCGACGACGGTGGAGGCGCGGGACACGTCGTCGGAGTACTCCTTCAGCATGTGCGTCATGCGCTGCCGGAGGTCGTTCACCAGTTCGTCGATCATGCGCAGGTCGTCGTCTATCCCCGCGAGCACGGCTTCCGCCTCCACGGACAGCGACGCGCGGACCCGCCGCCAGGTCTGGTACACGTCGGTCGCGAGCGCCTGCGCGATGCGCAGGTCGCGGGCGTGCTGCTCTGCTTTGATCTGCGCGATGACGACCTCGCTCACCAAGTTGAGCAGCCGGTCGACCTGCTCAGTGCGGATACGGACGGTCTGCTGCGTGCGGGTCTGCAGCTTCTCTTCGGCAGGTCCTTGAGAGGCGCTTGCTCGCTCCTTCTGGCCGGGCGCTTGCTCTTCCGCAGACACAGGCTGCTCAGGCCGAGAGGCTGCCTCCGGCTCAGGTACCGCTGGCTTCGCCGGGACAGGCTCCGCGGCTGGCTCAGCCGGGGGCTCCGCTGCGGCCGGCTGCCCGGCATCTACGCCCGCAGCGCTCCCCGCAGCGACCGCCGACAGCCGCTCGAGAAGCCCCGGCACGTCGAGCTGCCCGCTCACGTCCGTGCCTGCGTTGTCCTTAAGGAACACGATCGCATCAAGCGCCTCGAAGAACGCGTCCGACATGCTCGGGTCGAATTCCATCTCCCCGTCGCGGATCTTGACCATGATGTCTTCGAGGCGATGGGCGACGTCCGAGATGTCAAGCAACCCCACCATGCGGGACGAGCCCTTGAGGGTGTGCGCGTCGCG
Organism: Slackia sp.; assembly: GCA_020725885.1. GTDB lineage: Bacteria > Actinomycetota > Coriobacteriia > Anaerosomatales > Anaerosomataceae > Parvivirga. Next base: position 203,579 of record DYEA01000016.1, on the reverse strand, counting down.
CAGCATCTGCTCGATGAGCTCACGGTTCTTCGGGTCGCCCTCGAGCGTGATGACGCCCTCGTTCAGACGCTGGAGGTACTCGGTCGCCTCCTCCTGGAACTTCTGTATGAACGCTGAGCGGTCGAACTCGACCATCTGTGCAGCCCTTTCGTGTGCGGCCGGGACTCGGCTACCTGACCAACCGGAACGCCGCGCCCACCTGGCTGGACTCGCGCGCGATCTGCGAGAGCTGCTCGGCTGCCGCGGCGACCTGCTTGCTGCCGGCAGCGGTCTGCTGCGCGACGGCCGCGACTTCGCGCATCGCCTTGACGACCTGATCGGTAGCGCTTCTTTGCTGCTGAGTCGCCGCCGAGATCTCCTTGGCCGCGACTGCGGTCTGCTCGATCGCCTGCAGGATCTGCTCGAAGCTCTCGCCCGTCACCTGCGCGAGGTCCACGCCGGCGCTCACCTGCTTGAGCTCCTGCTCGGTCGACATGACCAGGTCGTTCGCAGCGCTTTGGATCTCCGTCATGATCGCTTCGATCTCGCGCGTCGAGTCGACGACCGACATCGCCAGCTTGCGGATCTCCACCGCGACGACCGAGAAGCCCTTGCCTGCCTCGCCCGCCCGGGCGGCTTCGATCGCGGCGTTCAAAGCTAGGATCTTCGTCTGGTCGGCGATGTTGTTGATGATCGTCAGGACCTGCCCGATGTGCTGGCTGCGCTCGCCCAACTGCATGATCTTGTTGGCGGACGCCTGAGCGCGCACCTTGATCTGCTCCATGGCGTCGAGCGTGTTCGCAACGGCCTGCTGGCCGGACTCCGCGCTTCCGAGCGAGGCCTCCGCGAGGTGCACCACCTGGTCGGCGTTCTCTGCGATCTGCCGGTAGGTGGCAGCGAGCTCCTCCATGGTCGCGGTCGTCTGCGCGATCGAAGCCGCCTGTTCGGCCGCCCCCGACGCCTGCTGCTCGGTCGCCGACATGATGTCGGACGCGGCGCCAGCGAGACGGTTCGAGGACTCCTGGGTCTGCGTGACGAGGTACATGATGAGGTCGAGCATCTGGTTGTACGAGCGCGCGAGCACGCCGAACTCGTCTTCCGAGTCGACGTCCACCTTGTGCCCGATCTCGCCGTCACATGCAGCCTTGACGCTGGAGGCGACCAAGCCAAGCGGCGCCATGAAACGCTTCCCGATCTGGATGTAGAGGTAGATGAACACGGCGAGCATCACCAGGAACGAGCCGATGACGATCGCAGCCTGCGTCACGAGATTCTCGCTGCGCGCGAGCACGTCCTTGAACACGACCCACGCCACGACGAGCTGCACAGTGTTGACGACCGCGATGAGCGCGAAGTTCACGAGCGAGTACTTGAGAAGGAAGGTCGTCCGCACCTTCTGGATCAGCCGCTTGATCATCCGAGCCCTCCTGTGCCGCTGGCCATTACGCCCGTTCTCCGACAGGTTGCAGTATCCGCGCGAGATTGACGACCGCGATCAGCCGGCCCTCCCAGTACACCGTGCCTGAGACCGTCTCGGCGTGCGCGCGGTCGAGCGAGGACAACGGCGGCTCGACGGAGGCCGCCGGGACCTCGATGATGTCTCCGATCTCGTCCACGACGAGCATGCCGGTGACGTCGTCGGACCGCACGATGATGCCGCTTCCGTCATCGCCTCCAGGCGCTCGCGCAGCGCCCTGCTGGGCGTTGAGCACGGCCGCGAGGTCGATGACCGAGACGATCTCGCCGCGCACGTTGATGACGCCGAGCACGTGCGAAGGGACGCACGGGATGCGCGTGACGGCGAAACCGCTCACGATCTCCCGGACGTCTTCGACCCCCACGGCGTAGGTCTCCTCGCCGAGCCGGAACAAGAGCAGGCGCCGCGTCTCGGCGACCTCCTCCACCCAGTCCGCTTGCGCGAGCGACTCGGCGCGCTCCCGCAGGATGCGCCGCACCTGCTCGTCGAGACCGAGTCCGTCTGCACTGGGCATGGCCTTGCGCTCTTCCATCGCTTCCGCCCGTTTCAGATGCTCGTGGGGACCAGACGGTCCGGGTCGAGCACGATCACCAGATCCTCGCCGATCTTGCACACTCCGATCATCCGGTCTTTGAGCGAGTACAGGTCTGACGGAGCCTGCATCGCGGTCGGCGCCACCTCGAACACGTCGTCGACCTCGTCGACGACCGCCGCCACCAGCCGGCCTTGGCTCAAGAAGAGGAGCATGGGCGTCTCGAGCGTGATGCTGCGCGGATGCAGGCCGAGCAGCACGCCCATGTCCACCGCTGGAGTCACCACGCCACGCACGTCGATCATGCCGAGCAGCGCAGGATGCGCGTCGGGGACCGGCGTGAACTCGACGACTTGCTGGATCTCCTGCACGCTCTCGATCGGAAGCGCGTACCGTTGGTCGTCGAGCGAGAAGACCACGACGCGCTCCACCACGCGCCCAACGCCCGCCCAGGGGACCTCGCAGGCGTGGCCTTCGCGGACTTCGGCGATCTCGTCGGAAGCGACGGCAGCATCGTGGGCGAAGTCGACCTGTTCCGTCTCACCTTTCTTCTTCCGTGGCATCCCGTACGACCTCCGCTACAGACGCAAGACGCGCGCCAGCTCATCTGCGCTCACCTGGCCCGCGCGCACCCGCGCGAGCCCGGACTCCGCAAGGGACCTCATCCCTGCAGCCGCAGCCGCCGCGGCCAGCTCGGCCGCACTGGCCGCCGCTGCGACGCGAGCCCGTATCGGCTCCGTGAACGGCAGCACCTCGAAGATGCCGACAGCTCCGCGGAACCCTGTCTTGGCGCAGTTCGGGCACCCCAGGCCGGCCTTGTTCACGACGTCGGGCGTCACGCCGGGCAGCGAGGCGAGCGCCTCGCTCGGGACCTCTTGCGTGCAGTTCGGGCAGTTGAGCCGCACGAGCCGCTGCCCGACGCCGAGCGACAGGGCCTGCGCCAGGCTGTGAGGCTCCGCCCCGAGGTCCAGCAGCCGGCGCACGCCCGAGGCGACATCGGCGGCCGGGAACGTGGCGATCACGAGCTTGCCCATGCCGGCAGCCTCCACGGCGAGGTGCACGTCCTCCACGGCCCGGATGCCGTCGATGGCGACGACGTCGGTGTCCTGCCTGAGCCCTGCCGCGAAGTAGTTCGACGCCGGCACCGGCGAGGACGCGTCCACCATCACCTGCGCGACCGCCGGGATCTCGTACTCGATCGAGTGCTCGACCGAATACACCGTCTTACCAGCAGACGCCGCGTGCGCCAGGAGCGCGTAGTACGTCGAGCTCGCCCCGGAGGCGACCGGCGCGCACACCAGCAGCATCCCGCGGCCGCGTTCCACCATCGCGTGCAGCGCCCGCACCTCCGCCTCGGACATCCCGAGGACGTCGAGCCCCTTCGGCTCGCGCCGGCGCGGCTCCAAGGACACGACGAGCCGCTGGCCGGCGATGGTGGGCACGGACGAGAGCGTCAGCGCCAGGTCGTGCTCGCCGATGCGCGCGGTGGAGCGGACGAGCGAGGGGCCGCCCTGACCCGCGCCGCCGGCCTTGACGAACGCACGGAAGCCGTCGGCGAGCGCCGCTTGCAGCGACAGCGGAGCGCTGGCGATCTTCTCCAGCGCTCCGGAGACGCGGAACACGAGGAAGAAATCGTCCTTGTACGGGAGGAGGTGTATCTGCGTCGCTCTCTGCGCGACGGCGAGCTCGAAGATCTGGGTGACGAGCACCGCGACCTTGCGCGCATCGGCCACCGCGAGGACGTCGAGGTCGATCGACGGCTCTTTGGCGGGCGCTTCGGCCATGCGTTCGATGGCCTCCACGCCCATCTCTGCGGCTGGGGCCGAAGCCGCCTCGGGAACGGCAGCGACGGCCGGCGCGGCCGGGCCCGCCTCTTCCTCGAAGAAGTCCGCAGCCGCGACAGGCGGCGCCTCCTCCGCGACGGGAGCCGGCGGCGGTGCCGCCTCGGCAGCAGCCGCAGGCTCTGGCTGCGCCGCTGCGGCAGACCCGTAGTGCTGCTCGAGGGCCGCTGCGATGGCCTCGGGCTCGGCGAGGACCGGCTCCACTTCGACGCCGAGCTCGCGGGCCAGGTCGTCGAGCGCGAACACGTCGAACGGCTCCCCGATGGCGACGGTGAGCATGCCTTCGATCTCGAACAGCGGCAGGATCCGCCGCGTCACTGCGAGGGCGGCAGGAACCATGCGCAGCGCCGCATCCTCGGGAGCATAGCTCGACAAGTCGACCCGCGGGATGCCCATCTCGTGCTCGAGCACGGATGCCACGTCGCCGGACCGCACGATGCCGCTCTCGCGCAGCACCTCGGCGATGGACACGCCGCGGGACTGCGCCGTCTGATCGAGCGAGGCGATCTGCTCCACCGTGAGCAACCCGGCGGCTGCCAGGCTGTCCAGGACGCGCCCCGCGATGCTTGCCGGATCGATCATCGCCGTCACTGACCCTTCGCCTTGCTCAACTCCTCAGCGACGGCCGCGAGCAGCGTGTCGGGCTCGACGGGCTTGGTCAGGTACTGGTCGGCGCCAGTGCGGATCCCCGTCGCCATGGCCTGCTCCTCGGTCTTGGCCGTCAGCATGATGATGGGGATGTGCTTGTAGTTCTGATCGAACTTCAGCAGCCTGCAGACGCGGTACCCGTCCAGCTTCGGAAGCATCACGTCGAGCAAGATCAGGTCGGGATTCTCGCCCCGTGCCTTCTCAAGCGCCTCGTTCCCGTCGGACGCGGTGATGACTTCGTAGCCGCCCGTTTCGAGGATGGCCTTGATCATCTCGAGGATGGTCGGGCTGTCATCGACCGCCAGTATCCGTGCTGCCATCAGCATCTCCCTCCGTGCCTGCCGCTTGCGCCTGTTATCGGCGAAGCGGCAGCCGCCCTTCAGCGCCACTTCTCACGCGACACCCATGGCCTTACGACACTCTAGCAGACTGCGCTCGCAGGTCTTGGCGAGCAGGTCGAGCTTGAAACCACCCAGGAACTCGGTCCAAGAGCCTTCGGGGTTCCGGTACAGCGCCTTGAGCGCGTTCTCGTACTCCTTGCACGCCTGATCCCACTTGTGCTGGCTCTTGTAGATGTTCGCAAGGTTCAAGTGCGCCAGCGCAAACCCGCCGTCGATGTACACGGTCTTCTTGAACTCGCTGATGGCCCGGACGATGTCGCCTTGGCGCTGGTAGATGATGCCGAGGATGTAGCGCGCCGACGGCAGCAGCGGGTTTATCGCGAGCGCCCTGTTGCAGGACTCCAGCGCCTCTTCGTAGTCGCCGGCGTCGGCGTGCACGTACGCGACGATCAGGTGCGCGTCGGCGTTGTTGGGGTCGGCGGCGATGATCTCCTCGGCCGCTCGGCGCGCCTCCGCGACGCGGCCTTCCTCCAGCGCCTGCCTGGCGGCCTGGACCGCGCTGGGAGCCGGCTGCGCCTGCTCCGTGCGACGAACGGCAGCGCCGCTCGCAGCACGGCGCGGCGGGGCCTGCGGGGCACGGCGCTCCGTGACTGCGGCCGCGCGAGGCTTGCGCATGACGGCAGGAGCGGGACTTTCAGCCGGCGCAGCGGGCCTCGGCAAGGTCAAACCGAGCGACCTGCGCGACCTCGGCTTGCGGTACAGGAACACGCCCCCGACCTCGACGGCTTCGAACTGGTCGTTGATCTGCGAGAGCGTTTCCGAGTGGCCGATGAACAGGTATCCGCCCTCGTTCAGGCTGTTGTAGAAGTTCTGGACCACGCGCTTCGTCGACTCGAGCTTGAAGTAGATGGTGACGTTGCGGCAGAAGATGATGTCCCAGTTACCCATGAGCGCGAGCGGGTACGGCTCCTTGATCAGGTTGTGGTAGCCGAACTCGACGAGCGACCGGACGTGCGGCGCCACCGCGTAGCCTCCCGCCACCGGCTCGAAATGCCGCGCGATCACCTCGCTCGGGAGGTTCAAGAGCGACCGCTTGGGGTACTGGCCCTTCTTCGCCACCGACAGCGCACGGGTCGACACGTCTGTCCCGAGGACCTGCACGCGCCAGCCGAGCGACAGGATCCCCGCATCGATCAGCGTCATGGCGATGGAGTACGGCTCCTCGCCCGTCGAGCACCCCGCAGACCAGATCCTGATGGTGCGGTTCGACTCCGGCTTTCCCGCCATGATCTCGGGAAGCACGCGGGTCTTGAGCGCGTCGAACTGCTGCGGGAACCGGAAGAAGCTCGTCTCGTTGATCGTGACGAGGTTGAGCAGCTCGTTGAGCTCGTGCTCGTCGCGCTCCAGCACGGCGTAGTATTCGGAGAAGCTCGAGAGTCCGAGCCGCGTCGCGCGCGTGACGAGCGAGATCCTGAGCGAATCCTGCTTGGTGTCTTCCATGTAGATGCCGGACACCGCGTGGATGAAGTCGCGGAAGCGCAGGAACTCCTCGTATGAGAGGTCTTTCGAGCCGGACCAATCGCTCATCGGCTGCCGCTCCTACGAGCCGGAACCGGACGGCGCAGCAGACGCATCGACGCGCTCGATGAGCCCGGCGGCGTACATGCCGTAGAGGATCTTCGCGACCTCGAAGTCGTCGTACCCGGTCAGCTCCACCAACTCGCGGACCGAACGGCCCCCGTGCATGTAACACAGGAGCATCCATTCTTTCGGCTTGAGGTGTATCTCCATGGACTTGTCGCCGGGCGCAGCGGCCATCACGAACTCGGTGTCCATGCTCGGGATGCGCTCCCGGATCTTGCTCCAGAGCTCCAGACGCCGCGACGCCTCCATGATGATGTTCTCGACCGAGACCGAGATGCCGATGTCCTCCTCATCGCACGTCTCGTCCGGCTCGAACCGCAGCTGGCCCTCTTCCCAGCGGAACAGGTCGAACAGCGTGTCGTTAATCTGGTCCTGGATGAAAGTCTCCAGCACCTTGGCGTCGAGGTAGCCTTCGTCGACCAGGATCTGACCGAGCCGGCGGTCGGCCTTCTCCTTCTTCTGGATCTTCTGAAGCCCCAGCGCTTGGCGCAGCTGCTTCTCAGAGATGACGCCTGCCTTGACGAGGCGGCGGCCGAGCGATTCTCGATGCCAGTTCGACGATGCGAAGAAGACCCGGCCCTTCTTGAAGCACACCTTGCCTTGCGCGTCGGGCCGTTCGAGGTACAGCGTGCCGGTCTTCCGGCCTGCCCCCAGCAGCCGGAACATGTCGGCAAGCGAGAAGTCCTTGAGGTTGCCCTCCAGGGCCACGGTTCCCTCCCGGATCGCATCCATGCCAGGCGAGCGAGCCGCGGTACGAACGCGGCGCACGCCGCAAGAATCGTATCACGCCCACCGGCCAGCAGGAACCGCCCCGGATACCGGCCCATCACTGCGCCGCCACGGGCAATCAGCGTTAAGGTGCTTGACAATTCCCTTAGCCCGCCTTAAGGTGGCAGGAAAGGACATTCGATTGTGCGAATACTCTGATACTTGACCGACGAGGCGGCGGCGTGAAGGATCAGGACTTCTTCTGTTTGCACTCCGAGCTGTGCAAGACGCTCGCGAACGCGAAGCGGCAGGCGATCCTGAACGCGCTTCGCGATGGCGAGGCGTCCGTCTCCGAGGTCGTCCGCCGCACCGGCATCCCGCAGCCGACGGTCTCGCAGCACCTCGCCACCCTGCGCGCGAAAGGCGTCGTGCTGTCTCGCCGCGACGGCGCCAACGTCCTGTACCGCGTCTCCAACCCGAAGATCATCCAAGCGTTCGACCTGATCACCGAAGTCATGCGCGAGACCCTCGAGCAGCAGGCGCGCTCAGTCGAGGCTCGCGACGAGACGACCGAGTAACACAGCGGACGAGGAGGAGACGATGGCCGACGAGAACGGACAGAAGAAGCTCGCGATGGTCGTCATGAGCGGCGACATGGACAAGCTGTTCGGCGCGTTCATCATCGCGAACGGCGCTGCAGCGATGGGCATGGAGGTGACGATGTTCTTCACCTTCTGGGGGCTGCGCGCGATCAAGAAGGACGTGAGCACCGGCAAGACGCTGTTCGGCAAGATGCTCGGCATGATGTACGGCGGCGACATCTCGAAGGCGAACCCCTCCAAGTTCTCCTTCGGCGGCCTCGGCCGGTGGATGTTCAACAAGATGATGGGCGCCCACAACGTGGCCAAGCTCACCGAGCTCCGCGACATGGCGGTGCAGCTCGGCGTGAACATGTACGGCTGCCAGATGTCCATGGACGTCATGGAGATCCCGCAGGAGGCGTTCATCGACGGCGTCAAGGAGCCGGTGGGTGTCGGGTTCTTCCTGCTTCAGGCGCAAGACGCCGACATCACGCTGTTCATCTAAGGGTATCGACGGCGCGACCGCGCCGACAGGACGCCGCGCGATGCCGGGCGCGGCCTGAGAGAAAGGACGCACGATGTCAGACGAGATCAAGGTCGACCTGGAGCTGGACCTCAAGGGGCTGCTCTGCCCGCTGCCGATGGTGAAGGTCAGCCAGAACATCAACAACGTGCCGGTCGGCGGCGTCATCCGCGCGGTGGCGACCGACCCGGGCTCGATGGCGGACATCCCGGCGTGGGCGAAGTCGACGGGCAACGAGGTGCTTTCGGCCGAGAAGCAGGGCAACGAGTTCGTCTTCCTTGTCAAGCGGGTGAAGTAGCCGCATGGAGACCTACCTCGCGCTGACCTCGGTCTGGGGCGTCTACCTCACCGCGGTCGTCTTCTTCGCCGGGATGGGGCTTCGCATCTACCAGTGGGCGACGACCCCGCGCTCGCCGGTTCCCTTCGGGCTGTTCCCGAAGCCCGCGACGCGCGCGGGACGGGTCGCGGCGATGCTGCGCGACACGCTCGTCGCGCCGCACTCGGCGAAGATCGAGCCGCGCATGTGGGCGTTCGCGATGCTCTTCCACGTCGCAGCGCTTGCGGCGTTCGTCGGTCACCTGCGGCTCGTGCAGGAGTGCCCCGTCTTGCCGGACCTGCTGGGCGCTGAAGGGATGAACGCGTTCGCCGCGTGGGCGGGCGGCATCGCCGGGACGCTCATGATGGTCGCGACGCTGTACTGGATCGCCCGCAGGACGTTCGGCCCGTTCAAGGCCCTGTCGGTCCCGGAGGACTACCTGCTGCTCGGGCTGCTCCTCGGCGTGATCGTGATGGGCAACCACATGCGGTTCTTCGGCGACGTGCACGCGGCCGAGTACCGCGCGTGGTTCCAAAGCCTGCTCGCGTTCAAGCCGCACATCCCCGAAGAGATCCTCGCGAGCAACGTCGGCTGGTCGCTGGGCACGCACATGCTGTTCGTGGACGCGCTCCTGATCTACTTCCCGTTCAGCAAGCTCGTGCACACCATCGGGTCGTTCGCGGCGAACCTGACGAGGAGTGAGTAGCGTGGACGCGCAGGCCATCTCCACGATCGTCGGCGTCATCGACAAGAAGATGACCCGGCAGGTCAAGCAGTACCTGGACATCTGCGCCCGGTGCGCGATCTGCAAGGACTCGTGCCATCAGTACGTGGGCACAGGCGACCTGAAGTACCTGCCTGCCCGGCGCGCGGAGCTCGTCAGGCAGGTGTACAAGAAGTACTTCGACTCGGCGGGACGCTTCGTGCCGGCGCTCTTCGAGGCTCGCGACCCCGACGACACGCTGCTCGACGAGCTCTACGAGTCGTGCTACGCGTGCACAGGCTGCCGGCGATGCATGTACTACTGCCCGTTCTCGATCGACACGCAGCAGGTCGTCGCCATCGGCAAGGCCATGCTGATCGCGGTCGGGCGCGGACAGGAGATGCTCGGCCAATTGGCGGACGCGGCCTTGTTCAAAGGCGACAACGTCGAGATGTTCCGCGAGGTGCTCGTCTCGGGCTTCAAGGACATCGAGGCGGAGGTCCGCGAGATCACGGGCGACCCTGAAGCGACGATCCCTGTGGACAAGGAAGGCGCCGAGATCCTGTACGTCGCGCTCGCTGGAGCGCACTCGATCAGGCCCGCCGCCGTCATCTTCCACGAGGCGGGCGTCGACTGGACGATCTCGCTCTTCGAGGCGGCCAACTACGGCTACTTCTTCGGAGACCCAGAGAAGGCACGGCTCATCGCGAAGCGGTTCATGGACGAAGCGAAGCGCCTCGGCGTGAAAGAAGTCGTGGTTCCCGAGTGCGGGCACGCCTACCGCGTGGCTGAGATCTTCTACGAGGCATGGAGCAAAGAGAAGCTCCCCTTCAAGGTCAGCCACATCCTCGAGGTGGTCGACCGGTTCATCAAGGAAGGGCGGATCACGGTCGAGAAGGGTCGGATCGCCGGGCGCGTCACCTACCACGACCCCTGCCAGATCGCCCGCAACGGCGGCATCTACGAGCAGCCGCGCGACGTCGTACGCGCGATCGCCGACGACTTCGTCGACCTGACGCCGAACCGTGCCGAGCAGTGGTGCTGCGGCGGAGGCGGCGGCATCGTCGCCATCGACGAGCTGCGCGACGTGCGCCTGAAGAGCGGCGCGAAGAAGGTCGAGCAACTCCGCGCGAGCGGTGCCGCAGTCCTGGCCTGCCCCTGCGAGAACTGCAGGCTGCAGATCGAGGACCTGAACGAGCTGCACGGGCTGGGTCTGCAGGTCCGCCAGGTGATCGACCTGGTGGTCGAGGCCATGCCGCTGCCCGGAAACCGTCCAGGCGCGCAGTAGCGCCTGACCACGCTGACGTCACGAAAGGCGCTCGCAGATGCGGGCGCCTTTCGTCGTGCGCGGCCTTCGCCTGCTCAGGCCCCGTCCCGCGTGCCTGCCGCCTCCCGCGCCGCAGCCACTGCCCGGATGAGCGCGTGCGCCTCCCGCGCCGTCGTCACGCCGCCGTCGTCGGCGACGAGCAGCTTCCCGGCGCGTGCGAGCAGCCCTGCGCGGCTGCCGAGGGTCTCCGCCCGGACGAGCCCTTCAGCAAGATCGATCGTCGTCAGGCCGCCGATGGTCATAAGACCCGCGGAGCGCGCGGCCCAAAACACCCGCTCGAACCCCTCGAAGCGAAGCCCGCCTCCGGCGTGCACGGCCGAGAAGCCCGACCTCACGGCCGCTGCAAGCAAGCTTCGCACGTCTCCGTCGGAGTGCCACACCGCCGGCACCGCTGCGGCGGTCGCAGCCTCGACCAGCCTCCCCAGAAGCGGCATCAGCGTCTCGTTGACGAAATCCGGAGCGACGAGCGGCCCGTCGCTGCCCGCCAGGTCCTCTGCCACCACGAGAGCGCGAGCGCCTGCGTCGAGCGCTGCCCGCGCCTCGATGATCCGCCGCTCCAACACCGCTTCGAGCGCGGCCGTGATGCGTTCGGGTTCCAGCAGCGTGGCCTTCAGCCCGGCTTCCACACCCTCGGCCTCCAGAACCTCCCACAGCACGCCGTCGACGGACACGAACGGCGCGACTCCCGCCTCTAGCAGTGCGTCGACCGCGCTCGCCGCCCATGGCTCGCGCCACGGCACGAACGCGAATGCGGCATCGACGGCCGCGCACGCTGCAACGAGCGCGTGCTCCGGACGGTCGACGCCCAGCGCAAGAGCGTGGACCGCCTCGGGTCCGAGGAACGTGAGGCCGACGGTGATGCTCGGCCGGCTCGGCAGCCCCGCACGCTCCACGGCGCCTCCTACAGGAGCCTGACGCCCGCAGCGACGAGTTCGCTCGACCCCCACACCAGGGCGAAGGCGATGACGACGCCGAGCGACACCGCTGCAAACGCGCGCTTCGGCTCCAGGTCCAGAAGCCACGCTGCCGCGGTTCCGGAGTATGCGCCGGTGCCCGGCAGCGGCACGGCGACGAACAGCGCCAGCCCGATGAAGCCGTACCGTTCCACCAGCGGGTGCGCCTTCGCGCGGATGCCCTCGAGGCGCCGGTGCACCCAGCCGCCCTCGGGCAGGCGCTCGTACACGAACTCCAGGAAGTAGTAGCCCGGCCAGAAGATCGCGAGGTTCGCCAGCAGCACGAGCGGCAGGAAGACGCGCTCGTCGGCCGCGACGGCCATCGGCACCGCGCCGCGGAGCTCGATCCAAGGGATCACTGTGACGACGGCGTACTTCAGCCACGCAGGGAGCGACGCGACGAACGCGGGCACAGCCTCACTCGCCTTCCGCGTACGCGGCGTACACGCGCTCGACCTCGGACTCCCAGAACGCACGGCGCTCGCCCGTATCGCGGCCCAGCGTCCCCGCGAAGTCGAAGTAGCCGTCGCCCGGAAGCCCTGTGTCCTTCCGCGTGACGAGCGACGCGAGCATCACGCCCCGCTCCGCGTTCGCCCGCGAGCACACCTCGTTCAAGAACGCGACCATCGCGAACGAGTAGGGCTTGAGATCGATCGCGGTGACGGCGGCGCACAGGTCCGAGTAGGTCGTCGTGGAGCGGCGGCGCGCCAGGCCGATCAGGTGCTCGCGCGCTTGCTCGAGCGCCCTCTCCCACGCGTCGGACGGAAAGCCGTATCGGGTCGATGCGGTCATGCGACAAGTATACCACACCCGCGCCGACGGACCGGACGGCGGTTCAGAGACGACGAACGCGCCCGGCTGCAGCAGCAGCCAGGCGCGTCTCGATGTTCTGGTGGAGGCGCGGAGAATCGAACTCCGGTCCACGACAGACCCCTGGGAAGCATCTCCAGGCTCAGTCACCCGTTGTCGTCAGCGCCTGGGACACCGGTGACCCGCGTCCAGACGCCCTGGCGGTCAGTTCTTTCGCGATGGCGCTCCCGCCCGTTGCCATCGCGGCAGTCCCCTCGAGTGGCGCCTTGCCGGCGACGGGGACGCTCGCCGGGTCGGCGTCGCTGCACTGCTAGGCAGCGAGTGCGAGATCAGAGTCGACGCTTGAGCGTCTGCACCCCTGTTTAACGAGGTGAGGAGACCTCGGCCTGCTTCTTCCCTCAGACCTATCGTGTCGAACCCGATCGCCCCCGGATCCGACGCTTGTCAACGTACGTCGCACGCATAGTATACCCGCCTCAGCGCTCACGCCCAAGCGTGCGGTCCTTGAGCGCCCGCTCGACCTCGCGCTTGTGCTCCCGCTCCGCGATCGCCTCCCGCTTGTCGTGCAGCCGTTTGCCGCGCGCGAGCGCGAGCTCGACTTTCACGAGGCCCGCCGGCGAGAAGTACAGCTTCAGCGGGATGAGCGTGAGCCCCTTCTCCTTCGTCTTGCCGATGAGGTACCGGATCTCGTTGCGGTGGAGCAGGAGCTTGCGCGTGCGGTCGGGGTCGGGGTTGCTGCGGTTGCCGTGGCTGTACGGCGCGATGTGGACGTTGTGCAGCCAGACCTCGCCGCCGCGGATCGTCGCGAAGGCGTCGCGAAGGCTCGCCTTGTTCTCGCGAAGCGACTTCACCTCGGTCCCGGTGAGCGCGATGCCAGCCTCGAACGTCTCCACGACCTCGTAGTCGTGGAACGCCTTCTTGTTGACCGCTATCGTCCGCTCGTCCCGGGCCACGTGATGCACCTACGGCGTGAAGTCGGTTCCGGGCTCCAGACGCAGCACGAACGCTGCCAGGAGCTTCGCCGCGTTCTCGACGTCAGAGAGCGCGAGGACTTCCGTGGGGGTGTGCATGTACCGCAGCGGAACGCTCACGAGCGCAGCCGCCTTGCCGCCCTTGGTGAGCTGGATGACGTTCGCGTCCGTGCCCGTGCCGCCGGGCGCGCCTTCGACCTGGTACGGGATGCCCTCGGCTTCGGCCGCCTCGCACAGCAGGTCGAACACGCGCGGGTTGATGTTCGGACCGCGGGAGATGACGGGGCCTGCGCCGCACTTGACCTCGCCGTGCTTGCGCTTGTCCACGTCGAGGTAGTCGGTGGCGTGCGTGACCTCGATGGCGATCCCCACGTCGGGATCGACCGCGTACGCGGAGGTCTTGCCGCCGCGAAGGCCGATCTCCTCCTGCACGGTCGCGACCGCGAAGAAGTCGCCCTTGGCGCGGCCCGCCTCCTTGACCATGCGCAGCGCCTCGGCGGCGATGAATGCGCCCATCTTGTCGTCGAACGCGCGCGACACCGCCATGCCGCCGCCAAACAGCTCCATGCCGACGGCGTAGGTGACCGGGTCGCCGATACGCACGCGGCGCTTGACCTCCTCGCCGGGAAGGCCGAGGTCGATGAACATCTTATGCATCTTGACGACCTGCTTGCGCTCCTCCTCTTCGAGGAGGTGGATGGGCAGCCGGCCCACGACGCCGAGGAGCACGCCCTCCCGCGTGTGCACGTGCACGCGCGCACCGGGCAGGATCTGCGGGTCGTGGCCGCCGATCGGCGCGAACGCGCAGAAGCCGTCGTCGGTGACGTAGGTGACCATGAAACCGATCTCGTCGATGTGGCCCGCGAGCATGACCGACGGGCCGTCCGCGGTGCCGCGAAGCACGGCGTGCACGGAGCCCATGACGTCAGTCACGACCTCGTCGGCGTGCGCCCGCACCCGCTCGCGGAAGACGGCCGCGGCGGGCTGCTCGTAGCCCGATGGCGACGGCGCCTCGACGAGCGCCTTGAAGAACTCGAGCGCCTTGGTGTCCATACGAAAACCTCCTCGGTTGATGCACGGGAGCGTTCAGTCTACCCCGCGGGACCGACATCCGACAAACGGCCGGGCCGTCGGTCCGGCTCGTCGACCGCGGTCACTCGCCGGGCAGGACGTCGGCCTGAGACAGGCGCCGGCCCTTGATGCCGGTGAGGGTCAACTCCGGCCGATCGCACAAGACGTACACGACGAACCGCTTCGGCGGACCGTCCCCGACAGTGAGCTCGAGTCCGACTCTGGCGATGGTCTCACCCGTCGCGTCGTCTTTCAGGACCTTGGTGAAGCCCACGCCCACGTCTGCAGGTCCGCCGAGCCGAGCGCACATGGCCTCGAACTCCTTCCGGACCTCGTCCCGGTCGACGGTCTGGTCGTCGGGACGGTAGAGAGCAAGGTACGCGTCGACGTCGGCCTCAGCGAAGATCGGCTCGAGCTCCCACGCCGTCTCCTGCGTCATGCCGTACCAGTCGACCGACTCCTCCTCGGGGATCTGCGACATCACGAAGTACTGGCTCACGAGCGGCCACGCGACCAGAGCCGCGAGCAGAAGCAGCGCGATCGACTGGACCGCCACCGCGACCGCCAGGAACCGCACCGTCCGGTCACCGCGGCTCGGCTCTTTGCTTTCCGCTCCCTGATGTTCCTGATCTTCCACGTCGCACCCTCTCGTCGAACGACCCGACCCGCCGGGCAGCCGGCGCAGCGCACTCGTGCAGCCCCTAGCGTTCGCCTAGACAGTAGAAGTACCCGTCGCGCGACCCGATGTAGATCCGTCCCTGCCAGACGATCGGCGTGGACTCGTAGCTCCCGCCGCCCCGGAAAGAGGCCACGCGCTCGACGCGCACCGAGACGCGCTCGCCGGAGCGGGCCTTCACGGTGACGCCCTCGCCGTCCGGCGGCCCGTACGAAATCCGGTACACGCTCACGGTGTTGCCGTACCCAGCCGCCACGACGTGGTCGTCGACGATGATCGGCGTCGAGATAGCCCCTCCGATGGAGTCCTTGTAGACGAGCACGGGCGTCGCGAGCCCGCGCTCGAGGTTCGGCCCTGCCACAGTCTGCGTCGCCGTCTGGTCGTAGGCCACCACGTACAGGTTGCCGTCGATGGCAGAGAACGCGGCGAGTCGTGGACGGCTGCGGTCGGGGTCGTACGCGTCGTTCACGGAGCACGAGCCGATGACGCCGCCCTGCCAGTCCGCGAACGCGCGGTCGCCAGTCGGGAAGAACCAGACCGCTGCCTGCTCCGGCGGGCGACTCGGATCGAGCATCAGTACCCCGCCGTGCCCGCGGATGTACTGCTTCTCGACGGGCACGAGCAGCCTGCCGTCGTCGGTGGCGACCACGGTTCCGTCAAGATCCGAGCCGATGTAGAAATCCCATTCCAGCTCGAGCGTCCCGGCGTCGAGGCCATACACGTGGCCCGCGCCCGACGCGACGTACACACGGTCGCCGAGCAGCACCGGCGAGCTCTCGAGCACGAGGTTGCCGCCGTGGTTGGCGGAACGTGCGTCACCGAGAAGGAGCGCTTCTCGAAGGATGCGCGGCTTCGCGTAGCCGCGCCAAGGCTCGGTCGCGTACGGATCGAGCCTGTACAGATAGCCGGACTCCACGCCGACGATGGCGTGCCGCCCGACGATGAGCGCGCTCCCGTCAGCGTCGCGGCTGTAGCTCCGGGTGTGGGGCGCCGGAAGGCGCCATGCTTCCTCGCCCGTCGCGTACCAGACTCCGCGGAACGGCGCGATGTCGGGCGCCGTGATGCTGCGTGGGAACCCGCGGCGCGACCCCGTCATCACCAGGTATCGCGAAGGGTCCTCGGGAGCGGCCGGGTCGGCGACGACCGCCGGAGAGCCCTTGATGACGTCGTCGTACTCGTAACGCCACACGGTCGCGCCCGTCGCCGCGTCAATCTTGCGAAGGCCGTGGTCGAAGCCGCCGATAAGCAGGTACAGACGGCCGTTCTCACGGACGAGGGCGGGCTGGCCTGTCCACCCGGTTCCGTACCAGGTCACCATGCCGCCGGTCTTGCTCGCCTCCGCTGAGCGCTTGCCGGTGCCGCCCGTCGTGCCGCCGCCGATGCGAGCTTTCCAGATGACCTCCAGACGCTCCGGGACGGGACCCACGCCGTAGAACGAGCGCGTCTCGTTGCCGAGGAACGTCGCGATCTTGATGCCGTCCGCATCAGGGTCTGCCTGCGGCGGCTGCGGGATCTCGACGGTGACCGTGGGCAGCACCGAAGGCAGCGGGGTCTCGGGCCGAGCGAGCGGTGGGCGGACGGCGCGCGCTTGCCACAGACCCAGCGCGACCCCGGCGGCGGCCGCGAACAGTGCGAGGCCGAGAATGAGGCGTGCGGCGGCGGACCGGCAGCGGCTCACGGCTTCAGCCTCCGCCCGCACACGGTGCATCGGCGGTTCACCGGCGCGTTCCGTGCGCCGCATCGCTTGCATGCGACCGAGATCCGCTCTGCGGCCGGCTGGGACTCGGCAGGGGTTGGCTCAGCCGCGGAATCGACCGCGGAATCGGCGCTGGCTGCGATGCTCGGCCGCTCAGCCACCGCCTCAGCGTACCGCCGCATGAATCGCCGGCGCCACTCCTCGCGCGACAGCGCCTCGCCGCGCGCGACACCAGCGAACGTCGCCGCGAGCCACGCTGGCGCGACGAGGATGCCTGCTCCGAGCGTAAGCACCAGAAATGCCGCGAACGCGAGCGCGGAGTATGCTCTGCCCTGCCGCCCTCCAGACCCCTGCGCGGTCACGCGGGCGACGCCCCAATAGACGCCTGCGGCTGCGACGACGGCCGCGACGATGGCTGCGGCCGCAGCCTCGGGTTCGCCCGCCCGCCATGCCAGAAGCCCAGCATCGGCGATCGCAGCAGTCAGCACGGCCGTCCCTGCCAGCACCTTCACGCCATCCGCGCCCCGCTCCACTGGCGTCTCGACGGGCGAGACGAGCGCGAACGAGCCCGCGGACGGCACCTCGGCGAGGCGAGGGGCGGCGGGCCAGCCCGGCACATTCGGACGGGGCGGCGCGGCGAGCCCTTCAGCGCCAAGCACCTCGCGGAGGCGCGCGACGCGGCGCGCCTCGGGGTCATGCTCTGGGGCGAAACCGAACCCGGCCCAACAGTAGAACAGCTGCGAGTACGCGTCCCCTGCGGTCGGCACGTGGTTGTTGCGCTCGAGCACATGCTCGAGGGCCGAGAGCATCTCGTGCGGATCGCGCAGCAGAAGCATCCCCTCCGCGTCGGCCTTCTCTGCAGCTCGCCAGGCGACCTCCTGATGCCAGTACGCGAGGAACTCGGTCACCACGACGACGAACGCCTGGAAGATCCACCAGCCGACGAATGGGGCAGCGAATCCCCGAGCGGCAGCGGTGGTCTTCGCAGCCCGCTCTTCCGCGCTCTCCTCTCCGGCCGTGGCTACGGGCATCGGAGCACCCAACTGCGCGTCGCGGAGGGCCCAGATCGGACCCGCCAACGCGGAGACGGCGGTCGCCCACAGGGTGTCGCCCGAGACGATGCGGGCCATCAGGTTGGCGAACACCGCTCGCTGGTCTGCGATCGAGAGCTTCTCCGCGAACCCGCGCGTAACCCCGATGACCGCCCGCGCTGGCGTGCGCCCGAGGGCGAACGCGTTCACGCGGTCCGTCTCGATGACGTACAAGGGCGGCGAATGCTCGAACCCTGCCGCGAGGCTCATGTCCTTGAGCGCGCTCCGCGTGTCCTTCAGCGCGCCCGGCCGGGGAATCTGAGCGCCGAGACGCGAAAGCAGCGTGCGTTCCGAGCGGGCAAGCGCGGCCGCCGCCCACACGCTCACGACGAGCACGGACACGGCGACCGTGACCTTGGCGACTGCCGGAAACGCGCCGAGCACGAGGAACCCGAGCTCCGGGCTTCGGGCGATCAGCGGCAGCAGCAGCATCAGCAGCAGCACCGTCGCAGAGATCGACCCCGCGACAGCAGCCACGAACGCGGCAGTGAACGCGACGAACCGCCACCTGTTGCTGCCCACCCGCGCTTGAAGCGTCTCGATCCGGTCTCCGCGCACCCCAGGCGGGAGCGTCACTTCGGTCATGCCGGAGCGCGAGCCGGTCATCAGCGGGCTACTTCCTCCGAGACGCAAGCTCGCGCGCGAGGTCGTCGAGCGTGAGCCCCTCGCGCACCATCACCACGAGCAGGTGGTAGACGAGGTCGCCGATCTCGTAGCGGAGCTGGGCGGCGTCCCGGTCGCGCGCGGCGATGATGACCTCGCTCGCCTCTTCGCCGATCTTCTTGAGAAGCTTCTCTTGCGGCCCCGCGAGCAGCTTGGCGGTGTAGCTGCCCTCCGGCATCTCGGCTTTGCGCTGCTCGAGCACCGCGAACAGATCTTGAAGCACCGCGCCAATGCCGTGCACTGCAGCCTCTTCGGACAGCTCGTCCGTCATCGTCCACGTCCTCTCGTCACGACAGCGGCAGTCCATCACCGCCGGAAACCTCGGGCTGCTCGGGCGCAGGCGGCATCAGCGTCCGAAAGAAGCACGAGCGGGCGCCTGTGTGGCACGCGACGCCGACTTGCTCGACGAGCACGAGCAGCGTGTCAGCGTCGCAGTCGTACCGGATCTCTTTGACGCGCTGGACGTTGCCAGAGGTCGCGCCCTTGTTCCAGTGCTCCTGGCGCGAGCGGCTCCAGAACCAGGTCGTGCCCGTCTCGACGGTGCGGCGGAGCGCTTCGGCGTCCATCCACGCCACCATCAGCACCTCGCCGGTGTCGTGCTGCTGCACCACGGCGGGTATCAGGCCCCGTTCGTCGAACTTGAGCTCGCCGAGATCCACCTCACTGCCCTCCCTCGGTCACGACCTCATGCCGCTTCGCGTCCATCGACTCGATCGCAATCTCCACGACGGAGGTCTTCTCGAGCACCGCCTCGTCGAACTCTTCGACCGGACCTCCATAGTGCCGCATCAGGACTTCGAGGCCGCGCCGCTTCTCCTCGGCCGTCTCGAGCACGCGGGCGCGGCCGTACCCGATCACGCTCGAGAACCGGGCCGTATAGCGGCACGGCAGCGCGCCGGCGACCACCTCGCCCTCGTCGACCTCGAAGCATACCCGCGGATCGCGGATGATCGCGTCGAGCCGCCGCCCCTCGCGAGCGCCGTGCACGTAGATCCGGGTGCCGTCGTATCCGAAATTCACCGGCACCACGTACGGGCCGTCCTCGTCCACCATGCCGAGCCGGATCACCTGCGCGCGGCGAAGCAGCGCGTCGGCCTCTTCGCGCGACATCCGGTGGTCTTCGCGGCGCATCCGTCGCATCG
This sequence comes from Slackia sp., assembly GCA_020725885.1. Classification (GTDB taxonomy): domain Bacteria; phylum Actinomycetota; class Coriobacteriia; order Anaerosomatales; family Anaerosomataceae; genus Parvivirga. Next base: position 183,886 of record DYEA01000016.1, on the reverse strand, counting down.
GCGCTCCTACAGCCGGACCGGGATGCCATGAGCGGCCATGGCTTCCTTGACCTGCCGGATTGTGAATTCGCCGAAGTGGAAGACGCTCGCCGCGAGCACGGCGTCGGCGTCCGCCTCGACGACGACCTCGGCGAAGTGCTCGAGCTCGCCCGCGCCGCCGCTTGCGATCACCGGCACGTCGACGGCACGTGTGACCGCGCGCGTCAAATCGATGTCGTAGCCGTCCTTTGTGCCGTCGCGGTCCATGCTGGTGAGCAGGATCTCGCCTGCCCCCCGCCGCACGGCCTCCTCCGCCCATGCCACGGCGTCGAGCCCGGTGTTCTTGCGCCCGCCTGCCACGAACACCTCCCACCGGGCGGGAGACGAGCCCGGGACCTTGCGGGCATCGATCGCCACGACGATGCACTGGGACCCGAAGATGCGCGCCGTACGGGTGATGAGCGCGGGGTCTGCCACAGCGGCGCTGTTGATGGAAATCTTGTCGCTGCCGGCGGCGAGCATGGCGCGGATGTCGTCGGCTGACCGCATCCCGCCGCCGACCGTGTACGGGATGAAGACCTCTTCGGCCGCGCGGCGAGCGACTTCGAGCATGAGCGGCCGCTCCTCGTGCGTCGCCGTGATGTCGAGGAACACGATCTCGTCGGCGCCTTCGCGGTCGTAGGCGGCAGCGAGCTCGACCGGGTCGCCGGCGTCCCGCAGGTCGACGAAGCGCACGCCCTTGACCACGCGCCCGGCGTGCACGTCGAGGCACGGGATGACGCGCCGCATCAGCACGGATCAGACCTCCCCGTAGCCGGCCCGTATGGCCTCGGCCAGGTCGAGCGCGCCTTCGTACAGCGCGCGCCCGACGATGACGCCCTCGATCTGCGGTCCGAGCGCATGCAAGTCCCGGATGTCATCGAGCGAGGACACGCCGCCGGACGCGGTGATCGGCATGAGCGTCTGCCCAACGAGCGCGCGGTACGCGCCGTAGTTGACCCCCGTCTGCATGCCGTCCTTCGAGATGTCCGTGTACGCGAGCCGCTTCACGCCCAGCAGCTCGAGGTCGGCGATGAGATCCAGCACCCCGTACTCCGTGCCCTGGCGCCACCCCTGGATGGCGACTTTGCCGTCCCGCGCGTCGATGCCCGCCACGACCGCCGCGCCATACTTCTCGCAGGCTTCGGCGACGAACGCCGGCTGGGTGATAAGCGTCGTCCCCAGCACCATGCGTTTGACGCCGGCCTGGGCGACGCGATCGAGCGTCTCCATCGAGCGCAGGCCGCCGCCGAACTGTACCGGCGTGCCGAGCGCAGCGATGCGCTCCACGATGTCCAGGTTCTTCGGCTCTCCGAGGACGGCGCCGTCGAGGTCCACGACGTGCAGCCACTCGGCACCCTGGTCGATCCAGCGCCTGGCCTGGTCGACCGGATCGTCGTTGTAGACGGTAACCGCATCCAGCCGGCCTTGCCTGAGCCGGACGGCCTTGCCGTCCAAGATGTCGATCGCGGGAAAGACGATCATCAAAACCCCTCGCCTGCGACGATGCGCCCAAAGTTCGCGAGCACCGCAAGCCCGTACGCGGACGACTTCTCGGGATGGAACTGCACGCCGAACACGCGGCCCTGCTGGACCGCCGCTGCGAACGGCACGCCGTGCTCGGCACGACCGATGATACACGACTCGTCTTCGGGCACGACCCGGTACGAGTGCACGAAGTAGAACGCCGTGCCGTCAGGGATCCCGGCGAAGAGCGCGCTTTCCCGCGGCTGCTCGACGGTGTTCCAGCCGATGTGCGGGACCTTGACGCCTGCGGGCAGGCGCTCGCACACGCCCGGCACGAGGCCGAGCCCCTCCCACTCGCCGTCTTCGTAGCTCACGTCGACGAGCAGTTGCATGCCGAGGCAGATGCCGAGCAGCGGCACGCCTGCGTCGACGCGCTCGCGCACGAGGTCCCACATCCCGGATGCGCGCAGATTCTCGGCAGCGTCACGAAAGGCCCCCACGCCCGGCAAGACGACGCCGTCCGCCTTCCGGACGGCAGCGGGGTCGCTCGTCACGACGACGCCGGACACCCCGGCGTGCTCGAACCCCTTCTGCACGCTGCGCAGGTTGCCCATGCCGTAGTCGACGATCGCGATCACGCGCGTCACGCTCCCGGCGCATCGCCGAGCGTGCCTTTGGTGCTCGGCACGCCTTCGACGCGCGGGTCGATCTCGCACGCCTCTTTCAACGCGCGCGCCACGGCCTTGAACGCGGCCTCGACGATGTGGTGCGCGTTCTCGCCCGCCAGCGACCGCACGTGCAGCGTGAGCCCGGCGTTGGTGGCGAGCGCAACGAAGAACTCCTTGGCGAGCGTCGTATCGAAGGTGCCGATGATCTCGATCGGGAGGTCGACGGCGTAGTGCAGCTGGCCGCGGCCCGACACGTCGACGGCAGCCAGCACGAGCGCCTCGTCCATCGGAACGACGGCCGTTCCGAAACGGCGGATCCCTGAGCGATCGCCAAGCGCGCGGTCGAGCGCCTGGCCGAGCACGATGCCGACGTCTTCTACGGTGTGGTGCGCGTCAACGCCCAGGTCGCCGCGCGCCTGCACGCGGAGGTCCAGCAGCGCGTGCCTGCCCAGTGCGTCGAGCATGTGGTCGAAGAACGGGACGCCGGTGGATACGTCCGTCCGTCCAGCGCCGTCCAAGCCGAGCTCGACGCTGACGGCCGTCTCGGAGGTCGTGCGCTCGAGCGACGCGAACCGGCTCATGCTCGCTCCTCTCCTTCGTCGCGCGCCGACGGAGCCGCAACGCCGAAGTGCGCGGCGGCACGGCGCCGGGACATGATCGACTCCATGGCCGCGAGGAACCGGCGCACCTCGTCTTCGGTCCCCACGCTCACGCGCAGGCAGTCCTCGAGTCCCGGCGTCCTGGAGAAGTCCCGTACGAGCACCGAGTGCTCCTTGAGCAGGTCCCTCCAGACCGAGGAGGCGTGCTCCACGCGGAACAGCACGAAGTTCGCCTCGGACGGGAAGACCTCGACGCCGGGGATCTCGGACAGGCCGTGGACGAGCACGTCCCGGTTGCGCAGCAACTGGCTGATGACCGACTCGAACACCGGCCGTTCGCGGAACACGAGCCGCGCCGCGGCCTGCGTGAACCGGTTGACCGAGTACGGCTGGCGCACCTTGGTGAGCTCCCGGATGACGTCCTCGTGCGCGAGGAGGTAGCCCGCCCGCAGAGCGGCGAGCGAGAACGCCTTCGAGAAGGTGCGCAGGATGGCGAGGTTCGCGTGGCGGGACATGTGCGGCCGCATCGTGTGCCGCGAGAACTCGAAGTACGCCTCGTCGACGACCACGAGCGCGTCGGTCGAGTTGAGCACGTCGATGAGCGTGGTCTCGGGCACGAGCGTCCCGGTGGGGTTGTTCGGGTTGGCGATGATGATGAGGTCGACGTCGCCTTCAGCGAGCCGCGCGAACAGCGCGTCGTCGTCGATCGAGAAGTCGGCGCGGCGCGGGATTTGCACAAGCATGCTCTCGGTCGCCGCCGCGTCGATGGCATACATCGCGAACGTCGGCGGGAAGTCGAGCACGACCCGGCCTGGGCCGCCCCACGCCAGCACGAGGTCGAAGATGAGCTCGTCGCCGCCGTTGCCGACGAGCACGTTTGCCGGCTCCAAGCCGTTGGCCTCCGCGATCTCTTCCCGAAGCCGCGTCGCCATGGGGTCGGGGTACCGGTTGTACGGGATCTCGGAGACGGCCTCCGCCAGGCGGTCGAGCAGCTCGCCGGGCAGGTTGAGCGGGTTCTCGTTGCTCGCCAGCATCACCTCGGCGTCGAGGTGCTTGGCGTCGTACGGGCTGAGCGACTCGAGCGCGCGACGAGGCGGACGGACGCGGTCCATCACGATCCCCCGCCTTCGTCGCCGCCCTCGTCTTCGAAGAAGTGCTCCGCGAGCGCCAGCCGCAGCCCGACCGCGCCCGCGTGCGCAGCGAGCCCTTCGGCGGACGCTATCTCCATCACCGCCGCTCCGTCCGCGTACAGCCCCTCGAGCGTGTAAGAGATGACCGAGGTCTTCTTGACGAAGTCGTCGACGGAAAGCGGGCTTGAGAAGCGCGCCGTCCCTCCGGTCGGCAGCACGTGGTTGGGTCCTGCCACGTAGTCGCCGACGCTCTCGGGCGTCCACGGGCCCAAAAACACCGCGCCCGCGTTCCGTACACGCCCGAGCAGCTCGAACGGCGAATCCACCTGCAGTTCAAGGTGCTCGGGCGCGACCTCGTTGGCGACCTCGAGCGCCACGTCGATGTCGGGGCAGACGACCGCGACCCCGTTGTCCTCCAAGGCCCGGGTGATGACGTCGGCGCGCGGCGAGTCCTCGAGCAAGCCGCGGATCGCCTCCTCGACCGCATCAGGCAGCTCCGGGTCGGTCGTCACGAGGAACGTGGCCGCCCTCGGGTCGTGCTCCGCCTGAGCCATCAGGTCGATCGCGACGAGCAGCGGCTCGGCCGTCTCGTCGGCCACGATCAGGACCTCGCTCGGGCCGGCGAGCATGTCGATGCCGACCTCTCCCATGACGAGCTTCTTGGCGGCCGTGACGTACGCGTTGCCGGGGCCGGTGATCTTGTCGACGCGCGGAATCGTCTCGGTCCCGTATGCGAGCGCAGCGATCGCCTGGGCCCCGCCGACCTTGTAGATCTCCATCACACCCGCTTCTGCAGCCGCGGCAAGCGTGTGCGGATCCACGGTACCGTCAGGCGCAGGCGGCACGACCATCGCGATCTCCTCGACCCCCGCGACGATCGCGGGGATGGCATTCATCAGCACGCTGGAGGGATAGCGGGCCCGTCCGCCGGGCACGTAGATGCCGACGCGGCGAAGCGGCGTAACCATCTGCCCGAGGACGACGCCGTTCTCGCCGGTCGTGAACCACGACTGCTGCACCTGGCGGCGATGGAAGTCTTCGATGGCCCACGCGGCTTCGGACAGCGCCCTGCGGAGCCGCTCGTCGACCGAGGCTACGGCGGCCTCGATCTCCGCTTCCGAGACCCTCAAGTCCTCGACCGCAGCATGGTCGAGCTGCTGCGTGAGCTCGCGGAGCGCCGCGTCGCCACGCGCGCGCACCTCGTCGATGATGCGTTGCGCGACGCCGAGGACCTCGGCGTCGATCCCCGTGCCCGCCGGCCGAAGGTCTGCGGCCGATACGCGCCGTCCCCGCTCGATGACGATGCGACGAAGCACCGCTCACGCCCCTTCCTTGGCTCTGACGGCTGCCTCCAGCCGCTCGGCCATCTCCGTCACCGGCTGCGTCTTCGTGGCAAGGCTCGCCGGGTTCGCCACGAATCGCGCGGTGGATCCCATCACCTCTTCTACCACACGCAGGCCGTTCTCGCGGAGCGTCGTGCCCGTCGCCGTGATGTCGACGATCCAGTCTGCGATCCCGATGAGCGGCGCGATCTCGATGTTGCCCGCGAGCTTGATGATCTCCACCTGCAGCCCCCGTTCGGCGAAGTGCCGCTCCGTGATGCGCGGGTACTTCGTCGCTACGCGGATCTGGCCGAGGTGGCGGTACAGGTCGGCTGCGCTCCTGGACGCCTCGGACGGCTCGGCCACCACGAACCGGCACGCGCCGAAACCCAGGTCGACGAGCTCGACCACTTCGAGAGCGGCCTCTTCGAGCACGTCCTTGCCCGCGATGGCCGCGTCGACGGCGCCGTACGCCACGTACACGGGCACGTCGGTCGGCTTGGCGATGACGAAGACGGCATCCGAGGAACGCACGACGAGCGACCGCCCGGGATTGCGGAGCCCAGACACGTCGAAGCCGGCGCGATCGAGTGCGTCGACCGTGTCGTCGAACAACGCACCTTTGGGGACAGCGACGCGCAACGGACCGTCCGATGCTGCTGTGCGCACGATCACGGCTCCCTCCTTCCCGCGGGCGGCGGGACCGGCGTTGGCAGGGGCCCCGTGCGTCCGCCTGCGCGGTCGAGGCGGTACAGCGCGTCTCCGTCGGCCTCGACGGCTTCGAAGGCTCCGGCACGCTCGGCTGCCTTGACGAGCCCGATCCCCGTCGAGCCGCACTCGAGCCGGACCCGCCAACCGGCGGCGCGCAGCGCGGCAGCGCCTCTGAAGCAGCTCGCCGCGTCGCGTCCTCCCACCAGCGCATCGAGACCGCGTCCGTGCGGTGTCGCACCCGCCTCGGCCAGCGCGATCATCAGCCGTTCGAGGCCGAGAGCGAAGCCTGCCGCCGGGGCGGGGCGCTCGTACGCCGCAAGGAGCCGGTCGTACCGTCCGCCGCCGCCGACAGGCAGGCCCAGGCCCGGGGCGTAGACCTGCATGACGATGCCCGTGTAGTACCCGAAGGAACGCACCGTGCCGAAGTCGACGACGACTTCACCGCCGTATCCCAGGCGCGCAAGTATCTCGAACGTGTCCCGGAGCCCGTCGACGGCCCGCGGCTTCCCGCACCTGGCGAGCGCCTCGGCGCACGACTCGATCGCTTCGAGCCCCCCGCGGGTGCGGAGCACTGTGGCGAGCGCCGTCGCCACTTCCGCAGGAACGCCAGGCTCGCGCGCCAACCGCTCGACTTCTGGGACGTTCCGCACGTGGGCGGCCTGGAGCACCGCGGTGCGCCACCCTTCCGGCATCCCAGCGGCGTCGACCAGCTCGCCGAGCACCTCCACGCTGCCGAGTGCGACGGTGAACCGCTCGAGCCCCGCGGCGCGCAGCGCCTCCGCGGCCACCGCGACGACCTCCGCGTCGATCTCAGGACCGCTTCCGCCTATGAGCTCGATGCCCGCCTGCGTGAATTGGCGCGCCTGCCCGCGAAGCGAGGCGTGCTCCCGGAAGACCGGGGCCACGTACCGCACGCGAAGCGGCCCAGGGTCGTCAGCGAGGCGAGTCGCTGCCACGCGCGCGATCGGGAGCGTCATGTCGGGCCGCAAAGCCAAGAGCTGGCCGTCGGAGTCGAGCAGCCGGAACGGGGCGGCCTCGCCGGCTTGCCCATCGACCGCTCCGAGCGCTTCGTACGCCTCCACGACCGGCGTCTCGACGGGCGAGTAGCCCCAAGCATCGAAGACCGCCACGACGCGCTCCACGACCGCTTCGCGCTCAGCGGCCTCGCTCAAAAGCACGTCCCGGAATCCTCGCGGTGTCGTTGGCCGCACGGCCGTTCCTTCCTCTCGGTCCATAGGGGGCACCGGTGTCGCTGCTGTGGCACTATAGCACAATAGAGTGCTAGAGCAACACCCTACTCTTCCCAGACGGTACCCGGCCCGAGAAGCGCCTTCAGCTCCGCATGCAGCCCTGCAGACGACGCGTCCACGCGGCACTCGTCCCCAAGACGCATCCGCTTGATGCGGTCGGGGTACTGCAGCTCGACGACCACGCAGTCGCGTCCAGGATAGTGCGCGAGGATCTCACGGAACTGCTCGTATCCGCCGTTGCCGAGCACGGCAACCGGTGCCCGCACGTGCAGCGTCTTCGGCGGCCGCGCGAACGTGCCGTCGTCGGCAAGCCCGTGGACTTCCTGGACGAGCAGCCGACGGCCGCGGTCGGAGTCCTCCACCTTCGCGCGCACGCGCACGATCGCGTCTTCAGCGACCACGTCACGGAAGCGCTCGTAGGCCTGGGAGAACAAGAGCGCCTCGCACGACCCTTCCAGGTCCTCGAGCACGAAGGAGCACATCAGCTTGCCCGCTTTTGTGGCGATGCGCTGCACGTCGCGGACCACGCCGGCGAACCAGCCCGTCACGCCGTCCCTCAACGCTTCGGCGTCTCCGAGGGAGTGCGTCCGGGCGGCCTCGATCAGCTCGCGCTTGTCCGACAGCGGATGGTCGGACACGTAGATGCCGAGCATCTCCTTCTCGAACGCGAGCTTGGTCTGCTTGTCCCACTCGACGCCGTCGGGGGGCGGCGCTTGCTCCCCCAGCCCGTGCTCCTCTTCCCCGAACAGGTCGAACATCGAGACCTGGCCGCTTTCTTTGTCCCGCTGCCGCTTGGCAGCCAGGTCCATCGCGTGGTCCATGAGCTCCATGAGCTGCTTGCGCGTGTACCCGGTGGAGTCGAACGCCCCGGCCTTGATGAGCGCCTCGACCGTCTTCTTGTTGAGGCTCTTCGCGTCCACGCGCGCGAGGAAGTCGTGGAGCGAGGTGAACGGCCCGCCCTCCTTGCGCGCCGCCACGATCGCCTCGACGACGGGACCGCCGACGCCCCTGATGCCGGCCAGGCCGAACCGGATCGCGCCGCCCGTGGCCGTGAAGTCCTTGCCCGAGGAGTTGACGTCAGGCGGCAGCACCTTGATGCCGGCGGCGTTGCACGCGGCGATGTAGCGGACGATCTGCTCGGTCTTGCCGTTGTAGCTCGTGAGCTGCGCGGCCATGAACTCGAGCGGGTAGTGCGCCTTGAGGTACGCGGTCTGGTACGCGAGCAAGCCGTACGCCGCTGAGTGGCTCTTGTTGAAGCCGTAGCCCGCGAACTTCTCGATGTCGTCATACACGCGCTCGGCGAGCTTGCGGTCGTAACCGTTCGCGACCGCGCCCTCGACGAAGTCAGAGCGCCACTTGGCCATCTCCTCGGGAATCTTCTTGCCCATGGCCTTGCGGAGCTTGTCGGCCTTCGCGGCGCTGAAGCCGGCCATATCCATCGACAGGCGCATGACCTGCTCCTGGTAGACCATCGTGCCGTAGGTCTCCTCCAGGATGTGCTTGATGCGCTCGTCGTAGTACTCGACCGGCGCGCGGCCGTGCTTCCGGTTCACGAAGTCCCGCACCATGCCGGATTGGAGCGGCCCAGGCCGGTACAGCGCAAGGCACGCGACGATCTCCGCGAACGACTCCGGTTGCAGGTCCTTGACCAACTGCCGCATGCCCGAAGACTCGCCGAGCTGGAAGACGCCGTCCACGTCGCCTCGCTTGAGCATCGCGAAGGTGTCCGGGTCGTCGAGCGGGATCGAGTCGATGTCGATCGTGACGCCGTGGTTCTCCTCGATGGCTTGCACCGCCTTGGCGATGACCGTGAGCGTGCGCAGGCCGAGGAAGTCCATCTTGAGCAAACCGAGTTCGGCGATGACCGTGCCTTCGTACTGCGTGATGACCGAGCCGCCCTTGGTGTCGAGCTTCACGGGCGCGTGCTCGTGCAGGGGGTCGCGGCAGATGACGACCGCAGCCGCGTGCACGCCCTCGCCGCGGACGTTGCCCTCCAGCGCGCGCGCCGCGTCGACGATGGCCTTTACGTCGCCGCCCGCGTCGTACTCCTCGCGCAGGTCAGGGTTCGCCTCCAGCGCTTCGGCGATGGTGGCGTCAGGCCCTTCGGGCACCATCTTGGCGATGCGGTCGCCGATCGCGTACGGGTAGCCGAGCACTCGCGCGGCATCGCGGATGGCCTGCCGCGCCTTCATGGTGCTGTAGGTGACCACCTGCGCGACGCGGTGCTCCCCGTACTTCTTGCGCACGTAGTCGATGACCTCGCCGCGGCGCTCGTCGTCGAAGTCGATGTCGATGTCGGGCATCTCCGTGCGCTCGGGGTTCAAGAAGCGCTCGAAGATCAGCCCGTGCTCGATGGGATCGAGGTTCGTGATCCCGAGCGCATATGAGATGATCGAGCCGGCCGCGCTGCCGCGCCCAGGTCCGACGCCGATGCCGTTGCGCTTCGCCCACTGCACGAAGTCCGCCACGATGAGGAAGTACGCCGAAAGCCCTTTCGAGGTTATGACGGCAAGCTCGTTCTCGAGCCGCTCGAGCGCCTCGGCCGGCACCGGCTCCCCGTAGCGGCGCACCAGGCCCTTCATGCACTCCTCGCGCAGGTGCTCGTCCTCGCTCTTGCCGCCCGGCACGTCGAACACGGGCAGGATGATCTTGCCGAACTCAAGGCCCACGTTGCAGCGCTCCGCGATCTCGGCTGTCATTGCGAGCGCGTCGGCGTGCTCCGGAAGCGCCTCGGCCATCTCCTGCGCCGACTTCATGTAGAACTGGTCCGAAGAGAAGCGGAGCCTGTCTTCCTCGTCGAGCGTGCGGCCGGTCTGGATGCAGACGAGGATGTCCTGCACCTTCGCCTCATCGGCCTTGACGTAGTGGATGTCGTTCGTCGCGACCAGCGGCAAGCCGACTTCCCGACCGAGGTCGGCCAGCGCCTGGTTGATGTCGCGTTGCGTCACGCCGTTGTCTGCCGTGATGCCCTGCTCCTGCACCTCCAGGAAGAAGCGCCCCTCGCCGAAGATCCGGGCGTACCGCTCGGCCCACGCGCGAGCCGCTTCCAGATCTCCGCGCTCCAGACTCTTCGGCACGATGCCGCTCATACACGCCGAGGTCGCGATGAGCCCGTCGCTGAATGCCTCAAGCAGCTCGAGGTCGACCTGCGGCTTGTAGTAGAACCCAGTCGTCCATGACTGGGAGACCAAAGCCATCAGATTCTTGTATCCAACGTTGTTCTCCGCGAGCAGCAGCAGGTGGTACAGCTCCGGCTTGCCGTCGCGCTTCGTGCGCGTGTGCGGCGTGAAGTAGACCTCGCACCCGATGATCGGCTTGATCGGCGGCCGGCCGATCTTCTCGTCCCCTCGCACGGCCTGCTTGTAGAACTCGACCGCGCCGAACATGACGCCGTGGTCCGTCAAGGCGAGCGCGGTCTGCCCGAGCTCCGCCGCCCTATCGAGCAGGCGAGAGATCTTCGCATGGCCGTCGAGGACGGAGTACTCGGAGTGCGTGTGGAGGTGGACGAACTGACCGGTCACTCGTGCTCGACCGTCCTTTCGATAGTCCCGAGCCGTTCGATGACCCTGCGGTATCCGCCCGCACCGTAGTGCACGCAGCGGCTCACGCGGCTGATCGTGGTGGGCGAGGCGCCGGTGGCGCGCTGGATCTCAGGGTAGTGGATGCCGCCTGCCAGCATCCGCGCCACCGCGAGGCGCTGGGCCATGTCTTGGATCTCCCGGATCGTGCACACGTCGAGCAGGAACGCGAACACGCCGTCAGGATCATCCAGCCCGGCGAACGCCTCGAGCAGCGACTCGACCTCGGGGGTGCGGATCGATTCGGAAGACATCGCAAGCTCCTCGAAGGCAGACGAGACCACAAGATGACGGGTGTATGCTACCACCCGCCACCGACACGATGAGGGGCCCGGCGGCGAGCGGAGGGCAGCTTCTGACGGACGGGCGGCGCCCCGTCACTGCGCGAGCACGAGCTTCGAGAGGGTCCCTGAGACGCCGGTGCTCACGGCCCCGGTGCCGCCGACGACGTCCCACCCGATCACCTCCTGCCGCTCGTCCTCGATGACGGCTCTCGTCGGAGCGGGCACCTCGAACCGGCGCACGAACAGGACGGCGCTGTTCCGGCGCGCGGCCAGCACCGTCGCCGCAAGCGCGTCGGGAAATGCCTCGCCGGTGCACACGACGAACCGCTCGAGCGAGACTCCGCGCGCCAGCGACTCGCGGACGACTGCCGCGGCCGTGTCGTAGCGGGTGGGCCCGCCGAGCCGCAGGATCGAAGCGGCAGGCGCTGCGGCTGCCGCACGTGATACGACCTCGTCGCTCACCACCGTTGCGTCGCCGAGAGCCGCGATCTCCGCTGGCGCCGCCTCTGCGATGAAGGCTTCGACCTCGGCCGGGATCTCGCCCGGACGCGTGAGCAACACGGGCATGTTCTTGCGAGCCGACAACACGCCGCCCGCAAGAGCGTCCGGGAAGTTCTCGCCCGTGGCGAGGAGCATGCCGCGCGGCGTCCCACGAACCAGGGCCAGAAGCCGCGCGACGGCGACCGACGTGCCGTACCGGTCAGCGCCTGCCACCCGCACCACCCGTCGCTGCCTCGTCAACGCCGCACCAACCGCCCGTACGACGGCCTCTGAGACCGCACCTTCCCCGCCCACTACGACTGCCTCGCGCGCCCCCAGCCTTCGGATCTCGTCGGCCACCGCGGCGTCCAGCCGGTTCCTGCGCACGAGCAGGAGCGGCGCTCTGAGCGACACCGCGAGCGGCGCGGCGCACAAGGCGTCGGCGAAGCCCTCCCCGGTCGCCACGACGACCGTGGTCGCATGGGACGGGAACGCAGTACGCGAGAGAGCGACTGCTGTCTCATAACGGTCCGAGCCGGCCACGCGCGATCCGCGCGGCGTCATGTCCCGCTGAGCCGCGGCGCCGTCCAGCCACAAGAAGACCTTCGAGACGCTTGCCGTGTAGTCGTTGTTGCCTTCGCAGAACAGCACCGCAGCACGCCCGTCGGCAAGCTGGACGCACTGCGGGTTGTTGTAGCGCTCCCACGGACCTGCGGCTGCCCGCACGACCTCCTGAGCAGCCCATGAGAGGCCGCCGTCGCGAGACTCGTACCGGACGACGTCGCCCCCGCGCGCCGCGAACGCCTCGTCCCACGCGGGCGTCATCTCGTCTCGTTCGCCACCGACAGTCAGATACGCTTCGAGCGCCCCGTCCGGGAGCGCACGCAGCGTGCCGGCGTCGAACAGGTTGTCGGTCGGCGTGATCGGGACGGGATCGCTGAAGGCCTCCTCGTCTGGGAGCCACCGCACCGACTCCCACCGGCAGGACGCAAGGTCGCGCGCATCTGCGGACACGAACACGATCGCTGGCGACCCGCCCGCATCCGTGCGGATCACCGGCTGGTTGACGTAACGCCCGTCAGACCGGTAGGCGACGCACTGAGACTCGAGCGTTGCGAGGTTCCGCGGAGAGGCGATCGCGTCGCCCGACGCGTTCGTCCACGACCCCGTGCTCGCATCCTTCCACAGGTAGTAGAGGTTCTGCCGTGCGAACGGCTGCGCGCGCCACGCGTCGTAGTCCAGCAACGTCGCCGCCACGTGCAGGTCGCCGTCGGGCTCCGTCCACGAAGACGCATACCACCCGTATGCGTTGGCCACCCCGTCCAAGACCTGCTCGGGCGCCGACCACGTCGCACACCCGTCCCTGCTCTCGGCGAGCACCCAGTCGCTGAACAGCCCGCCGTTGGCGCGGAACAGCAGCCGCACCGTGCCGCTGGAGTCGACCGAGGCTTGCGAGTAGGTGCCTCGCGCTTCGACGGGCGTCTCCGACGGCTCGGCGCTTCCGAGCACGACGGGGCCGAGGACGCTCCAGCGGCTGGCGTCGTGAGGCCGCATGCTTCTCGCGTGGAGGATCGCGGAGTTGTGGGACCCGAAGAACACGTGGTAGAAGCCTTGCGCGTCTTCGACCATCGCCGGACCCCCGTGCTCGTCGCCTACGAGCGGGTTGTCGGCGATGCGCCACGGACCTTGCCACGCCCCCGAGGCCGGGTCGTAGACGGCGGCATACGGGTCGAACGACCTTCCCTGGTAGGCGACGACGATCCTTCCGCTTGTTGCGTCGACCAGCATCTGGGGCCGTATGACGAAGTCTTCGTACACCGCCTGCCCGCTCGCCGAGAACTCGAAGAAGTCACGCGAAACGGCAGCCGCCGTGGTCGGGAACGCAAGCACGGCGGCTGCAACGGCGGCAAGCACGCGACGGCTTCGCACGAGGGGGACCACCTTCCGGTGAGCGCGGACTGCCACAAGCATACCAGGACAGGCCGCTGCGAGCGGCGCGGGCTCAGACCACGTGGTTGACCAGGCTCCCGATGCCTGCGATGCGCACTTCGACGACGTCGCCCGGACGCATCGGGCCGACGCCGGCAGGCGTTCCCGTGAGGACCACGTCGCCTGGCAGCAGCGTCATCACATGGCTGACGAAGCTGACGAGCGTGAACACGTCGAAGAGCATGTCGCTCGTGCGGCCCTGCTGCTTGAGCTCGCCGTTCACGTACGACTCCACGATCAGGTCTCGCGGGTCGACGTCGGTCTCGATCCACGGGCCGAGCGGGCAGAACGTGTCGAAGCCCTTCGCGCGCGTCCACTGGCCGTCCTTCCGCTGCAAGGGACGCGCGGTGACGTCGTTCGCGCACGTGTAGCCGAGGATGCTGCGCTGCGCCTCGACGGGCGACACTCGGTGCGTGCGGCGGCCGATCACGGCCGCGAGCTCGGCCTCGTAGTCCACCGCGTCGAGCCCTTCGGGCACGCGGATCTTGCCGTGCGGGCCGGTCACGGCGGTGGGCGGCTTCAAGAAGATGATCGGCTCGTCGGGCAGCGCGTGACCCATCTCGAGAGCGTGCTCGCGGTAGTTGACGCCGACGCAGACGATCTTCGTCGGGATGACGGGCGGCAGGAGCTGCGCCTGCGGCAACGGCACGACCCCTTCAGGCTCCCACGCAGCGAACGGCTCGTCCGATATGAGCGTGACGCTCCCCTCGTCCGCCAGACCGTACCGGACGTCCTCGTCGTGGAACACGCGAACGACCCTCATCGCCCACCCCGTTCGCAGGTCAACGCGCAGCCCCCACGCTTTCACATTCGCTCAGGCTGCCCGGTTTCCTGCCTCGGGTGCATCAGGCCGTACTCGACCGAATCGACGAGCGCCTCCCACGACGCCTCGATGATGTTCTCCGAGACGCCGACCGTCCCCCAGCTCTTCTCGCCGTCGCTCGACTCGATGAGCACGCGGGTGACGGCAGCCGTTCCCTTCTTCTCGTCGAGCACGCGCACCTTGAAGTCCGTGAGCTCGATGGCGTCCAGCGCCGGATAGAACCGGCCGATCGCGATCCTCAGCGCCTTGTCGAGCGCGTTCACGGGGCCGTTTCCTTCTGCCGTCGCGATGAACCGGTGGCCGGACACGTGCACCTTGATGGTGGCCTCGGTCATCACCTTGCCGTCCTCCCGCTTCTCCATGATCACGCGGAACGACTCGAGCCGGAAGAACGGCTCGTAGGTGCCGAACGACTTGCGCAGCATGATCTCGAGCGACGCATCCGCGGCCTCGAAGGTGTAGCCCTGGTGCTCGAGGCGCTTGATCTCGTCGAGCATGCGGCTCGTCTCGGGGTCGTCGACCGACAGCGTGATGCCCATCTCGTGCGCCTTGAGCACGAGCGACGCCCGGCCCGCAAGCTCGCTCACCACGACGCGGGCCATGTTGCCGACGAGCGCCGGGTCGACGTGCTCGTACGCCCCCGGCAGACGCGCCGCAGCGCTCGCGTGCACGCCGCCTTTGTGCGCGAATGCGCTCGCGCCGACGTAGGGCTGGTGTGGGTTGGGCGAGATGTTGGCGGTCTCCGCGACGAAGTGCGAGACCTCCGTGAGCAGGCGCAATTCGTCGTCGGTCACGCACTCGAGCCCCATCTTGAGCTTGAGCGCGGGGATGATGGCCGTGAGGTCGGCGTTGCCGGCGCGCTCGCCGTAGCCGTTCATCGTGCCCTGCACGTGGGTGCAGCCCGCATCGACCGCAAGCAGCGAGTTGGCCACCGCACAGCCGCCGTCGTTGTGCGCGTGGATGCCAAGCGGCACGTCGATCTCGTTCGCCATCGTGAGCACGATGCGGTGCACCGCCTGCGGCAGCGTGCCGCCGTTCGTGTCGCACAGCACCACTGCGTCGGCCCCGGCCTCGGCCGCCGCGCGGCAGACCTCGATCGCGTAGCCGGCATTGTGCAGGTACCCGTCGAAGAAGTGCTCCGCGTCGAAGAACACCGTCTTGCCGTGCGACTTGAGGTACGCGACGCTCTCGCGCACCATGCGCAGGTTCTCCTCCAGCGAGGCGTTGAGCGTCTCGGTCACGTGGAGGTCCCACGCCTTGCCGAAGATGCAGAGCGCCTCGCACCCAGTGTCGAGCAGCGCCTGCAGGCCGGCGTCCCGTTCTGGCGCGAGGTCCTTGCGGCATGTCGCCCCGAACGCCACGATCGTCGCGTTCGCGAGCGCGAGATGCCGTGCGCGCTCGAAGAACTCCATGTCTTTGGGGTTGGAGCCCGGGAAGCCGCCTTCGATGTAGCGGATGCCGAGGTCGTCGAGGCGCTGCGCGACGCGCAGCTTGTCCTCCACCGAGAGGGACATGCCCTCCCGCTGCGTCCCGTCACGAAGCGTCGTGTCGTAGAGGACGACCACTACACCCGCTCCAGCCACTCCTCGTAGTCGGGCTCCTCGCCCCGCACCACGCGGAAGAACGTCTTCTGCAGCTCGAGCGTGATCGGGCCGGCGTCGCCGATCACGCGTCCGTCGACCGAGCGCACCGGCACGACCTCGGCCGCCGTCCCGGTCATGAAGACCTCGTCGGCGGCGTACAGGTCGGTGCGGACGAGCGACTCCTCGATGACCGGGTAGCCAAGGTCATCAGCGATCACCATGATCGAGTCGCGCGTGATGCCCTCGAGGATGCCGTCGGAGACCGGCGGCGTGGAGATCACGCCGTCGCGCACGACGAAGATGTTCTCGCCGGTGCCCTCGCAGACTTTGCCCTCCTCGTTCAGGAGGATGGCCTCGTTGTAGCCGTGGCGGTTCGCCTCGACGCGCGCGAGCGAGGAGTTGAGGTAGTTGCCGGTGGCCTTGATCGCCGGCGGCAGCGAGTTGATGCCGCGCTGACGCCACGACGAGATGCCGACGTCGACGCCGCGCGTGAGCGCTTCCTCGCCCATGTAGGTCTCCCACGGCCAGGCCGCGATGGCGATCTGCACCGGAGCAGGGATCGGGTCGAGACCCATCACGCCGTAGCCGCGGAAGGCGATCGGACGGATATAGCACTCAGGGAGCTTGTTCGCCCGCACTGTCTCTTTGACGGCCTCGCAGATCTCGTCGACGCTCATGCCGAGATCCATCATCAACATCTTCGCAGAGCGGTCGAACCGCTCCATGTGGTCGCGCAGCCGGAAGATCGCAGGACCGTCGGCGGTGGCGTAGCAGCGGATGCCCTCGAAGACGCCGGAGCCGTAGTGCAGCGCGTGCGTAAGGACGTGGACGGTCGCCTTCTCCCACTCGACGAGCTCGCCGTCCATCCAGATGTAATCGACTCTCGGCAGGCTGGCCATCGCGCTCCCCTTCCGACTCGCTGGCATACAGCAGTGTGAATGGTAATAGTAGCGCGTATCAGGCCGTGCGCGAACACTTGAGAGCGCCGTGAGACCGGCCGGTCTTGCGCCTCAGATCCGCTCAGCTACCAGGTCGCCCATCGCGGCAGTGCCGACCGTGCGCTGCGGAAGCGTGGTCTCGTCCGCGATGTCGCGGGTGCGCCAGCCGTCCGCGAGCACGCCGTCGATGGCCGCAGCGAGCGCGTCTGCCGCCTCGTGCATGCCGAACGAGTGACGGAGCATCAGCTCGACCGAGAGCAGCATGGCGAGCGGGTTCGCCACCCCTTGGCCGGCGATGTCGGGCGCGCTGCCGTGGCTCGGCTCATAGAGCGCGGTGCCGTCGCCCAGCGACGCGCTCGCGAGCATCCCGAGCGAGCCGGTGAGCATCGACGCCTCGTCCGAGAGGATGTCGCCGAACATGTTCTCGGTGAGCACCACGTCGAACTGCGCCGGGTAGCGGATGAGCTGCATCGCAGTGTTGTCGACCAGCTGGTCGAGGAGCTCGACGTCCGGGTACTCCGCCGCGTGCACGCGGTGGACGACCTCGCGCCACAGGCGGCTCGACTCGAGGACGTTGGCTTTGTCGACCGAGTGCACGCGCCCGCGCCGCGTGCGCGCGGCCTCGAACGCCACCCGAGCGATGCGCTCGATCTCGAGCTCCGAGTACACGCAGGTGTCGTAGGCGCGCATCCCGCGCGCGCCGCCTGCAGCCGCGCCCTCGACGTCACGCTCGCGCGCCCGCGGGCCGAAGTACAGCCCGCCGGTCAACTCGCGGACGATGAGCATGTCGACGCCTTCGAGCGCCTCGGGCTTGAGCGTGCTCGCGCCCTTGAGCGGCTCGAAGATGCGCACGGGCCTGAGGTTCGCGTACAGCCCCAACGCCTTGCGGATGCCGAGCAGCCCCTGCTCCGGCCGTGGCTTGTCGGGGTCCGTGGTGTCCCACTTGGGCCCGCCGATGGCGGCGAGCAGCACGGCGTCTGCAGCTTTCGCAGCTGCGAGCGTCTCGTCGGGCAGCGCGGTGCCGGTGGCGTCGATGGCCGCTCCGCCGAGCAGCGCCTCTGTGAACTCGAAGCGCACGCCGAAGCGGCTCCCGATGGCCTCGAGCACCTTGACGGCCTCAGCGGTGATCTCCGGGCCGATGCCGTCGCCCGGCAGCAGGCAGATGCGGCAGGCGGCCTGCGGCGCGCTCACCGGCCCGCCACCTTCTCCCGCGCGTACGCGACGAGCCCGCCGCGCTCGATGATCTCGCGGATGAACGGCGGGAACGGCTGCGCCTGCCACGACTCGCCCGTCGTGAGGTTCGTGATGACGCCTTCATCCGCGTCGATCGCCACGCGGTCGCCGGCACGGATGCCGTCGACGGCTTCCGGCGCTTCGAAGATCGGAAGCCCGGTGTTGATGGCGTTGCGGTAGAAGATGCGCGCGAAGCTCTTGGCGACGACGGCAGCGACCCCCGCGTGCTTGATGGCGATCGGCGCGTGCTCGCGCGAGGAGCCGCACCCGAAGTTCTCCTCAGCGACGAGGATGTCGCCGGGCTGGACCTTCTGCACGAACGCCGGATCCAGGTCCTCGAGGCAGTGGGCCGCCAGCTCGTCCGGATCGCTCGTGTTGAGATACCGGGCCGGGATGATCACGTCCGTGTCGATGTCGCGGCCGTAGCGGTGTGCGGTGCCTTCGAACTTCATCGCGCGCCTCCTCGCCTCCGAAGTGGCGGGATTGTACCACGCACGAGGCGATTCGCGAGAACGCCGCCTGCCTTAATGGCACGCCTTGCAGTAGTTGCCGGCACGCGCGTACGGGCTGCGGCCATGGCAGCCGCATCCGGTCTGCGCGCCTTTAGGCGTCGAGCGGCCGTGCTCCTTGCGCCACCAATCGCCGGTGCCATGGCCCCACGCGCCTTGTCCCGGCGGTTTGACGGCGTGGCACTTCCCACATTCGAGATAGGTATGGCAGCGCCAGCACAGCTCCTTCTTCTCGAAACCCGCTTGCCGAGCGTGCTCGCCATCGAGGAAATCCTTCGGATGCGGCATCCGGAGCCCGTGGCACGCGTCGCAGGAGCGCTGGTCGTGGCAGCCGCCGCAGTCCGTGACGGGCGGCAGGTGGACGAACGAGAAAGTACGCCGGGTGCGGACCGCGAACGCGGTGTCCTTCGTGTGGCACGCGGAGCATTCCGCAGACGCCTGCGATCCGTCGTGGCATCGCAAGCAGGTATTCATCGACACGCCCTGCGATCCGCTCCTGTGCCCGGCGTTCTTATGGCACTCGAGGCACGGCACGCCAGAACGCACCGGCTCAGCGTGCGACATCGCTACACCGGTCTCGCTGGACTCGGTCGTCCTGTCCAGGATCGTCCGGTGGCAGCCGACGCACCGGCGCGTGGGCACAGACGCAACGCCGTCGTTCGGATCCGCTCCCATGGCGTACCTGACACCGAACCGGATCCGTGCGGCGACGTTGGACACCAACCCGATCGGCAGCGTTTCCTCATGGCAACGGACGCACCGGACCTCGCCGTGGAGGTTCGCCGGACCTGGCGTCTCGGTAGATCCAGACGAGCCGGCCGCGCTCGCCATCGCAAGGTCCGCATGGCACGAGACGCAGAACTGGTCGGTGCCCGTCCCCGCGTACCCGAGCGCAAGCGCAACCGTCACGAGCACCGCTATCAGCGGCGCCCGTGCGCGACGCCTCGCTACCGTCTTCCCGTCCCTCTGCAGCTCCACGCCTGCTGCTCGCGCACGTTTCCGCGGCGGCTTCGGGGACGGCAGGACGAGCAGCGCGATCACGGTCACGACGATCAGCAGCAGCAGCGCGAGGGCTGCGAGCAGCAGCAAGGCGGCGCTCAGATTCGCAGTCGGGGCCGCGATGACCTCGCCGATAAGCCCGGCCAGCCGTTGGATGTCACGCCAAAGAGCGCTCACGGCGTGCCCTCCAGCCCTACGTCCTCGGGACGCGGCAGCCGGGCCGTGCCTTCGGTCGAGCCCGGGTGGACGTGCATCTCGTGGCACGCTTGGCAGTCCTTCTGGATGTGGCACGAGAGGCACTTGGGGTCAGCGGACGACGACGCCTCGCTCGAATGGCGGACGAGGAAGCCCTCGGGGTGCGGCATGGGCACGCCGTGGCAGCCGTCGCACAGCGCCTCGTCGTGGCACGAACGGCACGCCGCCTTCGGGGCCTTCGCGAGCGCGCCGTGCGTGCGCCCGAAGTCGGCCGGGTGCGGGAGCCCGACGCCGTGGCACCGCACGCAATAGCCGGACGGATGGCACGTCGCGCACCACTGCAAGGTGCCCATGCCGTGCGTCTTGGACCAGTTCGCACCGTGCGTGATCTGCCAGGGGCCTTTCGCGAGACGTTCCCGCTCGGTGTGCTCGACGTGGCACGAGTCGCACTCCGTGGGCGAGCCGGCTGCCCGGTGACAGGCCACGCACTCCTCCATCACCGGCTGCTTGCTCCACCGCAGCGCGGAGCCGTGAGCGGACGCGCCGTGGCAATCGCCGCACGGCCGGTCGGCGGCACACGCGCGGTGGTCGACGCGGATCCCGTTCGCTTCGACGACAGAATCGGCCACGCGCCGGTGGCAGCGCAGGCACGCCGCTCGCTCGACCGGAGCAGGCCCGTACGTCAGGCCGGCGCCCGCGACGGCCTTCGGATACATCACGAAGAGCTCGCGCGCCTTGAACGACGGCCAGTCGGCAGCCCCGCGTCCGAGGTGGCACGCGTAGCACGAGAGGCGCGCGTGGCCGGGAGCCGCGCCCGCGGCACCCCCAAGTCCACGATGGCACACGGCGCAGGCTGCACGCGTCGACCCGCCCCCGAGCACGAGCACGACGGTCACGGCGGCGATCGCGACGACCGCCAGCGCCCCGCGATTCGGACACCGCGGACGCGCAGCGAGGGGGTCTGGGCCGTGTTCCGGAGTCGTCATGCCGATGATCATGCTCCGCGTGTCGCGCACGATACAGGAAAGGGGGCGAGGCCCGGAGGACCAGGCCTCGCCCTCGTGGTCCCTTCAGCACACTGAGCGCGAAGGACCGTGCTCTCTGTGCCTAGAACGTGACGTTCACGCCAGCGGTCGCGTCGTTCGGCGCGCCCGTCGAGCCGTTGGTGTGGCAGCGCAAGCACACGCCGTCCTCCGCCCCGTCAGCCACGCTGTGCGAGCCAGCAGGCTTGCCGGTGCTCGCCTGGTGGTCGTCCAGGATGCCGATGTTCGCGTCGTTGACGCCCCAGCCGGACACCAGGAACGACGCGTTGCCGTTCGTCCAGTGCGGGAACGACCACGCGACAACGCCGCCCGAACCGCCGTACGAGGTCGACACGCGGGTGTCGCCAGCCGCGTGGCACGAACGGCAGGTCTGCGCATCGGCCCACGCAACACGGCCGGTGTAGTTGGCGCCCGATGCCGCGAATGTGGCTTCCGCGGCCTTCAACGGGTGGTTCTTATAGTCGCGGGCACCGAACGTCGTCGTGCCGTTCCAGTTCGAGAAGTAGCCCGAAGCCGTGATGGTCGTCTCGGAGGCGTCCGAGAACGTCTTGTGGCACCGGGTGCAGAACGCGGTGACCTGCAGGTCGCCGTCTGCAGCGGCAGGCGCCGTGAAGACCGTTCCGGTAGAGACCAGCGTGTTCAGCGTGGCAGCGGCTTCCGTCTGCACGCCGCCGCTCACGTTGCTCACCAGGTTGCTGTTGGCCTTCAGGATCTTGCCGGCGATGTAGCCCTTGAACGTGTCGGCGCCATGCACCGCGTGGCAGTCGGCGCACTCAGCCGACGTGCTGCCATTGTGGCCGTACTGGTCATCGGTCTGGTAGTTCGATGCCACAGCGTTGTAGATCTGCAGACCCGCAACGTTCGAGGTGATGTGGCAGTAGGTGCAGGCGTCAGCCACCGACGAGCGCAGCAAGAGCTGCGTCTCTGCAGCGCCTGTCGAATCCGGGCCGAACTGCCCGGCCGCAGCGTTCGAAGGTGCAGCCGCGTGCACCGAGTGGCACACGGCGCACTTCTCCGTCGTGAGCTGGTAGTTCTGGTGCGGCCCGCCCGTGCCCGAGTTGTTGCCACCGGCGTTCCATGTAATGTACACCGGGCCGATAGCGTACGCGGACGCAGCGAACGCGAGCACCATCACAGCCACAGCCGCGACGATGATGGTTGACTTACGGATCATGTGCGTTCCCCTCTCCATGTCGTTGTTTCGCATAGACAGTAAGCACCTCCTTTCGCTTAAGAATCCTGCACGCTCCTTATCGAAGCGAAGCATCCATGCTCGCGACCATTATCGGCTCAAGTTCAGTATTGCACAAGCCTTCATGCCTGAGTGGGCGACGAAAGGTCTGCGGATTCCCGTTCGTCGCCCTTGCTTGCCCATTCGTCTGCGGCTTCTCCGCGACGTCGCCGACCAGACACGGCGATGATCACAGCAAGCAGCAGCAAAACGAGCGGCCCGTAGCACGCCCACGCAGGACCCGTCCACGCGCGCCGCAATGCGGCGCCCGGCCCGCCGCCGCTGCCTTCGATCCGCACGATTTGCACGCGCCGGTTCGCCGTGTCTGCGACGACGTACCAGTCGCGCACGGGATCGTAGTCGATCGAGGTGGGGTACGCGAAATACCCGTCCTTCTCGCCGAACTCGCCCCAGCGCTGAAGCACGTGCCCGTTGCGCGTGTCGATGCTCATGATCGCGAACTCGAAGGGGTCGGTCACGAGCAACCGCCCGGCAGCGTCGAAGGTCATGCCGGTGGGTATCTGGAAGGGCTTCTTCGTCGCCGTCTCCTCGACGCTCGCCTTGGCGAAGCGGGCGGCCTCCGCAGGACTCGGGTACACCCACTTCAACGTCCCGCGCTCGTCGTAGGCCTTCAGACGATGGTTCTGCGTGTCAGAGAAGTACAACGTGCCGTCGGGTCCGATGGCTGCGCCCCGCACCACGTCGAACTGGTCTTCCTTCGAGCCTCCGGAGCCCCAGTACGAGATCACGTTGCCCTGGCGGTCGTACACGGCCACGCCGAAGCGCGACCCCACTGCCACACGGTCGCCGCGGACGGCGACTTCCATCGGCAACTGCACCTTCCACTCGCGGACGAGCCGGTTGTCGGGGGTCAGCACCACGATGCGATCGTGCGCGAAATCGCACACGTAGATCTCGCCGTTCTCCGCCACGTCGAACGACTGCGGGAACATCGCTCCGGGGCCCAGAGTCAGGATCTGCTTCAACGTCCCGGCCGGCGTGAACCCGACGATCTGGAAGCGCTGCGAATCGGCCACCCAGATCGTCCCGTCAGGACCGACACCCACGTCGGTGGGGCCGCCGAACTGCTGGTCTTCTCCAGGCCCCCACCCGTAGATCGAGCGGACCCAGGTAAGCCCTTCCGGAATCTCCTCAGTGGAAGGACGGCCCACGGGAGTCGCGATGCGTACCACGAACGCCAGGACGGCGATCAGGAGGAAGAACAGCACCACGAGCCCGCCAGCGAGGATCAGGCGCGTCCGGCGCGCCCGCTCGTACGCACGCTCGTCTTCTCGCTCGTCGCGCTCCGGCGAACCGGAGGCGGCCACGATGTCGCGATCATCGCTCACTTGGCTGCACCCGCCTTCTTGAGTCCGTCAAGAGCCGGCTGGAAGCCGGGGATGTACTTCAATGCCTGCCGGAAGTCGGCCGTCGCGGAGGCCGTCTCGGAAAGCTCCAGGTAGACGTTGCCCCGGAACACGAGCGCGTCTGCCGACGCGGGCTCTTCTGCCAGCGACTTGGTGAGCGCTTCGGCGGCCTCCTGCCACTGCTTCTTCTCCGCCAGCAGCTGCGCCTGGAAGTAGTACGCCGACGCGAGGACCTTGCCTTTGATCACGTGTGGATCAGGAAACGTCGCCTGCTCGGCCAGACGCGCAAGCTCCTTCTGACGGAACGCAAGCCCTGAGTCGATCGCCTTCTTGACGAGCTGCTCGGCCTCGCCGCGATCGCCGCGTGCGTGCGCGAGCCTGGCCCGGACGTAGAGGATGTCGACGACGTCCTTGCCGACGGCCTTCTCCGCCTGCGCGATCACCGCTTGGGCCTTCGAGTACTGCTTCGCAGCGACGAGGGCGAGTATGTAGTCCGCCCATGCCTCTTCAGACTTGGGCTTCTCCTTGACGACACGCTCGAGCATGGCGAGCTGACGCTCCACGAAGGTCCTGGGCGTGTCTCGTTGCGGAAGGACCGTGGCGACAGCCCACAGGATGGCGGCGAGCATCACGACGACTGTGCCCAGCAAGGCGATGACGAGCATGCGATTCCCGCGTTGCAGGCGGGCAAGATCCCTCGAGACGACTCTCGACATGTGAACCCTTCCACGAGACAGCGTGCGGTATTGTAGCAAAGCCCGTGCCGCGCAGACGGCGGTCAGCGGGCGAGCGCGGCCTCCGCCGCGCGCACCGCCTCGGCGAGCTGCGGGTCGCTGGCGACTACGGGGCGGACGAGCGAGATCTCCCGCTTCGCTTCCTCCGTCCGGCCCCTCCGCGCCAACCACGACGCCCGTTCGGCCCTTGCGATCGGAAACGCCGGCCACCGACGGAACGCCTCCGCGAACGCCGCCTCGACCTCGGCCTCAGACACGCCGTAGAAAGCCAGCGTGCGGGCGGCCTCGAACGCATACCAGGGGTCGCGCCGGTCCAGCGACGCCGCCCGGCGCGCGGCCGCGAGGTCGGCCATCGGCTCGATTCCTGGAGCCTGGGCGCAGACCGCCCACCCGCTGTGGAGCGAGGCGAGGTACCACAGGTGGGCATCCACCCGCCACGCTCGGGCTGCCGCAAGCGCTGCCGGCGCCAGCGACGGCGACCGGTCGGCGCTTGCGACTTCGAACGGCAGCCGCGTGCCCGCGTTCAGCGCAAGCGCAAGCGACGCGAGCGCCGTCGCGTACGCCACCGGCCGGAGCCATGCCGGCCGGCTGGGCGGCTGCTGCAGGGAGCGGGCGGGCGCGCCCCCGGGCACGAGCGAAGCGCCCAGCACCAGCGCGAACGCAGGCAGCACCTGCAGCGCCGCCGGAGCTGTGAGGAACACCGCGAAGGCCATCGCGGCGCCCCACGCGCCAGCCACCGCCACGGGCGGCCGCCCGGGGATCCGCCACGCGCGCGCGACCGCGGCGGCCAGCACGGCGAACAGCACAGCGCCGACCAGACCGCACGAGACCGCGACCCACGCGAGCGCGCTGTGGGGGTCGGCGCTTCCCGGGCCGAGCGCGAGGTGCGCGCCCCGCTGCAGGCGTTCGAGATCCAGCACGGAAGCCGCCCCGGGGACGAAGCCGTCTGGCCCGTATCCGAGAAGAGGCCGTGCCGCCACTGCCCACGCGCTCGCCTGCCACATCTGCGGACGCTCGCCGAGCGCGGCCGCGGTTATGCTCGAGGCGATCTCATCTCGGGAGAACACCGCCGCGCCCACCACGGCCACAGCCACCACGCCGATCCTCACCAGCCATGCGGCCTGCGGCTTCCGCGCTACGGCGGGAGCCCATACGACGACCAGCCAGACCACCGCGGCCGCCGCCGCCACGCGGCTGCCCGCTGCCGCGAGGACCGCCGCAGCCGCGGGAGCAAGGACCCGCCCAGCCGCGTTCCACACACCGTCTCGCTCGACCAGCAGCAGCGGCAGCAGCAGCACGACGAGCTCGCCGAGGTAGGTGGAGTTCGGGAGCAGCCCGCGAGCGGTTCCCGACGCAACGAACTGCGGAGCCGCGAAAAGCACCTGCAGCGCGACCACCGCCACGGCGGCGCGGCCAAGCGCTTGGACGAGCCGCTCGCCGAGGGCCGCGGCTGCGAGGCCGACCGCGGCAAGCGCCGCCAACGTGAGCGCCCCGAGCATGTTCGTCGGCTCTCCGACGAAAGCCGACCACCCTCGTCCCGAGAACGCAGCGCAGACCAGCGACCACACGACGAAGGCAACGCCGAGGAGCGCGACCGTCCGGACCGGCCGCTCGATCGGAACTCCCTCACGCACCACCACGTACGCGGCGGCGATGCCCGCGACGCCCGCGCCGACGGCCGCGGCGTCCACCGCCGTTGCGGCATCGGTCCCCACCAGCTGCAGCACGAGCGGGCTGAGCGCGCACGCGACCAGGACGACGCTCGTCCAGCCCGGTCCTGCCTCCGACCTCGGCTTGCCTGGCGGTCTGGCTCCGGGTCCGTGACGCCGCTCCCCCACCGCGACCTCCCGCCTCCCGCTACGCCAGGTCCTCCGGCAGTGCGATGTGGCCCGCGACCGCCGTGGCGGCCGCAACCGCCGGGCTCGCGAGGTAGACCTCGCTCGTGGGGTCGCCCATGCGGCCGACGAAGTTGCGGTTCGTGGTCGCGAGCGCCCGCTCGCCCGCCGCGAGGATGCCCATGTGCCCGCCGAGGCACGGGCCGCAGGTCGGCGTCGAGACGGCCGCCCCTGCGTCGAGGAACACGTCGATGAGCCCCTCGTGCATCGCGTCACGGTATATCTGCTGGGTGGCCGGGATGACGATAAGCCGCACGTCGCGGTGCACGCGCCGTCCGCGCAGGATCTCGGCCGCGACCCGCAGGTCCGCGAGCCGGCCGTTCGTGCACGAGCCGATGACGACCTGGTCGACCCGCACGTCGCGCGCCTCACGCACCGGCCGCGTGTTGCTCGGCAGATGCGGGAACGCGACCGTCGGCTCGATGGACGCCGCATCGATCTCGAAGACTCGGGCGTACTCGGCATCCGGGTCGCTTTCGAACTCCGCCCACTCGCGCTCCGCGCGGCCGCGGACGTACTCACGCGTCACGTCGTCGACCGCGATGATGCCGCTCTTGCCGCCGGCCTCGATCGCCATGTTGCAGATGGTCATGCGGCCGTCCATGTCGAGCGCGGAGATCGCGCTGCCGGTGAACTCCATGGCCTGGTAGAGCGCGCCGTCCACGCCGATCATGCCGATGATGTGCAAGATGACGTCCTTCGCGCTCACCCAGGACCCGAGCTCGCCCTCGATGACGAACTTGAGCGACGCCGGCACCTTGAACCACGCCTCGCCGGTGGCCATGCCGACAGCGGCGTCCGTCGAACCCACGCCGGTCGCGAAGGCACCGAGCGCGCCGTACGTGCAGGTGTGGCTGTCCGCACCGATCACGACGTCGCCCGGCACCACGACGCCCTGCTCGGGCAAGAGCGCGTGCTCGACGCCCATGCACCCGATCTCGTAGTAGTGCGTGATGTCCTGCTCGCGGGCGAACTCGCGCACCATCTTCGCCTGCTCGGCGCTCTTGATGTCCTTGTTCGGGGTGTAGTGATCGGGCACGAGCGCGATCCGCTCGGGGTCCCACACGCGCTCGACGCCAACCTTGCGGAACTCCTTGATGGCGATGGGAGCCGTGACGTCATTGGCGAGCACCAGGTCGAGCCGGCAGTTCACCAGCTGCCCCGGGACGACCTCGTCGAGCCCCGCATGAGCGGCCAGGATCTTCTCGGTGATGGTCATCGGACGCGGCATCGGAAATCCTTTCTCCAGACGCGTTTCGCGCTCGCATGTCGCGGTCTGCGTATTGTACGCGAAATCCCCGAGGCTCTGCTGGGCGGGGTTGCGTTTTTGCACCATTCTGCTATGATGCAACCATGAGCAAGACCCGCACCACCATCTACGTGGACGAAGAGGTCATGCGAGCGGCACGGGTGTATGCCGCGCGCACAGGCAAGCGCGACTACGAAGTCGTCGAGGAGGCGCTGCGCGACTACCTCGGCTTGAACGCGCTCGAGAGAGTCTGGGAGACGGCGACCATGGATCCGGCCGAAGCGCTCGACCTCGCCGTCGAAGAGACGCGCGCCGCGCGCCGCGCACGCCGGTGATCCGCGCGATACTGGACACGAACGTCATCGTCGCTGCAGCGCTCTCGCGTGACGGAGCGCCCGCGCAGCTCTTGCGAGCCTTGGCCGAGGGCCGCTTCGACGCGATCACGTGTCCCACGCTCCTCGACGAGCTCGCGTCCGTGTTCGAGCGGCCGCGCATCGCGAAGCGGATCGCGCACGAGGATGCCGTCGCGATCGTGGCGTGGTACCGCCGCGTCGCGATCGTCGAACCGGACCCTGTCGAGGTTCCCAGGCTCTCACCTGACCCGGACGACGACGTGGTGCTCGCTTTGGCGAATGCCGCCGCTGCCCACGCCGTCGTCACCGGAGACGCACACCTGCTCGACATGCCGCAGCGCGCCGGCGGCCTGCGCGTGGTCGACTCGAGGACTTTCCTCGCCGTCCTCGAACGGTTGCCGTGATGGCACGATCCGGAAGCCTCACAGCTCCTCTTCGACTGACTTCTTCTGCGCTGACAGCAAGCGGTTGAGGGCGTTCGTGTACGCCTTGGCCGACGCGACGATGATGTCCGGGTGCGCGCCGCGGCCGGTGAACACCTGGCCGTCTTCGGCCCTGATCCGGATCGTGACCTCGCCGATGGCGTCGATGCCGCGCGTGACCGACTGCACCGAGAACTCCGTGAGGTCGTTCGGCACCTGCACGATGCGGTTGATGGCGTTGTAGACCGCGTCCACCGGGCCGTTGCCGTGGCTGGAGTCGATCAGGTGCCGGCCGTCTGCAGCGACGAGCTCGACGGTTGCCGTCGGAATGCCCGGCTCGCCGCAGCTCACGTGCACCTGCTGGAGGTGGTACGTCTCGTGCAGCGTGCGCTCGCTCTCGCCCACAATGGCCTCGAGGTCCTCGTCGTAGACCTCCTTCTTCTTGTCGGCCACATCCAAGAACGCCTCGTACACGCGCTCGAACTCGTCGTCGGTGAGCGCGAAGCCGAGCTCCTCGAGCCGATGACGGAGCGCATGGCGGCCGGAACGCGCGGTGAGCACGATGCGGGACACGCCGGCTCCGACCTCGGCAGGATCGATGATCTCATACGTCGTCCGCTCTTTGAGCACGCCGTCCTGGTGGATGCCTGAGGAGTGCGCGAAGGCGTTCGCGCCGACGATCGCCTTGTTCGGCTGCACGCGTATGCCGGTGATGCTGGAGACGAGGCGCGAGGTGCGCATGATCTCGCGCGTGTTGATGCCGGTCTCCACGCCGAAGAGGTCCCGGCGGGACTTGAGCGCCATGACGACCTCTTCGAGCGCCGTGTTGCCCGCCCGCTCGCCGATGCCGTTGATGGTGCACTCCACCTGCCGAGCCCCCGCGCGCACGCCGGCGAGCGCGTTTGCGGTGGCCATGCCGAGGTCGTTGTGGCAGTGCACCGACACCGTCACGTCCTCGATGCCGTCGACGTGCTCCATCAGCCCGCGGATGAGCTCGCCGAAGACCTCGGGGTACGCGTAGCCGGTCGTGTCCGGGATGTTCACGACCGTCGCGCCGGCGCGTATGGCGGCCTCGACCATGCGGTACAGGAACGTCGGCTCGGCACGTCCCGCGTCCTCCGCGTAGAACTCGACGTCGTCCACGAACTTCCGCGCGAGCTTCACTGCGGCCACTGCCCGCTCCAGCGCCTCCTCGCGCGTGATACGGAGCTTGTCGCGCAGGTGGCTTTCAGACACGCCGATGCCGGTGTGGATGCGCGGGCGCTTCGCGCTCTTGAGCGCTTCTGCCGCCACCTCGATGTCCTTCGGCACCGCGCGCGACAGCCCGCACACCACGACGGCGTCCCCGACCTCCTCGCCGACGCGCTTCACGCTCTCGAAGTCGCCCGGGCTCGAGATGGGAAACCCCGCCTCGATGACGTCGACGCCCAGCCGCACCAGCTGGCGCGCGATCTCAAGCTTCTCTTCGGTGTTCATGCTCGCGCCCGGCGACTGCTCGCCGTCGCGCAGCGTCGTGTCGAAGATGTAGACCCTGTCAGCCATGGCTTCCACGCTCCTCCATCGCTTCCCAGCACGTCGCCCTTGCGAGCCGGCGAGACCGCACGGGTGCGGCCCGCCGGCTACCTAAGTCGACGGGAGAGCGTGCGACCGTGTGGCCAGCGTGGCGTCACAACTCGATGCTCCATGCGTCGTCCATGTCTGCCGCGGCCTTGATCTCGGCGAGCAGCTCCGGCGAGATCGGCGAGTCGACCACGAGGCCCATGAGCGCCGTGCCGCCTTCGCCCGTGCGGCCAACCTGCATCGACGCGATGTTGATCTTCCGGTCGCCCAAGATGGTGCCGACCTTGCCGATCATGCCGGGGCGGTCCGGGTAGCGGAAGAACGCCATGTACCGCCCAGGCGCCATGTCGAGGTCGTAGCCGAAGAGCGACACGAGCCTTGGCTCGTTCTTCTTGCCGATGAGCGCCGCGGCGATCTCGATGGGCTCCCGCGGCGTCTCGGCACGCACGACGAGCAGGCTCGTGTAGTCGTGCGTCTCTGGCCGCTTCGTCTCAGTGACGTGCAAGCCGCGCTGCTGGGCGTAGTAGTCGGCATTGACGAAGTTCACCGGCTCGGCGGAGATGCGCCCGAGCAGCCCCTTCAGCACCGCGGTCTTGAGGATGCGGGCGTCGACCTCCGCCAGCTGGCCGACGGTGAGCACGTCGATCGAGGCCACGCCGCCTTGGGCGAGCTGCGCGACGGCCGCGCCCATGTTCTCGGCGAGCGGCAGATACGGCCCGACGGCCTCCATGACCTCCGGCGCCACCGGCGCGATGTTCACCGCGGTCGGCACCATCTGACCCGAGAGCCCCGCGATGATGTACTCCGCGATCTGGTCGCCGGCGCGATCCTGCGCCTCGTCGGTAGACGCGCCGAGGTGCGGCGTCAGGATGACGTTCTCCATGCCGTGGAGCGGAGATTCGGTGCACGGCTCGACCTCGAACACGTCGATGGCCGCGCTCGCCACCTTGCCGCTCTTCAGCGCTTCAGCGAGCGCCTCGGTCTGGTAGATGCCGCCGCGCGCCGTGTTGACGACGCGCACGCCGTCTTTCATCTTCGCGAACTCGGCGGGGCCGAACATGCCGATGGTCTCTTTGGTCTTCGGCAGGTGCACGGTGATGAAGTCGGCGCGGGGCAGCAGCTCGTCGAGCGAATGCACGAGCTCGATGCCGAGCTGCGCCGCGCGCTCGTCCGACACGTACGGGTCGAAGCCGAGCACCTTCATGCCCAGCCCGCGCGCCCGCTCGGCCACGAGCGTGCCGATGCGTCCCAGCCCGATGACGGCGAGCGTCTTGTCGAGCACCTCGGTGCCGGTGAACTTCGAGCGCTCCCACTTGCCGGCGTGCATCGACGCGTTGGCTTGCGGGACGTTGCGCGCCTGTGCGAGCAGAAGCGCGATCGTGTGCTCAGCGGCTGAGACGATGTTCGAGGTGGGCGCGTTGCACACCACGATGCCGCGCGCCGTTGCGGCCTCCACGTCGACGTTGTCGACGCCGACGCCGGCGCGCCCGATGATCTTCAGGTTGTCCGCGGCCTCGATGATGCGCCGCGTGGCCTTCGTGGCCGAGCGCACCACGAGCGCGTCGTACGCGCCGATGATCTCGACGAGCTCGTCTTCGGAAAGCCCGGTCTTGACGTCCACCTCGAGCCCGGCGTCGCGCATCTTGGCTACGCCGGTGTCGGAGATTCCGTCCGCTACCAGAACCTTCATCGTCTCACGCTCCCATGAACACGGCTTCGGCGGCCCGGATCCCGGCGCCGCGCTCGAACTCGTAACCAAGCTCGGCGAGCGTCATCTCGAGCGCCGCGAGCGTCGTGATGATGTCGAAGTCGCCGAAGTAGCCGAGGTGGCCGACGCGGAAGATCTTGCCGGCGTACTCGTCTTGCCCGCCGGCGATGGTCACGCCGTACTTGTCCTTCATGATCTTGACGATGGCTTTGCCGTCGACGCCTTCCGGCACCCACACCGGCGTGACCGCGCTGCCGCGGCCCTCGGGCGGCGCGAAGAGCTTCAACCCGAGCGCCTCGCAGCCCTTGCGGGTCGCCTCGGCCAGCCGCGCGTGGCGGGCGATCACGTTCTCGATGCCCTCGTCGCGGATCATCTTCAGCGCTTCGTTCAGGCCGAGGATGAGCGAGACGGCGGGCGTGAACGGCGTGGTCTGCTTCTCGAGGTTCTTCTTGTACTTCTTCCAGTCGAAGTAGAACTTCGGCAGGGTCGAGCGCTCGTATGCGCGCCACGCCTTCTCCGAGACGGTGATCGCGGCCAGGCCGGGCGGCAGCATGAGCCCCTTCTGCGAGCCCGTCATCACGACGTCGAGCCCCCACTCGTCGGTCTTGCACTCGACCGCTCCGATGCCCGTGATGCTGTCGACGATGAGCACGGTGTCGGGGTGCTTCCGCACGATCGCGCCGATCGCCTTGACGTCGTTGAGCACGCCCGAGGACGTCTCGGACTGCGTGACGATGACGCCGCGGACGCCCGGGTTCTCCTCGAGCGCCGTCGCGACGTCGGCCGGGTCCACGACCTCGGTCCACTCGTACTTGAGGTCGATGACGTTCAGGCCGTAGACCTCGGCGATCTGCTTCATGCGGTCGCCGAACTTGCCGTTGCGGCACACGACGACGGTGTCGCCAGCGCAGAAGCAGTTGGCGATCGACGACTCCATCGCGCCCGTGCCGGACGACGCGAACACGAGCACGTCGCTCTTCT
This sequence comes from Slackia sp., assembly GCA_020725885.1. Lineage (GTDB taxonomy): Bacteria > Actinomycetota > Coriobacteriia > Anaerosomatales > Anaerosomataceae > Parvivirga. Next base: position 151,567 of record DYEA01000016.1, on the reverse strand, counting down.
CGGTCTGGAAGACGTACTTCAGCCCTTCGATGGCCTCCATGAACGCCGCCGAGAAGTCCGGCGTCCGGTGGTGGATCATCGGCGCTGCCTGTGTGAGCAACACTTCTGCCGGCACCGGCGTCGGGCCTGGCGTCATCAGGTACTTCTTCTGCATCGCGTCCTCTCCCCTGTCGTCACGCCGCCTCGCGCGGCTGGCTCACCCCTGCTGGATGCGTCCTACTTGCCTGCGCCGATCCACGAGAACATGCTGCGCAGCTCCCGCCCGACCTCCTCGATCGGGTGCTCCGCATGGATGCGCCGCATCGCCTTGAAGTGCGGCTGCCCGGCGCGGTTCTCCAAGATCCAGTCGCGCGCGAACTGGCCGGACTGGATCTCCCACAGCACCTGCGCCATGGTCTGCCGCGTCTCGTCGGTGATGATGCGCGGGCCGGTGCGGTAGTCGCCGTACTCGGCGGTGTTCGAGATGGAGTCGCGCATCTTGGCCATGCCGCCTTCGTACATGAGGTCGACGATCAGCTTCACCTCGTGGAGGCACTCGAAGTACGCGATCTCGGGCTGGTAGCCCGCTTCCACGAGCGTCTCGAACCCCGCCTGGATCAGGTGCGTCAGGCCGCCGCACAGAACGCACTGCTCGCCGAACAAGTCGGTCTCGGTCTCCTCGGCGAAGGTCGTCTCGATGACGGCCGCGCGAGCGCCGCCGATGCCGGCCGCGTACGACAGCGCGACGTCCTTCGCGCGCCCGCTCGCGTCTTGCGCCACGGCGATCAGGCACGGCACGCCGGAGCCTTCCGTGAAGACGCGCCGCACCATGTGGCCGGGGCCTTTCGGCGCGATCATCACGACGTCCACGCCGGCCGGCGGCACGATCTGCCCGAAGTGGATGTTGAAGCCGTGCGCGAAGGCGAGCACGTCGCCGTCGTCCATGTGCTCGTGGATCTCCGAGTAGTAGATGTGCGCCTGCGTCTCGTCAGGGGTGAGCATCATGACGACGTCGGCTTCCTGGGCGGCCTCGCGCGGGGTCATGACCTTGAGCCCCGCCTCCTTGGCCTTGTTCCAGCTCGCCGACTCCGGCCTGAGGCCGACCCGTACGTCCACGCCGGAGTCGTGCAGGTTGAGCGCGTGCGCGTGACCCTGGCTGCCGTAGCCGATCACCGCCACCTTCCGCCCCCTGATGATCGACAGGTCGCAGTCCTTCTCGTAGTACACGGTCGCCATCGCGTCGTCCCTTCCTCTCCAACGCCCGGATGCCCCAGGCGCTTGTCTCCTCAGCCTTGGTCCCTCGCCCCGCGCGAGAGCGCAATGCGCCCCGTGCGCGCCAATTCCTTGATGCCGTAGGCGCGCAGCAGGTCCTCCATCGCCTGCAGCTTGTCGCTCGCCCCCGTCGCCTCGATCGTGAGCGTGTTGCGACCGACGTCGACGACCTTGGCGCGGAACACGTTCGCGATCTCGATGATCTCGTGCCGCCGCTCAGGCGGGGCGTTCACTTTGAACAGCACCAGCTCGCGGTCGACCATCTCCGCCGGGTCGAGGTCTTGGATCTTGATCACGTTGATGAGCTTGTGGAGCTGCTTGGTGACCTGCTCGAGCGGCGTGTCCTCGGCGTTGACGACGATCGTCATGCGCGAGAGCGTCGGGTCCTCGGTGGTGCCCACCGCGAGCGACTCGATGTTGAAGCCGCGCCGCGCGAACAGTCCCGCCACGCGCGTGAGCACGCCCGGCTTGTTCTCCACGAGCACGGAGATCGTGTGCCGCATCACTCCCACACCTCCTCGAGCAGCTCCTCGTCGAGCATGTCGGAGACCGGACCCCCTGGTATGCCGCCGAGCATCTCGTCGATCGACCCGCCGGGCGCCACCATCGGGAACACGTTCTCTTCGCGCTCGACGCGCACGTCCACGACCGCGGGCCCGTCGTGCTCGAACGCACGCACGAGAGCGGCGTCGAGCTCGTCCGGGCGCGTCACCCGGAGCCCGAGGCAGCCGTACGCTTCGGCGAGCTTCACGAAGTCGGGGCAGTCCTGCGGAAGCGTGCTCGACGCGTAGCGCTTGCCGTAGAAGAGCTCCTGCCACTGGCGCACCATGCCGAGGTAGCCGTTGTTGAGGATGACCACCTTGACCGGGATCTTGTTGACCGACGCGGTCGCGAGCTCCTGGCTGTTCATCTGGATGCTGCCGTCGCCTGCGATGTCGACGACGAGGTAGTCGGGGCGCCCAACCTGGGCCCCGATGGCCGCCGGCAGCCCGAACCCCATCGTGCCGAGGCCGCCGGAGGACACCCAGGTCCGCGGCTCGCGGATCTTCAGGTACTGCGCGGCCCACATCTGGTTCTGCCCGACCTCGGTGCAGTACACCGTCGGACGGTCCTTGGTGAGCTCGCGGACGCGCTCGACAACGAACTCCGGCATGACGGATTCGTCGCTCGGGTGGTAGTGGAACGGGTAGCGGCTGCGCCAGTCGTCGATGAGCCGCATCCACGCGGTCGTGCGCGGCTCGGCCGCCATCTTCCGGAGCTCAGCGACGAGCCCAGCGAGCACCTGCTTGGCGTCGCCGACGATGGGCACGTCCACTGCGCGGTTCTTGCCGATCTCGGCCGGGTCGATGTCGACGTGGATGACCTTGGCCTTCGTGGCGAATGCGGCCAGCTTGCCGGTCACGCGGTCGTCGAACCGCACCCCGACGCCGATCAGCAGATCCGTCTCGGTGATCGCGTAGTTCGTGTACTTGCCGCCGTGCATGCCCGGCATACCGACGAAGAGGTAGTGGTCCTCGGGGAAGGCGCCCTTGCCCATCAGGGTCGTCACCACGGGCAGCTGCATGAGCTCGGCGAGCTCCTTGAGCTCCTTCCACGCGCCGGACGAGATGACCCCGCCGCCGACGTACAGAAGCGGCTTGCGCGCTTTCGCGATCATGCCGGCAGCCTGCTTGATCTGCTTCGCGTGACCCCGGTAGGTCGGCTTGTAGCCAGGCAGGTTGACGCTTTCCGGCAGACGATACGCGATCTCCGCCTTGCTCACGTCGACCGGGATGTCCACGAGCACGGGGCCGGGCCGCCCGGTCGTCGCGATGTGGTGCGCCTCCTTGATGATCTCAGGCAGGTCCGCGGGATCGGTGACAAGGTAGTTGTGTTTGGTGATGGGCATCGTGATGCCCGTGATGTCCGACTCCTGGAACGCGTCCGTCCCGATGACGTGCGTGGCGACCTGGCCGGTGATGACGAGCATCGGGATGGAGTCCATGTACGCGTTCGCGATGCCCGTGACGGTGTTGGTGGCCCCGGGGCCGCTCGTCACGATGGTGGCAGCGACACGGCCCGTCGCCCGTGCGTAGCCGTCGGCAGCGTGGGCCGCGCCCTGCTCGTGCCTGACGAGGATCGTCCGCAGGTCTTTGGCGTCGTACAACGCATCGAAGATCGGCAGCACGACGCCGCCCGGATAGCCGAACACGGTGTCGATGCCCACCGCCTCCAGCGTCTTGACGAGCGCCTGTGCTCCTGTCAGCTTCACGCGACCACCTCCTCGACGTGAGCGCGCCCGCTCACGACAGCACCGCGCCGGTGTCGGCGCTTCCCACGAACCGCGCGTACCGAGCCAGGTACCCGCTGGTGACCTTCGGCTCGGGCGCGACCCACTCGCGGCGCCGCATGGCGAGCCGCTCATCGGTCACCATGAGCGTGAGCGTGCCCGCGTCGATGTCGACCTCGATCGCGTCGCCTTCCTCGACGAGCGCGATCGGCCCGCCTTCGGCAGCTTCTGGCGACACGTGGCCGATGCATGGGCCCTTCGTGGCGCCCGAGAAGCGGCCGTCCGTGATGAGCGCGACGGAGTTCGCCAGCCCCATGCCCGAGATCGCCGAGGTGGGCTGCAGCATCTCGCGCATCCCGGGACCGCCCTTCGGGCCCTCGTAGCGGATGACGACGACGTCGCCGGGCTTGATGCGCCCGTGCAGGATCGCGTCGACCGCCGCTTCCTCGGAGTCGAAGACGCGCGCGGGGCCCGTGTGGCGGCGCATCTCCGGCGCGACGGCAGACTGCTTGACGACCGCCCCGCGCGGCGCGAGGTTCCCCCGAAGGACGCGCAGCCCGCCCTCCGGATAGTACGGGTCATCGATGCGGCGGATGACGGCGCCGTCGGCCGCCGGTGAGCGCTTGACCACCTCACCCATGGTCTCGCCCGTGACCGTGAGCGCCTTGCGCTCGACCAGGCCCGCCTTGTCGAGCTCAGCGAGGATCGCGGTCACGCCGCCAGCGTAGTAGAGGTCCTCGATGCGGTACTCGCTCGCAGGCGAGATGCGAACCAGGTTCGGCGTGCGAGCTGACACCTCGGCCCAGTCGTCGAGCGTGATCGGCACGCCCGCCTCGTGCGCGATCGCCGTCAGGTGCAGCACGGTGTTGGACGAGCCGCCGAACGCCATGTCGAGCGTCATCGCGTTGCGTACCGCTTCGCGCGTCATGACGCGCCGCGCGGTGATGCCGTGCTCAAGAAGCTCCATGATCTTCATGCCGGCGCGCTTCGCCAGCCGCAGCCGCTCGGAGAACACCGCGGGCACGGTGCCGTTGCCAGGAAGGCCCATGCCGATGGCCTCCGTCAGGCAGTTCATCGAGTTCGCGGTGAACAGCCCGGCGCACGAGCCGCAGGTCGGGCAGGCGGCGTCTTCGAGCGCGCACAGGTCGCCCTCGCTCATCTCGCCGGCGGCCACGGCGCCCACCGAGGTGAACACGGTGTCGAGGTCGACCGGCTTGCCGCGGAACCGGCCCGCGAGCATCGGCCCGCCGGACACGACGATCGCCGGGATGTCGAGCCGCGCGGCAGCCATGAGCATGCCGGGGATGATCTTGTCGCAGTTCGGGATGAGCACCATCGCGTCGAACGCGTGCGCCTGCACGACGAGCTCGACGGAGTCCGCGATGACCTCGCGCGACGCGAGCGAGTACCGCATGCCCGGATGGCCCATCGCGATACCGTCGCAGATGCCGATCGTGGAGAACTCCAGCGGCGTGCCGCCGGCCATGCGGATGCCGGCCTTCACCGCCTCGGCGATGGCGTCGAGTTGCAGGTGCCCGGGGATGACCTCATTGGCAGAGTTCACGACGGCAACGAGCGGCCGGGAGATCTCCTCGTCGGTGAGGCCGTCGGCCTTGAGCAGGCTCCTGTGGGGAGCCCGGGTGACGCCCCGCTTCATGCGGTCGCTGCGCAACTGCATCGTCCCACCCCTTCCGTGGGCCGGCGCCGCGTCAGCCGCATGAGCAAGACAGGGACGCGTAGACGAAGCACCGCGCTCGCGCGCCGTCCACGCCAGGGACGAGAGCACGCTCCCGCGGTACCACCCTGATTGACGCACGGATGCGGGCCGTGCGCCCTCTCATGCGGCAGATAACGGATGCCACCGACCCGGCCTACTTGCCGGGCGCTTCGCGGAGGTCGTCCGCCGCGCGCCCGCGCGTTCTTCCGAGCGGCTCAGGGGCCAGGTTCGAAGCGTCCTGCACCGGGATTCCAGCGTCCCCGGCTCTCTGGAGCGAGGATTGGCCTCTACTCGTCCCCGTCGTCGCCATTCCCGTATGGGATTGGACACGGAGTATAGCGCCGGACGTGCGCGGGCACAATCAGCGGACGTTTCCATAGGGTTGCATCGCGCAGCCACGCAAAGGCCGCAGACCCGGCGAGGACCGCCGCGCAGCATGCGCGTCTCAGCTGAGGCCGCTTCCCGAGGCCGCTTCTCGCGGCAATTCGACCGTGAAGACCGAGCCGCGCCCGACCTCGCTCTGGACGGAGACTCTGCCGCCCAGAAGCTCGGCGAACTCCTTGACCAGCGTGAGGCCGAGGCCGGCGCCCGCGACCGCCCCCGACGTCTCCACGGCGTACGCTCGCGAGAACGGCTGGAACACCGCCTCGATCTCGTCGTCTGCGATCCCGCAGCCGGTGTCGTGGACTTCCAAAGCGATCCATCCGTCGCACGTCGCGAGCAGACGGACGCGCACCTCGCCTTCCTCGGTGTACTTGATCGCGTTCCCCACCAGGTTCGTCAGGATCTGGCGGAAGCGCATCTCGTCTTGGCGCACCGGGCACCCGCCTTGCGGCACTTCCGTCTCCAGGCGCAGCCCCTTCTCCAAAGCGAGCGGACGGCAGGCCTCGGCCACCTCTTCGACGGTCCTCCCCGCGTCGAAGTCCGAAAGCGTGACCTCGACACGCCCCGCTTCCAGCCGCGACAGGTCGAGCAGGTCGTCGATGAGCGCCAGCAGGTGACGCGCGGCGCCCACGATCGTGTCCACCTGAAGACGCTGCTCCGGCGAAAGCTCGCCGGCCATCCCACGGCCAAGGATGGTGCCGAACCCTATGATCGCGGTGAGCGGCGTTCGCAGCTCGTGGCTCGCCTTCGCGAAGAACCTGCTCTTGGCCGCAGAGACTTCGGCCAGCTCGAAGTTGATGCGCTGGAGCTCCTCGTTCATGGCCTCCAGCTCGGCATTCGCGGCCTCGAGCTCCTCGTTCGCTTCCGCGAGCTCCCGGGTGCGCTCGGCGACGAGGACCTCCAACCGCTCGTTGTGCTCCGCCAAAGCTTGCCGCGCGTCTTCGACCGAGCGATAGAGCCGCGCGTTGGCGATCGCAAGCGCGATCTGTCCCGCCAGCGCCTCGCACACGGCTCTGTCGTCGTCAGTGAGCTCGCGTTCCGCTCCCGTCGTCGAGCCGACGATGACGACGCCCACCGCTTGGCCCTCGACGAGCAGCGGGACGTAGAGGATCGTCCGCAGGCGCCGGGCCTCGCAGATCGCGCGCTCGGCGGGGGTGAACTCCCCTTGAGACGTGTCGCGCACGAAGACCGGCCCCCCGGTCGCAAGCGCGCGGCCGATGTGCGGATGGTCCTCGAGAGGAGCCCTGCGGAACTCGTCCGGGAACCCGGGCGGGAGCGGGGGCGTCGTAGCGCCGAGGACGAGCGTGCCAGCCTCGAGCTCGTAAATCGCGCCGGTCTCAAGGCCAAGCACGTCGCACGCGCTGTCGATCGCGGTCTGAAGGACCCGAGGAAGCTCGAGCGTCGCAGACAGCAGGTGCGAGATGCGGATGAGGGCGTCGAACCGCGAGCCGCCCGTCTCCTCCCCCAGTGCGTCGCGCTCCGACACGTCAGCCATGCGGACCCCCAGCTTCCGAAACCTGACCGGTCGTGAACGATTCTACTCCCGAGCCCGCCACCGCTCGTAGTCTGACCTCATGCCGCGCTCGTCGAGGAAGGCTCGCATGCTTTCCACCTCGTCGTGAAGCGCCTCTACGCCCTGGCGAAGCAATGCGAGCTTGCGGTCAAGCCAGCCGAATCCCGGCCTGTCCCGGAGCATCAGCCGCAGCCCGTCGATGAACGCGACAGCGTCTTCGGCCCGCATGGGCTCGTCATCCACTTCGCACCTCCGTTCGGGACCCCTTCACCCGCTTATCGCGGATCGACAGCACCGCCCGGTCCCTGGTTCGCGCGGGTCTCCTGCATCACGGCGCCAACGGCCAGCCGTGATGCTCTGCCTGGTACTGGGAATCACACTATCGGCAGACCACAGCGAGCGACTGGGGGCACCGTGCGAGCCGCCTTGGTCTTCTCTCAACGCCTTGCATCATACGACCTCGGTCCGACACACCCGTTGCGGCCCGAGCGCTTCCTCCGGGCGGTCGACCTCATGCAGCGCCTCCACCTCTTGGACGAAGGTGGCATGCGCGTGGTCGAGCCGGTCCCCGCCGGCGACGAGGACCTGCTGCGCGTCCACGACGGAGCCTACGTCGAGACCGTCAAGGAGGCTGGGCGGGATCCAGACCGGTTCGCGCCTCGCCGCGGGATCGGCCCGGGCGACACGCCTGCATTCCCCGACATGCACGACGCGGCGGCCCTCGTAGCCGGAGCAGCGATCACGGCCTTCCACGAGGTGCTGTCCGGCCGCGCCGACCGCTCGCTGTCCATCGCAGGCGGCCTCCACCACGCGCACCGCGACCGGGCTGCGGGGTTCTGCGTCTACAACGACGTCGCCGTCGGCATCGCGTGGGCGCTCGAACAGCAGCCTGGGCTTCGCGTCGCGTACGTCGACATCGACGCGCACCACGGCGACGGGGTCCAGGAGGCGTTCTGGAACGAGCCCCGCGTGCTGACCGCGTCCATTCACGAGTCCGGCCGCTTCCTGTTCCCTGGCACCGGCTCGGAGCGCGAAACCGGCGGGCCGGAAGCGCCTGGCACCGTCGTCAACGTACCGCTCGAACCGTACGCGAGCGACAGCGACTTCTTGCGCGCGCTCGACGAGCGGGTCGTGCCCGCGGTCCGCGCCTTCGGTCCGGACCTGCTCGTCACCCAGAACGGCGCGGACGCGCTGGCGCCAGACCCGCTCACGCACCTCGCGCTCACGCTGCACGGCTACCACGCGCTCACGAGCAGGCTCGCCGCGCTCTCCCGCGAGGTCTGCGACGGCCGCATGGTCGCGTTCGGCGGCGGCGGCTACGCGTACGAGACCGTCGTCCCGCGGGCTTGGGCAGCGCTCGCGTACGCGCTGCTCGAACGCGACGTCCCGCCAGAGCTCATCGCCGAGCACTGAGCCGCGGTTGCGGCTCCTACTCGAACGTCGCGATGATCGCGTCGGCGTACGCCTGCGTGCCCACGCTGCCCTCGGTCGAGCCGGTGAGCGTGCGCATGACGTCGTAGGTGACGCTCTTACCCTCCGCGAGCACGCGCTTCACGCCCGCGAGGATCTTCTCGGCGGCCTCGCGCTCGCCGATGTGGTTGAGCATGAGCACGGCCGAGAGGATCTCCGCTGTCGGGTTCGCCACGTCCTTGCCGGCGTACTTCGGCGCGCTTCCGTGCACCGGCTCGAAGACCGCGCACTCGTCGCCGATGTTCGCGCCCGGCGCGATGCCGAGGCCGCCGATGAGGCCAGCGGCGAGGTCGCTCACGATGTCGCCGTACAGGTTCGGAAGCACGAGCACGTCGAACTGCTCGGGACGCAGGACGAGCTGCATGCACGTCGCGTCGACGATGTAGTCCTCGAACTCGACGCCGGACCCTGCGTACTCCTCCGCGACCTCGCGGGCGACGCGAAGGAACAGGCCGTCCGAGTGCTTGAGGATGTTGGCCTTGTGGACTGCGGTGACCTTCTTGCGCCCGTTCGCGATCGCGTGCTCGAAGGCGAAGCGCACGATCCGACGCGTCCCCGTGACCGAGATCGGCTTGAGCGAGATGCCCGAGTCCGGGCGGATGCGGCCGGCGCCCTCGGACTCGACGAACTCGATGAGCCGCCGCGCACCGTCGCTGCCTTCCTCGAACTCGATGCCCGCGTACAGGTCCTCGGTGTTCTCGCGCACGATCACGATGTCGACGCCGTCGTAGCGCGCGCCCGTTCCCGGGATGCTGAAGGCGGGACGCAAGCATGCGTAGAGGTCGAGCTCCTTGCGGAGCGCCACGTTCACGCTGCGGAACCCGGTGCCCACAGGGGTGGTGATGGGACCTTTGATTGCGACCTTGGTGCGCCGGATGGACTCGAGCACGCTCTCGGGCAGCGGCGTGCCGTGCTTCTCCATCACGTCCGCGCCGGCCTCGACGACCTCCCACTCGACGTCGACGCCTGCAGCCTCCACCACACGCCGCATCGCGTGCGTGATCTCGGGCCCGATGCCGTCTCCGGGGATGAGCGTGATCGTGTGCTTCGCCAACAGTGTCCTCCTTCGCGACAGGGCGGCTCACAGCGGCTGCCCGTGACAGAACGTGATCAGACGGCGAATCCGCCGTGCTTCTTGAAGTGTTCGACCAGACCGCCGTCGGCCAGAAGCTGCGCCATCACCGGCGGCAGCGGCGCGAACGGGATGTCGACGCCCTTCGTGAGGTCGCGCACCACGCCGCCCTCGAGGTCGATCTCGAGCTCGTCGCCGTCGTCGATGAGATCGGTGTCGCACTCGACCACGGGAAGCCCGGTGTTGATCGCGTTCCGGAAGAAGATGCGCGCGAAGCTCTTGGCGAGCACCGCCTTGGTGTTGCTGTGGATGAGCACGAGCGGCGCCTGCTCGCGCGAGGAGCCCATGCCGAAGTTCTTGCCGGCCACGAGGATGCCGCCTTGCGGCTTGACCTTGCTGTAGTACTCCGGATCGAGGTCCTCCATGGCGTGCACCGCCATGGCCTCCATGTCCGTGGACTTGAACTTGTACTTGCCGGAGATGATGTAGTCGGTGTTGATGTCGTCGCCGTACTTGAACGCGCGAGCGCGGATCGCGGACATGACGCCTCCTAGCCCAGGTACTTCCGCGGGTCGGTGATCTTGCCTTCGATGACCGAGGCAGCGACCGTCGCCGGGCTGCCGAGGTAGATGAACGCGTTGGAGTTGCCCATGCGCCCCTTGAAGTTGCGGTTGGCCGTCGAGATGACGTTCTCGCCGTCGGACGGCACGCCGTTGTGCGTGCCCACGCACGGCCCGCAACCCGGCGTCACGAGCGCTGCGCCCGCTTCCACGAGCGTCTGGACGTAGCCCGCTTCGATCGCGTCGAGCAGGATGCGGCGCGACGCGGGTGCGACGATGAAGCGCACGTCCGGGTGCACGCGACGGCCTTCGAGGATGCTCGCGGCGATCGCGAGGTCCTCCAGCCGGCCGTTCGTGCAGGTGCCGAGGAAGCCCTGCTGGATCGGCGTGCCCTCGACCTCCTCGATGGGCGAGACGTTGTCGACCGAGTGCGGCTTGGCGACCTGCGGGCCGATCTCGCTCGCGTCGATCACGATCTCCTGCGCGTACCGGGCGTCGGGGTCAGGATCGACCGGGTTCGGCTTCCGCTCGCTGCGGCCCTCGTACCACGCGAGCGTCTTGGCGTCCGCCCGCATCAGCCCGGCCTTCGCGCCGACCTCGATGGCCATGTTCGAGATCGTCATGCGCGCATCGACCGAGAGCGCCTCGATGACGGGCCCGTCGAACTCGAGGGCCATGTACGTCGCGCCGTCCGCGCCGATTTGGCCCGCGAGGTACAGGACGAGGTCCTTGCTGAAGACGCCCGGCTTGAGCTCGCCCGTGTAGGTCACGCGCATCGTCTCGGGCACCTTGAACCACAGCTTGCCGGAGGCCATCGCGGCTGCGCCGTCGGTGGAACCGACGCCCGTGGAGAACACGTTGAGCGCGCCATAGGTGCAGGTGTGGCTGTCGCAGCCGACCATGAGGTCGCCCGGCACGACGTGCCCGTTCTCTGGGATGAGCTGGTGGCACACGCCGCAGCCGATGTCGTAGACCTTCGCACCGGTGCGCTTCCCGAACTCGCGCATCACCGTATGCAGCGCGCTCACGCCCTCCAGCGGGCTCGGGGCCGAATGGTCGATGACGAGCGCGACCTTCGCGGGATCGAACACGCCGTCGACGCCCATCCGCTCGAGCGCGCGGATCGCGAGCGGCGAGGTGCCGTCCTGTCCCATCACGAAGTCGACGTCGGCGACGACGATGTCGCCCGCGTGCGCGTCGGTGCCGGAGTGTGCCGAGAGGATCTTCTCGGCGATCGTCTTGCCGGGAATCGCTACCACCCTCCTCGTTCCAGAGCGCGCGGCGGCACGGCTGCCGTGGCGCGGAGATGATAGTGTACGCTAGGGCGTCGGCGCGGACAACGCGCTCGTCTTGCCCGTCGTCAAGCGCAGGAGGGGACCATGCGCATCAGGCCGGCCCGGCTCGAAGACGCAGAGGCGATCGCTGCCATCTACAACCACGCCGTGCTGCACACGACGGCGACCTTCGACACCGAGCCGGTCACGCCTGAGTCGCGCCGCAAGTGGCTCGAACGGCGCGGGCCGGAGCACCCGGTCGTCGTCGCAGAAGCGGACGGCGCCGTGGTCGGCTGGGGCGCGCTCTCGCCGTGGTCGGACCGCTGCGCCTACCGCGCGAGCGTCGAGCTGTCGGTGTACGTCGCGCCCACGCACCACCGCCGCGGGATCGGCCGCGCCCTCGCGGAGCACCTGCTCGCACTCGCTCCGTCGCTCGGCGTGCACGCGATCCTCGCTCGCATCTGCACCGAGAACGCAGCGAGCATCGCGCTCGTCGAGCGTCTCGGCTTCGAGCCGTGCGGCGTGCAGCGGGAAGTCGGGCGCAAGTTCGACCGCTGGCTCGACGTAGCCGTCTACGAGCTCATCGTGCCGTCCGCTGCGGGCGCCGCCGGGGACCGCTGACCGGACGGCTCGTCGTCGAGACGCCAGAGCACGCCGAACGCTCCTGCCAGCAGCACGCCGAGCGCCCCGAGCGCGCCCGGCCGGCCCAACGAGGGGATGCCGCTCACGTACGCCCACACCACGGGACCGAGCAGCACCGCGAAGCGCCCGACGGTCGCGTACAAGCCGAACAGCTCGCCAAGGCGCTCCGGCGGCGCCAGCCGCGTCATGACGACCCGATCCGAGGTCCACGCAGCCCCGACGCCTGCGCCTCCGAGAAGCGCCACAGCGTACGCCGTCTGCTGCGGCGCGCCGAGTCCGGCCGCTACGCCGAGCGCGACGGCCGCCACCAGCGCGCCTATCGCGACGCGCAACACTGCGGCTGCGCCGAAGCGGTCGACTGCCGCACCCGCCAAAGCCGCACCGACAAGCGCCGCCGCGACGCCGACCGCGGCAGCCAGGTCGGTCGCCCGATCGTCGAGTCCCACTTGGTACCGGACGTACACGGCGTTGAACAGGAAGAACGTGTTGATGGCGTCGACGTAGAGGAATCGGCCGAGCAGGAACCGTCTGATCCCCCGCTCGCGGATCGCGACCCCCCATGCGTCCGCGAGCGCGGAGAAGGCGGATCGAGGAGACCCGCCGGGCGCCGGGTGCGGCGCCTCGCGGATCGCCACGAACGCAGGAAGCGCGAACACCAAGAACGCGGCAGCCAGCGCAACGAACAGCGCTGAGTGACCGTAGCGCGGCAGCACGGCTGAGCCGATGCCGAGCGCGAGAAGCGAGCCGACGTAGCCCACCGCCACGCCGAGGCCGGAAACGCGGCCTCGGTCGGCCTCGGTGCTGACCGTCGGCAGCAGCGCATCGTAGACGACGCTGCCGAGGTGGAACCCGGCGCTCGCGACGGCGTACAGCACGAGGGACCAGAGCACGGATCCCGCCGCGAGCAGCGCCGTAGCGACGACCGTCACGACAGTGGTGGCGGCGAGAAGCGGCACGCGCCTGCCGGTACGGTCTCCGACGGATCCCAGCCACGGCGCGAGGACCGCGACCACAGCGCCTGCCGCCGCCGCCGCGACGCCGATAGCCGCGTCAGTCCCGCCCCTTGCGACGATCCACGGCGCGAAGTAGCGGCCCGCGACGCCCATCGCGAACGTGGTGTTGGCGAGGTCGTACAGAACCCACGCAGCGGTCCCTCCGCGCGAGGGACCGCTGCGCGACGCATCTGTGCGGTTCCAGTTCAGGGCCGCCCCCGCCCTGCTCGTACGACCTTACTCGGCCGGGACCGGGTCGGCGGGCTCGGGCCCGATGGTCTGAGTGGGCTCAACGGTCGCGGTGGGCTCGACCGTTTCCGTGGGCTCGTCGCTCACGGTCCCGTCGTCCGCACCGTCCGACGGCTCCTCCACCGTGTCACCGTCCAGGCCGAGCCAGCCGAGGAACTTGGCGATGACGCGCTGCAGTCCGGGTGGCAGGCCCTTGCGCTGGCCGGCCTCCATCTGGGCCTGCATACGCGCGAGGTTCCTCTGGAGCCGTTCGAGCGCGTTCGCGATCCCTGTGCGCTCGCGCTCTCGGAGCCGACCGCCCTGCTCCTCGCCGTCAGGCGTCTCCGATGCGTCTTCGGACGCCGCCAGCGCTGCACCCTGACGCGCGCCGCGGTCGGGCTTAGAGCCCTTGTCCTGCTTGCCCTTCCCTGGCTTGTCGGCCTGCGGTTGCTCTTCGGCCGTCGCCGACGCGGCTGCGTGGCCACGTCCGCGAGCGGATGCGGGGACGCCGCCTTTCCGCGCGAACGCGACGCTCGGAACGACGAGCGCGAACGCGAGCACAGCCACGAGCGCCGCAGCAAGAAGCTTCCGCATCGAGCACCTCCTTGCATGACTCCACACCTGCAGGATACCTCCTCATCGGCACGTCCAGACGCGGTCTGCACACGCACCTGACGAACGGCTTGCACGCGCAGCGGCGTCGCGGCCCGTTCGTGACCGACGTCACTCGGTGAGACTATGCCGGGCCGATGGGGTACCCTGACTACGAGCCCCCCGAACGGACAGGAGGACCGCCATGAAGCCGACAGTCGATCGCACGCTGTGCATCGGATGCAGGCTGTGCGAGGACACCTGCCCGGACGTCTTCCGCATCGACGAGGACGGGGTCGCCTACGTCCTGCGCAGCGAGCCGCCGCACGAGCTCTACGGCGACGTGAAAGCCGCCGCCGAGATCTGCCCGACCGCCGCGATATCCATCGAGGCCGTCTAGCCGCCACGGATCGGCGCCGGAACCGCTTCCGCGGCCGCCGCCGTTTGACGGTACAGCTGCTCCAACTCGCTCACCACGAGACCGATCTCGTGGTGCTGGACGTCTGAACGCGCCGCGCGGCCCATCCGCTCCCGCAGGGCGTCTTCCGCCTCCAGCCGCTCGATCGCGCGCGCGAACGACTGCACGTCGCCCGGAGCCACGACAATGCCGCTCTTACCCGTGCGCACGATCTCGGGTATCGCGAGCGCGCGCACGCCCACGACCGGCAGGCCCGCGGCCATGGCTTCCAGCAGCACGATGCCCTGGGTCTCGATCGTGCTCGCAGTGAGGAATGCGTCGTACTCGTGGTAGCGCTGCACGAGCTCGTCTCTGGCTACGAAGCCGACGAACCGCACCCGCTCCTCGATTCCCAGCCGAGAGACGAGCCGCTCGAGGGAGTCGCGCGCGGGGCCGTCGCCCACGACGTCCAGCGTCGCCTCGGTGCCGTGCCCGAGCGCTCGCGCGAAGGCCTTGATGACCACGTCCACGTTCTTCTCGTATCCCAACCGGCCTGCGTGCACGAGGCGGCCGGTGCGAGAGTACGACTGCTTCACCGTGACGAGCGTCAGGTCGATGCCGTTGCTCACGTGGTCGATCGGGGCTGTGACGCCGTGGCGGATGAGCTCGCGCTTGAGCGTGAGCGACGGCGTGAGCACGAGGTCGGAGCGGTTGTACAGCAGCCGCGTGTACCGCCACGCGATGCGGGCCGTCAGCTCGGGGGGCCGTTCGGCCACGTCCGCGCTGATGCCGAGCCAGGCGTCCACGAAATCGTCGAGGCCGGTCTCCAGAAGCGCGCGCGAACGTACGATGCGCTGCCAGAGCCCCGACGCGAGCACCCGCTCGAAGACGAGCGAGTTGACGACACGCTCTTGCAGGGTGTCGATGCCGAGCAGCCGGGAGATCTCGACGTACTGCATGAAGTCCGGGATGTACGTGTGGTACGTCTGCACGATCGGAAGGCGAAGCGCCTTCGCCGCAAGCAGCCCCACGACTCCGAGCGAGAGCGGGGTGTGCACGTGCACGAGATCCGGGTCGAACGCGCGGATCTTGCGCGTGACGGAGGCGATCGCCGGCAGCGCGACCCGGGTCGCCTTGTTCGTGACGAAGCTGACGGCGGGATACCGCTCCACCCTGATACCCGGATGCGGCTCATCGCGGAAGTCCCCGTAGCGCGGCGCGATGATGAGGATCTCGTGGCCCCGCTCCGCGAGCAGCCGCGTGTGCGTCACGATGGCGGTCACGACGCCGTTGACCTCAGGCGCGTACGTGTCGGTGACGATCGCGATGCGCACGGCGCTACTTCCCGTTCGCGAACCCCACGACGACCCACGTCCCGGAGCGCTGGTCGGTCCGGAGCGTGACGACGCCCATCTTCTCGGCGTCCTGCAGCAGATCGGAGAACGAGCGGTAGCCGTACGACGACTCGGAGAACTGCGGCTGCTTGCGCTTCATCGTGTCCTTGACCATCGAGGAGTACATGACGTCCTTGTTCTCGCGCTGAAGCGCCTCGACCGCCTCGATGAGGAGCTTGATGGCTGGACGCTTCGCCTTCGGAATCGATGTGAGCGGCACGGCCGGCCCCGCTGCAGGCCGCACGATGTCCTCGTAGTAGATGAACTCGTCGCAGTTGGCGGCGAGCAGGTCGCTCGTCGACTCCTTCATGCCGAGCCCGATGACCGACTTCCCGTTCTCCTTCAGCTTCGACACGAGCGGCGTGAAGTCAGAGTCGCCCGAGACGATGACGAACGTGTCGATGTGCATCTTCGAATAGCACAGGTCGAGCGCGTCGACGGCGAGCTGGATGTCCGCGTAGTTCTTGCCGGTCATGCCGCGCTCCGGGATCTCCATCATCTGGATTCCAGCGTCGTGCATCACCTCGCGGTACTGAGAGAAGCGGCCCCAGTCAGCGTACGCCCGCTTCACGATGAGCTTGCCCTTCTCGACCAGCCGCTCCAGCACCGACTTGATGTCGAACTCCGCAGGCTTGGCCGTCCCGGCCTTCCCGCGCGATCCGTGGCCGCCGCGCTCGAACCCGAGCGCGAGGTTCTCGAAGTCGATGAGCACGGCGAGCGAGTGCGCTTCGTCCGTCATGGCATGCCTTCCTTCCGGTAGCCCCCGCCACATCATGCCACACGCCCGCTGTCCCGGTAAGCATGACGGCTGCCGGAGCGCTTACGACGAGGACGAGATGCGCTGCGGGCGGCCGCCGAAGCGACCGCCCGCAGCGCGAGGGAGGGGATGAGGGAGGGGGTGTGGCTTACTGGGCCTGCACCGCGTTCACGCACGCGCCGCAGTTGCCGGCGCCGTTGCCGCCACGGCCGTACCCGCCGCGGCCCGCGCCCTGGCCAGCGCCCTGGCCGGCCCACGACGGCCTGCCGGTCGCGGTCGTGTTGACGCGCTCGGTCAGCCGGCTCTTCATCTGCGCGAGCGCAGCGTCGGCCTGCTCCTGCGTGATCGTGCCGTCAGCGACCTTCTGCTCGAGCAGCGCCTTGCGCGCCTCGAGCGCCTTGGCCACCACGTCGTCCGGGTCGACGCCTTCGCTCTTCGCGATGTCGGCGATTGACTCGCCCGCGGCCCGCTTGGCCTGGATGTCCGTGGTGCTCAGCCCTGTGAGGTCAGCCAGGACGTCGATCAGCCGCGCGCCCGCTCCGCGGATCGCCTGGCCCATGCCGATGCACGCGCCCAGGACGCCCGTCTGCGGAGCGACGGTCCCGGTCGCCATGGCGGCCGGCGCCGCGAAAGCAAGGCTGACGCTGCCGAGCACCAGGCCGGCCACCAGACCGACTGCGATGAGTGCGAGGGACTTGCTATGCTTCACTTCAGACACCTCCTGTGTCACGGTCTTGAGCCCCGTCTGGGCTCTGGAATCGATTGTGTCCAGCAGTCGTGAAGACGCGGTGAACGCGCCGCGCCGGTGTCGTGAACGCCGAAGGAGTGCGTATGGCCCCGTATCGCTTCGACCCGAAGAAGCTTGCGAAGTTGAACGACGTGGCGCGGCTCGACGACCTCGTGCCGGACGCGATGTGGGAGGCGTTCGGCGCGGCTGAAGCACTCGTCGTCGTGGAGGTCGGGGCTGGCACGGGGCTGTTCGCCCGCGAGTTCGCGGCCCGCATGCCGGCTGACGGTGTCGTTTACGCCGTGGATGCCGAGCCCGCGATGACCGCCTGGATGCGTGAGCATCTGCATGAAACGGGCGGCGCCAGGATCGAGGTCGTCGACGCCGCGGCCGAGGACCTCCCGTTCGACGACGAGTCCGCCGACCTGGTGTACATGATCAACCTGCACCACGAGCTGGACGATCCCGTGAGAGCGCTCGCCGAGGCGCTTCGGGTGCTGAAGCCGGGAGCGCGGATCGGCATCGTCGACTGGAAGAAGGAGCCGACCCCTAAGGGGCCGCCGGTGGAGCACCGGGCGGGGGCGGAACGCATCGCCGACGACCTCGCGCGCGCGGGCTTCGTCGGGATAGAGCCTAAGCCCGTCCTGCAGTACCACGACGTCGTGATCGGGATTCGCCCGCTTGCCTGAGCCGGCGCGCTCGGCCGGTGGCATGCACGCCATTCGCATAACGGGGTATGCTCTCTACGTAGACCCACGCGCGGCAGCACCGCACGGCTGCATACTTTCGGAGGTGCATTGCATGAAGCGCACCCGCACGGTCATCATGGGCGCGGCAGGCCGGGACTTCCACGACTTCCTCACGCGCTTCCGTGACGACGAGAGCACCGAAGTGGTCGCGTTCACCGCGACGCAGATCCCAGGCATCGAAGGCAGGGTCTTCCCCGCCGACCTCGCCGGGCCGCTGTACCCCGATGGGATCCCCATCCTCCCCGAATCGGACCTGCGCCGCCTCATCCGCGAGGAAGGCGTCGAGCGCGTGGTGTTCGCGTACAGCGACGTCTCGCACATCGACCTGATGCACAAGGCGTCGCTCGTCGTCGCCGAAGGCGCCGACTTCGTGCTGATGGGCTCCACGCCGACGATGCTCAAGTCGAGCAAGCCCGTGATCTCCATCTGCGCCGTGCGCACCGGCGTCGGCAAGAGCGGCATCTCCAAGCGCGTGATCCGCGCCCTGCGAGACCGGGGCCTCACGGCGGTCGACGTGCGCCATCCGATGCCCTACCGCGACCTGCTCTCCATGCGCGTCGAACGGTACGCCTCGCTCGAAGACCTCGACCGGTACGGCGTGACCATCGAGGAGCGCGAGGAGTACGAGCACCTCGTCCGGGACGGAATCGTCGTGTACGCGGGCGTCGACTACGAAGCGGTGCTCCGCGCCGCCGAGAGCGAGGCCGATGTGGTGATCTGGGACGGAGGCAACAACGACCTCCCGTTCTTCGCGCCGGACCTCGAGATCGTCGCACTCGACCCGCACCGCCCCGGCCACGAACGGCTGTACCACCCCGGCGAAGCGAACATGCTGAGGGCCGACGTGCTCGTTATCAACAAGGTCAACACCGTCGATCGCGAGGTGGTCGACGACCTCAAACGGGTCGCCGCCACCCACAACCACAGCGCCATCGTCGTCGAGACCGCTTCCGAGATCACGCTCGCAGACCCGGATGCCGTCTCGGGGAAGCGCGTGCTCGTCATCGAAGACGGGCCGACCGTCACGCACGGCGGCATGCCGTACGGCGCGGGAGCGATCGCGGCGCGAGCGGCTGGCGCGGCCGAGCTCGTCGACCCCCGGCCGTTCGCCGTCGGGTCGATCGCCGAGACGTTCGCGAGCTACCCCCACCTGACCGAGGTGCTTCCGGCGATGGGGTACTCGCGACGTCAACTGGCCGAGCTGGAGGAGACCATCCGCGCGGCGAAGTGCGACGCCGTAGTGGTGGCCACGCCGATCGACCTCGCCCGCCTCATCGACATCCCGCACGCAACCGTGCGGGCTACCTACGAGGTCGTCGACGTCTCGTCTCCGACCCTCGACGACGTCGTAGACGCCTTCCTTAGGCAGCAAGGACACACGGAGCGGCCAGCATGACCACGCTTCCTGACAAGCCGCTGCTCGTCATCGCTCTCGGCGGCAACGCGATCCTCCGCCGCGGAGACGACGGCACCATCGAGACGCAGTTTCGGCGCGCAGACGAGTCGATGCGGCAGATCGTGCCGCTGCTCGCCGACGGCGCCCGGGTGGTGCTGACGCACGGGAACGGACCGATCGTCGGGAACATCGTCATCCGCAACGAGGCCGCGCGCGACCGCATCCCGCCGATGCCGCTGTTCATCGCCGACGCCGACAGCGAAGGCGGCATCGGCTTCATGCTCGAGACGAGCCTGACGAACGCGCTCTCCGAGGCCGGCGTCGACCGGAGAGTCGTCACCGTGGTGACGCGGTGCGTGGTCGACCCTGCCGACCCAGCGTTCGCGCACCCGACCAAGCCCATCGGCCCGTACTACGAGCCGGCCGAGGCGGCACGCCTCGCAGCCGACGAAGGCTGGACGTTCGTCGAGGTCCCCGGAGCCGGCATGCGCAGGGTCGTGCCTTCTCCGCGCCCGTTGGAGATCGTGGAGGCGCCGACGATCGCGACGCTGGCGAACGCCGGAGACGTCGTCATCGCCGCCGGCGGAGGGGGCGTCCCCGTGGTGCGGAACGCCGACGGCACGCTCGCGGGCGTCGATGCGGTCATCGACAAGGATTGGGCATCGGCGGTGCTCGCGGAGGCCATCGGCGCCGACTCGCTCGTGGTGCTCATGGAGGCCGACCGGGTCTACGAGGGCTTCGGCACCCTGGCCGCCCGGCCGATCGACGCGCTGACAGTCGAAGAGGCCGAGCGCCTGCTGCCTGCGCTCGACCCCGGCAGCGTCGGCCCGAAGGTCGCCGCGTGCGCGCACTTCGCCCGCACGACGGGGCGCGACGCGCTGATCTGCGCGGTCGAGCGGCTTGCCGATGCGCTCGCGGGCAGAGCAGGCACGCGGGTGCTCGCGCGGCAGCGCTAGCGGTCCCGCTCGGCGCCCCAGAACACCACTGCGAGCATCCCCGGCCCGACGTGCGAGCCGATGACGGGCCCGACCGCGAGCTCCAGCACATCGCTCGGCGAGAAGCGCTCCTCGATGGCGGCCTTGAGCGCGGCGGCCTCCTCGGGCGCGTCCGCGTGCGCGACGGCCACGATATCACCGAGCGACGGATCCCGCCGCTCCTCCATGATGTCGAGCAAGGCAGCGATCGACTTCTTGCGCCCGCGCACGCTCCTGCGGACGACCAGCTTGCCCGCCCGGTCGATCGTCAGGATCGGCTTGATGTCGAGCACCGCGCCCGCTGCCGCAGCCGCGTCTGAGATGCGGCCGCCGCGCCTGAGCGCCTCGAGGCTCTCAAGCGTGAAGTAACCGTTCACCTTGAGCTTCTCGCGCTCGACGAAGTCCACGATCTCGTCCGCGCTGGCGCCGTCTGCGTGCATGCGCATCGCGTGGTACACGAGGAAGCCCTCTGCAGCCGACGCGTTGAGGGTGTCGACGAGCCGGATGTCTGCATCGGGGTGCTCGCGAAGCACCTCCTGGCGCGCGAGGTGCGCGGTGTCGAACGTCCCCGAGAGCCCGGACGAGAACCCGAGGTACACGAGCGGCCGGCCGCTATCGGCAGCCGAACGGAAGAGCCGCTCGAACGCCGCGCGCGGGATCTGCGCCGTCGTCGGCGCAGCACCCGCACGCATCGCGCCGTAGAAGTCGCGGTGCGGGAAGCTCCGGCCGAAGTCGTCGGTGCGCTCCTGCCCATCGAGCGTGAACGGGAAGTGCAGCTCCTCGACCTCGAACCGCTCGACGATCTCGGGGGTGAGGTCCGAGCACGAGTCGATCGCGAGCATCGGCCGTGCGTCAGTTGCCGTCATGGTCGCTCCTGTCTTCGTAAGCCGCGCAGCGCCTCAGCGCGAACGCTTCTCCATCGGTTTCTCGGTGACGTACACGAGCCCCACGGACCCCGGCCCGACGTGCGTGCCGATGGTCGGCCCCACGGGCACGACCGGAACCTCCCGGCTCGCCGCCTCCGCGGCCATCACGGCGATCTGACGGCCCTCGTCCTCGTCGTCGATGTGGTGTGCGACGACGTCGACGAGCCCCTTGCTCTCGATGTCGCGGGAAAACGCCGCCACGATCTCGGCCATCGCCTTGTGCTTCGTGCGGACCTTCGCGAACACGTCGGTCTTGCCGTCGACCACCGTGAGGATCGGCTTGATCTGCAGAAGCGTCCCGATGAGCGCGGACGCATTGCCGATCCGCCCCCCGCGCCTCAGGTACTCGAGCGTGTCAGGGACGAACAGGAACCGGGTCCGGAGCGTCATGTCCCTGGCTGCCTGCGCGGCCTCCTCGGCGCTGGCTCCGCTCTCGGCCGCCTGCGCAGCAGCGAGGACCGCGAACCCGAGCTCCATGCAGTTCGAGCGCGAGTCGACCACTTCGATGCGCGCCTCGGGATGCTCCTGCAGAACCATGTCGCGCGCAAGCAGCGCCGTCGAGAACGTGCCGCTCATCTCCGACGACAGGAACACGGCGACCACGTCGTCTCCGGCCTCGATGACCGCCCGGAACGCGTCCGCGAGCGACGCCGCCGACGGCTGCGAGCTCGTCGGGAACCCCGACGACGACCGCAGCGCCTGGTAGAACGCGGCATCGGCCACGCGCTCGACGTACGTCACGCCGTCGAGCGTCACCGACAGCGGCACGATCCGTATCCCGTATCGCTCGACCGCGTCATCAGGCAGGTACGAGGTGCTGTCGGTCACGACCCGGACCGCCATGCGTCACGCTCCTTCCGTCAGGCTCGCAACCCCGCGCAATGATGCGCCTCGGACGGCCAGCAGTCCAGACCCGTACGGTTGCGCGCGAGCCCGGTGTGGAGCACACTCGCGCCATGCGTGATGGGAGGTGCGCGTGAAGCGCTGGTTGCTGCTGGCTCTCGGCATCGCCTGCTCCATCGCTGCCGCGTATGGGGCGATGCAGCTCGCGACGTACTCGTGGAACCAGGTCGTGGAGTACCGAAGCCCGTTCGTCGACCTCGACACCGAGCGGTTCACCGGCGCTCGCCCGGCGCTGTCCTCGCCCGTCCCAGGCGCCACGCAGCGAAGGACCGTCGTGGTGCTCATCGACGGGCTGACCGACGAAGCGTCGCGGCAGATGAAGACGCTGCAGGCGCTCCGGGCGAGCGGTGCGGACGTCCGGCTCACCGCTCCGCAGCCGAGCCTCTCCTACCCCTGTTGGACGACGGCGTTCTCGGGAGCGCCGCCGCAGATCAGCGGGGTCACGACCAACTGGTATGAAGGGCGCGTGAAGGTCGAGACGCTGTTCGACGTCGCGGCCGGCTCGGGACGGCGGCTCGCGGTGTCCGGCCCTGACGACCTCGATTCGCTCTTCGGCGTGAGCGAGCTCACCTCGGCCACGGCGCTCGTTCCGTGGGACGAAGGCGAGTACCGTTCAGGCCGCATCGTCGATGCCGCGCTCGAGCTCGCCCGCACGAAGGACCCTGGCTTCCTGGTCGTGCTGCTGCCGGACGTGGACGACGCGGGCCACGCCGAAGGGGGCGCGTCGCAGCGATACGCCGAGACGGCCGCACGGGTCGATGCCGACTTGGGGCGCCTGGTCCAAGCGCTCGACGACGGACAGACAGTCTTCGCCGTCTTCCCCGACCACGGCCACACCCCCGAAGGAGGCCACGGCGGCTGGGAGGAGCCAGTGGTGCGCACCTTCGCGGTCTTCGCCGGCCCCGGGGTGCGGCACGCCGCTACGGACGCCCGGCTCGAGGACGTCGCGCCGACGGTGGCGGTCCTGTCTGGACTGCAAGCGCCTCGCCTCGCCCGCGGCATGGCGATCGAGGACGTGCTGTCTGACGGCAACGGCCGCGCGCGAGACGCCGACTTCGTGCGGGCCTCCGGCTTCGCGCTCGCGTACGCACGCGAGGTCGCCGGGCCGCCGGCTCTCGCGGGACTCGAGTCCTTCAAGTCTCGAAGCGAACTCGAGCGGCTCATGGCGCGCGCACAGGCGCTGAGGCTGGCTTCAGACCGCCGCTCGCGCGTCCCGCAGGCGCTCGCGCTCGCCGTCGCGGCGCTCGGCGTGCTCGCGGTCGTCGGGCTCGCCTCGTGGCGGGCGCTCGTCGCTTCGCTGTCGGGCGCCCTCGCGTACAACGCACTCTTCTACTCGCTGTACTTCGGCGTCCACGGCTATCGGTGGTCGCTCTCGACCTTCAACGAAGAGTCTCAGGTCCAGGCGTTCTTCAACGCCCGCATGGCCGAAGCGGTCTTCGCCGCGCTCGTGGCGTGCGCCGTCGCAGGGCTCGTGTACCTGGCCCTGCGCGCCGAGCCCAAGGGCGTCCGCCAGGGACACGCGGCAGGCTGGCTCGCGCTCGGGGTCGCGACGGTGCTGACCATCCAGGCCGTCATCGGCGTGCAAGTCGCGTGGTTCCTGTGGCAATGGGGCGCGTCCTGTGTCTGGCGCCTTCCGGACCTGTTCTGGGGCTTCAAGTACGACGTCGACCTGCTGCAGGCGACAGCCCTCGGAGCGGCGGCGGTCCTCGGCCCGGCCGTCACCTACGCAATCGGCCGTTGGCACCCGCGGGCGCGAGGAGCAGAAGCCCACGGCTGAGCCGCTCGTCAGGAATGCTACTGCGCCGTGACAGGCGCCACTAACCTAGCTGGCCGCGCGGGCCGATACCCGGTTCGTACTGATCTTCCGCCCAAGGAACGCAGATGCTCGAAGCGCTGGCGCGCGTCGCCGACCTCAAAGAGCCCTTCGCGAAGACGCCGGAGGTCTTCTCGGTGCTGATCAACGCGCGGTCGCACGCCGAGGCCGGCCTGGCGCTCGACGTGCTTCGCGAGACCGTGCCTGAGCGGACGCTCGTCAAGGCGATCAACCTGCGCGAGGTGCTGCAAGCGCTTCCGACCTTCCCGTGCAGCATGGCCGTCGACGATCACACCCTCGCGAAGGTCGCTGCGCTCACGAAGGACAAGTCTCTGCTCAAGCGGCGCGTTCCGGGCGTGCGCGGCGCGTGGACGGCGGTGACGACGGCCGGCAACTTCTGCTTCGACCTGTTCGTGATCCACCGCGGCACGACGCACATGTGGGCGCCGGCCTCGAGCTCGAACGACATCGTGAACCCCGAGCTGCTCGAACTGCTCGTCAAGCACCCCCCGATCCTCGAAGACGTGATCGGCCTCGTCCAGGACATGGGGCTGGTGTTCAACCCGCGCTTCTACCTGTCGCTCGAAGACTGGGGCTTCGACCGGGTCGACGACGTGCTCGAGGACTTCCAAGCGCTGTTCTTCTAGACGGGTCCGGCGAGCCGCTCAGCCCTCCGCCCGCACGCGCTTGAGCAGCCATGCCATGTTCTGCCCGAGGCGCGCCATCGTCTGCAGACCCTCGTCGTCCTGCTCCACCGCACCCGCCGGCCCGCCGACCCCGATGTTCCAGTACGACGAGCCCGGCACGATCATCTCGCTGATGAGGAACAGGTGGTTGATGCTGTCGAAGGCGTGGATGGCGCCGCCGCGCCGCACCGCGATCACCGCGGCCCCCACCTTGCGGCGGAGCAGTTCCGGGTTGCCTCTCGCCACGTACCCCACGCGGTCGATGAGCGCCTTGGCCTCGGGCGTGACGTCGGCGAAGTACACGGGTGAGCCGATCACGATCCCGTCGGCAGCATCGATCGCTTCGATGCACTCGCTGATGTAGTCGTTGATGCCGGAGCACCGGCGGTCGAGCGTCTCCCGGCACTTCATGCAGGCGGTGCACCCGTGGACGCGCTTGCCCGAAAGCGAGAACGTCTCCGTGTCGATGCCCTCGGCGCGCAGCTCAGCCAGCACGGCCTCGAGCAGCCGGGCGGTGTTGCCCTCGCGACGCGGGCTGCAGTTGAACGCGACGACCTTCATCGGCCTTCCTCCCTAGAGCGACGGCACGGCGGCCGCCTCGACGATGCGCGCTCCTCCGGCCTCCATCGCAGCGAACGCCCGCTCGCCGTCGCCTGGCACGACGTCGACGGCACGGCAGCCGTCCCGCACGACGGTCACGCCGAACCCGAGGCCGAGCGCGTCGAGCACCGTGGCCTTGACGCAGTAGTCGGTCGCGAGGCCGAGCACGACGAGCTCGCTCACGCCGTGCGAGCGCAGGAACGCGTCGAGCCCGGTGCTGGACGCCCGGTCGTTGTCGAAGAACGCGCTGTAGCTGTCGATGCGCGGGTCGGCGCCTTTGCGCACCACGTGGCCGATCGGCACGACGTCGAGCCCGGAGTGGAACGACGCCCCGGGCGTGTTCTGGACGCAGTGGTCGGGCCAGAGCACCTGCTCGGTATCGCCGAGGAGCACCACGTCGCCCGGCGACTTCCCGGGGTGCGAGGACGCGAACGACGCGTGCCCGCGAGGGTGCCAGTCCTGCGTCGCCACGACGAGCGAGAACAGCGGCGAGAGCGCGTTGGCGAAGGGCACGACCGCGTCGCCGTCAGGGACCGGCAACGCTCCGCCCGGCATGAAGTCGTTCTGCAAGTCCACCAAGATGAGCGCCTTCACATCGACCTCCTTCAGCCGCGCCTGCGCGCCTTCGCGATGAGCGCCGTCCGCAGCTCGTGCAGCCCGGACTCGATGCCTACGGGATAGATGTACGGCGCCACGAGGCGCTTGACGCTCGGATCGAGCTTCGCGAGCTGCGCCGCCGCCCGCGCCCTGGCCGCCGTCGCGTCGGGCACTTCGTAGACTCGCTCGCCTCGACGGAACACCGGGACGAGCAGGTCCTCGTGCACCTCGCCGCACATGCGCTTCCGCCTGATCGGGTCGCCGGGATCGACCATCTCGCACCGGTCAGGCAACGGCCTCGTCTCGTCGAACACCATGTCCCCGTCGAACACGCCGTCCTTCACGAAGCGCCGCACCTGCAGGACGCCGGGCACGGTCGTCTTCGCGCTCTGCTCGGAGACCTTGATGCGGGGCCCCCACTGCCCCCCGGGCTCGCGCACGGCGGACAGCTTGTAGACCGCCCCGAGCGCCGGCTGCCCGTCGGCGGTGGCGAGCTTCGTCCCGACGCCCCACACGTCGATCGGGGCACCCTGGTCTTTGAGCGCCTCGATGGTCTGCTCGTCGAGCTCGTTCGACGCGTAGATCTTCACGTGTCGCATGCCTGCCGCGTCCAGCATCTCCCGGGCGCGCGCCGCGAACCACGCCAAGTCGCCGGAGTCGATGCGGATGCCGACGAGCGTCTGGCCGCGCTCCGCGAGCCGCTTGCCCACCTCGATGGCGTTGCGGACCCCCTCGAGCGTGTCGTAGGTGTCCACCAGCAGCACGCAGTTGTTCGGCATCGCGTCCGCGTACGCGGCGAACGCGTCGATCTCCCGCTCGAAGGCCATCACCCAGCTGTGCGCATGCGTGCCGCCGACCGGGACGCCGTAGCGCTTGCCGGCGAGCACGTTCGAGGTGGCCACGCAGCCGCCCACGTACGCCGCCCGGCTGGCAGACAGGCCGCCGTCCGGCCCCTGCGCGCGCCGCAGCCCGAACTCGATGACCGGAGCGCCCTTCGCTGCGTGGCACACGCGAGCCGCCTTCGTCGCCACGAGCGTCTGGAAGCCGACGATGTTGAGCAGCGTCGTCTCCACGAGCTGGGCCTGCGCGATCGGTCCCGCGACGCGCAGGATCGGCTCGTTCGGAAAGACCACAGTCCCTTCAGGCACGGCATCGACGTCGCACGAGAACCGCATGGCGGCGAGCCACTCGAGGAACTCCGGCGCGAACAGCGGCGCCCCGTCCACGCCCGTGAGCGTCGCCAGGTACGCCAGGTCGTCCTGCTCGAACCGCAGCCGCTCGAGGAACTCGACGGCCTGCGCGAGCCCGCACGCAACTGCGTAGCCCCCGCCGAACGGGTGCGACCTGAACACCATGTGGAAGCACGCGTCCAGGCGCGCCATCCCGCTGCGCCAGTAGGCGTACGCCATGGTGATCTGGTACAGGTCCGTGAGAAGCGGGCTCGGCGCTCCAGGCAGGTCCATCGCACCCTCCTTCAGCGTACCGAGAACGGTACCCGAACCAGGCAGGTGCACGCCACCCGGAAGGCAGCGACCGCGTCTGGGACCGCCGGTCCGCTCACGCCGCGTCGCGGCGAGAGAAGATCGCGACGCTGGCCGCCAGCGACACGGCAGCCGTGAGGCCGTACAGCCACCACGCCTCGGGCTTGACGCTCGCGCCGTCGATGACCGCGCCGGGCTGCCACGCGCTCACCAGGTTGACGGGGCCGAAGAAGTCCGCGAGGTCCGACACGTTCGAGACGATGTCGCTCGCCCACATGAGCGCGAACAGTCCCGCGGCGATGCCGCCCGCCTTCCCGGCGCCTCGCACGCAGGCGCTGATCAGCATCCCGAGGCCGCCTCCGGCGAGCATGAACAGCGCGCCGAGCGCGACGAGCGACCACAGCGCATGCGAGCTCAGGCGCACGTCGTAGGCTGGCCCGAACAGCTGCACCGACCCGAACGTCGCGAGCGACAAGACGCCCGACAGGACTGCCAGCCCCGCGATGCGGCTCGCTGCGACCTGCACGCGAGACACGGGCTGAGACAGCGTCAGCTCCATCGTGCCGTCGGCAATCTCTCCGGCGAAGGAGCGCGAAGCGTACACGAGCACAGCGGACAGCACGATGATCATCCACATCAGGCCGAGGTACTCGACCTGGAAGAAGCCGCCCATCGTCCCGAACGAGATCTCCGTGCCGCCGAACATCTTGAGCATCTCCGGGGGCAGGCTCTCGATGAGCTTCTGGTACTCGCTCCCGCCGATGCTCGGCCAGTACCACACCATGAGCCAGGAGTAGAAGGCCAGGCCGACCACGTACCACAGGATCGCCGTGCGGCGCTGCCAGAGCGAAGCGCGGAACACCGTCCAGCTCATCGCGGCTCGCCTCCTTCCGCGTCATCGACGGGGCGTGCAGCCTGATCCTCGCCGCTCTCGCCCCGGTAGAACTCCATGAACACCTCTTCGAGGCTCGCGTGCTGGATGCTCAAGTCGACGACGCGAGCGCCCGCAAGCCGCTTGACGACCTCGTCGAGGTGGTCGCCCTTCACGCGCGCCACGAACGTGGCCGGGCCGCGCTGCTCGAGGCGAGTGAGCCCGGCGAGGCCGTCGAAGAACTCCGCGCCGACCGGATCCGCGAACGTCACCGTCATCTCGCGCAGCCGCTTGTCGAGCAGGCTCCGGACGCTCTCCTCGGCCGCCAGCGTGCCGTCGCGGATGATGCCGACTCGGTCGCAGACCCGCTCGACTTCCGACAGCACGTGGCTCGACAGAAACACGGTCGCGCCGCCGCGCACGCGCTCCTCGACGATCTGGAACACCGTCTCCTGGTTCAGCGGATCGAGCCCGGAGGTCGGCTCGTCCAAGATCAGCACCTCCGGCGCGTGCATCACGCCCAGGATCAGCGCCAGCTTCTGCTTGTTGCCCTTGGAGAGCTCCTTGACCTTGCGCGACGGGTCGAAGTCGAGGCGTTCGATGAGGTCGTCGGCAGCCGCAGGACGCTCGCCGCGGAGCCCCGACACGTAGTCGATGTGCCAGCGCCCGGTCTCCTTGTCGAACAGCCGTATCTCGCCCGGAACATAGCCGACGCGCGAGCGCAGGCCCGCCCCGTCCACCCGCACCCGCTCGCCGAAGAGGCGCGCCTCGCCCCCGGTGGGCCGCAAGATGCCGAGCAGGCAGCGGATGGTCGTCGTCTTTCCCGCGCCGTTCGGCCCCAAGAACCCGTACACCGACCCCTGAGGCACCTCGAGCGTCAAGTCCTCGACGCCCCTGGTCTTCCCGTAGTACTTCGTCAGCTTGACGCACTCGATGACGCCAGCCATGCGATCGCCTCCCTCGTCTCCGTCACGAGGTTACACCCAGCGGCTTCCAGCTGCCAGCACGCGATCGAACGAGGACCGCCGCACGCGGTCCGCCTTTTCGTATACCATTGGCGTTCGTCTGCATACATCCCTTCGTCCTACGGAGCTGCGTGGACCTCAGCCCAGACATCCGCCGGGCGCTCGCCGCCCGCTTCATATCGCGCGCCGGAAGCGAAGCCGCGTTCTTCATCGGCGTGTGGGGCAAGGCCGCCTACTCGCTGCACGCCACGCCGCACCAGCTCGCGCTGGTGATGTTCTGCTTGAGCGCTGCGTCGATCGCGGGAAGCGTCTTCGGCGGGCTGCTCGTCGACCGCCACGGCCCCAAGCGCGTCATCATGGGCGCTGAGGCGTTCTTCGTCCCGATCGCGCTCGCCGTGGCCTACGCGGACTCCATCACGATGCTCGTCCCGCTTGTCGCCTTGTGGGGGCTCGCCGGGTCGCCCATCCAGACGGCCGGCGCCTCGCTCGCCCCGTACCTCGTTGACGACCGCAGCAGCCTCGCCCGTATGAACTCGTATCTCGAGTCGGCCGGCTCGCTCGCGTTCATCGCCGGCCCGGTCATCGGGGCCGTGATCTCCCGCGCCGTCGGCGTCGACGCCGTGTTCGTGTTCGACGCGCTCACCTCGCTCGCAGCCGTCGCCTTGTTCTGGCGCTCGCGGATCGACGGCCCCCGCAAACGTGAGCACAACGCCGGCCCGTTCTCTGAGCTCGCAGCGGGGATACGGACCGCATACGGCATCCGCTCGATCCGCTTCTACGTGCTGGCGGGCACCGTGACCTGGCTCGGGTTCGGGGCGTTCGGCGCGCTCGAACCGCTCTTCTACCGCGACGTCGTCAAGACCGGCGTCGAGGCGATCGGGTACGTCAACGCGGTGTTCGGCGCAGGCATCCTGCTTGGAGCGACCCTGCTCCGCCGCCTGCCGCGCTCCGCGATCTCCGCAAGGGGCCTCGCAACCGCCGTGGCGCTCACGGGTGCGGGCAGCGTGCTCTACGTCGGCACGGCCGACCTTCGCATCATCGTCCTCGGCGCGCTCGCGTGGGGCACGGTCGTCGGCTCGCTCGAGCCGCTCTTGCGGACGCTCATACACCGCGACACGCCGCACGAGCTCATCGGCCGCGTCACCGGGACGGCCCAGGTGCATAAGCAAGCGGGCGAGCTCGTGCCGCTCGCGTTCGCTCCCGCTCTGGCCGCCACGATCGGCGTGCAGCAGACGCTGATCGCCGGCGGCCTGTTCACCGCGCTCGCGGCGACGCTCGGCATGCTCGAAGCGCGAGCCATCGACCGCGCGGCCACCGTACCCGAGCCGGTCGAGATCCAGCCGCTGCTTGCGTCAGACGAACCGATCTCGCCCGTGCGCTGACGCTCAGCGCGAGCGAGCAAGCGCAGCGACGAAGACGAGCAGCATCCCCGCCACGACGGCGACGTTGAAGCTCATGTCGCGAGCGTACCTGGTGATGGCGCGCCGGGTCGCGAGCACGCTCTCCTCGCTGCTGGCGGTGTCGAACACGCGGCCTGCACGCTCGCGCACGAGCGCGTCTACCGCGAGCCGCACCATGTCGGCGAACCAGCGCCCCCACGTCACGGAGCCTGCCGCGGCGCGTCGTCCGACCGCACCTGCGGCCTGCTCGAGGCCTCGCAGCGCCTGCACAGGAGCGCCCTCTGCCCCCGCCACGAGCCGCTCCCCTGGCACGGCAGTGCGGCGCGCAAGCGCGCGAAGCTTCAGGTCGAAGCGCTCCTCGCTTGCGGCGGCGTTGGCGGCGGCGGCGAGCCGCCGGGCGACGTCGCGGCCCGCACGCCGGTCGGCAGCGGCAGCGATCGCGGCCGCTGCCACGCGGTCCCGCGCCGGAATCGTGTCGGCCACGAGCCCTTCGATGCGCTCCAGGACGGCGCGTGCGTGCCCCTGCCGGACCGCGTCCTGGACCGCCGCCATCCGCACCGCGAACAGACGGTGCGCGACGTAGGCCGCAGACTCCCGGACGGCCTCGACCGACTCCCGCCATTCGGCCTCGTCCACTACGCCGGCCGACGCGAGCGTGGCGATAGCTCGGTCGACGGCGGTCCGCACCTCCTCGTGCCGCTCGACGTCAAGGACGACCTCTGCTCGCGCGATGGCCCGCTGCGCGTCCCTCTCGGCTACGCCGGCCGTCGCCACCGCGATGGCTCGCCGGTACGTGCGCTCGACGCGGACGCGTACCCGCTCGTACGCGTCGCGCACATCCTCGAGCGACTCGGACACGAAACGCAGGTAGCGCTCGTACGCGCGTGCGATCAGCTCGGTGACCCGCCACAGCGCACGGACCGCCTTCCCATACCACCAATCGATGGAGACCCAGTTCGGAAGGTGCGCGTGGAACAGGCCCGTCTTCATCCCGACGGTGAACACCGTGGCGCCGATGGCGAACGCGACGACGACCGAGGATATGTCGCCCCGGCTCAGGAAGTAATCGGACAGGTACTCCTCCAGGATGTCCGGGTGCAGCCCCCACAGGTGCAGACCCGGCTCGAAGATCCCGCGGATGACGATCTGCGGACGGACGCCGAGCGTCACGATGGCCGCAGCCAACAGCCCCATCGCGGCCAGCATCCGCGCCGGCGCCTCGCGCACCTCCGGCCCGTACTCGGTCTTCTCCTTGCCCAGGAACACCAGGCCGATGAGCTTGATGAACGAGCACGCGGTGCCGCCGCACGTGACGATGTAGATCTTCTCCGCGATGCCGAGCGCGGCGACTTCGTGCAGCTCCCACGCCTCGACGATCGCGTGGTGGATCAGGCACTTGCTCACGAAGCCGTTGAAGAGCGGCACGCCTGTGATGCCCGCCGCCGCGATCGTCATGAGCGCGAACGTGACCGGCATGCGCTTCCACAGCCCGCCGAGGTGGTACATGTCGAGCGAGTGCGTCCGGACGTACACCGCGCCCACGCCGAGGAACAGGCACGCCTTGAACAGCGCGTGGTTGAGCACGTGGAACAGCCCGCCCGCGATCCCCATCGCGCCGTGCGCCCCGAGGTACCCCGCGGCGCCGATGCCGGCGAGGATGAACCCCATCTGCGACACGGAGTGGTACGCGAGCATGCGCTTGGCGTTGCTCTGCAGCAGCGCCATGCACACGCCGGTGGACATCGTGAAGATGCCGATCCACAGCACGACCATGCCCAGCTGCGAGCTGAACGCCCACGCGTGCTCTTCGAGGTGCTCGGCGACCTCGGGGCGGAACAGCGCGGTGACGGTGCGGAAGATGCCGTAGGCGCCCGCCTTGATCATGACGCCCGAAAGCAGCGCGCTCGCGGGCGACGGCGCCACGGGGTGCGCGTCTGGCAACCACACGTGGACCGGCTGCATGCCGGCCTTCACCCCGAAGCCGAGCACCAGCAGCGCCGCAGCCGTCCAGCGAAGCCACGCGGCCCCCTCGGCGGGCAGCGGCGCCAGCGCGCCCGTGCCGCCGAGCGCGAAGGTCAGCATGATGCCGCCGAACAGCGCGAAGCCGCCGATCACAGTCATCCAGAAGTACTTGACGGCCGCCCGCTTGGCGTCGTCCGTCTCCGTGTGGATGACGAACAGGAACGCCACGAGCCCGAGCGCCTCGAAGAACAGGTACAAAGTCACCAGGTCCGCGGCCATCACGACGCCCAGCATGGACGCGAGCGCGACGAGGTTCGTGACGTGGTACCGGTCGTGCTTGTGCTCGTGCGCGAGGTAGTCGAGCGAGTACAAGGTGGAGGCGAACCACACGAACGCGGCGAACAGCGCGAACAGGAGCGAGAACGAGTCGACGGCGAAGGAGAGCCCTCCCATCAGCCCTGGGACGTGGGCCTCGACGCGATGGTGCTCTGCGACCGCCGGGACGAGGGCCGCGACGACGATGAGAGCCGCCGCGGTCACCCCGACGACGAAGGCGTTGCGAAGCCCGGCGCGGATCCTCCCGAGCACCGGCACCGCTGCCGCAGCGGCGAGCGGCAGCGCGACGCTCACGATCGGCAGCAGGCTCGTGTATGTCTCGCTCTCACCGTGCATCGCGCACCGCCTTCTAGCGGAAGAAGCCTTCGGCCGCCGCCTTCGCGATCTGCAGCGGCGACCACGACGGCGTGGTGCACAGACCGAGCGCGACCGTCAACAGCACCGCCGCGGCCAGCGGCATGAGCATGGTCGCCGGCGCCTCCGACGACCCCGATTCCGCAAGCGGCGACCCGGCGGCGATCGGCGCGGGCTCCCTGAAGTACATCCGGTACACGATGGGCAGCAGGTACACGCCCGCTAGCAGCGCGCCACCGATCAGCACCGCGATGTACGCCACCTGGCCCGACTCCAGGATCCCGAGCCCCAGGTACCACTTGCTGACGAACCCGGCGAGCGGCGGCGTGCCGATCATCGCCAGAGACGTCAGGGCGAAGGCGGCCGCCGTGACCGGCATGCGCTTCGCAGCTCCGGCAAGCTCGCTCACGGACCGGACGCCCATCCGCTTGATGATGAGGCCGGCGCAGAAGAACAGCGCGCCTTTCATGAACGCGTGGTTCGCCACGTGCACGATCGCGCCGGTGGCTGCCAGCGGGTCGAGCAGCGCGATCCCGAGCGTCACGTAGCCCATCTGCGAGATGGTGGAGTACGCGAGACGCCGCTTGATGTCGTCCTGGTGCATCGCAAGGACTGCGGCGAACACCACCGTGAAGGCGGCCAGCCCTGCCACGACCCGCATCACGCCGAGCTCGGCCAGCAGCCGGACACCGAAGACGTTGAACACGACGCGCATGATGCCGAACGTTCCCGTAGCCACCATCATGCCCGAGAGCACCGCGGAGAACGGCGCAGGCGCGGCCGGGTGGGCGTCAGGCACCCATCCGTGCAGCGGCACGAGCGCGGCCTTGACGCCGAAGCCCGCGAGGAAGCACCAGAACACCACGAGCAGCTGGCTCCTGGGAACGGAGGCGTCGAACAGCGGCGCCCCGATGTCCTGCCCGCCCGCCAGGAAGTACGTGTACACGATCGCGAGCAGCACCAGGCTGCCGCCGATCAAGATGTACACGATGTACTTGGTGCCCGCCGCCAACGCCTCGGGCGTCTCCTCGTGCACGACCAGCGGGTAGGTCAAGATGCTGAACAGCTCGTAGAACACGAGGAACGTCAGCAGGTTGCCCGAGTACGCCACGCCGACCGTCCACGCAAGGCTCAGCATGAAGAACGCGTAGTAGCGGGACAGCCGGTGCTCGTCGGCCATGTACCCGAACGAGTACACCAACGCGAGCAGCCACAGCCCAGCGGCCGCTGCGCCGTACAGGGCCCCGAGCGCGTCCACGCGGAGGTGGATCCAGACCTGGGGCGTCATCTTCACGAGCCGGACCGACATGTCGTCGCCCGCGGTGACGCGAGCGAGCACCGACCCCGCCAGGACGAGCGTCACCACGCTCACGACGGCAAGAAGCGCCCGACGCCGTGCCTCGGGCCACGACCCGGAGAACGCCGCTGCGACACCGCCGGCGAGCGGAG
Organism: Slackia sp.; assembly: GCA_020725885.1. Classification (GTDB taxonomy): domain Bacteria; phylum Actinomycetota; class Coriobacteriia; order Anaerosomatales; family Anaerosomataceae; genus Parvivirga. The sequence goes on along the minus strand of DYEA01000016.1, from coordinate 116,867 downwards.
CGAAGACCGCCGCCGGAACCATCCACAGCACTTCAGCCCCTGCCCCCATGGCCTCCTCCGATCACATCTTGAACACGAACTCGACGGCCGCGCGCGCCAACGCGAAGGGCATGCCCGGCACGTCGCTCGTAGTGCCGAGGACCAGCACCCACACGGCGCACGCCACGGTCGGAACGAGCAGCGACGGCTTCGCTTCACGAGGGGCGGCCGCGACCTCCTGCGGCCCCTTGAGGAACGCGAGATAGACGATAGGAAGCCAGTACGCGGCGTTCAGCAGCGAGCTCGCGACCATGATGAGCGCGAACCACCACATGCCGGACTCGAACGCGCCGACCGAGAGGTACCACTTGGTGATGAAGCCGCCCGTGAGCGGCATGCCCACGAAGGACAGCGAGGCCACGGTGAAGGCCGCCATCGTCAGCGGCATCTGCTTCCCGATACCTCCGAGCTCGTGGACCTGCGTCTTCCCGGTCGTCCTTTGGATCGCGCCCGCGGCGAAGAACATCGTGATCTTCGCGAACGCCTGGTTCGCGATGTGAGCGACCGCGGCCGACGCCGATGCAGGCGTCAGCAGCGCCGCTCCCAGGACGATGTAGGAGAGCTGGCTCACCGTCGAGTACGCGAGCCTCCGCTTCAGGTTGTCCTGGAACAGGGCAGCCACCGATCCGGCGATGATGGTGAATGCGGCCAGGTACGCGAGGGGGAGCGCGAACCCGAGGCGCTTCAGCAGCTCGACCCCGAAGATGTTGTAGACGACCCGGAGCACCCCGAACGCTCCGACCTTCACCACCGCCACGGCGTGCAGGAGCGCGCTCACGGGCGTCGGAGCCACCATCGCGCTCGGCAGCCACCCGTGGAGCGGCATGACCGCGGCCTTCACGCCGAAGCCGGCGATGAGCGTCGCGAACAGCACCGCGAGCGTCCGCACGTCCGCGGACGCCGGCACGATCCCGGGCTTCGAGAGCGTGAGCGTCCCGGCGACCTGGTAGGTCAGCGCCGCCCCGAGCAGGATGCAGGCTCCGCCGCTCAAGGTGTAGGCGAGGTACTTCCGGCCGGCTCGAAGCGCCTCGGGCGTCTCCTCGTGGATGACGAGCGGATAGGTGCAGATCGTGAGCGTCTCGTAGAACACGAACAGCGTGAGCAGGTTCTCGGCGAACGCGACGCCGACCGTCGTCGACACGCACAGGGCGAAGAAGCCGAAGAACCTCACTTTGGCATGCTCGGGCTCCATGTAGCCGATGGCATACACGGTCGTGATCAGCCACAGCGCCGACGAGACCAAGGCGAAGAACATGCCGAGCGCGTCGGCGCGGAAGGCGATGCCGATGCCCGGCGTGAACTCGATGAGGTTCCAGACCAGCGTCTTGCCCGCGAGCGCCGCAGGCAGCATGGACAGCACGACGACGAACTTGAGCGACGCCGCGCCCAAGCTCCAGAAACGCCGCCAGAACACGTTGCGGCCCATGAGGAACACGAGCCCCGAGCACGCGAACGAGATGGCCGGCGCGAGCAGGACCCTGACGTCGACCGCTTCCACGTCAGCCTCCCAACGGCCCCAGCAGCCTGCTCACGGCAGGCGCGACGAACGTGAGCGGCACCTTGCCAGCAAGCCCCATGATCAAGCACAGCGCGGCAAGGATCCACACCGGTACGAGCATGGAAAGCGGGGGGTCTCCGACGTGGGTGACGTCGGCGTGCACCGGCTCCTGGAAGTAGAAGGCGTTCACCATCCGGATGTAGTACACGAAGATGAACAGCGCCCCGAAGACGAGCGCGAACCCGAACGCCGCCCGCTTCGCCTCGAACGCGCCGAGCGCGATGTACCACTTGCACAGGAATCCCGCGGTGGGAGGGATGCCCACGATCGAGACCGCTCCCACAGAGAGCGCAGCGGCAGTCAACGGCATGCCTCTACCGACGCCCCTGAGATCGCTCAGGCGCCTGTACCCCGTCTGGTAGATGATCGCCCCCGCAGCGAGGAACAGCGCGGACTTGATGAGCGCGTGGTTGAAGATGTGGACGGCCGCCCCGACGAGCGCGTACTGCGAGGCCAACCCGAAGCCCATGACGATGTAGCCGATGTTGGAGATGGTCGAGTACGCCAGCATCATCTTGATGTCGTCTTGGAAGATCGCGAAGAACGCTCCCATGACGATCGAGACCGCTCCGAGCCACGTGAGGAGCCAGTTGAGCGACGAGAGGTCGACGGCCCTCGACGCGTACACCACGCCGTACAAGCGCAGCATGCCGACCAGGCCGAGCTTCACGACGAGACCGGACAGCACCGCGCTCACCGGGCTCGGCGCGATCGCGTGCGCGTCGGGCAACCACACGTGCAACGGAAACAGTGCGGCCTTGACCATGAATCCGAGCACCAGCAGAGCCACCGCGACGATCACGGGCATGGTGGAAGCCGCCGCCCCCAGCCGGCTCGCAGCGTCCGCGATGTTGAGGGTGCCCGTCACCCCGTAGAGCATGCCGATGCCGAACAGCGCCAGCAGCGAGGACACGGCCCCCAGCACCAGGTACTTGAACGCGGCCATCTCCGCGATGCGTTCGCCGCTGATCGCGACGAGGGCGTATCCGGTAAGGGACACGATTTCCATGAACACGTACATGTTGAACAGGTCGCCGGTCACCGAGAAACCGATGAGCCCGGCGATGTCCAGCAGAAGCAGCGTGTAGTAGTACGGCACGCGCGGTTCAGCGAGAGCGTGCGGTGCGTACTGTCGCGAGAAGACGATCGCGAGCGCCCCCAAGAACGCCACCACGAAGGCGAACGCGCTCACCTCGTCGAAGCGGAACTCGATGCCGTACGGGGGCTGCCAGCCTCCGAACGCGTACGAGAAGGGGCCGCCGCGCGCCACCCGGATCACGAGCGCCAGCGAGACGGCGACCGTGGCGGCGCTCACCCCGGCGGCCCAGCCCCACGCGCGGCGAGCGCTCCCGCGCGCGACCGCAGGCGTGACCACCCCACCTCCCAGCGGCACGAGCACCGCGAGCGGAAGCCAGTGCGGCCACTGCCACCACATCTACTCCAGCTCCCTCAGCTCGTCGGCCTCGATGGTCCCGCACTGCCTCCACACGCGCACGATCAGGCTCAGCGCCAACGCGGTGGTGCTTACGGCCACGACGATCCCCGTGAGTATCAGCGCCTGCGGTATCGGGTTGATGAACGGAGGACGGGCGCCCGGCTCCATGATCGGCGCGCTGCCGCCCTTCACGACGCCCAAGGCCACGATGAACGCGAACACGGAGGTCTCCATGATGTTCAGGCCCATGAACTTCTTGATCAGGTTGTTCTTGGCGATGACGCAGTACAGCCCGATCAAGAACAGGAGCACCGAGACGGCGTAGTCGAAGTTGTCCCACAGGATGCCGATCATGCCTCATCACCCAGCCGCCAGAAGATGCTCGCGATCACCGTCGCTCCACCGACGCCGATACCGAACTCCAACACCATGAGCATCAACCGCGTCGCAGCCGTCGCACCCTGCGGAAAACCGAGGTACCAACCGGTCAGGACGACCCCTGCCGTCCCGACAGCCAAGAATGACAAAGGACCCGCTATCTGCAGCCATGGACGGATCCGCAGCGGCAGCAACCGCTCCGCTTGGTTGCGGCTGACCGCCACCGTCATCACGATCAGCAGCGCGCCGAAGACGGTCCCTCCTTGGAACCCGCCGCCTGGCGAGACCTCGCCGAACAGCACGACGTACAGCGCGAACAGCGCGATGAACGGGGCCAGCAACCGCACGACGTACCGCACCACAAGGCTTTCCGGGACGCTTGACGCGGCCTCGCGCTGGTCCTGCCTGTTCCGCGACCCAGCGAGCACCGCGATGACCGCGGCGCACGCCGTGAAGATGACCGTCACCTCTCCGTTCGTGTCGAACCCGCGGTAGTTCAAGATGACGCCGGTCACGACGTTCTCGGCGCCGGCCTCCTCGACGCCGCGCTCCAGGTACCGTTTGGCGACATGCGTGTATGCCGGCTGCTCAGCGCTCCCGAACCGCGGCATAGCGGCCATGGCGGCCAGCAGCGGCATGGCCACGATCGCGAGGAGCACGATGACCAACGCCCGCTTCACTTCTCTTTCCTCACCGTCTTGCTGATCGCCGACAGGAACAGCACGGTGGTCACACCCGCCCCGACCGCGGCTTCCGTCATCGCGACGTCAGGCGCTCCGCGGTGGTCCCACACGAGGCACATCACGAGGCTGTAGGCCGAGAACACGATGGACGCCGCGAGCAGGTCTTTGGTCCTCACGACAGCCAGCGCGCAGAGCACGAGGAGGACCATGAGCCCCGCGTCGAACAGACGGCTCATCTCAAGCGTCATCGCTCTCGCCTCCCCCGATGCGATGCGTCCACGGCCGCAGCCCCGTGCGGTACGCCGCTCGCGCGAGCGCGTGCCCGGCGGTCGGGCTCGTGAGCAGCACCATGGCGGCGATCGCGAGGATCTTCAGCACGTCGGCCTCAAGGCCCCTCAGCACGCACAGCCCAAGCAGTATCGAGCCCGCCCCGACCGTGTCGCACTTGGTCGCTCCGTGCGTACGTGAGTAGAAGTCGGGGAACCTGATCAGGCCGAGCGTTCCGACGAAGAAGAAGAATGCGCCGACGCACATCAGAACCGCAGCCGCCGCGTAGCGCACTGTGCCTACGATGCTCACTGCCAGTCCCCCTCCAGCGCCCCCGTCTCGAAGTACCTCGTCGCCACCACCGTCGTGACGAAGTTCAGCAGCGCGTACACCAGCGCGACGTCGACGTACAACGAACGCTCGAAGACGAACGCGAGCATGACGAGGAGCACCATCGTCTTGGTGCCGATGACGTTCACGGCGAGGATGCGGTCGAGGACCGTCGGCCCAAGGTAGGCCCGGTAGAGGCAGACCGAGGCCACAGCGAGCAGGAAGATGGCCACTCCCCACAGGAACGCGCCCATCTCATCGCTCCTCGAAGACGCGCCTGATCCTGCGTTCGAACGTGCCGTCCCGGATCTCTGAGCTGAACTCTTCCGCCAAGCAGTGGATGACGAACTCGTCGCCGTCGACGTCGACCGTGAGCGTCCCGGGCGTGAGCGTGATGGAGTTCGCAAGCGCGATCTTGCTCACCTCGCGGCCGAAGCGCGCCCGGTGGACGACGAGCACCGGGTCGATGGGCATCCGGGGATCGAGTACTTTCTCGGCCACGAGTATCGCCGCGGCGACGATGTCTCGCACCAGGCCCACGCAGTAGCCGGCGAAGCGAATCCACTGCCGGGCGCTCAGGACGGGAGGGTCGTCTTCTGCCCAGAGGCTATAGGCCGCCCACGCCGCCAGTCCAGCAGCGCCCGCGAGTCCGACCACCGCCGTCGCAACTCCCGAGGCCCCCGCAAGCACCAACCAGAACGCGGCAAGCCACAGCCCCGCCTGCAGCGCCTTCATCTCGATGCTCCCGGCGCCAGGGCAGTGCCCCGCGATCCGACGAGACGCTGCTCGAGCAGGTCGAGCACGTCCTCGACGCTCGTCGCCTCCTCAGGGAACACCGCCCACGAGACCGATACGCGCACCGACACCGTCGGCTCCACCGAGTCGCCTTCGAATCGCGCCTGCTCTACGACCTCGCGGATGCGCTGGGACACCGCCTCGCACTCCGGCACAGACGCGAACGGCAGGAGCGCCCCCAGGTCGTGGTCTCCGACGCGGCCGATGGTATCCGTCTCACGGATGGTCGCCCGGACGAGCTCCGCGAGCCGGTGGAGCATGGCATCCGCCCGGCGTGCGCCGAACTTCTGAGCGAGCTCCGCGAACCCGTCGATCGAGATCCGGAGCGCTCCGACCGTGCACCCGTACCTGACGCATCGCCGAGTCTCCTCGCGGAGCCGCGCCTCGAAGTGCGCATGCGTGCACGCTCCCGTCTCGGGATCGATCACGACCGCGCTCGCAAGCCGGCGCTCTTGGGCCTCCCATCGCTGAGCGGCCTCCCCGGCCAGCACTCCCGCCGCCACGGCCGCGCCGAGCCCGACCCAAGCCGTGACGCCTGGATCGCCGGTCGCAAGGAAGACCACCACGGCACTGAGCGCACCGAACACGAGAGCGCCCGGGACGTGCAACAGGAGGCCGGCCAGCACGGTCGGGATGCAGAACAGCGGCCACGCGCTCGCCGACGTCTCTCGGAACGCAGCGATGATGGCCACGAAGCCCCATGCGGCCGTGACGACAAGCGTCGGCTTCAGGCGCACTGACGCTGGCCTCGAGACCACCTCATCAGCGACGATCTCCGCCATCTCCGCCCCCAGTCTCGCGCAGCGCTGACGTCTTGCGCGAAGCGGCGTCGTGTTGGAGGCAGCCTTCGTGAGCAGTTCACGATTCGATACGGATTATACCATGCACGAAGTGAAAGGAATCACTTGTTGTATAGAATGAGCGAGCGTGAACGTATCTGATGCATAATGGCGACCGGCGCTCAGCACGCGGGCGCGGAGCTCGCCGACTGGCTGGCGCCTGAAGGGTCGGCGATCCATTTCGGAAGACCGGCAGCGCACGCAGGGCACTCATTGGACGCAAGCGCATCGGCCAGGAACAGCGCCGAAGGCGCTCCGTTCACGAAGGCGCGCGGCACGGCGTGGACGTGCTCGTGGCCGCACGCATGTCGCACCGCGAGCGAACGCCTGGGCTGCACCAGTTCCAGCGTATGTCCATCACGTGCCATCTTCGCGCTCCTCGTGGATCGGCACCGACGATAGCAGCAATTGCCAAACTTGTCAAACCTTTTGCCATTCGAGTAAAATCACGCCGTGGCGAACACCGTCGGACACACGATCCGCTCGCTCCGGGCCTCGCGAAACGAGACCTTGAGCCAGGTCGCACGCGCTACCGGGCTGAGCATCGCAATGCTCTCGAGGATCGAGCGCGGCGAGCGGTCTCCGTCTCCCACCGCTGTCCTCGCGCTCGCCAGGCACTTCGGGTTGCCGCCCCACGAGCTGATGGGAGAGGCGCTCGCGGAGCGGATCTGCGCCCGGTACGGCCATGAACCCGCGTCGTGGGCAGCGGTCCTCCTGGTACGGACTGCCCGTCCGAGAACGCCTGAGGCCGAGACTCCACGAAGCCCCGACCCTGCTCATGCCGTCGAGCGCACGGTCGCCGATCTCGCTCGTACGGCGGAGCGCGGCGACCGCGACCAAGCCATCTCCGCATGCGTCGCATTGCGCCGGCTTGCCGACGCGCCTTTGCGGGCGCTTCAGGAGATCTGCGACCGTCACCCGGACGCCGCCGTCCGCTCAGCAGCGGCAGCGTTGCTCGATCGGGGCTCCCGGGCCTGACTTCCTGGGAAAAGGAGTGTCCCGAGAAACCTCACCGGCGGCTCCGGTACTGAGCAGCTTCCCGTTTCTTACCTTTGGGACTCGAGCTTCCGGACCGCTTTCGCTGACCCTTCCGCTTCCGCCCCGCCGGCAGCAACTGGTACGCTGCCTTTCGCGGTTCGCCCGGATCGACCTCTCGGGACACTGCTGACTATACCCACGCCCTGGCGGCTACGCAAGCGGTTTTTGCAAGAATCCATGGATTCCTGACGAGCGGTATAGTTTCGGCACTGTGCGGAGTATATCGCCATCCAAACGGCGCTACTGCTCCAAGAGGCGCCGGACGACCTCGTTGACGACGGCGGGATTCGCCTGACCTCGCATCTCGCGCATCACCTGGCCGACGAACCAGCCGACGAGCCCCGTCTTGCCCGCCCGGTAGCTCGACACTTCAGCGGGGTTCTCGTCCAGCACCTTGCGGACGGCCGCCTCGATCGCCGCTTCGTCAGACACCTGACGCATGCCCTTGCGCTCCACGATCGCGCCAGGCATCTCGCCAGTGACGACCATCTCGGCGAAGACCTCCTTGGCCTGCTTGCCCGAGATGACGCCGTCGTCGACGAGCACGACGAGCTCCGCAAGCATCGCGGGAGAGACACCGCATTCGTCCACCGCCGCGCCCGTCGCGTTCAGATGAGCGGAGAGCTCGCCCAAGACCCAGTTCGCAACCGGCTTGGCGCGGCTCGCGCCGGCGGCCTGGACCGCCGCCTCGAAGAACCGCGACAGCGCGACGTCGTCGGCGATCAGGCGCGCGTCCTGCTTCGGCAGGCCGAGGTCGGAGACGTACCGGTCGCGCCTTGCGGCGGGCAGCTCCGGCAGCTTCGCACGCACGGACTCGATCCACTCGTCCGTGAACTCGAACGGGACCATGTCCGGCTCCGGGAAGTACCGGTAGTCGTGCGCCTCCTCCTTCGAGCGCAGCGCGCTCGTGCGCTTGGCGCCCGCGTCCCAGTGCCGCGTCTCCTGCACGACGCGGCCGCCCGAATCCAGCAGGTCGGCCTGCCGGACGATCTCGTACGCGAGCGCGTCGTGCAGCGCTTTGAACGAGTTCATGTTCTTGACCTCGGCCTTCGTGCCGAACTCCGAGGCGCCGCGGGGCCGGATGCTCACGTTGGCGTCCACGCGCATCGAGCCTTCCTCCATGCTGCAGTCGGAGATGCCGAGCGCGAGGAAGATCGTGCGGAGCGTCTGCGCGAACCGGCGCGCCTCTTCTGGCGTCCTGATGTCCGGCTCGGTCACGAGCTCGATGAGCGGGGTGCCCGCGCGGTTGAAGTCGACGAGCGAGAAGTCCGCCCCGGCGATGCGCCCCTCTGCCCCGCCGACGTGGATCATCTTGCCGGTGTCTTCTTCGAGGTGGATCCGGGTGATGCCGATGCGGGTCACGTACGCAGCGTCGCCCTCCCCGACCTCGACGTCGAGGCGCCCGTTCGTGCAGAAGGGCAGGTCGTACTGGGAGATCTGGTAGTTCTTCGGCATGTCCGGATAGAAGTAGTTCTTGCGGTGGAACTGGCTGAACCGGGCGATCTCGCAGTCGAGCGCAAGCCCAGCGAGCACCGTCGCCTCGACCGCGGCCTCGTTCGGCACCGGGAGCGCCCCCGGCATGCCGAGGCACACCGGGCACACCCGCGTGTTGGGCTCGCCGCCGAACGCCACAGGACACCCGCAGAACATCTTGGAGTTCAGGCTGGTGAGCTCGGTATGGATCTCGAGACCGATGACTGCCTCGTATCGTTCGAGCACGCCTGCCAGACGGTCTTTGGCCACTTCAGGAGCTCCTTCGTCTCGTTCGCCCAGCGCGGGGACGCTCACGTCTCACGTACGAGCGGCGGGGTCATGTCCAGGCCGAGCGCGCCTTCCAACGCAGCAGCCGCACGGAACATCGTCGACTCGTCGAAGTGCCGCGCGGCTATCTGGACGCCGATAGGAAGCCCGCTTTCCTCGCACAGCCCTGCAGGCACGCTGATGCCCGGAAGCCCGGCGAGATTGAGCGGGATCGTGTACACGTCCGACAGGTACATCGCGAGCGGATCGGAGGCCTTCTCGCCGATCTTGAACGCGACGGTCGGCGAGGTCGGCGTGAGCAGCACGTCGAAACGCTCGAACGCCTCAGCGAACTCACGCATGATGAGCGTGCGCGTCTTCTGGGCCTGTCCGTAGTATGCGTCGTAGTAGCCGGCCGACAGCGCGTACGTGCCCAGCATGACGCGCCGTATCGTCTCCGTCCCGAACCCCTCCGCACGGGACCGCATGCAAAGGTCCAGCACGTCCTCTGCGTCGGGAACGCGATAGCCGTAACGGATGCCGTCGAACCGGGCGAGGTTCGACGACGCCTCGGCAGGGCCGATGATGTAATACGCCGAAAGCCCGTGCCGGCTCATCGGAAGCTCGACCTCGCCGACGTCTGCGCCGAGGTCTGCGAACGCCTTCGCTGCGCGCTCCACGGACGCACGGACCTCGCCGGCGCACCCTTCCAGCTCCAGCATGTCCGTCACGACCCCGACGCGCAGGCCGGCGACACCAGCATCGAGCGCGGCGATGTAGTCGCTCACGGGCTCGTCGACGCTCGTAGCGTCCATCGGGTCCTTGCCGGCGATAGCCTGAAGCACCAGCGCCGCGTCTTCGACGGTCCGGGCGAACGGCCCGATCTGGTCGAGCGAGGACGCGAACGCGACGAGCCCGTACCGGCTCACGCGCCCGTACGTCGGCTTCACCGCGACCGTGCCGGTGAGCGCGCCCGGCTGGCGGATGCTTCCACCAGTGTCGCTGCCAAGCGAGACCGTCGCCATCCTGGCCGCCACGGCCGCGGCGCTCCCGCCGCTGCTGCCGCCCGGCACTCGCTCGAGGTCCCACGGGTTGCGCGTGGGCCCGAACGCGGAGTTCTCGGTCGAGGACCCGAACGCGAACTCGTCCATGTTGCACTTGCCGATGGGCAGCGCGCCTGCGTCGAGCAGCCGCTGCACCGCCGTACACGTGTAGACGGACTCGTAGTTCTCGAGGATGCGGGAGCTGCAGGTCGTGCGCGTCCCGAGCAGGTTCATGTTGTCCTTGATGCCTGCAGGGACGCCCGCGAGAGGCGGCAGATCCTCGCCGGCGGCGACCATCCGGTCGATGCGCTCCGCCGCGGCGAGCGCGAGGTCCGGCGTGACCTGATTGAAGGCGTGCACGCGGGCGTCGAGTGCCTCGACCTGCGCGAGCGCAGCCTCGGCGACCTCCCGCGCAGAGACCTCCCGGCGCGCGATCGCGTCGCGAAGACGCGCGGCAGTCATGTGCATGAGCGTGCGATCCGCCATCACGCGCCCTCCTCTGCACCGACGATGCGCGGGATGACGAACGCCCCGTCGCGCGCTTCAGGCGCGTTCGCGAGCGCAAGGTCCCGCGGCAGCCCGGGCCTGACCTCGTCCGGTCGCATCACGTTGCGCACCGGGAACGCGTGCGCGGTGGGCTCGACGCCAGCAAGGTCGAGGGCTTTGATCTCGTCGATGTGGCCCAGGATCGAAGAGAGCTCGCGGGCAAGGTGCTGCACCTGCTCGTCCGTCAACGCCAGCCGGGCGAGCATGGCCACGTGGCGGACTTCGGCTTCAGTGATCGCCATGTCAGGACACCCTTCGTCGAGATGCTCGAATGCGTGCGTATTCTACGCGACCTGGCCGCCGCCTACGAGCGACCGCGCCCACTCCGCCGCTGCCGAGGCGGACGGCGCGTAGCCGTCGGCGCCGACGCGGCGCCAAAGATCAGGGACGACGTCGAACGGGCGGCCGCCCACGATAACGTGCACGCGCGTCTCGCCCGCTGCCGCCCTCACCGCTTCGATGAACCGCCTGGTCTGCGGAACGTTGAACCCGAGCGTCGCTGACAGGCCGAGAACGGCCGGCTTGTGTTCTGCGAGCGCAGCCACGATGGCGTCGACCGGCGTGTCGGCTCCGAGGCACACGGCATCCCAGCCCTCAAGCTGCAGCAGGTCGCACACCATACGGATTCCGAGCTCGTGACGCTCCCCTCCGACGCACGCGCCGACGAACTTGGGACCCGCCGACGGCCGGTCTGCCACCACCGGATACAGCCGCGCCATGAGCACCTGGTTCACGCCGGTTATGTAGTGCTCCATCGCCACGCTCACGCGTCCGCTCTGCCAGAGGCGGCCGACTTCATGCTGGACTGCCCGCAGGACGCGGTCGTAGAGGTCGCGGATCGCGATACCCTCTGAAGCCGCGTCGAGCACAAGCCTCATGGCTTCTGGCCGGTCACCGGCGAGCAGCAGCTCCAGGTAGCGCGCGGCCATGGGCGCGAGGTCGTCGGACGGGTCGATCGACGGGGGTATCGTGGGGTCGGCCTCAGCGAGCCGCGCGAGCGCGGCCTGGAGCATGGCCACCGCGCGGTCCGCAGCCGGGTCTTGACTCTCCGCGACCGTCTCCTGGAGCGCGAGGAGGGCCCCGACGAGGCACGAGTCAGGGAGGCCACGGTGGGCCAGCAGAGCCTTCGCCCACGTCGCGTAGTCGTCGAGAAGGCGCTGCTCGCCCGTCTCGAGAGCGACCGCGAGGGCGCGCGCGTGATGCTCCATGTCCTCGAGGCAGGCCTGGTACGAGCTGCTGATGAACTGACGGCTCTCGGGGCTGCGTTCGTACAGGCGGTGGACCGCCCGCTCGGCCAGCTGACCGAATCCTTGGGCGGCCCCGGTCCCTGGCAGGGCCGTCTCGTCCGACATCGAAGCGCCTCCTCGTGACGCCGCGGGCCGCTCAGCCGTGCAGCGCGAACGCGGCCAAGACCGTGATGGCATTGTACGACGCATGGACCGCCACCGGGAGCGACAGCCGCCGGGTGGCGTGCGCAAGCCACCCGAGCGCGGCCCCCAGCACCGCCATCGGCACGAACAGCCACGCCGAACGGTGCAGCGCAGCGAAGACGAGGGCCTGCACCGCGATCGCGAGCGGGGTCCCGAGCCTCGACTCCAGCCCCTGGAGCAGGACTCCGCGGAACACCGCCTCCTCGACGAGCGGACCGACGAAGACCACCAGCACGGCCGCGAGCACGAGCCCGGCGGGTTCCGCCCCGAACGTCTCCAGAAGCGCCGACGAGTCCGGTACGATGCCGAAGCCCCGCATGAGCAGCCCATAGGCGATCGCGAACACGCGCGTCCCGACGAGCGCCGCGGCTCCGGCCCCGACGGCCCAGGCCCGGGAACGCGCCCAGCCGCCGTCACCGGCGACGAGATCGCGCAGCCCCATCCCGCGACGCGACACGATCCAGCGCAGCGCGACCACTTGCACGCCGTAGTAGCCGGCAAGGACGGCGGCCCGCACCAGCACGATCGCCGCCACAGGCAACGCCCGCACGGGAGCGAGCGCGAGCGCGGCCTCTTTGGCCACGAACGCGGCGAGCGTGACGGAAAGCATCGTGAGCGCCTCGAGCAACGTCCACTGAGTGTCGCCGGCGGCGCTCGCGGCTTTCTGGCTTCGCGAGCGCGGAGTCGCTGCCGGGACGGCAGCCGCGCGCGCACGGGGCGCGGCTCGAACTGGGACGCTCGCACGCCGCGGCGCGCTCCCCGTCGCCACGTCAGCGGTCAGCGCTCCTTGGGAGCACGCGTCGACGCACGCCCCGCACGCATCGCACGCGACCGGATCGATCGCGATGAAGGTGCGGCCGACGCGGATGGCGTTGCGCGAGCACACAGAAAGACACCGGCCGCAGCGGTCGCACCGGCGCGGGTCTATGCGGACGCGAGCACGCGAGGCCATCACGCCGCAGGCGGCTGCCCCGTCGACAGCGTCCGGAGCAGCTCCTCCTCGCCGATGATCGGAACGCCGAGCGCGAGCGCCTTGTCCCGCTTGCTGCCCGGGCTTTCGCCCACGACGACGAACGAGGTCTTCTTGCTCACGCTGTCGGTCACTTTCGCTCCCATGGCTTTGAGCGCCTCCGCGGCCTGCTCGCGCGTCATCGACGACAGCGCACCCGTGAGCACGAAGGTGAGCCCCGAAAGCGGCTGCTCGCCCATCTCGGCGGGCCGTTCCTCGCTCGTAGCGACCCCAGCGGCCTTCAGTCGTTCGATGAGCGCGCGGTTGTCGGCGTTGTCGAAGAACGCCCGGACGCTCGCCGCGATGACCGGCCCGACGCCTTCGACGGCCGCCAGGTCCTCTGCGCTGGCGGCTGCGATCGCGTCGACGGAGCCGAACGCGTCGGCAAGCGCCTCCGCCACCGTCGCGCCTACGTGCCGGATGCCGAGGCCGAACAGCAGGCGCGCAAGCGGGCGGCGCTTCGACGCCTCGATCGACCCCACGAGCTTGGCGGCGACGACGGGCCCGAGCACCACCGGGGAGCCGTCCTTCTTCACGCGCCCGAGCGGCAGGGCGGCGAGCCGCTCCTCGCTCAGGCGGTAGAAGTCCGACACGTCCGCGACCAAGCCCTCGTCGACGAGCCGGGCGATGATCTCCTCGCCCATCCCATCGATGTCCATGGCGCCGCGGCTGGCCCAGTGGATGAGCCGCTCGAGACGCTGCGCGGGGCACGCGGCGTTGACGCACCGGGCCACCGCTTCGCCTTCGGGCCGCCACACGGGCGATCCGCACGACGGGCATGCGTCCGGCATGACGAACGGCCGCTCGGAGCCGTCCCGCAGCGCGACGACCGGCCCGACCACCTCGGGGATGACGTCGCCCGCCTTCCGCACGATGATGGTGTCGCCGATCAGGATGCCTTTGCGGGCGATCTCGTCGGCGTTGTGGAGCGTGGCGCGCGCGATCGTCGAACCCGCCACCCGCACAGGCTCGAACACGGCGTACGGTGTCAGCGCGCCCGTCCTGCCGACGCTCACGCGGATGTCGAGCAGCTTGGTGGTGCGCTCCTCTGGCGGGAACTTGTAGGCGATCGCCCAGCGCGGCGCTTTGGCGGTGAAGCCGAGCTCGGCCTGCTCGGCGAAGCTGTCGACCTTCACGACCACGCCGTCGATCTCGTACGGCAGGTCGTGCCGGCGCTCGAGCGCCTCCCGGCAGAACGCCAGCACCTCGTCTGTGGAAGCGCACACGCGGACGTCCGGGTTCACCTTGAAGCCCGACGCGCGGAGCCACTCGAGGGCCTCATGCTGCGTCGCGAGCCCGAACCGTTCTGGTTCGACGACCTGGTAGAGGAACGTGTCGAGGTCGCGCGATGCGGTCACGGAGGGGTCCTTCTGCCGCACGGAGCCGGCGGCGGCGTTGCGCGGATTCGCGAACACCGGAAGCCCCGCCGCCTCTTGCGCCTCGTTGAGCCGCTCGAACGAGGCCTTCGGCATGTAGACTTCGCCGCGCACCTCGACGGTCGCCCCAGCGCCCGGCCCGATCAGCCGCAGCGGCACCGTCTTGATAGTACGCACGTTCGCCGTGACGTCCTCGCCGGTGGTCCCGTCGCCGCGCGTCGCCGCCCGGACCAGCACGCCGCCCTCGTACGTCAGCGCGATGGAGGACCCGTCGATCTTCAGCTCGCACACGTACCGCACGGGACGGCCGAGGTCCCGCGTCGTCCGCTCGAGCCACGCCACCAGCTCGCCCTCGTCCATCGCGTTGTCGAGCGAGTACATGCGCTGCGAGTGCCGCACGGGCGCGAACTGGTCCGACGGCGGCGCCCCCACGCGCTGCGTCGGCGAGTCCGGCCTCACCAGCTCGGGGTGCTCGCGCTCGATCTGCTCCAATTCGCGGACGAGCGCGTCGTACGCGTCGTCGGAGATCTCGGGATCGTCGAGCACGTAGTAGCGCCACGAGTGGTACGCGATGAGCTCGCGCAGCTTCTCCGCGCGCTTCGCGACATCAGCCTCGGCCACGTCCGTCCCTCGCCTACTCCTCGTCGGACTTGAGACGCTGGACGTGCACGTCGTTGACCGAGTAGATGGTCGCCTCCGGCACGAACCGGTTGATGCGCTCGGCCTCGTAGATCCACACGTCGGTCAGCCGGACTTTGAAGTACACCCCTCCCGGCGCGTGCACGGGCTCCACCTCGACCTCGTTGGCGAGGTACGCGCGCAGCTCGGTCTCCACGTAGTAGTTGAAGACGCGGGCCGCGTCCCGGTACTCGTCGTACAGTTTGATGCGGTACTCCGCCTCTTTCAGGTCCAACTCGTCGATGCTGTCCATGCCGCTCCTTCCCGTTCGGCAGCCACAGTCTCGTCCTGAAACGCCGTCACGCGGCGCGATCGAGCCTGACCGCGCCCGCCGCGCCTATCGTATCGCCGACGACCGCCACTGCGCCGAGGACGCCCTCGATGGCCAGGACGCGTTCGAGCGCGCCGGCGATGTCTGCCGGATCGTGCAGCAGGTTGCCCAGGACGCTCGCCGCCGCGTCAGCGAGCGCGCCGCTGCTCGCGACGACGGTCGCAGCGTGCGCCGAGCCGAGGCTGAGGCTCGGACCGACCGTCGCAGACGAAGTGCAGACCGCGACTCCTTCAGGTGCAGGTCCTACGACGATGGCCACGCGACCCGAGAGCGGCGACTCCCCCGCGTCCAGCCGGACCCGCCGCTCCGTCTCGGTCAGGATGAACACGTCGCCGCCATTCTCGACGATGACTTCCCGCGAGCGCGGCTGCAAGGCGCGCGCGACCGCTTCCGCGACGGCGCCGGCAACCGCGGCCATCGGCCCCACGCCCGTCCTGACGGCGGCCGCGGCCATCCACCGCACGATGCCCGGGGCGTCGTCCTCGACCGGCACCGGCGCCAGGCTTTCCGCGAACCACGGGTGGGTCACGACGTAGGCGTCGAGCGCTCGCCGCAGGTCTTTCACGACGTCGAGCGCCTCCTCTGCCAGGTCGCGCGCAGCGGCCACGAACAGATCCGTCTCGCCGTGAACCACCTCGAAGCCGACCAGACCAGCCGGGTCGACCTGCTCGCGATATGTGCGCGGCTCGTAGGGCATGTGCTAATCCTACCGCACCGTGCCATACTGGAAGCGTCGGAAGGACGGCCGTGCGCGACATCCTTGCACTCTGCGTCGAGCTCGACTCGCAGGCCGAGCGGCTGTATCGCGCCCTGGCCAGCACGACCGCATCTGACGAGGTGCGTCGGCTGTTCTCCGCGCTCGCAGACGAGGAGCGCACGCACGTCGGCTGGTGGTCCGAGCTTCTGGACGCGTGGGACCACGGCCTGCTGCCCGACATCGTCGACGACCCTGAATCCTTGCTGAAACGGCTGGAAACCATCCGCCGCGAAGTCGACAGCGCCTGGACCGCCTTGCCGGACCCCGAGGATACCGATGCGGCTCTGGCGCTCGCCGCCAAAGTCGAGTTCTTCATGCTCGACCCCCTGTTCGCCGAGCTGGTCGACTTGATGGAGCCCGCGCGCTCGCAAGACCGGCACGTGGCGTACAGCCACCACATCGAGCGCCTCGTCGGCGCAATCGGCAAGCACGCGGACCAGAGCTCGCTTTCCGCCACGCTCGCGAAGGTGCTCGAGCGCGCGCTCGCCGACAACCGCATGCTCACAAGGTTCGCGACCAAGGATCCGCTGACGGGCCTGCGGAACCGGCGCGCGCTCGACACGCACCTGCCGCAGTGGCTGGCCTGGGCGGCGAGGTACGGCAGGCCCGTGGCCGTCGCCCTCGTCGACCTCGACGGCCTGAAAGCCATCAACGACACGCACGGCCATCGCGTGGGAGACCGGGCGCTCAGGGCCGTCGCCGCAAGCATCGAGTCGTCCGTGAGGTCGTCTGACATGGGGCTCCGCTACGGCGGCGACGAGTTCGTGGTCGTCGCGCCCGAGGCCGGAGCCGACGACTACCGCGCGCTGGCCAGCCGTCTGCTCGAAGCGGTCCGTACCCGCTCGGTCTTCAGCGACGACGGCCAGGAGATCCCGATCCGCGTCACGATCGGCGGGGCGGTCGCGCTCGATCCCGCCGGTTCCGAGCCCCGCACCGCAGACGAGATCATCGCGGCCGCGGACTCGTCCTTGTACGCGGCCAAGCGGGCCGGGCGCGACCGGGCCGGAGAGCCCGTCACGCTCGAGCCGCGGTAGCCGCCTCTGCTGCCCGGTAGCTCGACCGCACGAAGGGACCGGACGCCACGGCGGCGAACCCGAGGCCGTGCGCCTGCGCGGCGAGCTCCTCGAAGACTTCGGGACGCACGAACTCGGCGACCGGCAGATGAGCGGGGCTCGGCCGCAGGTACTGGCCGATCGTGACGATCGAGCAGCCTGCATCACGCAGATCGCGCAGCACGGACACGACCTCTTCGTACGACTCCCCGAGGCCGACCATGAGCCCGGACTTCACCGGCAGCGTCCCGCGCTCGGCGGCGCGGGCGAGCACGCGCAGGCTCCGCTCGTAGTCGGCCTGCGGCCTGACCGAGGCATACAGGCGCGGCACGGTCTCGACGTTGTGGTTGAACACGTCCGGGGCCGCCTCCAGCACGGTGTCGAGCGCGGCCCACGAACCCGCGAAGTCGCTGGTCAGCACCTCCACCGCCGTGCCTGGCCGCGCGCCTCGCACGGCGTGGATGACCTTCGCCACGTGCCCGGCCGCCCCGTCTTCGAGGTCGTCCCGCGTCACCATCGTCACGACGATGTGGTCGAGCGCGAGCTGCGCGGCCGCGGCGGCGACGCGGTCCGGCTCCGTCGGGTCGAGCGGCGCGGGACGGCCCGGCTCGACCGCGCAGAAGCGGCACGCACGGGTGCAGACCGGCCCCGCGACGAGGAAGGTCGCCGTGCCCGCCGAGAAGCACTCTCCCTGGTTCGGGCACTTCGCCGACTGGCACACGGTGCTGAGCCCGTGCTGCACCAAGACGCCCTTCACGGCGGTGTACGACCCCTCTCGCGCGAGAGGCCGCCGCATCCACGCCGGCATCCTTGCGGCGCGCTCTCCGTGCTGGTACGCCATCAGCGGTGTGCTCCCGCCTTCGAAGCCGCCTCTTCGCACGCGAGCATCAGCGTCTCCGAGACCGTGGGGTGCGCGTGGACGGCGCCGCCGAGCGACGCGACGCTCAGCCCCTCGCGGATCGCGACGGCCGCTTCGTGGACGATCTCCACCGCGAAGGGTCCGACGATCTGGCACCCCACGAGCCGGCCTGTGCCCTTCTCGGCGACGACCTGCACGAACCCTTCCGGCTCTCCCTCCGCCAGCGCGCGAGCGTTGCCCGTGAACTTGGCGACGGCCTGGACCGCGTCGATACCGCCCGCTGCGGCTGCGTCTCGCGTCACGCCCACAGACGCCACGTTCGGGAAGGTGTACACGCACGCGGGGATGCAGTCGTAGCGGACGCGCTCGTACGCGGGCTCGACGCCCGCCACCCGCGCCTCGTGCCATGCGACCGCGTTGCGCGCCGCCGCACGGCCTTCCGCTTCTGCGACGTGCGCCAGCATCATGCCGCCGATGGCGTCCCCGACCGCGAAGATGCCCGGGGCCGTCGTCGCGAACGACCCGTCGACCTTGACGGCGCGGCGATCGAACTCCACGCCGGCATCCTCGAGTCCGATGCCGCTCGCGGCCGGCACACGTCCCACGGCGGAGAGCACGACATGCGACTCCAGCACCTCGCCGCTGCGCAGGACGGCGCGCATCGTCTCACCGGCGCGCTCGACGGACTCGACCGCGTCTCCAAGGCGGAACGAGACGCCGAGCTCCTCCAGCGCCTGCTGCACGGTACGGGCGATGCGTCTGTCCATGCCGGGAAGCACCTGCTCGGTGAGCTCCACCACCGCGACCTCGCTGCCGAACGCCGCGTACGCGCACGCGAACTCGAGGCCGATCACGCCGCCGCCGATGACGAGGATCCGCTCCGGGATCCCACGCAGCGACACGGCATCGTCGCTCGTCCACACGCCGTCGAGCGTGTGGTCGATGTTGGGCAGACGGAAGGGCTCAGAGCCGGCCGCGACGATGATGGCGTCGGCCGTGACGCTCTCGCTCCCCCCTCCGGCGAGCGCGACCTCGACGACGCCAGAGCGTCCGACACGTCCGGTGCCGTGGACCAGCGAGACCTTGAGGCGGCGCGCCGTCGATTCGAGCTGGCTCCTCAGCTCGTCCATCACGCCCGCGGTGCGGCGCACGAGCGCGTCCAGGTCAACCGAAAGCGCCCCGCCGGCCAGCCCGAGAGCGTCCGCGCGCCGCGAGTCCAGGACGGCATGCGCGGAGCGCAGGATGGCTTTGGTCGGCACGCACCCCCAGTTCAGACACGTCCCCCCGAGCCGGTCGCGCTCGACAAGCACCACGTCCGCCCCGAGGCGCGCAGCCTCGAAGGCCGCCGAATACCCGCCCGGTCCGCCGCCAAGAACCACGATCCGCATGTCCGCCTCCCGCTCCCGCTGCCACGTGTCGGACGATTCTAGCACCAGCCGTCCGCCGGGCCATCCAACCGTTCGTCGAACCGCTCGTCAGGAAACGGCGGGCCTCTGTTGCGGCGACCAGGTCGCTGGCTAACAATCGTCGGTGAGCGTGCCGATATGGTCTAGCAAGACCATCCTCGGCATGAGGGGCTCTCATGAGGGGATTCAGCATGGGTCGCGCACGAGACGGTTCGCGGTCCGAGCCGCGGCTGTTCGCTGCTGCTCTGGCCATCATAGTCGCGTTCTGGCTTGGCGTGAGCTACGTGCACGGCGTGCTGTCGCCCGAGGCCCGCGGATTCGTGCAAGACCTCTTGAACCCTGAGCCGGCCACGCTCGCGCTGCGCATCGTCGTCACGGCGCTCATCGCGAGCGGCGCCTGGTACACGCAGACGATGTTCGACAAGTACGCCGCCACCGTGCGGACGCTCGAGCACGAGCGCTCCAAGCTCCAGATGGTGTACGACTACAGCCCCGACCCGGTCGTCGTGCTCGATCCCGACTACACCGTCCGCTACGCGAACCCCGCCACGAAGCGCCTCACGGGGCTGGACCCGGCCGCATTGGTCGGCAAGCGCTGCTACGAAGCGGTGCTGGGACTGGACGGCCCGTGCGAGGCGTGCAGGCTGGACGACGTCGTCCGCACCCACGCTCCCCAGGACAGCGTCCGGCGCAGCGTCGACACGTCGGGCGCTGAGCGCTGGATCGAGTCCACGTTCTACCCCGTCCTCGCGACCGACGGCTCGATCGAGTCTGTGGTCGAGACCGCTCGGGACATCACCAACGTGCGCAGGGCCGAGACCGCCTTGCAGGAGTACAACGAACGGCTCGAGCGCGAGGTCCACGAGCGGACCGCCGAACTGGAGAAGGCCAACGAGCTCCTGACCGAGGAGATCGCCGTTCGGCGTCGCGCCGAGAAGGCGCTGCGCGAGAGCGAGGAGCGGTTCCGCAGCCTCGTCGAGATGGCCCCCGACCTGATCCTCGTGCACATCGAAGGCATCGTGTCCTTCATCAACCCCAACGGGGCGCGGATGCTCGGCTACGACGACCCGCGGGACCTGCTCGGCACGCACGTGCTCGAGTTCGTGGATCCGGCGTACAAGGACCGCGCCGCCGCCGCGCTCCGGACGACCGTGATCGAGCGTCGCCCGCTCCCGCCGACCGAGTTCCGGTTCCTCAGGAAGGACGGCTCGACGGTCGACGTGCAGGTCAGCTCGACTCCGCTGATGTACCACGGGCGCCCTGCAGTCCAGGCCGTCGCGCACGACATCACCGAGCGCAAGCGCGCCGAAGAGACCATCCGGAAGATGGCGTACTACGACCTGCTCACCGGGCTGCCGAACCGTGCGCTGTTCGACGACCGCCTGGCCGTCGCCATCAGCCGCGCCGAGCGCGAGGACTCGTGCTTCGCGGTCATGTTCATGGACATCAACGACTTCAAGCTCGTCAACGATACGCTGGGCCACGCAGTGGGCGACGCGCTGCTCGCGGAGATCGGGCGCCGCCTGAGCAGGGTCGTCCGCAGAAGCGACACGGTGGCACGGCTGGGCGGCGACGAGTTCACGATCCTGCTGCCCAACGTGAACTCACGGAAAGCGGCGGGGCTCGTCGCTCGCAAGATCGTCAAGGTGCTCGAAGAGCCGCTCATCACCGAAGACGGCGCGGTGCCCATCGAGGTCTCGCTGGGGATCGCCTTCTATCCCACCGACGGGCGCAGCTTCAGCGAGCTGATGCACGCGGCGGACATGGCCATGTACGCTTCGAAGAACGACGGCGTGCCGTTCGCGTTCGCTGATCCCAATCTGGCGGTGCCGCCGCGCGGGTGATCTTCGCAGGACGCGCGCGCGGAATCAGGCAGGCAGCTCGAACTCGCGCACCACTTGGCTCTTGATCATCTTCACGAGCGCCTGCAGCGCTTCGAACACGTGCTCCCTGATGTCGCCGGCGACGACCACGTACATGATGTCGTCGCCGACTTCGAGGCGCCCTTCGTTGACCCAGGCCCGGACGTAGGTCACGCCTTCCATCAGCCGGGCCGACTCGACGATCTCGTCCAGCCTCACGCGATCGACGGCGAGATCCATGCCCGAGACGATCTCTCCGGAACGCGAGGTGCCCCGGACCACGCCGTTGTGGACGAGGAACATGCCCGTGGCCGACAGGTCGCACGAGCGCTTCGCTTCGTCAAGCCACGCGTCGAGAGACGGACGGTTCAGTGAAGCAGCCATGACGCTCCCTGCGGACGACGACCGGCCGAAGCCAGTATACCGCCCGTCACGGAAGGTCAGCCAGACGGTGCTGCACGCAGCGCGCCGGGACGCTGTGCCTGACGACCGACTCCTCGCACGACAGGAAGCGGTCGAGCGTGACGGCGGCGTAGCGCGCGATCGGGGTCGCCGCTGCATCGCCGAACGCGACCGCGAACAGCAACGACCATCCCGACAGGTGCTCGATGAAGAAGCGGGCCGCCGCCTCGGCGGCCTTCGGGTCTTGCGCCCGCACGCACTCCAGCAAGAACCGCATGAAGTCGAGCTCGACCGCGACGTGCGACTCGCACGGGACGCGGAACCGCACGACGTAGCCGGCCTGCGCATAGGTGCTCGAGAGACTTTCAAGCAGCGTGTCAGGATCGTCCGTGACGTACATCGCCCCGCACGGCGAAACCACGTTCTCGAACGGGTCGAACGACTCCGCTCCGATCAGACGGCGCCGCTCGACGAGGAACTCGGAGACGGCGTCCGGGTTGCGCACGGCGATCTCGGCCTCTCGGGCGAGCGCGTGGATCGACTCGTCGTCGTAGAACGCGAGCGAGCACCAGGATCCGGCCCCTCGCAACCTGCCGACCGCCGCGCAGACCTCCTCGCGCGACCCGGCAAACACGTCGGCGAGCGCGCCGTAGGTGCGTATGCGCGACTCGAGGTCGCACCTGCACGCCTGTTCTCCGAGACCAGCCATCGTCGCAGCGACCGCCTGAGCCGGGTGCACCGCAATTCTCCTTGTTACGAATCCTAGCACCTCGCGACTCCTCACAGCGCGCTCATCGCCGTTCAGCCAAGATAACGCTTGTCGACGTCCGCGGGATACGCGTGCGCGACGCCCAGCCGCTTTGTATCCCGACGGCGCGGCGTGCGCCCCGCTTCGCTCAGGCACCCGCGGCGACCCCCGCGCGAGCAAGGATCTCCGGGACGCGCGCGTCGAGGCCGAGGGGCATGACGTGGACGCCGTCGGCGATGTCGCGGATCGCCGCGACCTGCTCGACGGCGAGGTCGATCGCCGCTTCGGCCGGATCAGGTGCCTCCCGGATGCGTTTCGCGACGTCGTCGGGCACCGCAAGCCCGGCGAGGTGCTTGTTTACGAAGTCGATCACGCGCGGGCTTCGAAGCACGAGCACCCCGGCGACCACCTTCGCGCCGTGCTGGTGCAGCGCGTCGACCGCCCGCACAAGCTTGTCGAGGTCGAAGACCGCCTGTGTCTGGAAGAACCGCGCTCCGGCCTCGATCTTGCCGACCGCCCGCGCAAGCTGCGCACCCCACGGCTCGGCCTCGGGAAACACCGCGGCACCGAGGTAGAAGCCGGTGGGACCGCCGCTCAGGGGCCGGCCTTGCATGTCGTGGCCCTCGTTCATCCCGGCCGCGACCTGAAGCAGCTGCGTCGAGTCCAGGTCGAACACGCCGCGCGCCTGCGGATGGTCCCCGGACCGAGGGTCGTCCCCCGTCACGACGAGCACGTTCTCGATCCCGAACGCCCACGCCGCCATCAGGTCGGACTGCAGCGCGAGGCGGTTCCGGTCCCGGCACGTCTGCTGGAAGATGGGCTCGTAGCCGAGCTCCTTGGCCACGAGGCACGCGGCGAAACTCGACATGTGAAGCGATGCGCCTTGGTTGTCGGTGACGTTGAGCGCGTGGCAGCGCGGCCCGACGATGCGCATCGTCTCGCGCATCGCGGCGAGGTCGGATCCACGCGGCGGAGCGATCTCGCCGGTTACGA
Organism: Slackia sp.; assembly: GCA_020725885.1. Classification (GTDB taxonomy): domain Bacteria; phylum Actinomycetota; class Coriobacteriia; order Anaerosomatales; family Anaerosomataceae; genus Parvivirga. Next base: position 93,273 of record DYEA01000016.1, on the reverse strand, counting down.
CGAACTCCCCGCGCTCGAGCGCGTCGCGCAACCGGCTCATCGCGAGCCCTCCTGCCCGCGCCGCACGCGCTCCCGCACGGACACGGCGTCCGGCTTGCGCTTCTTCGACCAGTCCTTCGGCGGCAGGACGCCGGCCGCGCCCCTGCCCTGCGCAGCCAGGCGTTCTCGGATCCGCACGTGCACGCACTCCTGGTCGCCGAGAGCTTCGCAGACGCCCTCCCACATCGCGCCGCATGGGCCGTTGAGCAGGCCTTTGGGGCACGCAGTGACCGGACAGATGCCGGCGGTGGCGTCGAGAACGCATTCGCCGCACATCTGGCAACGCTCCTCGAACTCGCCGTTACGGACAGCCATGCCGAGGAACGAAGACTCGAGGCCGGGGAACACCGGCAGGCCGGCGGCGTCAGCCACGGCCTGCGTCCCGGCCCCGCACGCAAGCACGACCACCGCGTCCGAATCATCCAGCGCCTCTCGGTGCTTGCGCAAAGCCGAAGCCGCGCCAGGACGGTGGCACGTCACCTCGGGCACCACGCCACCGGTCGGCTCGAAGCCGTGCTCCGCGAGCCAGCGCGAGAACGCGGCGACCTCTTCTTCGCCTCCCGTCCTGGCGGCCGTAGCGCACTCCCCGCACCCGACGACGAACACGCGGCGAGCGCCCACCGACTGCAAGTCTTCGAGGATGCGTTCGAGCGAACGCGGTTTCGTCACGATCACGGCCGGTCCTCCTTGCGAGCGTCTCCACTCTCCGCCGCGACCGCGGCTCGAACCGCTTGGACGCAGCCAGGCGCGTCCGCAGCGTATCCTGCCCCGATCGACGCCGCGTACTCCGCAGTCACCACGGCGCCGCCGACGAGGACTGGCGTGCCCGTCTTGGCGACCGCCTGGACCGTCTCTTCCATCGCAGGAAGCGTCGTCGTCATCAGCGCCGACGCGCACACCACGTCGGCGCTCAGCGCAGCGTCTGCGAACCGCTCCGGCGGCACGTCCACGCCGAGGTCGTCCACGACGAAGCCCTGGCTTTCGAGCATCGAGATGCAGATGTCCTTGCCGATGCTGTGCACGTCGCCCTTCACGGTGCCAAAGGCCACGCGGCCCGCCGCCAACCCCTCGCCAGGCGGCAAGTGGCGCTTCGCAGTCTCCACGGCCGCCTTCATCGCGTCTGCCGCTGCGATGAGCTGCGGGAGGAACACCTCACCGCGACCGTACGCGTCGCCGAGCCGTTGGATCGCCGGCGTGAGGACCTGCCCGATGACGTCGCCCGGAGCCCAGCCAGATGCGATCAGGCGCTCGACGAGCGCGGGCGCACCGTCGGCGTCTCCACGCTCTATGCACTCCGCGAGCCGCGCTTCGACCGAACGCTCCTGCGCCTGCGCGACGGGGTCGGCCGGCACTGCGTGGATCGCCGTCCAGCGCGCCGCCCGCTCGTCCCGGCCCAACAGCACCTCCGCAGCCGCGAGAGCGCGGATGACCTCCTCGTCGCCGGGGTTCACGATGGCCGCGTCGAGGCCGGCGGCAGCCGCCATCGCTGCGAAGGCGGCATTGAGCGTGGACCGGCCCGGAAGCCCGTGGCTCACGTTGCTCACGCCGAGGACCGTCGCGAGCCCGAGCGACTTGACGGCGCGCAAAGCTTCGAGCGTCGGCACCGCCGAGCCCGGCTCGGCAGCGGCAGCGAGCACGAGGCAGTCGACGAGCAGGTCGTCGTCCGACAAGCCGGCCTCGCGGGCACGCTGACGGACGCGCTCCACGATCCGCACCCGCCCCTCCGCGTCGTGCGGGATGCCGGCGTCGTCGAGCGCGAGCACCAGCACCGCTGCCCCGTACCGTCTCGCCAGCGGCAGGATGGCTTCCATCGACGCCTCGCCGCCGTTGACGCTGTTGATGAGCGCCCGGCCCGGGTATCGCTTCAGCGCTGTCTCCAACGCCTCTGGATCGGTGTTGTCCAGCACGAGCGGCAGGTCGCACGACCCCACGAGCGCGAGCACGGCGCTTGAGAGCGCGTCGCGCGCGTCGACGCCAGCCGCCCCGACGTTGACGTCGAGCGCATCAGCGCCCGCAGCCGCCTGTTCTGCCGCGTACTGCCGCACGAGGGCCATCGAGCCCTCTCGCAGCGACTCTGCGAGCGCCTTCTTCCCCGTCGGGTTGATGCGCTCGCCGATGACGGCGATCCTTCTGCCGCCGCCGATAGCGAGCGTCCGCCGCGGGCTCGCCAACGCCACGCCGGGACCCCTACCGGTCCGAGGAGCGACGGGCAGGCGCTTCGCTGCGTCGACGATCGCGCCCGTGAACGCAGGCGTCGACCCGCAGCACGAGCCGACGAGCGACGCGCCCGCGCGCACGAACTCGGCCGCGAACGCGCCCATCTCGTCCGCCGTGCCCGGGAACACCGTCGCTCCGCCCTCGACGCGCGGGATGCCGGCGTTCGGCTGCACGACGATGGGAAGCGCAGTCGCACCTGCCATGCGCTCGACGAGCGGGAGCATCTCGGCTGGGCCGAGCCCGCAGTTGATGCCGACAGCGGCCGCCCCCGCCGACTCGAGGATCGCCGCGGCTGCTTCCGGCGGCGTGCCGGAGAGGTCCATCACGCCGCCCCGCCCGAAGGTGACCGTCACGAAGACGGGCAGGTCGCACGCGTCGCGCGCAGCGAGCACGGCGCAGCGGGCCTCGGCGATGTCGGTCATCGTCTCGATGAGGATAGCGTCGGGCGACTCTGCGGCCAGCGCGCGCACCTGCTGGAAGAAGTGCGCGTACACCTCGTCGAACGTCGCGTTCCCGAGCGGCTCCATGACCAAGCCGGTCGGACCGACGTCCGCGAGCACGTGCTGCGCTCCGGACTCGCGCGCAAGCCGGACGCCGGCGCGGTTCAGCTCCTCCAGCATTCCCTCGAGCCCGTGCTGCGCGAGCTTCGGCCGCGACCCCCCGAAGGTGTTGGTGGTCACGCAGTCTGCACCCACGAGCACGTAGCTCCGGTGGACGTCGGCCACGACCTCGGGCGCGATCAGGTTGAGCTGGATGCCCGGCTGCTCGGGCGGGATGCCCGCGCGCTGCAGCATCGTGCCCATCGCGCCGTCGACGACGAGCACCTCGCGGCCAAGACGGACGGCGATGTCAGGCATCCGCCGCTCCTCTCGCCCGCTCCGAGGCGGCCTTGTCGTCCAAGTAGCGCGATACGAAGTTGTGGGCGGTGGAGTACACGATCAGCACGAAGGCGCCGATCTGGACGACGGCATCGAGCCCGAGCTCCTGCCAGAACACCGTCCACTCGCCAGACGCGACGCCCCATGCGACGCTTCCGGCGAGCCCCGCCGCCAGCAGGATCGCACCGGCCCGGAGCACCCGGCGTCCGGCGCGTGCGCCCCCGCGCGCGCCGACCGGCAGCGCGACGACGGTGAGGACGACGGCAGCGAGCGCCAGGGCTGCGAAGGTCTGCAAGAACCGAAGCTGCGGCACCTCTGCTCCTCTCGCGGCCTAGAACTCCAGCGTGATGGCCCGTCGCGGACAGGCTACCACGCACGCCTCGCAGTACACGCACTTGTCCTTGTCGAACACGAGCTCGTCGCCGCGGCCATTGAGCGTCAGGGCCCCGGGACGGCACACCGCCGTGCACAGGCCGCACAGCACGCACTTCTCAGCATCCAGGCAGATGTCGGTCGCTGCAGGCTTGACCACGATGCCCTCGGACTCCAGGAACGCGATGCCCGCGTCGAAGTCCTCCTTGCGGCCGGTCACTTCGAGGACCATGCGGCCCTCCTGGCCAGGATGGATCTGTGCGCGCAGGATGTTCGGCACCAGGTCGAAGTCCTTCACGAGGTGATACGTGATGGGCTTCGTGGCCTGCCGTGGCGGGAACGTGAGGTCGAGCCTCTTGCGCGGCATCTATATCGCCTCCTCAGCGCGGATCTCCAGCGGCTTGACGCCCTGCTCGCCCGGCTGGGGCAAGCGCTGCAGCGGTTCGGCGAGCGTGAACCGTTCCTCCGCGACCCACCGCTTCAGCTCCCTCGCGATCTCGCGCGCTTTCGCGAGCGAGCTGATCGGACCGGCCGGGACCTTCTTGCCTTGCACCTGGATCACGCCGGACCGCAGCTCCGCGTACGTCACCCGCCCAAGCGCCGGCCGGCTGCGGCGCTGGACGCCGTAGTCGAAGACGGTCGCGCTGATGTCGGCGTCCGTGAGCGCGAGCGTCGCGGCGATGTCCTCGTCCAGCACGGGGATCGGCACGCCGATGCCGACGAAGGCGCTCACGCCGTACCCGGTCATCGACGCGGCTGCGTAGAACCGCGTCGACGCGCGCTTCAGGTCTGCGATGACCGCGAGGGTCCCAGCCGGCGCGACCGGCACGCCGTGCTCGTCGCGCTGCTGGTTCGGGTTGTGCTGGGTGCCCTCCCACGCCACGAACCCGGGCGCCCCCGCGACGAAGATGCGGCTGCCCACCCCGATGGTGCGATACGTCGGGTCGTTCAGGAGCGGCGACAGCGCTCCTGCAGAGCAGTACGTCGCGTTGCCGAACCTCGGCAGAAGCGTCCCCAAGTACGTGTGCAGCACGGCGTCCGACGAGTTCACCGCCACGGCGTAGTTCTGGTATGCGTTCCGTGGATTGAAGAAGTAGGCCTGGTTCAAGTCGTCGAGACGGACCCACGTGTCGATCTCGGTCCGCGGATAGCAGTCCGTGCCCGAGCTCCACGCCCGCAGCCGGACGGCCTTGCCCGCCAGCAGGTCCTCGATGACGTGCGCACCGCCGTACTCGAGCCCCCGCGTCGCGCTTTGCTGCGTCACCCCGAGGTAGGTGTCCACCGCAGCAAGCCCGCCGTAGGCCTCGACGTCGTTCAGCGTGATGCGGCTCATCCTGATGGGCGGGTCGCTGTGCCCGAAGTTGAGCACGACGCCTGAGGAGCACATCGGCCCGAACGTGCCCGTCGTCACCACGTCGACCCGGCGCGCCGCCTCGCTCACGCCGACGTCCGCGGCCAGCTCGGCGAACTCCTCCGCCGTGAGCACCACAGCGGCGCCTGACGCGATGCGCTCGTTGATCTCGTCCCACGTCTTCGCCATCCTGCACCTCCCGACATGCAAAACGCCTCCCGCCCGACAGTTCGTGTCAGGGCGAGAGGCGTCGATGCCTTCGCGGTACCACCCGACTTCGCCGCGCCGTGCGCGGCCTCATCTCGAGCACGGGACCGGTGGCGTTTCCTGCTCGGCCGGCGGGAGTCAGCCGAGGGGGTCCGATGCTCACGAAGCCTGCGATAACGGGGGCGTCCGTCCGGCATTACTCCGCCTGCGACAAGCGTTTCCTCCGGATGCCTCTGGGGCCATGTTCCGCGGGCTTTCGGACGCCGGTTTCCAGCTGCCCCGGCTCTCTGGCGGACCTACCGGTCCCGCGTACTCATCCCCATCGACGGCACGTATGGGATTGGAGCGGCAGTCTACGCGCGCGTCCGCGCGCTGTCAACCGCGCCGCCCTCGGCGCTCTCACCACCATGACGGCGGGTCGTCCGGGAACGTCCGTGCGAGAGCCGCGTCCACCGACGCCCGCACGGCATCGGACAGCGCGCCCGCGCCGCCCAGCAGCCGGCACGCCTCAACCGACTCCTTCGCGCCCGACAGGAAGCCGGCGGCATACGGCGAGAGCGCGCCCGGCGGAGTGAGCACGAGGACGCCCGACTCCGCGCCTGCGAGCGCACCGCCGGCGAGCGCGTCCGGGAAGTTCGTGCCGGTCGCGAGCGCCACGAACGCCGGGCTGGCAACGCCCGTGCCGATGCCGTCCTGCGCGACCTTCGCCGCCGTCTCGTAGCGGTCCACGCCATCGATACGGCGCGCAGAGGCGCTCAGGGCAGCGACCGCGTCGTAGACGGCCGCAGAGACCGCTCCCGTGCCGCCCAGCACCACGGCTTCAGACGGAGCCAGGCCGAGCAGCGCGTCATGCACGCTGTCCGGGAGCGCCGTGGGACGCGTCAGCAGGATCGGACGCCTGCCGCGCCACGCCAACGGCGAGACCGCAAGCGCGTCGGGGAACAGGTCCCCGCGAGCCACGTACACCACGCCGTCGAAGTCGGGACCCAGCCGCGACGCGATGCGCCGCGCGACCTCCGCGGACGTCTCGTACCGGTCGGCGCCGGACACGCGCGTCACGTCCTTCACGCTGGGCCGAGCGGCGATCGCGGAGAGCACGGCGTCTGACACGGCGCCTGGACCGCCGACGACGAACACGCGCGACGGCGCCAGCCGGTCGATCTCCGCGCGGACGACGTCAGGCAGCGCTGCCTTCCGGACGAGCAGCAACGGCGCGTCGTACGCGCCCGCAAGCCCCGACGCCGAGAGCGCATCCGGGAACGTCTCCCCGCTCGCGACCACGACGACGTCCGACCCGCCACGGAACCCCGACTGGGCGATGCGCACGGCGGTCGCATACCGGTCTGCGCCGTCGAGCCGCCGGCTCGACACCGCCCTCCACAGCCGCTGCTCGAACAGCGCGTAGTCCGCCGCCCTCTCGATGTTCAAGAAGTAGGCGCCTTCCGCGTTCTCGGACGGCACGGTGTACGAGAACCTCTTGGGTTGGTTGTCTGCGGGCCAGCTCGTCGACCACACGATGGCGCTCGTGTCGCTTCGCGACGCCGCAGCAGGACCGTACAGCGTCCCGTTCACTGCTACCACCGGGCTCGTCCACAGCGAGCCCCGCAGCTCCTGTCCCCACCTCAGCGGCATGCTGATGAACCGGCGCGGATCCAGGTCGCCTCTGACCGGCTGGCCCTCGAACGGCGTCCCAGGCACGTCGTCCACCTGCGCCTGCCATTCGAGGGTGTAGGTCGCCGGGCCTGAGACCGCGCGCACGTCCAGGTACCACGTGCCGTCACGCCCAGACGCGGGTTGGACGGTCGCGGTCACCACCGTGCCGCGACGCGCCGTCGCGTCTCCCGCGTGGTACACGTCGAGCGTCGGCTCGAGCACGCCGCCGTTGTTCCACACGGGCGGGAACACGACCAGGTCCACAGGCGCCGTCGCTCCGTCGACCGTGAGCGTGACCGCGACGCTCGCCATCTCCGCGATCCGCAGCGCGTACACGTCGTCGCGGTCTGCGAACGGGTCGACGGTGCCTGTGACGGACGACTTCGTGAGCGTCCGACCTGGCACGTTGCCGTCGGAGCGGCCGGAGACGTGCCAGTCCAGCTGGTACGAGCCTTCAGAATTCCAAGTCACGACCGCCAGGTAGTAGCGGCCGGCGCCGAACCGCTCGCTCGCGGTGTAGCAGATGCTCTCCGACGACGAGGCCGGCGTGATCGAGGCCATCACCTCGTGGGCGGCGATGAACGTGACGGAGTCCGGGCTGAAGAGATACAAGTCGAAGTCCGTTCCGGGGTTTCCGGTGAGCCGCGCCTGGATCTGGTCCCCCGGCGCAAGGTACAGCGAGAACAGGTCGATGGCGTCTTCGGGAGGCGACGAGATCGGCACCGCATCGAGCGTGCCCGTGACGGTCCGCGAGACGACTGGGTACGTGTCAAGCGGGACGCCCGGGATGTCGTCGTCGAGAGCGAGCGGCCTGAGGGCCGCGCCGGACACGGACCCGTATCCGGGGCTGGCTGCTGCCAGCGCTATCACGAGAGCCAGCAGAACCGCCCACGTACGCTTCGCGCTCATGGCACCCTCCCTCGCATGCGCCACGCTCGGCTTTGATTATACGTGCACCGAGCCTGCTTCAAGCACCCCTCGCGCCGACGCGAGCACGTCCGCGTGATCGAAGGCCAGGTCCGGCAAGGCATCGAGACGATGCCATCGGGCCTCTGCCGCGTCGTCACCGGCCACCGGCTCTGCAGCATCGCTAGGACCCACGAGCCCCATGTACACGGCGGAGACGGTCCACCCGCGCGGATCCCGTCCGGGACCGCCGAACACGCCCAGCAGCCTGAGCGGACCCTCGAAGCGGATGCCGGTCTCCTCCTCGAGCTCCCTGCGCGCGGCATCCTCTGGAGGCTCGTACGCATCCACGAATCCTCCCGGCAGCGCCCACAATCCCTGGAACGGCGGGTTCCCGCGCCGGACGAGCAGCACCTCCCACCCGCGCTCTCGGTCGCGGACGAGGACGGTGTCGGCGGTGAACGCCGGGCGTGGGAACGCGTCGCGCATCGCGTCTCCCTGTTCGACGGGTGCATGCTGCCGTGACACGGAGTATGATGCCCCGATACCCGTCCCGCCAAGCTGGAGGCAGCAACAGCCATGCCCGGATCGCGCGCTCACACGCTGAAGCTCGTCGCGGCCTTCGCGACGCTGTACGTGGTGTGGGGATCCACGTACCTGGCGATCCGCATCGGGCTGACGGCCGAGATGCCACCCGCTCTGTTCGCCGGTCTTCGCTTGCTTCCGGCGGGGCTCATCCTGCTCGGCTTCTCGTGGCTTCGCGGCAAGAGCGTCCGTCTGCGCCGGGACGACCTGCGCACCACGGCCATCGTCGGCATCTTGCTGCTCGTCGGCGGCATGTACTCGACGTTCTTGTCTGAGCGCGTGATCCCCTCGGGTCTCGCCGCGCTCGTCGTCGCACTCCTGCCGCTGTGGATCGCGCTCGCCGAGTGGATGCTGCCCGACATGGAGCGCCCGTCAGCGCAAGGACTCGTCGGGCTCGCGCTCGGACTTGCGGGGCTTGGCGTGCTCGTCGCGCCGCGCATCACCGGCGTCCACGGGACGCCGCAGGAGCTCGGCGGCATCGCCATACAGGTCATCGGGACCTGGCTGTGGACAGGCGGGTCCGTGTACTCGAAGCGTCGCCCCGTCAAGGCCGATGCGCTGGTGGTCACCGGTTACGAGATGCTGATCGCAGGCGCCGTCTTGCTCGGCATCGGGACCGTCGCAGGCGAGTGGGGCCGCCTGGTGTTGACGCCCCGGAGCATCGGGGCGCTCGCGTACCTCACCATCGTGGGCTCGTGCGTGGCGTTCACGGCGTTCGTGTGGCTGCTGCGCAACGCCCCGGCGTCGAAGGTCATGACGTACGCCTACGTGAACCCGGCCATCGCCGTCGCGCTCGGCAACCTTGCCGGGCGCGTCGGGCTCGTCCCCCCGGAGCCCGTCGACGCCTGGACGCTCGCAGGCGCCGCCGTCATCGTCGTGGGCGTCGCCTTGGCCACCAGCGCGCCGATGCGCCCTCCGCGCCGCACCTCGCCCCAGGCCGCCTGACTCCACGACTTCTTCACGGGCCGCTCACGCCCGCTGCACACCGCGCGGGCATCCTTCGAGATGCCAGCATCGCTGGCGCGTGAAAGGAGGAACGATGATGCACGCATTCCCATTCCGAGGAGCGCCGCTCGGCAGCAGGCTGTTCTACGGCCCGATGCACGACGGGTTCTTCTTCCCGTTCGCAGGGTGGCTGTTCGGGCTGCTCGCGACCGCCGCGATCGTCGCGCTCGTGGTGTGGCTGATCGTCCGGGCTGCCCGGCACGGCGCGGGCCAGACGAGCCAGCCGACCACCGCTTCTGCACCGGACGCCCTCTCGACCGACGACGCCCTCCGCATCGCTCGCGAACGCCTCGCGCGGGGCGAGATCGACGTCGAGCAGTACCAGACCATCGTGCAGGCGCTGACCAGTTAGCCCTCCCTCATGGCCGGGACCGTCACCCCCTCCGGTCCCGCCGGCACCCTCCCCCCAGCGATGGCCCGGGCACGCCCGGGTCATCGCGCGTCTCGGGCGATCTCCTCCATCGTGCGGCCTGTCCGCACAGAGACCGCATCCGCAGCGAGCAGCTCGGCATCGGAGCCCGCACGCGCGTGCTCGTCGCGCTCCTTGATGAGCAACCAGCTATCGCGCGTCTCTCCCGGGCGCCGGCGCATGCGCACGAGCGCGAATCCGCCTCTCAACCGCTCACCTCGCAGCACGAGCTTGAGCGAGCCACCTCGCAAGCCTTCGTGGGGGTCGCCGAGCGGCTCCCACTCCCCTTCGTCCCAGACCATCACGGTGCCCGCGCCGTACTCGCCTTCGGGGATCACCCCTTCGAATCCCGCGTACTCCAACGGGTGGTCCTCGACCTCGACCGCAAGCCGCTTCTGCGAGGGGTCGAGCGATGGACCCTTCGGCACCGCCCACGACTTGAGGACGCCGTCAAGCTCGAGCCGAAGGTCGTAGTGCAGACGGGATGCCGCGTGCTTGTGCACGACGAACCGGAGCGGCCCGCCGCCGGCGCTCGCCGCTTCGCCGCCGGCCGGCTCCGTCGTCTTGTCGAAGTCGCGCTTGGCGCGGTACTCGGACAGGCCCATCGCAGCCGCTCCTCTCACCCCAGCAGGAGGCCCATCACCTGCCGGCCCGGATCGAGCACGAGCCCCGTCGCCTGGGCGGCGCGTTCCGAGAACGCGGCCGCGCCGTTCGATTCCACGCCGGGGCCGTGCAGCACGAACGGCACGGGCTCGCCGACGTGCGTCTTGAGCGCGATCGGCGTCGGGTGGTCGGGCATGCACAGCAGCCGCAACGGCCCAGCGTGGGCTCGCAGCCGCGAGACGACCTCCCGGTCGATCGCCTCGATCGCCTCGATCTTCCCGGCAACATCGCCCGCGTGGCCCTCCTCGTCCGGCGACTCGACGTGGATCACCACGAGGTCGTGATCCTCGAGCGCGGCGATCGCGCCTTCGGCCTGCGCAGCGTAGTCAGTGTCGGCCCCGTCCGTCACGCCCGCTATCTGCAGCCGATCGATGCCGAACAGCGCCGCGAGCCCGTTCAGCAGGTCGACGCCTGAGGTCAACGCGGCCCGGACCCCGCGGACTTCCTCGAACGGCCGCAGACCGCTCGGCGCCACGCCCGGCCAGAACGGCCAGACGTCGGTGGCCGGAAGGTCGCCCCGCTCGGCGCGAGCCCGATTCGTCTGCGAGCGGGCCAAGACCGGCCTCGCCCGCTCCATCAAGTCGAGCAGGACCTCGGCGCCCTTGCCACGCGGTTCACGCCCGGCGACCGGCTGGTCGGAGATGTCGTGTGGCGGCGTGTATTCCAGGTCGAGCAGCTCCGGGTGGCCTTTCACCACCAGGATGTGGCGGTACGAGACCCCCGGATGGAACGAGAACGTCTCGTCGCTCAACTCGGCTGCGAGGTCTTCGACGATCAGACGCGACTCAGCCGTCTGGATGTGGCCGCACGAGTACGAGCGCATGACGCCGCCGCCGACGTGCACGAGGTTCATGCGCAGCGCGACCTCGTCTGGCGCAAGCGCGATCCCCATGCTTGCAGCCTCGATGGCTCCTCGTCCGACGAAGTCCGCCACCGGGTCGTAGCCGAGGATGGACGTGCACGCCGCGGACGAGGACGGCTCCGCTCCTAGCGGCACGGTCTGCGCCAGCCCGACGAGTCCCTCGCGCGCGAGAGCGTCCAGGTTCGGCGTCTGCGCGGCTTCCAGCGTGGTCCGCCGGTCGAGCTCCTCCAGGGGCCAGCCGGCCGCACCGTCCAGGATCACGATCGCGTGCTTCATGCGTCCTCCTCTCGCCGCTACCACCCTACCACGCGCCCGGACCGCGATGCGCACCGGACAGCGGCCGTCCTTCTGCTACCATGCTCGCATGACGCTTCGCTACATCGACACCCGCGGCCTGGACGATGCTCGGCCGGCGTTCACCGAGGCGGTGGTCAAGGGCATCGCCGACGGCGGCGGGCTCTTCGTCCCCGAGCGCATACCAGCAGTCTCCCTCGAAGACGTCCTCGCGCTCGCCGAGCTCCCGTACGCTGAGCGCGTGGCCCGCGTCTTCGGCTGGTTCGAGGTCGACGTCGCCCCGCACCGCACGCTCGAGCTCGCTCAAGCGGCCTACGGGGATCAGTGGGACGATCCGCGCATCGCGCCGGTCGAAGAGGTCGTGCCGGGGATGCACGTGCTTGAGCTGTGGCACGGTCCGACCTCCGCATTCAAGGACATGGCGCTGCAGTGCATGCCCCTGTTCTTCTCCGAAGCCATCGCGATGCAGCAGGAAGCGGGCGCCCTCGAAGACGACTTCCTCGTCCTCGTCGCGACCTCGGGAGACACCGGCAAGGCGGCGCTCGAAGGCTTCGCCGATCGCGATCACACCAAGATCGCCGTGTTCTACCCGCACGGCGGCGTGTCCGAGATGCAGCGCATGCAGATGGTGACGCAGCGCGGCTCGAACGTGGCCGTCTTCGGCGTGCGCGGCAACTTCGACGACTGCCAGACCGCGGTCAAGGCGACGTTCAACGATCCCGGCTTCAACCGTTGGCTCCACGAGGAGCACCGGCTCGCGCTCTCGTCGGCAAACTCGATCAACTGGGGGCGGCTGCTGCCGCAGATCGTCTACTACGTGAGCGCGTACGCCGAGATGGTGCGCCAGGGAGGCGTCGTCGCCGGCAGGCCGATCGACGTCTGCGTCCCCACCGGGAACTTCGGCAACATCCTCGGCGCGTACTACGCGAAGCGCATGGGGGTTCCCATCGAGCGCCTGCTCTGCGCGAGCAACGAGAACAACGTGCTCTCGGACTTCATCGCGACGGGCACCTACGACATCTCGACGCGCGCTTTCGTGACGACCCCGAGCCCGAGCATGGACATCCTCGTCTCGAGCAACCTGGAGCGCCTGCTGTTCCACCTGGCCGGGGCGGAGCGGGTCCGTGCGTGGATGCGCGACTTGACCGAGCGCCGGCGGTTCCAGGTGGACCGGGACACGTTCCGCGCCGTGCGGGAGCTCCTCGCCGGCGACTGGGTCGGGAACGACGAGTCCCTCGCCACCATCAAGCGCCTGCACGACGAGACGGGGTACCTCGTCGACCCGCACACCGCCGTCGCCTGGGAAGTCGCCGAGCGGCTGCGTCAAGACAACCCGGTGCTCGTGGTTTCGACGGCCCACTGGGCGAAGTTCGGGGCGGACGTCTTGCGGGCCCTGCTCGGCATGCGGCACTCCGACCCGCTGCCGCCGCAGTACGCCGGGCTTGGGCCGAGCTCGCTCCTGCATGCCGTGACAGACGTCGCGGGGCCGCGCGCCTGCATCCCTGCCCCGCTGGCCGAGCTCGAAGGTCTGCCGGAACGCTTCAGCGAAGTGGTGGACGCGGGAGCAGCAGGCGTCCAGGGCGCCCTGAGGTCGTGGCTCGGACCGCGCGGGCTCTGAGCGAGACCGTGCGTGATGGGTCGCCCGCGGCTCTAGCCATGAGGATCTCGCGATGAGGCCGGGACGAGGCCGATCGACCGACTCCTCCTCGCGTCGAAGAAGCGTGCTGCCGCAGGACGGATCGAATCGCTGCGGAAGCTCAGACGACCTGGATGAGGAACTCGTCCGCCCGAGCGTGCTGCTGCGGCAAGAGGTCGTCCGGCACGCGCTCGATACCGATGGCCGAGGCAAGCGCCCACCTCGCGCACGCGCGTCGATCGCCGGTGCAGAAGTGGTCCCGATACCGGAACGCGGCATCGGGAGCGACCGAACGGCCCGCAAACACCGCGCACCGGGAGCTGAACTCGCACACTCCGTTCATCGCACGCCTCCGCATCCGCTGACTGCGCTCCTCTACCGTTTGTCTCGGCAGTCGAGCCGTCAGTCTGAAGGAGCATGCGACGAACGGCGTGCGCGCGACCCCGTCGCCTGCGTCACAGCAGCGGCAGGTAGTTCTCCGTCTCCCACGGGGTCACGCGCGTGCGGTACTCGTGCCACTCGGCCGTCTTGTTCCGCAAGAACCACTCGAAGACCTGGTCGCCGAGCGCGCGACGCACGAGGTCGCTCGTCTCCATCTCCTTGATGGCCTCGTACAGGTCTTCGGGCAGCTGCTCGATGCCGTGCCGGGCACGCTCTTCGTCGGACATCTCGTACACGTCGTCCGTCACGTCCGGCGGCAGCTCGAGCCCTCGCTCGATGCCGTCGAGGCCGGCCGCCAGCATCACAGCGAACGCGAGGTACGGGTTGCACGCCGGGTCGGGCGAGCGCAGCTCGATCCGCGTCGCTGCCTCCTTGCCCGGCTTGTACATCGGCACGCGGATGAGCGCCGAGCGGTTGCGGTGCGCCCAGCAGATGTAGACCGGCGCCTCATATCCCGACACGAGCCGCTTGTAGCTGTTCACCCACTGGTTCGTCACGGCGCAGATCTCGCGCGCGTGTGCCAGGATGCCCGCGATGTACGCCTTGGCGGTCGCCGAGAGGTGGTACTCGTCCTCGGGGTCGTAGAAGGCGTTCTTGCCGTCCTTGAACAGCGACTGGTGCACGTGCATGCCGCTCCCGGCCTCGCCGAAGAGCGGCTTCGGCATGAAGGTCGCGTACACGCCGTTCATCTGCGCGATCTCCTTGACGACCACTCGGTACGTCATCACCGCGTCGGCCATCGCCAACGCCTCGCGGTACCGAAGGTCGATCTCGTGCTGGCTCGGTCCGACCTCATGGTGGCTGTACTCCACCTGGATGCCGAAACGCTTGAGTGCGCGGACCGTGTCCTTGCGCAGGTCGACCGCAAGGTCGCGCGTCGTCTGGTCGAAGTACGTTCCCTTGTCGAGCGGTTCGGGCTCCGTCTCGCTCTTCAGGTAGTAGTACTCCAGCTCAGGGCCGACGTAGAAGGTGTAGCCCATCTCCGCGGCGCGCGCGAGGTTGCGCTTGAGCACGTAGCGCGGGTCGGCCTCGTACGGGGAGCCGTCCGGCTTGACGATGTCGCAGAACATGGTCGCGACGAGCGACCCCTTCTGCCGCCAGGGCAGGATCTGCAGGGTCGTCGGATCGGGAAGCGCGATCATGTCCGACTCCTGGATGCGCGCGAAGCCCTGGATCGACGAACCGTCGAACCCCATCCCCTCTGTCATCGCGACCTCGAGCTCCTCGACGTCGATCGTGAAGCTCTTCAGGAAGCCCAGCACGTCGGTGAACCACAGGTGGATGAACTCCACCTTCTGGTCTTTGATGGCTTTCACTGCGTCGTGTCGCAACTGCTGCGGCATCTTCACGCCCTTTCTCGCAAGGAGCTCGCTGGTTTATCCGATTCGCGGTTTCGACTGTGTTTCGACTGCGTTACCATAGCGCAAAACCAGCCAGCCGTAGAGACACGGGAGGAACAGGGGTCAGCATGAATCTCAGGCGTCCGAATGCGAACGAGGCGACCCAGACGAGCAACCGCTCGCGCGACGTGTCGCCCTCATCCGGCATCTGCACGCGTTGCGTCGACGGGTGCCGCGGCAACTGCGAGATATTCAAGGCGACCTTCCGTGGCCGGGAGGTCATCTACCCGGGCCCGTTCGGCGAGATCACTGCCGGCGGCGACAAGGACTACCCGGTCGACTACTCGCACCTGAACATCCAGGGCTACGCGCTCGGCGCCAAAGGCCTGCCTGAGGGCGTCGAGGGCAACCCCGACAACACGCTCTTCCCGATGGTGGACACCGAGACCGAGTTCGGCTACCAGAACAAGGTCCGCATGAAGCTCCCGATCTTCACCGGCGCGCTCGGCTCCACCGAGATCGCGCGCAAGAACTGGGAGCACTTCGCCATCGGCGCCGCGATCTCCGGCATCTCCATCGTCTGCGGCGAGAACGTCTGCGGCATCGACCCCGCGCTCGAGCGTGACGACAAGGGCAAGGTCGTCAAGGCGCCGGACATGGAACGCCGCGTCGAGCTGTACCGCCGCTACCACGAGGGCTACGGCGACATCCTGGTGCAGCTCAACGTCGAGGACACGCGCCTCGGCGTCGCCGAGTACGTCATCGAGAAGCTCGGCGTCGAGACCATCGAGCTGAAGTGGGGCCAGGGCGCGAAGTGCATCGGCGGCGAGATCAAGGTCGACTCGCTGGAGCGCGCGCTCGAGCTGCAGCGCCGCGGCTACCTGGTGACGCCCGATCCGAGCGACCCGGCCGTCCAGGCGGCGTACCGCGCGACCGCCATCAAGCACTTCGAGCGCCACAGCCGCCTCGGCTTCATCGACGAGGAGTCGTTCTACGCCGAGGTCGAGCGCCTGCGCTCGCTCGGCGCCAAGCGCGTGACGCTCAAGACGGGCGCCTACCCGATGCGTGAGCTCGCGATGGCGATCAAGTGGGCGAGCAACGCCAAGATCGACCTGCTCACCATCGACGGCGCGCCGGGCGGCACAGGCATGAGCCCGTGGCGCATGATGGAGGAGTGGGGCGTCCCCACCTTCTACCTCCAGTGCATGACCAACCAGCTCGTCGAGCGCCTGCGCGCAAAGGGCGCGTACGTGCCGGACATCGCGATCGCCGGCGGCTTCTCCACCGAGGACCACGTCTTCAAGGTGCTCGCGCTCGGCGCTCCGCACACGAAGGCCGTCTGCATGGGCCGCGCGCTCATGATTCCCGGCTTCGTCGGCAAGAACATCGGCAAGTGGCTGGAGAACAACGATCTGCCGAAGACGGTCTCGGAGTACGGGACCACCGTCGAGGAGATCTTCGTGTCGTACGAGACCCTCAAGGCGAAGTACGGCGACGAGGTGAAGAACTTCCCGCTCGGCGCCATCGGCATCTACACCTTCGCCGACAAGATCAAGGTGGGCCTGCAGCAGCTGATGAGCGGCTCGCGCAACATGCGGCTGTCGACGATCTCGCAGGCGGACCTCATGGCGCTCACCCGCGAGGCCGCCGAGATCTCCGGCATCCCGTACGTGATGGATGCGTACCGCCAGGAGGCGTTCGACATCATCGACGCATAGAACGTTTCGCGCGGCGCGCAACGCTGCCGTACAATAGCCGCACGAAGGTGTGCCGCCCCTGCCCAGCGCAGGGGCGGCGTCTTTGGCGAGGAGGTATTGCGTGGAGCCCGATCGTGCGGCTCACGATGCGAGCGAAGTCAGGACCCAAGACGACGAAGACGCCTGCGTGGAAGGACCTGACACCCTGACTGCCGAGGCCGATGCGTGCAGCCCGCCGGCCGGGCTGCTGTCGCGCTTCAAGACGTTCGAGTCATTCGCATACCGCGACTTCGCGCTCGCGTTCGCGGGCGCCCTGCTCTCGAACGTCGGTTCCTGGATGCAGGTCGTGGCGCTGGGCTGGGTGGTCTACGACCTCACCGCGTCGTCCCAAGCGCTCGGGTTCGTGAATGCGCTCTCTGGGCTTCCCGTCACGTTCCTCGCCGTCTTCGCAGGAGTCCTCGCGGACCGTCTGGACCGCAGGCAGCTCCTGATCTTCACGCAGGTCGCTCTGATGCTCCAAGCGGTGGCTTTCGGCGTCCTCAACCAGACCGGACGCATCTCGATGGGATGGATCTACTCGCTCGTGCTTGTGGGCGGCGTCTTCCAGGCGCTCATGTCGCCCGCGTGGCAAGCGCTCACCCCGGAGCTCGTGCCGCCGCAGTCGCTGATGAACGCCATCGCGCTGAACTCTGCCCAGTTCAACGCGGCGAGGTTCCTGGGGCCGGTCGTCGGCGGGGGGGTCTTCGCCGTGTTCGGCGTCACCGCCGTGTTCTACGCGAACGCGGCGAGCTTCTTGTTCGTCATCGCCGCGCTTGCGGTGATCCGCACTCGCGGCAGCGATCGGCCTCGCCGCACGGCCGGCTCGGCGCGAGACATGCTCCTCGGAGGCGTCCGGTATGCCCGCGAGCACCCGCGGGTGGCGTGGCTGCTCATCAGCGCGGCCGTGCTCACGACGTTCGGGATGCCGTTCGCGGCGCTGCTGCCAGCCATCGCCCGCAGCGTGCTTCGCCTCGGAGGCACCGGCTACTCGCTTCTGATGGCGGCGAACGGCGCGGGCGCGCTCGCCAGCGCGCTGGTCGTCGCCACGCTGTCACGAAGGATCCGGCGCGAACGCATCATCCGGATCGGCTTCGTGACGATGGGCATCGGCGTCATCCTGCTGGCCGCCTCCCGCATGCCCGTGGCTTCCGGCATCGTCCTGTTCGCCATCGGGGCAGCGTTCCTGGCCATCGTCTCCAGCATCAACACCTCGCTGCAGCTGGCGGCCGAAGGGGCGGTGCGCGGACGTGTCATGGCGCTGTTCGTGATGGCTTTCATGGGCATGATGCCCGTCGGCGCTGCCTTGTTCGGATGGCTTGCAGAACGCATCGGCACGCAGCCTGCTGTCGCGCTCGGCGGCGCCGTCGTGGCCGCCTACGGCGTGCTGCTGCTCGCTCGTCCCGCCCTCATCTGCGAGGGCGACGGCCCCTGCTAGGCAGGTCAGCCGAGCGCTTCGTCGAGGATCGCGTCGATGCGCTCGAAGTCGTCCTCCTCGAGCGCGAACCCCCACACGCCGTCGATGGCGTCGAGATGCTCCGGCTTCCTGGCGCCCCACAGGATCATCGACACCGAGGGCTGGTCGAGCAACCAGCGTGCGGCGAGGTGGGTCACGCGGCGTCCGTGCTGCTCACGCGCCCACGCGTCCAGCTGCTCGACGGCCGCCAGGTGGCGCCGATACAGCTCGCCGTGGTACATCGGCGCGCGCCGGGCCGCGTCGCTCGGCTCCACGTCTGGACGCATGCTGCCAGTGAGCAGCCCGCGCGCAAGCGGGCTGTACGCCATCGTGAGCATCCCGCGCTCGTGAGCGTGCTCGAATACGGGAAGGTTCGCGCGCTCGAAGAGGTTCAGGCGCAACTGCACGGCATCGAGACGGCATGCGCGGGCGAAGCGATCCACTTGCTCTGCAGTGTAGTTGCACACGGCGACGGCCCTGACGAGACCTTCGTCGACGAGTTCCTGGATGGCTGCCGCGGTCTCCTCGATAGGCGTGCTTTCGTCGGGCCAGTGGACCTGATACAGGTCGATCCACGATGTCTTCAGGCGCTCAAGCGACGCGACGACCTCGCGGCGGATGCTCTCTGGCGACGAGTCGCGCCACGGCTCCTGCCGTTCGTCCCACACCAGGCCGCACTTCGTGGCGATCACGACGCGCTCGCGAACGCCGAGCGATTCCAGCACCTCGCCGACGAGCCGCTCAGACAGCCCGAACCCGTAGACCGGCGCCGTGTCGATGACGTCGATCCCCATCTCGAGCGCGCGCTCGATGGTCGCGCGGGCCGAGCGCTCGTCCGCGCCGCCCCACATCCATCCGCCCATCGACCACGTGCCGAGCGCGACCCGGCTCACCTGCCTTCCCAGCGCGGCAAGCGCGACGCGTTCCATGACCGCCTCCTCGTATCGTCGTCGAATTAACGAATGAATCTTTACCAGAGATGCTTGCATCATGGCACGGTTGTTGCTATACTCCGTGACGAGCAGGGCGACCCGCATCTTCCCTCCCCCCTCGGACGCGGGGAACGCCGCTCACCTGAACGAGGCCCGTCCCCCCCAACGGGCCTCGTCCTCTTTTCTCCGCCGGGAACGAGTCGAGTCTAGCCGAAACGGCCAGTGATGTACGCCTCGGTACGAGGATCGTCCGGGTTCGTGAACATCTTGCGGGTCTCGCCCACTTCGATGAGCCGGGCGGGCTGGTCGAGGCGCTCGCGCAGCATGAACGCCGTCTGGTCGGAGATGCGCGCCGCCTGCTGCATGTTGTGCGTGACGATGACGATGGTGACCGTGCGCTTGAGCTCTGCGACCGTGTCCTCGATCTGCTGCGTCGAGATCGGGTCGAGCGCGGAGGCAGGCTCGTCCATCAGCAGCACTTCGGGCCGCGTGGCCAGCGCGCGCGCGATGCACAGACGCTGCTGCTGCCCGCCCGACAGGTCGAAGGCGTGCTTCTTCAGCGAGCCCTTCACCTCGTCCCACAGCGCGGCCCGCCTGAGCGAGTCCTCCACGATCGCGTCGAGCTCGTCGCGATTCCGGATCCCTTGCGTCCGGGGGCCGTACGCGACGTTGTCGTAGATGCTCATCGGGAACGGGTTCGGGCGCTGGAACACCTGCCCGACCCGCATGCGCAGCTCCACTGGGTCGACGTTCTTGGCCATGATGTCCTGACCGTCCAAGGCGATGGTGCCGCCGACCCGCACGTTGCCCAACTCATCGTTCATCCTGTTCAGGCACCGCAAGAGCGTCGACTTGCCGCAACCCGACGGTCCGATCAGGGCAGTGACCGCCTGCGGAGGGATGTTCATCGTGACGTCCTCGATCACGGTCTCGGACCCGTACGCGACAGACACGGAACGCAGCTCGAAGCGCCCGGTCGCTGCACGCTCCGCCTCCTCGAGGACTCCGCCCTCGACCCGGACCGGCTCGACAACCGCCGAGAACGCCGACATCACCGCTGAGCGCAGGCTCGTCACCACGCCGTCCTCCTTCTCCTATATGAACGCCACACCGCGGCGACCGCGCTTGCGGCGCTGACCGTCAAGACCAAGATGAACGCCGTCGCCCACACCAAGTCCCGGTTCCAGTTCGGCACCGACGTCACCTGCGTGTAGATGTGGTACGGCAGCGCCATGAACTGCGACCCGGGCCCGTCTGGCAGCCGCCGCATCTGGAACACGGCGCCCGTGAACAGGATAGGCGCAGTCTCGCCGGCGGCGCGCGCCAGGCCCAGGACGACGCCCGTGACGATCCCGGGAGCTGCCGCGGGGAGCACCACCGTCATGACCGTGCGGAGCTTGCTCGCTCCGAGCGCGAGCGCCGCGTGACGCAGGTCGGCCGGGACCTGGCGCAGCGCCTCTTCCGTGGCCGTCACGACCACCGGGAGCGTCATGCAGGTGAGAGTCAGCGACGCAGCCAGGATGGAGCGGCCGAATCCCGCCGCGAGCACGAACGCCGCGAGGCCGAAAAGGCCGTACACGATCGACGGCACGCCCGCCATGTTCGCGACCGCGAGCCGGATGAGGCGGGTCGACGGACGGCGCGGGGCGTACTCAGACAAGTAGACTCCGCCCAGAACGCCGAGCGGGACAGTCAGCAGACCCGTGCCGACCACGACGTACAGCGTCCCGACGAGCGCCGGGAAGATGCCGCCTTCGCGCCCGCGGTTGCGCGGCACCTCCGTCAGGAACTCCCAGCTCAGGCCGGGAACGCCCCTCCACGCGATGTAGACGAGCACGAACGCCGCGAGCCCGATGACGACCGCGGCTGCGGCTCCGAGCAGCGATCGGGCCACGGACTCGGAGAGCCGGGCGCGTTGCGCACGGGTGAGCCTCATGCGCCCCACCGCTTCCGCTGCCGCTCGAGGACCACGTCGGCGGCCAGATTGATGGCGAAGGTGACCACGAACAGGATCAGCCCGACAACGAAGAGCACCGAGTAGTGCAGGCCGCCTTGCACGACCTCGCCCATCTCCGCCGCGATGGTGCCCGTCATGGTCCTGACCGACTCCAGCACCGTCTTCGGCATCACGGCCGCGTTGCCCGTGAGCATCAGCACGGCCATGGTCTCCCCGATCGCGCGCCCCACGCCGAGCATGACCGCCGCGAAGATGCCGGAGCTCGCAGCCGGGATGGTCACCTTGTACGTGGTCTGCCAGCGGGTGTTGCCCAGCGCCAACGAGGCGTGCCGGAGCGACGAGGGGACGGCGTGCAGCGCGTCCTCGGAGATCGAGACCACTGTCGGCAACGCCATGATGCCGAGCACGATGCCGCCCGAGAGCGCCGTCAGGCCGCTGTCAAGGCCGAAGGCGGACTTCACGGACGGGACGACGAGCGCCACGCCCACGAGACCGTACACCACCGACGGAACCGCGGCCATGAACTCGATCACGGCCTTGGAGACCTCGTTGAAGCGTCGCGGCGCGAACTCGCTCAAGAAGACCGCCGCGGCCAACCCGACGGGCACGCACACGACGAGCGCCACGACGGTGACGAGGAGAGAGCCGAGCACCAGGGGAGCGGCCCCGAACTTGCCAGGGTCAGACGTGGGATACCACGACGTCCCGGTGAGGATCGAAGCGATCCCCACCTCGTCCAGCGCGCGCAGCGAGTTCCACGCGAGGAACAGCGCGATAGCCGCAAGCACGACAATGGCAGTCCAGCCTGCGGCGCGGATGATGGCCGTTGCGACGGCCTCGGCCGCACGGCGTATCGCCGTGCGGCCGACCGACCGCCTGTGTGACAGGTCCGTGAGGTTTGTCATGCCGTCACTGCAGCGGGACGAATCCCTCGTCGGCCACGAGAGCCTGGCCCTCCGGGCCGAGGACCCAGTCGAGGTACGCCTTCAGCAGACCGTCGACCTCGCCGTTGCTGTACATGTACAGGTAGCGCGCGATCGGATAGGTGCCGTCCTTGGCGGTCTCGACCGACGCCTTGACGCCGTCGATAGCCACGACCTTGACGTCGTCGCTGATGTAACCAAGGCCGACGTACCCGATGCCGGCCTCGTTGGCCTTGACCTCATCGACGATGGCCTGGCTCGACGGCAGGAGCTTCGCGGTCTTCGCGTACTCCTTGTCCTTGCCGACCACTTCCTCCTTGAAGTACTCGTACGTGCCCGAAGAGCTGTCGCGGGAAAGCAGCACGATCGGCTTGTCAGGACCGCCGACCTCTTTCCAGTTCGTGATCTCGCCGCGGAAGATCTTGCCGAGCTGCTCCATCGTCAACGCTTCGACCGGGTTCGCCGCATTCACGATCACGGCGATGCCGTCGATCGCGACCTTGTGCTCGACCGGGTTGATCCCCTTGCTCTCCGCCTCGGCGATCTCTTCTTCCTTCATCTCGCGCGAAGCGTTGGCGAAGTCGACCGTGCCGTTGATCAGCGCAGCGATGCCGGTGCCAGAACCGCCGCCCTGCACAGTGACTTCCACCTCGGGATTCTCATCCATGAACTTCTCGGCCCACGCGGTGGCCAGGTTCACCATCGTGTCCGAGCCCTGGATCGTGATGGTGCCGGACAGCGCAGGGGTCTCGGGCTCAGCAGGCTCCCCGCCTGTCTGCTGGTTCTGCCCGCAGCCAGCAAGCCCCGCTGCCGAAAGCGCGAGGGCGAACGCCAGCCCGAGCACGGCGATCTTCTTCATGGGCGCTCATCAACTCCTTCGTCACGCGATTCAACAGTCCGATCCGACGCCGGACCACGCTCAGGCTATCGCTGCGCCGCGCGCCGATGGTTGCAGGGTTGTTACAAACGCTGCAGGATTGTGAAATGTATGTTGCACCGGTTCCTGCGGATGCTCTGCGGCTGCGACAATGCCGGCGATCACGAAGAAGGGGAGCCGCCGTGTCGCTCATACTCGTCGTGGAAGACGACCCGATCATCCGCACGACCGTCGAGTACGCGCTGAAGCGCGCAGGGTTCGACGTCCTGGCTGCTGAGGACGGCAGCAGCGGGTTGGATCTCGCGCTCGCGCGGCATCCGGACCTGATCCTGCTCGACCTCATGCTGCCCGGCATCGACGGATACCGCTTCGCCGAGCAGGTCCGACAGGCGGATCCGGACGTCGCCATCATCATGGTCACCGCGCTCGATCAGCCGCGCGACAAGGTGCGCGGCCTCGACGCGGGAGCGGACGACTACGTGACCAAACCCTTCTCGATGGACGAGCTCCTCGCGCGGATCCGCGCGAACCTACGCCGGGTGCGCGAGCGGCGCGTGCTCGAGATCGCCCGCACGATCGAGGTCGGCGACCTCGTCATCAAGCCGAACGACCTCGTCGTGACGGTGGACGGCCGGCCCGCTAAGTTGCGCCTCAAAGAGTTCCAGTTGCTCGTCGCGCTGGCGTCGAACCCCGGCGCGCTGATGTCGCGTGAGCGGCTCTCAAGGGAGGTGTGGGGCTACGAGTTCATGTCGTCGTCGCGGACGATCGACGTCCACATCCGCAGGCTGCGGCAGGCCATCGAAGAGCCATCGCGCTACCGGTACATCCATACCGTCCACGGCGTCGGATACCGATTCGAGCCCCGATTGAAGTCCGAGCACGCCGAGCGGGTATGAGATGCGCTCGCCCCTCGCCTCATACCGGGCGCAGATCCTCGCCGGCGTCGCAGCAGGGGTCGCGGTCCTCGCAGCCGTCTGGCTGTACCTGCTGTTCGGGCCGCTGAGCGCTGCGCTCGACACGCAGCAACAGGCCGGGCTTGAGACCGCGGCCCGCCTGACGATATCCGCCTTGCGCGACGTCGAGCCGGGACCCGCGATGCAGGAGACCGTCCGGCAGCTCGGTCGCGCATCGTCGGTGCGGCTCACCGTCATCGACGCCAACGGCGTGGTGCTCGCCGACTCGGAAGCGGATCCGGCTACGATGGAGAACCACGCGGACAGGCCTGAGGTCGTCGAAGCCCTCCGCGGGAGCACCGGAACAGCGCAGCGCCAGTCGGAGACACTCGGGCAGCCCTTCCTGTACGTCGCCGTGCCGGTCACAGACGAGATGAGCGACGACATCGCCGTCGTCAGGGCCGCGGAGCCGCTGGCGCATTCTCGAGACGTCACCGGCGGCGTGCGGCGGGCAGGCGTCGCCTTGCTCGTGGTCGCGCTCTTCGGGGCTTTCTTCGCTGCCTGGCGGCTGGCAGACGCGTTCGCCGCGCCGGTCGAACGGCTGGCGGCCGCCGCCGAGACCATGGCGCGAGGCGACCTGTCGGCGCGGCTCGATCGAGTGCACGGGCCGCTCGGACCGCTCGCCGAGTCGCTTTCGTACCTGCGAGACCAGCTGCAGCGCCGCGTCGCGCAGCTGGAGGGCGAACGCGCTCGGCTGCAGGAAGTCATCGACGGGCTCGACGACGCAGTCTTGCTCGTCGAGAACGGCGTGATCAAGGCGTCGAACCGAGCCGCACTCGACCTGTTCGGCGACCCGTACGCCCGAACTCTAGCAGGACGGGAGGTGACGACGATCTCCGGCCCGGAGACGCTGCGGAGCGCAGTGCTCGAAGCGCTCGAAGCCGACTGCCGGACGGAGATGTCGGTCGGTCCCACCCCTCTGCAGCACACGTACCTGCTTCGAGCGGCGCCGTTGACCTCCCACCATGCCCCGCCGACCTATCTCGTCATCGTCTCCGATGTGACGCGATCCGCACGGCTGGATGCGATGCGCCGCGATTTCGTCGCGAACGCCTCGCACGAGCTCAAGACCCCTGCCACGGGCATCCTGCTGCTCGCGGAGTCGGCCGCGGCCGCGGCGCGCGACGGGGACACTGCCCAAACCCTCACCTTCCTCGACCAGATCCATCGCGAGGCGGAGCGGCTGCGCGCGCTCGTGGGCGACCTGCTCGACCTCTCGCGGCTGGAGGGCGAGCCAAGCACAGCGGGTCCCGTCGACGTGCGCGCGGCCGTGGACCTCGCAGTGTCGGCGCACCGCCGGGCAGCCGAGGAGAAGCGGCTCATCCTGAGCATCGACGCCTCCGCCGTGGAAGGCCGCGACGTGTATGCGGCGTGCGACGCGACCGACCTGGCTATCGCGCTGGACAACGTGCTGGCGAACGCGATCGCCTACACCGACGAGGGGTCTGTGACCGTCCGCATCGCTGCTGAGAACGGGTCCGTGGTCGTCGAGGTCGCCGACACCGGCGTCGGCATCCCTCCGGAGCACCTGCCGCGGGTCTTCGAACGCTTCTACCGGGTCGATGCCGCGCGGTCGCGCAACAGCGGCGGCACCGGGCTCGGGCTCGCGCTCGTCAAGCACGCGATGGAGCGGTGCGGCGGTTCGGCGGCGATCGCCTCAGAGGTCGGGCGCGGCACCACCGTCACGCTCACGCTTCCGGCGGCGTGAGCGGCGAGGCGCCTTCCCCGGCACCGGGACAGGACCCCCCGAAGAAGAGCGCGGTCGACACCGCCACGACGGCCACGCCGAGCAGCGCTCCAGCGACCACGTCGCTTACGAAGTGCACGCCGAGGTAGACGCGCGACGCAGCCATGAGCACGACCCACGCCGCGGCAGTAAAGAAGGCGACGGCTCGTCGACGCGGCGTCGAGCCGCCCCACATCGTCACGACCACCGCGAGCGCGCCCGCCAAACACGCGGCCGCGACGACGTGGCCCGAGGGGAAGCTCGCGCCGTCGGGGACAGGACCTAGTGCGATGCCGGCGGGCCGCGCGCGGTCTACGAGCGCCTTCACCACCGTGCTCGCCGCGAACCCGGCTCCCATGGTGAGCGCGACGTAGGCGGCCTCACGGAAGCGGCGCGCTGACGCGAACGCTGCCGCTGCCGCGAGCGTCACGACCGTCATGGCGGCGGTGTCCCCGACGACCGCGAGCACCCGCGCGGTCGCATCGAGCGCCGGCGTCCGCAGACCCTCGAGCGCAAGCGCGACGTCGACGTCGATCCAGCCTGCCTCCGGGACTTGCACCGCGAGCAGCCACACGACGCCGACGAACAGCGTGCATGCCGCCGCAACGGCGAGCAGCGGCCCTCTTCTCACGGCTAAGCCGCGCACGGCGCCCGCCTCAGCGCCCGGCCGTCTCGATGAGCAGCGGCGCCAATTGCTTCTTGCGTGAGAGCATGCCGTCCACCCAGACGCGCCCGTCGACGAGCCGGGCATCGAGCGCGCGCTCGAGCAGCCGCGTCTTGCCGGCGGCGCACAGCACGCTGCCTTCTTTGAGCACGTCGGTCACCATCAGCACGAGCAGGTCGTAGCCCCGCTGGGCGCGCACGCGCTCCAAGGCCGCCTCCACGTCGCCGTACCGCTCAAGCGCCTTGGCGGCGTCGACGGTCTCGACCTGCCCCACCGCGACCACGGCGTCTCCGACCCGGTACTCCTTCAAGTCGCGCCCCACCGCCTGCTCGACGTCTTCGTCCTCGGCACGCGCCCGCGCGTCGAACATCTCGAGCCCGAACTCGACCGGCGTAGTCCCGATGCGCGCCGCGAGCCGTTCGGCCGCTTCGACGTCGCGCTCCGTCGTCGTCGGCGACTTGAGGAGCACGGTGTCGGTGAGGATCGCCGAGAGCAGGATGCCCGCGATCGGCTCCGGCACCTCGACTCCGAGCTCGCCGTAGCGCTGGGCGACGATCGTCGCCGTCGCGCCGACCGGCAGGTTCAAGAACAGCGCCGGCTGGGCGGTCTGCACGTCGCCGATGCGGTGGTGGTCGATGACCTCCACCACCTGCGCCTGTTCGATGCCGGGCGCGGACTGGGCTGTCTCGTTGTGGTCGACGAGCACCACGCGGCGGCGCCGGCCGCGGACGAGGTCGGTACGCGTCACGACGCCGAGCAGCGCGCCATTTCCATCGACGACCACCGCCTCGCGGTGAGCCGACGCGAGCAGGTCCTCGGCGATCTCCTCGACGAGGTCCTCCGGTCCGACGAGCGGCACGGTCGCGTCGAGCACCGTGTGGACCGGCCGCGACAGGTCCGCGAGGCGCGCGGCCGCGAAGGTGTCGTGCGGCGTGACCACCACCGCAGCGCCGCGCGACCGCGCTGCCTCGAGCACCACGGGCTCTGGAGTCTTGCCGCCGGTGACCACCAGACACGCCACGCCCGCCTCGAGCGCGAGCGGCTGCGTGCGCTTGCGGTCGCCGACGATGAGCACGTCGCCCGGCTTGAGGTACCCGCGCATCGTCTCCGGCTCCATCGCTCCCACGAGCACGTCGCCCGAGATGAGCGCGTCAGGCTCGCCGACGACGATCCGCCCGCCGACGACCTCCGCGAGGCTCGACAGCCGCACCGGACTCGCGTGGAACCCGCGGACCTCGGTCTCCTGCACGTAGCGCTCGGCGAGCGTCGCGGCGCTCACGATGCCGGCGACGGCGCCGTCACGCACCACGGGCAGCGCGCGGACGCCGTGCTCGCGCATGAGCCGGCCGGCCGCGAGCACCGTGTCGTCCCAGCCCACGGCCACCGGGTCTTCCGTCATCACGTCGCGCACCCGCGTCTTGACGTGGCCGACCTCCTCGGGCAGGTCCAGCCCGAACCGCTCGAAGACCCACGCCGTCTCGGGCGGCACCGGCCCGAGCCGCACGGGCAGGTACACGTTGTCGGCGTCCGTGCGGTTCTTCAGGTGCGCATACGCGACCGCCGAACAGATCGAGTCGTTGTCCGGGTTCCGGTGGCCGAACACCAGGATGGGACCCACCGTGCGCCTCCTTGCGAGAACCTATTCGACCTTACGGATGGGAGCGTACCCCAGAAGCAGCTTCTTCGTCCCGAGCCCGGGGAACTCGACGACGACGGCGTCACCAGCGACCTCGAGCACCGTCCCGCGCCCGAACGTCTTGTGCTCGATGCGGTCGCCGGCTTCGAGCGCCAGCGGCTCTTCGGGCCCCTTCCTGCGAGCCTGCCCGGAGCCGAAGACGCGGCCGCCACCCTCCCCGCCGGACGCAGCCCAGCGGATGGAGCCGCCGCGGTCGCCGCGCCCGCGCCCGGGCGCCGACGCGCCGAAGCCCGACGAGCCCACGCCTTCCGTGCGCATGCACTCGTCGGGAATCTCCTCGATGAAGCGGCTCGGCGGGTTGCGGCGCGAATCGCCGTACAGCGAGCGCGAGTGCGCGTGCGTGATGTACAGCCGCTCCATCGCGCGCGTCACGCCGACGTACATCAGCCGCCGCTCCTCTTCGAGCCGCTGGGGGTCCATCATCGAGTTCGCGTGCGGGAAGATGCCGTCTTCGAGCCCGACGAGGAACACCACCGGGAACTCGAGGCCCTTGGCGGTATGCAGCGTCATGAGCGTCACCGCGTCGTCGGCGTCGTCGAGCTGGTCCAGGTCGGTGCGGAGCGCGACCCACTCGAGGAACGCCTCGAGCGTGCGCAATTCCGGCTCGTCGTGCACCGCATCGTACTCGTCGACAACGCCGAGGAACTCGCCCACGTTCTCGGCGCGGCCGCGCGACTCCTCGGTGTTCTCGGCCCGCAGGCGTGACAGGATGCCTGACGCCGCCACAATCTCCTCGACCCGCTTCCGCAGCGAGCCGTCGCCCTGCGCCGCCTCCGCGGCTGCGTCGAGCGCCTCCGCGAGCGCTGCGAGCCGGTTGCGCGCAGCTCCGCTCACCAGATCCTGCTCGACGGCCTCGCGCAGCGCCTCGCCGAAGGGCCGCCCCGTGGCGAGCGAGTGCGCCTCGACGGCGTCGATGGTCGTCTTGCCGACGCCGGGCCACGTCCCCATCACGCGCACGTGCGCCTGCACGTCGGCGGGGTTGACAGCCGCCTTGAGCCACGCCATGACGTCGCGGATCTCGGCGCGGTCGAAGAAGCGCGTCCCGCCCACAAGCCGGTACGGCACGCCAGTGCGCAAGAGCAGGTCCTCGACCACGCGCGACTGCGCGTTCGTGCGGTAGAACACGGCGAAGTCCGAGTAGCGCCGCGACTCTGTCGTCACGAGCCGCTCGATCTCCTCGGCCACGAACCGCGCCTCGTCGCGCTCGTCCGCCGCGACGTAACGCACGATCGCCTCGCCGCCGACGTTGGCTGTCCACAGCGTCTTCGGCTTGCGGCCGAGGTTGTTGGCGACCACCGCGTTGGCCGCAGCGAGGATGGTCTGCGTCGAGCGGTAGTTCTGCTCGAGACGGACCACGGTCGCCTCGGGGTAGTCCTTCTCGAACTCGAGGATGTTGCGGATGTCGGCGCCGCGCCACGAGTAGATCGACTGGTCGTCGTCGCCCACCACCATCAGGTTGCGGTGCCGCGCCGCGAGCAGGTTCACGATCTCGTACTGCGCGTGGTTCGTGTCCTGGTACTCGTCGATGAGGATGTAGCGGAAGCGCCGCTGGTAGTGCGCGAGCGCGTCGTCGTGCTGCGAGAGCACCAGCCACGCGTTCACGAGCAGGTCGTCGAAGTCCATGGCCTCGGCGTGCGCGAGCCGCCGCTGGTACTGCTCGTATACTCGCGCGATGACCTTCTCGGGCGGCAGCGTCGCCCGCCGTGCGGCCTCGTCCGGCAAGATCAGCTCGTTCTTGAACGCCGAGATGCGGGCGCCGACCATCTTGGCCGAGTAGCGCTTCGAGTCGAGCTTGAGGTCCGTGATGATGGAGCCGAGCAGCCGCCTGGCGTCGTCTTCGTCGTAGATCGTGAAGCGCGTCGACATGCCGATGCGGTGCGCTTCCGCGCGCAGCAGGCGCACGCAGAACGCGTGGAACGTCATCACCCACATGCCGCGCGCCGCATAGCCGACGAGGCGCTCGAGCCGCTCGCGCATCTCGTTCGCGGCCTTGTTCGTGAAGGTGATGGCGAGGATCTCCGCCGGCGAGACGCCGCGCTCGGCGATGAGGTACGCGATGCGGTGCGTGAGCACCCGCGTCTTGCCCGAACCGGCGCCGGCCAGCACGAGGAGCGGGCCTTCGGTGGTGGTGACGGCGTCGCGCTGCGCGGGGTTGAGGTGGTCGAGGAGGTGGCTCATAGGGCGCTCAGTGTACCGGAAGCGCGGCGGCGCCGCTACGGGCGGTCACGAGGCGGCAAGCACGCTGCGCATGCCGGACTGGCCGCGGCTCCGCCCGCGCCGCTCACTTCACGAACTTGATCATGCTGAAGTGCGCACCGGGGTTGTCCTTGAGGCACTCGTCGTGCAGCACCTTGCGCTCGCCGTGCGTGTAGTGGACATTGCCGCACTTGACGCACACCGGCATGCCGCACTCGTCGCAGTGCCCAAGCCGCTCTTCGCCCACAGACCCGCAGTGGGCGCATATCCTGCCTACGGGCGCGTCCGTCACCTGTGCAGTCTCCGGTCGTGTCGCGATGAGGGGGTTGCGGGTCTGCTACGCGAGTGTCCGACCGATTGCACGCGCCACAGGCTCTAGTTCGGCGTAAAGGTTCCGTAATCCTGCAAGATCGAGCGACTGCGGCCCGTCGCACAGGGCCTCGCGCGGGTTCGGGTGCACCTCCACCATGACGCCGTCCGCCCCGACGGCCACAGCGGCCCGTGCGCACGCCGGCACGAGGTCGGCCTGGCCCGTGGGGTGCGAGACGTCGACGATGATCGGCAGGAGCGACAGCTTCTTGACGACCGGCACCGCGCTGATGTCGAGCGTGAAGCGCGTCGCCGTCTCGAAGGTGCGGATGCCGCGCTCGCACAAGATGACGTTCTCGTTGCCGAGCATCGTGATGTAGTTGCTCGCCTGGAGCCACTCTTCGATGGTGGCGGCCATGCCGCGCTTGAACACCACCGGCTTGCGCGACTCCGCCGTGGCCGCGCCGATCTTCTTCAGCAGGCTGAAGTTCGCCATGTTGCGCGTTCCGACCTGCAAGATGTCGGCGTACGCATCCACGAGCTCGACGTGAGCCGAATCGACGACCTCGGTGACGACGAGAAGGCCGTACGCGTCGGCGGCCTCGCGCAGGAGCTCCAGCCCCTTCTCCTCGAGCCCCTGGAACGAGAACGGCGAGGTGCGCGGCTTGTACGCGCCGCCGCGCATGACCTTGATGCCGAGCTCGGCGAGGACGGCGGCGACCTCCATCATCTGCTCACGGCTCTCGACCGAGCAGGGGCCGGCGATGAGCGTCACGCCGCCGTCGCGCACCACCGCCTCGGCCGCGCGTGCTGCGTCGGGCGCCATCAGTCCCTCAGCTCCTTCATCACGTGCAGGATCGCCTCGTAGATCTCACGCAGGTTCTCGGCGTACAGCGGGCCTTGGTTGCACCGGGCGAGATTCGCGAAGATCTCCTCCTCGCGCTTCGGGTCGTACAGCCCCCAGTGCACCTGCGGCTTGAGGTGTCGGATCTCGAGCGCCAGCCGTGCACGCTCGTTGAGGAGCTGCACGATCTGGCAGTCGATCGCGTCGATGCGCTGCCGCAAGTCGGCGATCCTCGCTTGCGCTTCAGCGGAGAGGTCGTCGGTCATGCTGGGCTCCTTCGCGTCGGATGCCGGAAGCGATCCGGCACGGCGTGTGGGTATTGTACGCCCGGCCGCAGGCCCGTGGGAGCGCGCGACGCGCGCCGAACGGCCGAGCGGTAGCGAGAACGCGGTGGCCGGAAACGCTCACTCGCCCGCCGGCACCCGCACGGTCCAACTCTCGCTGCCGCTCACGCCAGCCGCGGACTGCTGCCAGCTCCACTGGTGCACGTAGCCGTCCTCGGCCGGGAAGGTCTGCTGCTCGAACGGCTCGAACGGCGTCGATGCGCTCGGACCGACCGGCCGGGAGGTGACGGCCATCGAGCGCTGCCCGCCGAGGTGGAGTTCGAGGCGGCCGCTTGCGCCGCGGACGAGGGTGCCCGAGAAGCGGTACGAGAGCGTGCCGGAGTTCGTGAAGGCCACCCCGCCCATGCGCCCGCCGCCGGAGATCGGGAGCGTGCCCTCGCCGCGCACGGTCGGCGGGCTGGCCGCCGTATCGACCGTGAGGCGCACGGAGCCGCGTGCTTCGATGGTGTTCTCGATGGGGATGCCGCCCGCGTCCATCGACTGCACCTGCGTAAAGACGATGTCCAGGTCGAGGGCGGAGAAGGAGATGGGTTCAGCGGGCGCACCGGGGCCCGCGGTGGAGGTGGTGGCGGTGGAGTCTGTGCTTGCCGAGGGTTGGGTGGATACGCCGGCACCCGGAGCGTCCCCACGCCAGGAGCAGGCAACGAGTGACGCAAGGCACACCACGATCGTCAGAACAAGCGAGCATATCCGGGTGAGTTGCCGGCACATGCTTGTTTCATCCCCACTTCAACGCTGATTGACACGGCAATGAGCGTGACGACATGCACACTGCCTGAACAGTATCCCGAGGCGGCTGGGTGTGCGCTGACTTGAAGATGTGATCCTTCGTGACTCCGGAGAGAATGACCGTCAGGATTGCCGAGCTGGACCTGCTTCTCAGGTGTGCGAGACAACCATCGGCAATCGATTCGAAGGAGGATGTGGACGCCGGCAAGACGGCCCTCGGGAGCCGCCCCTCACTTAGTTGCCAGCACTTTCCTAAGGAGTCTTGACACATAGTCTGTGTCGTCAAGGAACACCACGCCGCGTGCTTCGATGTCCTCCCGATTCATCCCCCACATTCGCTGCACCTCGTAGGCCGGCGTAGTGGAGATGATGAAGGAGTGCAGCTTGATCCCGGGTTCACCCAAGCGTTCCTGAATGTCTTTGATGGTCTCGTGGAACCTGACCTTGGGGTCACTCGCCGGTACTTGGCGCACACCTTTCGGATCAATGAAGACGACATGCTGGGTCGCCTGGCCGTCCTTGACCCACATGATGAAGTCCGGGTGGAAGTTGCCAGCCTCAAAGAACCCGACACCCGATCCGCGGCTTAGGTTGCGAAGCAAGTGGAGCTCTACACCCGCCAACAGGCCAGAGGAGCCCTTGCGACGTTCCTCCTCGATGAACGCCGACAAGTCCGTTACGAACTTTCGCTCACCCTTGTTGAGAGGTGCTGGCGAGACCTCTGGCGTATTGGGTCCGTCCGAATAGAGCAACGGCCGGTACAGATGGCTCTCGCTCCAGATAACCCCAAGCCCCCCGTAAGACCATGGACTGTAGTCCCCACGCCGAATGCACTCCACCAACTCTCTGATGCGGGCGATCGTTTCCTGTTGCCTTGGATCGACCACGACCCGATAGCCCTCGAGCGGCGGGTCTTGGCTCGCTCGCGGAAAATTGCTATCGTCGCCCGCTAGCGGGCGATATTCCAGATGCGACATCTCCCACTCGCGCTTGCAGAAAGCGTAATAGCGCTCCATGTAGCGCTTCAGCAGCACCCCAGCAAGTTCCTGCCACAGACGCACCTTCTCCATCGAATCAGGCTGCATGTGAGCACTCGGAATCTCAAGCTGGTACCACGTCGTATCCTCCAGAAGCTTGCGAATCGCATCCCGCGACACGTTCAGGTTGTGCCAGCCGCGTTCGGCCTTGAAGCGCTCAAGCTCGAAGTACAAAGAGTCGATGTCGAGGAACGCGATGTGCTGTGGAGTGAAGGACTCTACATCCGGTCGCCATTCTCCCTCATCGACCGTCCTGACCGAGCTCATGGCCTGGATCTTCGGGTACCAGTTCACCACAACCTTATTGTCCTGAAGCCACGCCGTCGACGGTCGCTTCGACGGATCAGGCGGAGCGAGCGTCGGTACGGGCCCCAAGCGCCGGAACGCGTCACCGAAACTCGTCTGAACGCCGCCGATACGCTCTTTCAAACGGATTGTGGGCAAATCGCGCTTCGGCATGGTGCGCACGATGGGTACCACGATCTCGATTTCCGGCTCTGCAGAAAGGCCTTCGCTCTCGAGGAAGTCGCGGAACTGAGCCATGTAGTCGGCCCGCACGCCGAAGATGCCCAGCGTCTCTAGGATCTCGATATGTGCTGGAGGACGAACGTCCGCAGGCAGCGGTGTGCGCGAGCTCCTCTTGAGGCTCTTGCCAAAACCCTTGAGGCGCACTCCTCGTCCGAAGAGCTGGATGATCTGAGCTCCTTCGCTTCGCCCGATGTTCATCAGCCCCATCGTGCTCACGCGCCAACTGTTCCAGCCCTCGCTGAACTTCTTCGAGCCGATGAGCAGCGTGATTGTCGATCCGGGCTTGTTTATGGACTCAAAGAGCGAAGCGGCGAACTCGCGATTGACAGCATCGAGGCCACGCTTCTCACAGAGATCGATCAGCTTCGCCGCATCACCCACGTTGATGACACCGAAAGGGTCATTGTCGCCGACTCTCAGGGCGATCTCCCCTGGTGTGCCCTTCAGGTTCTCTAGGTGTAGCATGCCCCCACCGGGGGCGTTGAAGACCAGCTCCAGCGTCTCATCGTACGCCTGCTCTGGAGACACACCTTCGGCATCGAGATACTTGAAGCGGCCCGCGAACAGATTCCGTCCGCTGCTTGTGAGAAGTCCGTCGCAAAGTACGCGACGTATGCGGTCCACTGCCATACGCCGGTTCCCAAGGTAGCGTAGCAGGAACTCGAGGATCTCGATGACGTCCGAGGCCTGCCGGCGGTTCTCGCTGCGCACCGCGTTCACGCTGCCGCCGACGAACACCCAGAGAGGTTGCTCGATGTTGAACCGTTGAAAGTCCTTGGCGTGTCTCCGGTACAGCCTGAGCTGCTGGTAGAAGGACAGCAGGCAGGCAGTCAAGTATGAGTCCATCCACTCCTGATCGGAGCTGTCCTCAAGGTTGGCAATCTGGTAGTCTTTGCCAAACCCGTCGCCGTAGAAGTAGCGATACGAGTAATCGAAGAGGATACTCTTCGCGTAGCTGTCCGAGAGCTTCGGCGATTTGCGCACGGCCTGGGAGAACGTAGCCGAGTACTCGAACGAGAAGCCCTGCTCGCACAAGGCGTTGCGGAAGCGCATCCACGCGCCCTCTTCGCCGCCCGAGGCGCCACGGTGTCCCTCGTCGATGAGCACGAGGTTGTTGCCCTCGAAAGCCTCTACTGCGACGGTCTTCTCGCCCATGTCGTCTTTCAGCTTATGGATGTCGATGATCTCGACGGATTTGCCTGAGAACAGGCTGCGTCCGTCCTTCGAGAACAGCGCGGCCTCGATCCCAGACGCCTCGAGCTCTCCCAGGTGCTGGGTCGAGAGCCCTTCGTTGGGCGTGAGCAGGATGATCCGGTTGAGGTCCGCCGCGCGCCCGTGGCGCTGAAGCCAGTGCTTGTACTGCAGGATGTTCACGTGCATCAGAAGCGTCTTCCCGCTCCCCGTAGCCATCCAGAACGCCAGCTTGTTCAGCTGAGGAGCAGGCTCTCGATCGAGGTCGAACCGCTCGAGACGATCCGCCACTTGAGACACGCTGGCGTTGTGCACCGCCACGCGTTCATCCAACTCTGTAAGCAGCATGACGGGGTCGCGGAAGTAGCGATCGAGGTAGATCTCGGTGAATAGCAGCGCCAGGTACTGGAAGTACTTCCACGTGATCGGCTCGTCACCGCGAGCGACGCGGCGCTCGCTGATGCGTTGCGTGTGGCGCACGATGTTCTGGTCATACTCGAGCAGTACGAGATCCGGAAGCTCTGGCCGCTTGCTTTCTGGGATGCGCAACACGAGTTCGTGATAGAAGCGATGGATGTTATCGCTGTCCAGACCTTCGAGCCGCTCATCACGGAGGAACTCCGCAAGTTCCTCGAAGTGCTCGACGCCGAGGAGCGAAAGCGCCCACTGGTTGACGATGAGCTTGCGTTCGAACGGCAGCTGCGGCTGATGCGAGGCGCGAGGCATCACACGTCCTCCACATCGAACATGAGACGGAAGAACTCCTCCTCGATCAGGCGCACCTTCCAGCGGTCGTCGATGCCCTTGAGATTCTCGAGGTTATTGCCGCCGTTGACATAGATGAGATCGAACTCGCTGTCTTTGGCCGAGTAGCCCTGGCGTGCGAACCACTCGTCCAGCACGAGGTTGTCCTGCTCGATGCCTTCAGCGTCATCGCCGCCGGGTCTGTTGCGCCAAATGACGAGAGCCCTGCGCCCGTCCGGCGTCTCACCTTCGACCGTTCTGAACCACCAGGCGCCGTCCGCATCAGAGACAAGACGGCCGTCAAGCCTCAAACGACCCTCGTTGTCGCGCCTGAAGGCGGCCGAGAAGGACTGGGACGCTGCGATGTGTCGGACTCGCAGGCCAAGCAGCCAATTGAAGGTCTCGATGAGGTCGACTGCGACTTCACGGCTCTCATCCGAGCCCGGTCGCTTCACTTTGAGGGTGTAGCATCGCGGATCGATGAACCGTTCCACATTCAGAAGCGACGCGCTCCCTCGGCTCTCAACATCGAGCATGTAGCGGAGTACGTACTGCTCTCTGAGGCCGTCGGCGCCACTCGCCTCACGCGTGTCGAGCAGGGACTGCTGGGCGTCCGTGCGCCTCAGCTCGAGGTTGTTGAGCGTGTCCTCGTAGGATTCGAGCCGTATGATCTTGAAGACGCGCGGTGAGCGCTCAGCCTCCTCCTTGGTTACCAGACGCTTCGGACGTCCATCTTTCCACTCCGGGGTGAAGGTGACTTTCTTCAAACGGGGGACGAGAACCGTATCGAAATAACGACCCATCTCGACAAGCAAGAAGCGGCGCGTTCCTCCGTCACGACGGTTAAGACTGACAATCGAGTGTCCTGATGTGCCAGAGCCAGCGAAGAAGTCGATGAACCACCCATCCCGGGTCATCCCTATCTCTGCACACCTTTCCACCAACGACACAGACTTTGGGAAGTCGAAGGCGCTCTCACCAAGAAGGTGTCTAACCATCTCCTTGCCATTCTCGTTGTTGATCTCCTTTTCCACCCAGATAGACTTGACCTTGGTTGTGGCTGCTAAGCCATTCTTGTCAAGTAGTCGGTCCTTACGGTAGACCCGCCAAACTCCTTCTCTTGTCGATCGCGCAACCAGCTCAGTGATGTTCTTCTGCGCTTTTTCCCGACTCCAAGTCCAGCATCCGTCTACGCCACGCGAGTTGCGCGGAAGAACTTGAATGGTATGGGTTGTGTCCGCCTCCAGCCGTACAGTGCCGCTGTTCGGATCAGCAAAGAATGGATAGAACAAGTTTGGTCGATTCGAGCGGCTAAAGACGGGGTTCCTGTTTCTTAGCTCAAGAAGTCGAAAGGCTCCCTTCTCGTCCGTCTCGCGGTACTCGGCAAGGGCCTTCTCACTCTTGGCGATCTCATGGATAGCTCCAGGCGCACCAAACACGGCGAACACTGCAACATACTCGTGTGTCTTCGCAAGGTATTTGTCCAGGGTTCTACCGCGCGGATTCAGCTGAGCTGCAATGAGAGTGACTAATTCAGCCGAGGGGCAGTGATTCCTGACGAGACTGATCAAGCTTCCAACCTCATTGTCGTCGATAGATACAAAGAGAGCCGCGTCGTTTCGAGCAAGCCGCGGAAAGGCTGCAATCCGGTTCTCCATGAACGCGATCCAAGATGAGTGGCTATAGCCATCCTTGTAGACGAAAGCATCGTTTCCAGTGTTGTAGGGGGGATCGATATACGCACAGTCGAAGGTTCCGGCAAACCTGGCGGCAACCAGACGCATCGCCTGCAGATTCTCTGCGTTGACGAGCAGGCCATCAGTGAGCTCATCGAGGTCGCCCAGTGAAGCAATGAGCCGCTCGACGAACGCTGCCTCGAAGTGTCGCGTGTCGATCATCAGAGTCGGATACGCAGCCACGAATTCAGGGGTGAGCGGCTCAGAGTACGCGGGGTGCTCGAGATCCGCCTGTAAGCCGTCGATACCATGAAGCTGCACCCACTCGACGCGCTGGGCATCGTTTGCCGCTATCTCGGCAAGCAAATCGTTCCGCACCGCTTCGTCCTCGATGCCAAGGATCGTGGCTATCGATACACACCAGCTCGTCTCGCTCACGAACTTCTTCTTGAGCCAGAGCTTCTTCTGGAAGTCCTCGAGCTGGGCGAGGAAGTCGATGATCTTGAGCGCGATCCGGCGGATAACCTTGACCTTGGAAAGGTACTGCTCGACGCGCGGAGCGCTCTCGTCCTCTATGTCGTCGAGACACATGACCTCGCTCTTGATGTAGAAGTCGAGCTCGCGGCGCAGGAAGCCTCCCAGGTCCTTGTGGATGAAGTAGTCGAAGGTGTTGCGCGCGGTGTACCGGTCCAGGTGCGCACGCAGACGTGAGTAGTCCGCGACTGAACCGTCAGCCTTGATGTGCTTCTCAGCCAGCGCACTGATCCAGCGGACGAGCGATGGATCGTTGACAGCCAGAACCCGCTCGACCGCCGCATCGAGCAGATCCTTCTGTGTCGGCGGCTTGTCCTTGCCCTCTCGTACGGCTTCCGGCCAGTCCGCGACGGTCGCCGGCCGATACTCGAACCGAAGGACCAGCTCATGGGCGCCGTTCTCGCCCGGCTCCTCGGCGATGAAGTCGTCTCCGGCGAGTACGAACACACGCTTCTTGCTCTCGACCTCCTTGATGTTCCCGTGCTCGCCTTCAGCGGCGTCGACCAGACGGAAATGCACGCGCATCGGGTCTTCGGCGTCATCGGGGCGCAGCCGGAATGCATAGTCGCGCAGGTACTCGGCCGTCTTGATGTAGTACTGATCGTGGTTGGCCCAGTAGAGCTTGACCTCTTCACCCTCGTAGGGGATCGCGTACACGCCCTCCTTGTAGCGACGAAGCGAGATGAAGTCGCCTTCGTGGTAGTAGCGCGAGAAGAAGCGGTAGAGGTGGTCGTAGACGTCTGCCTCGAGCGCGGCAAGGTCGACCGCCTCGTTCTCCAGGCGCTCGCGAAGCTCTCGGACTTTCGGGAGTGAATCAGGGTCTGCACCGAGCGATCTCGCTTGCGCAATCGCCTCGTCGAGCTCGGCCTGCAACGTGGCCCTGTCGGCGGACTGGTAAGCAGCGAGCGCGTTCTTCACTTGCGGGAGCAGGTCGTTCTCGAGGAAAGCGGTGATCTCCTCGCTGCGCGCGTGGAGGATCCGGTAGACCCCGAAGTCGAGCTCAGGTTGGTCGAGCTGGAAGAGCTCCCGCAGTTTAGCGACTAGACGATCGAAACGCGTGTTCGACATCGATCCCCTCCGCACTCCCAGGCTGGGCTGCAAGGACACAGCTAGACCACGGCCCACTCTATCGTGAACAGCTCCTCTGACACAGTCTTCTGCGTCAGACGAGATTCAAGCTCGGCAATGAGCGCGTCTCGCTTCTGCATGATCTGATCTTCAACCTCGAAGATCTCGCGCCGTTGCTTTCGCTGCTGCCGTTCGAGCTGGGCGATTCGCTGCTGGATCTCGTGCTGCTCGGCGAGTGTCTCTGCGTGGCGCGCCTCGCGCCTGAGCGCCTTGATCTTCTCCTTGGTGTCCTTGAGAGCCTTCTCCGCTGCGAGCAGCATGTCGTCAGCCCACTGCTCCAGGCGCTCGCGCGCTTCATTGAAGTGGCGGCTGTTCGCTTCGAGTGAGCGGCTGATGGTCGCCTCAGCGTGCCGTCTAGCTTCTGCCGCGAGACGAGACGCAATGTGCTCGGGAATGACCACATGGCCCGGGACAACGCGCGCTTCGATGCCGAAGAGCTTCTCAGCAGTCTCCTGATCGAGCGTCAGCCCGTCATCAGTGAGCATCGTGAACAGCAAGTGTTCCTCGCGCTCGTAGGACTCGATCACGAGCCGCTGCAGCGACAAGAACCCGTGTTTGCCCTTCAATGCTTCGATGACACTGACCTTGGTGGGGTGGTTGGTGATGTCGAACTCTAGACAAGCTGACGGGGTGTGGAGTTGCTTCGCTTGCTCGATGACCCACTCGCCAAGCGGATGCGACAACCGATAGAGAAATGCGTCGCGAGTCGAAACGCCTTCGACGCCATCAGCCGGCTCGTTCTTCGATATGAGACGGTACCGACCCAGCCTGGCATCAGCGTAGGGTCGCGTATGGAGATCGAACGCCAGCAAGCTGTCAAAGAATGTCGCGTATGAAGGCTCTAGAACGAAGCGGGAAAGCTCCCAAAACCTTCGTCCTATCCGGTCAAGGTGCGCCCGCGCATCAGCAAGTCTCAGGCGTAGGCGCTCGTGTACGTCCTCATCGAAGTGCTCGAGCAGGAGCTTTCTGGTCTCATCGATTCTGGCCTGAATCTTCTCGTCTAGCTCCTGCTGCAATGCCGCGAAGGCCGCATCGATTTCTTCGGCGGTGCGACATGTCTCATAAATCTCCATGATCCGCTGCTCGAAGTCGACGCCGGACTCGATGACGCCAAGCACATCATCGGATGCACCAAACACACCACTGAATAGTCGGAACTTGTCGGAAAGAAGTTCCAGCACCCGGCGATCAACCTCGTTGCGCTCATTAACGAAGTTGACTACCACGACGTCGTGCTTCTGACCGTATCGGTGACACCGGCCGATGCGTTGCTCGATGCGCTGGGGGTTCCAGGGGAGGTCGTAGTTGATCACCAGCGAACAGAACTGGAGGTTGACGCCTTCCGCTCCTGCCTCAGTGGCAATCATCACGTCGGCGTGGTCTCTGAAATGCTCGATCAGTGCTGTGCGCACGTCAACGCTGCGCGAACCCGTGCAACGGCCTGTGTCGCTATTGCGCGCAAGCCAAGATTCGTAGATTCGGGTCGCCTCGGGCCCAGAGTTGCTGCCGTTGAAAGTCACGACCCGACCTGCATAACCGTGGTTCTCCAGGAAGGCCTTCAGGTAGTCCTGGGTGCGGCGTGACTCGGTGAATATCAGCGCCTTTCGGACAGCACCGAGCTGCTCCATCTGCTGAAAGCCTAGATCAAGCGCTTTGATCAAGGCGTGCGCCTTCGTGTCCTCGCCGATTCTGCGAGCCCACTCAGCTAGCCGCTTCAGCTCTTGGATCTCCTGGTCGAGCCGCGTGTAATCGATTGCGGACTCGACTTGGACACCCTGAGAATCAGTGTCATCGTCTTCGAAAACGAGCTCGTCGAGTAAATCCTCCTCGATGTCCTCGCCCTCGATCAGCATCTCTGCAAGCTGTGCTCCAGTAACCACCGTTTTCTCGTCCCGTATAGCCTCAAGACGCTGCCGGAGTGTGTCCAGCGTGCCGGCAATCGCCAATGGCGAGGACGCGAGGAGCTTGCGGATTATGAGCGCTGTCAAGTGCCGTCGCCGCTCCGGAAGCGCATACGTATCGCGCCGGGCGAGGAATGCCGTCACAGCCTCGTAGAGCGCTTGCTCGTCATCGTTGGGACGGAACGGTACCGTCAGCGGACGGCGCTCGGTGTAACGGATATACTCCGCCACTTGGTTGCGGAGCGTGCGTTTGCAGAAGTGGGCGAGCCGACGCCGCAGCGCCTCAAGGTCGCCCCCCGCACCGATATACAGCGACCGGAATGCCTCTAAGCTGCCGAAGATGCGCTCATCAATCAAGGTGGAAAGCCCGTACAGCTCCAAGAGCGAGTTCTGCAACGGGGTAGCAGTAAGCAAGAGCGTGCGGCGGCCATCCGTGGCGCGCCTGATCGCTTGCCCCGTCACATTGCTAGCCCTGTAAGCATTCCGCAGCTTGTGCGCCTCGTCGATCACGACCAAGTCCCAGTCGATCAGTCCGATTTGGTCAGCAAGTCTTGCGGCGTACGACATGGACATGATCACGACTGCTCTAGTGCGTAATGGGTCTCGCCCTTGTGCCCAGGCCTGTCGGGTAGCCTTCGCATCGAGGATGACGGCCGGCAAGTTGAACTTCTCCTCAAGCTCAAGCGCCCACTGCTTGCGAAGCGACGCCGGACAGATCACGAGCAGCTTCCTGCGACGCTCAGCCCAGTACTGGCAGAGGACTATGCCCGCCTCGATCGTCTTGCCCAAGCCGACTTCATCCGCCAGGACTGCTCCGCTTGCGAGCGGTGACTCCAGAGCGAAGAGAGCAGCTTCGATTTGATGCGGGTTCAAATCCACAGAGGCATCGAATAGTGCAGTAGAGAGGCGATTGAGACCGTCCGTGGAACGACGCGTGAGGTCGTATGCGTAGTACTTGGCATGGTAGGTTGTGATGCGCTTCATCTCGAACATGTCTCAGGTTCGCTCAGGACCCTCGCCCCCTCACTCCCACTCGATCGTGCCGGGGGGCTTGCTCGTGATGTCGTAGGCGACGCGGTTGATGCCCTCCACCTCGTTCACGATGCGGTTCGAGATGCGGGCGAGCAGGTCGTGCGGCAGCCGCGCCCAGTCGGCGGTCATCGCGTCGGCCGAGGCCACCGCGCGCACGATGATCGGGTGCCCGTAGGTGCGCTCGTCGCCCATGACGCCCACCGAACGGATGTCGGGCAGCACTGCGAAGTACTGCCACACGCTGCGCTCGGTGTCCCATGCGCCGATCTCCTCGCGCACGATGGCGTCCGCGCGCCTGAGAATCTCCAGCTTCTCGCGCGTCACCTCGCCGATGATACGCACCGCAAGCCCCGGCCCCGGGAACGGCTGCCGATGCACGATCTCGTCGGGCAGCCCCAACTCGGTGCCCACGGCCCGCACCTCGTCCTTGAAGAGCCACTTGAGCGGCTCGATCAAGTCGAAGTGCACGCCTTCGGGGAACGGGATGAGGTTGTGGTGGCTCTTGATCTTGGCGGCGGTCTTGCTCCCGCTCTCGATGACGTCGGGGTAGAGCGTGCCCTGCGCGAGCCACTTCACGCCTTCGAGCTTCTGGGCCTCCTCGAAGAAGACCTTCCAGAACTCCTCGCCGATGATGCGCCGCTTCTGCTCGGGATCGGTCACGCCAGCGAGGAGCGACAAGAAGCGCTCGGATGCGTCCACGTGCACCAGGTTGACGTGGAAGGTGTCGCGGAAGGTGCGCACCACCTGCTCGGCCTCGTCCAGCCGAAGCAGCCCGTGGTCGACGAAGACGCAGGTCAGCTGGTCGCCGATCGCGCGGTGCAGCAGGGCCGCCACCACACTGGAGTCCACCCCGCCTGAAAGCCCGCAGATCACGCGGTCGGAGCCGACCTGCTCGCGAATGCGGGCCACCGACTCGTCGATGATGTTCACCATCGTCCAGGTCGGCGGGATGCCCGCGACCTCGTACAGGAAGTTGCGGATGATGCGTTGCCCGAACTCGGTGTGCGCCACCTCGGGATGGAACTGCGTCGCGTACAGCCGGCGTGCCGGGTCTTCCATCGCGGCCACGCGCGTCGTCGGCGTCGAGGCCGTCACACGGAACCCGGGCGGCACCTCGCCCACGCTGTCGCGGTGGCTCATCCAGCACTGCGAGAACTCCGGCACGCCCTCGAACAGCGCGCTGTCCAGCGCTGTCACGCGCAGCTCGGCGAACCCGTACTCGCCCACGTCGGTGCGCGGAACCGTCCCGCCGAGCTGCGTGGCCATCTCCTGGATGCCGTAGCAGAAGCCGAGCACCGGGATGCCCAGCTCGAGCACGCGCGGGTCCATGTGCGGCGCGCCTTCGGCGTAGACGCTCGCAGGGCCGCCCGAGAGGATGAGCGCCGCCGGCTTGCGGCGCGCCACCTCCTCGGCGCTGATGTCGAACGGCACGATCTCGCTGAACACGCGCGCCTCGCGCACGCGCCGCGCGATCAGCTGCGCGTACTGAGCGCCGAAGTCCAGGACCAAGACCGTC
The DNA here is from genome assembly GCA_020725885.1 of Slackia sp. Classification (GTDB taxonomy): domain Bacteria; phylum Actinomycetota; class Coriobacteriia; order Anaerosomatales; family Anaerosomataceae; genus Parvivirga. The sequence continues at coordinate 49,789 of DYEA01000016.1, read as the reverse complement.
GGCTGCGAGAGGTGCTCCGTCATCCGCGGGCCCGCCTACTTGCCCATGCCGACGCCCTGCGCCTGCTGCAGCACCTTGCCCTCGGTCTGCAGCGCGGGCGCGATCATGACCTCCGCCTTCTGGAACGACTTCAGGTTCTCGTAGCCGCAGGTCGCCATCGAGGTGCGAAGCGCGCCGAACAGGTTGAGCATGCCGTCGTTCTCGTGCGCCGGACCGACGAGGATCTGCTCGAGCGTGCCCTTGCGGCCGGCGTACACGCGGGTGCCGCGCGGCAGGTCCGGGTGGAAGGTCGCCATGCCCCAGTGGTAGCCGCGGCCAGGCGCCTCTTCGGCAGCCGCGAGCGGCGAGCCGATCATCACCGCGTCCGCGCCGCACGCGATCGCCTTGGCGACGTCGCCGCCGGTGCGCATGCCGCCGTCCGCGATGACGTGGCAGTACTGGCCGGTCTCGTCGATGTGGCGCAGCCGCGCCGCCGCCGCGTCCGCGATCGCCGTCGCCTGCGGCACGCCGATGCCGAGCACGCGCCGCGAGGTGCAGGCGTGGCCCGGGCCGACGCCGACGAGCACGCCCACCGCGCCCGTGCGCATCAGGTGCAGCGCGCCCTGGTACGAGCAGCAGCCGCCGATGATGCACGGGATGTCGAGGTCGCGCACGAAGGCGTTCAGGTCGAGCGGCTTGTCGTACGACGAGACGTGCTCGGCGCTCACGACCGTGCCCTGGATGACCAGGATGTCGAGTCCGCCAGCCAACGCGTACTCGATGTAGCGCTCGACGTTCTGCGGCGTGAGCGAGGCGGCAGCGAGCACCCCACCGTCCTTGATCTGCTTGACGCGCTCGGTGATGAGCTCAGGCTTGACCGGCTCGCGGTAGATCTCCTGCATCCGCGCCGTCGCCTCTTCCTTCGAGAACGACGCGATCGCGTCGAGCTGCGGCGCCGGGTCCTCGTACCGCGTCTGGATGCCCTCGAGGTTCAGCACAGCCAGGCCGCCGAGCTTGCCCATCGTGACGGCGAACGCCGGATCCACGACGCCGTCCATCGCAGAGGCGAGCACTGGAAGCGCGAAGCTATACGTGTTGCCGCGGAACGAGAACTCCCAGTGGATATCGACGTCCCGCGGGTCGCGCGTGCGCCGGCTCGGCACGATCGCGATGTCGTCGAACCCGTACGCCCGCCGTGCGGTCTTGCCGCGCCCGATCTCGATCTCCATGCTGCGCGCTGCCTCCTCAACCAAGAGCCGATACTCGTCGTGGGCCATGCCGCCCGTCCCGCCTGCCCGGTTCAGACCACGTCCTCGACAGATACGACAGGACCAGGCCCGCCGCCGAGACGCCGCACGTGCGGTCCTCGTCCGATGAATGCTGCGATGGCCGCGCCTTGAGCCGGTCGTGCCCTGGGCCCGCGGCGCCCCCGGTAGCGACATTCTAAAGGAGTCCGGGCCGCCCGTGAACCGCCCGGGGAGGATTGTCCTCGCGAAAGCGCGTTACGCGGCCCGACGCGCACGCGCCTCCGGCCCGCCAACGCTCAAGCGGGCTCGACGACGGCGAAGTGTGGCATACTGTCAGCGCGGGACTCCGAGCTTGAGGAGCCGCCGATGCAGTCGGACCAGCACACCACAGCACGCATCGCGAAGCGCGTCGTGCGTATCGCGCTCACCACGCTCGCGCTCACCGCGGCGCTCGCCGCACCCTCCCCCGCCTCGGCTGCGACCGTCTTCCTCGACCCCGGACACGGCGGCCGCTATCCCGGCGCCGTCTACGGCGGCATCGAGGAGCAGTACGTGAACCTGCTCATCGCGCTCGAGACGCGCGCCGTGCTCACCGCGCGCGGCCACACCGTGAAGATGAGCCGCACGGGCGACACCACCGTCGGCGCGCGGGACCGGGCGACCTGGCATTGGAACGAGGATGCCGGCACGTTCTTCTACTACGCGGACGGCAGGACGGGCGTCTACAGCTACAACGGCGGGCCCGGCGTCCCCTACGACGATCTGCAGGCCCGCTGCGATGCGGCGAACGCGTCCGGCGCCGACCTGTTCGTCTCCATCCACAACAACGCGGGCGGGACGGCCACCGGCACGGAGACGTACTACAACACGTGGTCCTGCCAGGCCGACGCGGTCCTCTCGCGCAACCTGGCGACCTTCATCCACGAGGGCGTCGTCGCTTCAGCGGGCACGGCAAGCCGCAAGGTCGACGACGTCGGGTACTACGTCGTGCGCTGGGCGAACATGCCGGCCGCCCTGATCGAGGTCGGCTTTCTCTCGAACCCGCGCGACCGCGCGCGCCTGCTCGACCCCGCGTTCCGCCGCAGGGTCGCCATCGGCATCGCGAACGGCATCGAGCGCTACCTCGCGACCGACCCGTACCGTCCGCGCGAGCCGCGCATCGGCGGCGCCGACCGCTACGCGACTGCGGCCGCCGCCTCCGCCGCCGGCTGGCCTGACGGCGCCGACACCGTGATCCTCGCTTCAGGCGAGTCGTGGCCCGACTCGCTCGCCGCAGCACCTCTTTCCGGCGCGCTCGACGCCCCGCTGCTGCTCACGCCCTCGTCCAGCCTCGCGGCACCTGCCGCGGCCGAGCTCGCGCGCCTCCGCCCGGAGCGCATCGTCGTGCTCGGCGGAGAGGCCGCGCTTGCGCCCGAGGTGGCCGAGCAGGCGGCCGCGGCCGCGTCGCTCGAGACCAGCGCGGTCACGCGCATCGCCGGCGCCGACCGTTACCAGACCGCCGCGCTGATCGCCGAGCACGTCGGCGCAGCGAGCGGCTCCGTCGTGGTGGTGAGCGGCGAGGCGTACGCTGACGCGGTCTCGGCATCGGCTTTCGCCGCGATGAAGCGCGCGCCGGTCCTGCTCACGCGCACCGCCTCGCTCTCGCCCGAGGTCAGCCGCTTCCTCGCGACGCACTCGGAGGAGGTGACGCGCGCCGTGGTCGTCGGCGGTCCGGGGGTCGTCTCGCGCGAGACCGTCGGAGCGCTCGCCCGGCAGCTGAGCGTTGAATGGCTGTGGGGCGCCGACCGCTACGCGACGAACCGCCGCGTCGTCGAGCGGTTCTGGCCGAGCGGCAGGGTCGAGCCGGTCGTGGCGCTCGCGACGAACTTCCCCGACGCCGTCGCCGCCGGCCCGCTCGCAGGCAAGCGCGGCCAGCCGGTCGTGCTCTGCGGCACGAAGCTCCTCTCGCCGTTCACGCGGGAGTGGGCGCTCCACAACGCGGACCGCATCGGCCCGTTCACGATGATGGGCGGGCCCCAGGCGCTCTCCTACCTGCTCGAATGGGAGCTCGACAAGGCGAAGGGCGACCGCGCGCGGCTCGGCCCGACCGATGCGGCCGAGGCGTTCGAGACGCCCTGAGGCGCGAGCGCGTCCCTACACGTTGAACCGGAAATGCATGACGTCGCCGTCGGCGACGACGTAGTCCTTGCCCTCGATCCGCAGCTTGCCGGCCGCCCGCACCGCCGCCTCCGAGCCCAGCTCGTCGTAGTCGGCGAACGAGATGACTTCGGCCTTGATGAACCCGCGCTCGAAGTCGCTGTGGATGACGCCTGCGGCCTCTGGCGCCTTCGCGCCCTCGCGCACCGTCCAGGCGCGGACCTCCTTCGGGCCTGCGGTGAAGAAGCTGATCAGCCCGAGCAGCCGGTAGGCCTCGCGCACGAGCGCGTTCAAGCCCGGCTCCGCAAGCCCCTCCATCTCGAGGAACTCTTGGAGCTCCTCCGGCTCCAACTCGGCCATCTCCGCCTCGATCTTCGCGCAGATCGGGATCGGCGAGAGCCCGTCGATCTCGGGAAGCGGCTGCTGGAGCGCGTCCTCGTCGACGTTCGCGACGTACAGCATCGGTTTCATCGTGAGCAGGTGCAGGTCGCGCAGGTGCTCGCGCTCCTCGTCGGTCATCGGCATGGTGCGGGCGCGGTGCCCGGCCGCAAGGTGCTCGTACACGCGCTTGACCGTGGCGAGCTTCGCTGCCTGGGCCGCGTCGCGCTTCGCGTCCTTCTCGATGCGCGGCAGCGCCCGCTCGACCGTCCCCAAGTCCGCGAGCACCAGCTCGGTGCGGATGGTCTCGACGTCCGAGAGCGGGTCGACGCGTCCGGCAACGTGCACGACGTTCGGGTCCGAGAAGAACCGCACGACCTCGACGATGGCGTCGGTCTCGCGGATGTTCGCGAGGAACTGGTTGCCGAGCCCCTCGCCCTCGCTCGCGCCCTCGACGAGCCCCGCGATGTCCCAGAACTCGACGGTCGCCGGCACGACGCGCTCAGGCTTCACCAGCTCGGCGAGCCGGTCGAGCCGCGCGTCCGGCACCGGCACGATGCCGACGTTCGGATCGATGGTCGCGAAGGGGTAGTTCGCGGCGTCGACCTGCTTGCGCGTGAGAGCGGTGAACAGCGTGGACTTGCCGACGTTCGGCAGCCCGACGATGCCGATGGAAAGCGACACGTGACGCCCTTCTAGGGAGGCAGACGCTAGAGCGACGCGTACGGATCGAGCGGGTCGAACGCCTGCACGTTCCAGTCGATGCCCAGCTCGCGCAGCTTCTCGTAGTAGTCCTGCTCGGAGTACTCGCGGTTCAGGATGTGGAACCGCGCGCCGTTCAGCCCCACGCAGTACGCGCAGTCGCGGCAGTCCACGCACTGCACGCACTCGATGACGCTGTCGCAGTTGTGGCAGCTGATCGCGCCGCGCGAGTTGTAGACGTAGTTGCAGTTGCGGCACGCCTCGACATTGAAGCAGCCGTAGTTGTTGTGGGCATCGCGGTCGTGCGTGTGCTCGACCTTCAGCCGCTGCCATTCGGCCAGGAACTGGCGTTTCATCGTCGGACCCTTTCACGCTCGGACACGCATAGGATAGCGCAACGAGCGCTGCTACCGCGTCGGCCACGGCTCCATGCGCACGTCGCCGCCGCCAGCTAGCTCTTCGAGCCGCGCACGATCCACTCCTGTGGCGCGCTGAACGGGGAACAGCGTGGCAAGCCCCTCTCCTCGAGGCCCCGGAGATCGTCCTTCCCACAGGACAAGCTCGGGCGGCTGGGACGACCAGCTGAACTGCAGCAGGCTGGATGTCCCGTCGCCCTCCGTGATGGCGTAGGTGACCTCGACCGTCCCCTCCTCAGAGCGCTCCGCCATCTTCACCAGCACCCCGCACGCCTGAGCGAGCGTCGGCCGTTGCGTTCCGGCGAGCACGACCCGGGCGTGCATCCGGACGTCGTCCGACGGCTGACCGGGGGTCACCTCCACGCTCGCCACGCGCGAGCCGTGGATCTCCCTGACTCGCCGCTCGATCGCCTGTTGCGCCGTGCAGCCAAAGAGAAGCACGACCGACGCTACCACCAGGGCGCCGACGAATCTACCAGCTCTTACCGCTGTCCAAGACCGCACCTGTGTCTGCGTCGATGATGACAAGCGCATCGCCTCCGAACTGCGCATCGCCCGTGTGGATCTTCGCGACCCAAGCCAAACGCTGTACGCCTCCGGCATACCGGAGCACTTCGAGCACGCAGCTCGTGCAGGCGTTCTCCGGCACGCCCATCAATTCGGCTGCGCGTACCCGAGCCTCGTCTTGAGAGACCTCCGGGGAGATCGACACCGCGATCGGGCCCTGTTCTTGCTCGACAGACATCACCGCTCCAGTCGCACCGTTCACGACGACCGCGACATGGACGAACGTGCTGACGTCCCCCAAGAACCTGCGGTATTCGACCCTGTACTCGACATTGACGGGATCGGTGCCCACCTCGCGCCGGTCGCAGGTCACTCTCATCGAGCGCAGGCTGGCAGGGTCGAAACACCTTCTCGCCCACGCGTCCGCGATGCTGCGCGCCCGCTGCTCGCCGATGTCGCCCCCCTCGACCGTAGGTGCATAGGCCGACGGATTCGCATATCGACGGATCCAGCCCCCGGATGCGTCCCACACGAACTCCTCACCAGTGTCGGCATCGATCCACTGGCTGAGTCCTGGAACGCCAGAGAAGACGGCGTCTGGCACGAACTTGATCTGCGGATCCGGTCTCCCGCACATCTTCGCCGCTGCGCTCTGTACACGCGCACTCGCCGCTCCGGCGGCATCAGCCCCAGAAGCGGACAGCCCCCCAGTCAGCAGAGCGCAGAGCGTCAAGAAGACAAGCGCTTTCCGCATCGGATCCACCCCCTCCCTCATATCTTCATGTTCAGACCCACGTAGTTGCAGGAATCGTAGCCTCCGGCCTTGCCGCCGTGTTTCGAGCGGACGTACGCCTCCGCGTCCTGTATCGCTTTGTTCGTATAGTTGCCCGCAGCCAGCGACTGCCAGTAGCCGTACGACCAATCTCCTGCCCAACTGTCCATGAGCACCGAGCTCGAGAACCCGCAGGCATGGTCGATACCTTCGTAATAGCACGCCCACGGAAGGCTGTCTCCAGCGGCTCCTGGATCGTTCAGCGTATAGCACCCCAGCCAGAGCGCCATCGCGCACGGAGAGTCGCCCGTGAGCGCAGCGATGTTGTAGTTCGCAGCACAACTCTTCGAGTACGAGACCCCGGAAACGCTGTGCTTATGAGGCAGCGCGAAGCTGTACGTGGTGATGCAAGACCAGGTGTCGTCGCTGCGCCGAAAGACCATGATCCCTGCATTGGCGTGGCTGCCGCTCATCAAGAGACCTTCGAGTTTCAAAGCGTTGTACACGTTGCCAGAATGCACCGAGTAGCCGCTGACGACGCTGTATCCTTTGTTCGCTTGGAAGACGGCGGCGCTGACGGCGGCTGGCCAGAAGCTTCCTCCGCCGATCGCCGACCAATCGCAACAGTAGTTCCGCGCCGTCTTGGCCGCAGCCACGCCAGGAACAGAGAAGATCCAGGCGGTTGCGAGAGCAGCGACTGCCAGACAAAGACGCGTGAAGCGCATCGCGCCTCACCTCCCCCTCAAACGCCTCAGCCCCCGGAACGCATGCCGGGCGCGCACCCTCGCCTCACCCCCTCGGTGCGACCCGGTTCCCCTCTACCGAGACCTTAGCCATGTTCGCAGGCAGTGTCAATCCGCCTCGCGTTCCGTCCAAGCGAACGGGCCCCGAAGGCATCGCGCCTCCGGGGCCCGGCAGTCCGCTTGCGAGCGGCTTAGTACATGCCGCCGCCCATGCCGCCGGCCATGCCGGCGTCCTTCTCCTTCTCCGGGATGTCCGAGACCGTGGTCTCGGTGATGAGGATGAGCGCTGCGATCGACGCGGCGTTCTGCAGCGCGGAGCGCGTGACCTTCACCGGGTCGATGACGCCCATCTTCACCAGGTCGCCGTACTCGCCGGTCGCGGCGTTCAGGCCGTGGCCCTTCTCCATCGACGCGACCTTCTCGACGACGACCGAGCCCTCGAAGCCCGCGTTGTCCGCGATGGTCTTCAGCGGCGCGGTCAGCGCTTTGCGGATGATCTTGACGCCGATCATCTCCTCGTCGTCGAGCTTGAGCGAATCCAGCGCCTTCGCAGCGTTCACGAGCGCCACGCCGCCGCCCGGGACGATGCCCTCCTCGACGGCCGCGCGGGTCGCCTGGAGCGCGTCCTCGATGCGGTGCTTCTTCTCCTTGAGCTCGACCTCGGTCGCAGCGCCGACCTTGATGACGGCCACGCCGCCGGCCAGCTTCGCGAGCCGCTCCTGGAGCTTCTCGCGGTCGAAATCCGAGTCGGTGTTCTCGATCTCGGTCTTGATCTGGTTGATGCGGGCCTTGATCTGCTCCTCGGAGCCCTTGCCGCCGATGATGGTGGTGTCTTCCTTGGTGACCTTCACCTTCTCAGCACGGCCGAGCATGTCGAGCGTCACGTTCTCGAGCTTGTAGCCGAGCTCCTCGCTCACCACCTGGCCGCCGGTGACGATGGCGATGTCCTCGAGCATCCGCTTGCGGCGGTCGCCGAAGCCCGGCGCCTTGACGGCCACCGACTGGAAGGTGCCGCGGAGCTTGTTCACGATGAGCGTGGCGAGCGCCTCGCCCTCGACGTCCTCGGCGATGATCAGCAGCGGCTTGCCGGCCTGCATGACCTTCTCGAGGACCGGCAGCAGGTCCTGGATGTTGCCGATCTTCTGGTTCGCGACGAGGATGAACGGATCCTCGAGCACCGCTTCCATGCGATCCGGGTCGGTGATCATGTAGGGCGAGATGTAGCCCTTGTCGAACTGCATGCCTTCGACGGTCTCGATGTCGATGCCGAAGGTCTGCGACTCCTCGACGGTGATCACACCGTCCTTGCCGACGATCTCCATGGCCTCGGCGATCTTGTTGCCGATGGTCTCGTCAGCAGCCGAGATCGAGCCGACGTGCGCGATCTCGTCCTTGTCCTCGACTTCCTTGGCGTTTGCGCGGATCTCCTCGACCACGGCCTCGACGGCCTTCTCGATGCCGCGCTTGATCGCGAGCGGGTTCGCGCCCGCCGCCACGTTGCGCAGCCCCTCGCGCACGATGACCTGCGCGAGCAGCGTCGCGGTGGTGGTGCCGTCACCGGCAACGTCGTTGGTCTTCGTGGCGACTTCCTTCACGAGCTGGGCACCCATGTTCTCGATGGGGTCCTCGAGCTCGATCTCCTTGGCGATCGTCACGCCGTCGTTGGTGATGGTCGGCGCGCCGAACTTCTTCTCGAGCACCACGTAGCGGCCCTTCGGGCCCAGCGTCACCTTGACCGCGTCGGCCAGCTTGTTGACGCCGGCCTCGAGGCCGCGGCGCGCTTCCTCGTCGAACCTGATGTCCTTGGCCATCTAGACGGACTCCCTCCTTCGAATCTTCCGGACGGACTCGTTCTTACTGCTCGATGATGGCGAGGACGTCGCCCTGCGACATGATGAAGTACTCCTCGCCGTCGATCTTGACCGACGTCTTGCCCCACTCCTTGTAGATGACCTTGTCGCCGACCTTGACGTCCATCGGGACGCGCTTCTCGCCCTCGTCGTCCCAACGGCCGTCGCCCACGGCGATGACCTCGCCCTGCTTCGGCTTCTCCTGGGCGGTGTCAGGGATGATCAGGCCGGACTTGGTCTGCTCCTCGGCCTTCGCCGGCTTGACGACGATGTTGTCGAACAGCGGCTTCAGTTTCATGCTCTGCCCTCCTGTCTTCTCTCCAGACGGACCTGCACGTCGCTGCTCGGCCGATGTGCAGCGCAAGCAGCTGTTCTTCCAGACTGCTAGCACTCGCGAAGCGCGAGTGCCAACACCGGTGCATGATAGTACCCACGTCCGCGGGATTTCAAGCGGGATTTTGGTTCTCTTAGCAAGAATCTTGAGCGTGATGCGCTTAGATTCGCACGTGCCGCGACTCGTCCGCGCCTCGCAGGTGCATCGTGGGGTCTGCGTCCACGGAAAGCCCGAGGAACCTGCCTCTGACGATCTCGTCGTGCGCGACCGCTGCGATCATCGCCGCGTTGTCCGTGCACAGCGCCATCGGCGGCACCACCAGCCGCACGTCGTGCTCGGCGAGCGCAGCGCGCAGTGCCTCTCTCAGCGCCGCGTTCGCGGCGACGCCCCCGGCCATCACGACTGACCGCACCCCGTGCTTTGTGGCCGCGCGGACCGTCTTGGCGACCTGCACGTCGACGACGGCAGCCTGGAACGATGCGGCGATGTTCGGCAGGTGCAGCTCACGTCCGGCCGCGCGCTCCCTCTGCACGTACTGCAAGACAGCCGTCTTGAGTCCTGACAGTGAGACATCCAAGTCCCCGCTTCTGAGCATCGCGCGCGGGAACGGGATCGCATCCGGATCGCCCTCGGCAGCAAGCCGCGAGATCGCGGGGCCGCCCGGATAGCCGAGTCCCAAGAGTTTCGCGACCTTGTCGAACGCCTCGCCGGCCGCGTCGTCGAGCGTGCGTCCGAGCACGCGGTGCCGCCCCCACTCCGGGACGTGCACGAGCATCGTATGCCCGCCTGAGACGACGAGCGCCACGAACGGCGGCTCCAGTGCCGGGTCGTGCAGCCGCGCCGCATACAGGTGGCCCTCGAGGTGGTTGACTCCCACAAGCGGCAGGTTTCGCGCGAAGGCCAGACCCTTGGCATACGCGAGCCCCACCACGAGCGTGCCGACCAACCCGGGCCCTTGCGTGACCGCGACCGCGTGCAGGTCCTCGAATCCGACGCCCGCCTGCTCGAGCGCCTCGTCCACGACGCCGACGATCGCCTCCGTGTGCTTCCGCGACGCGATCTCGGGCACGACGCCGCCGAACCGCGCGTGAAAGTCGACCTGGCTCGCCACGACGCTCGACAGCAGCTCGCAGCCGCCCCGCATCACGGCCGCCGCAGTCTCGTCGCACGAGGTCTCGATGGCGAGCACCATCTCGCGACGCTCACGAGCGGCCGCGATCGCGGCGAGATGGGACCGGATCGGTCGCGACCACAGGACGAGCGCGTCGTCGCCGGTCTCAGCGTAGTAGCCGCGGCGCACGCCTGCGACGTCGAAGCCGCTCGACAGATAGAGACCGAGCGCGTCGCGGTTGCTCTGGGCAACCTCGAGCGTCACGCGCTCAGCGCCGCGTTGCGCAGCCGCCTCCGCGAGCGCCCACAGCAGCGCACGGCCGGTGCCGCAGCCGCGCCGATTAGGTGACACGGCGAGGTCCATGAGGTGCGCTCCGTCGCTCGCGACCCAGATGCCGCCGAAGCCGACCACGGCCCCCGTCTCGTCCTCGGCCGCCAACCACACGCGGTCGTCGCGAGCGATCTCATCTCGGAACTGCGCTTCGCTCCAGGGCGCTGCGAAGCTCGCCCGCTCGATCGCCATGACGGCCGGCAGGTCGCGCTCGCCCATCGAGCGGATTCTCATCGCACGCCACCGCCTTCGGGCGGACCCGCCACCCCGGTCGCACCCGGGTCCCTCGGAAGCGCCGCCCGCCGCCGCTCAGCTTCCTCGGCGTCTGACAGGCGCGTGTAGATAGGCAGCAACAGCTGGGGATGCGCCCGCTCGAACGCCTCCCGCCGGTCCGTCTCAGCGATTGCACGCAACGACCGCTCGTCTCTGCACGACCACGCGGCCGCGACGAGCGACGGGCCGTCGGGCGCCCACAGCGGCTCCTCCGCGAACGCCGCGCTCGGCCCGAGGACGCGCTCGAAGACGGCGCGGTGCTTGCGCAGCCCCGTGCCCGTGACGACGAGCTCCTCGCCAAGCGCTGCCCACTCCCCCGCCGCCTCCTCTGGCGTCGTGACGCGGTCTCTCGACAGGCGCGCGACCGAACCACGGTCGTCGACCCGGAAGAGCGCCGGATACACCTCTCCCCGCATCGCGTCAGTCGCCACCCCGATGAGCCCAGCCTGCTGGATCCGGTGCGCGACCGCGTCCGACGTCCCGAACCCGACGAGCGGCACGCGAAGCCCGTGCGCGAGCCCCTTGGCAGTCGCGACGGCGATCCGCACGCCCGTGAAAGAGCCGGGCCCGCGTCCACACGCGACCGCAGCCACCTCGCCGACCGCGATCCCTGCCTGCGCCAGGATCTCTTCGATCGCGCGCAAGAGCACCTCGTTCGCCGCGCGCGGCGCCTCGAACGCCTCGCTCGCGAGCACGGCCGCCGGGTCGTCGAGGTCGCCGACGGCCACCGCGACGTGCTCGGTCGCCGTGTCGAGCGCCACGAACGGCCTCATCGGAGCCCCTCCTGCTCGCACGCCTCGAGCCACGCCTCGGCCACGCTCGCGCTGCGCACCCCGGTCCCGCGCACCTCAAACACGCGCTCGTCACCCTCGCCCACCCGGATCACCACTTCCACGTGATCGGCCGGAAGCTCCCCAGGGAATTTGTCGCCCCACTCGATGAGCGAGACCCCGCCTGACTCCAGCGTCTCGGCGAACGCGATGTCGTCCAGCTCTTCGGCGCGTTCCAGCCGGTAGAGATCGAAGTGATGCAACGGCACGCGCCCTGGGTGGACGACGAGCAGGTTGAACGTTGGACTCGTCACGGGCTCAGCGACTCCCAGCCCGTGAGCCACGCCCTGGACGAGGTGCGTCTTGCCCGCCCCGAGGTCCCCGGACAGAGCCACCACGTCGCCGGGCGCAAGCAGCCGGGCGAGCAGCTCCCCCGCCCGCACGGTCTCGCCCGCTGAGCGAGTCTTGAACCCCGCGCGCATCCCGGCTCCTAGAACAGCGTCGGCTGCTCGACGCTCGGCTGCGACGGCTTCTGCTCGTCAGCGGCGGCATCGAGCACTGCCTTCAACCGGCGGAAATCCTCGAACAGGACGTCTTGCTTGGTGCGGTCATAGAGCGCCGCGGCCGGATGGTAGATCGGCACCACCTTGCGACCGTCCACGCGGAACAGACGGCCGCGCAAGCGCGTGATGCCCGCCTGCGTCTTGAGCATGTGGCGGGTCGCGAAGTTCCCGAGGGTCGCGATGACCTCCGGGTCGATGAGCCGTACCTGCTCCTCGAGAAACGGCGTGCACTGCTCCATCTCCTCCGCCAGCGGGTCGCGGTTTCCCGGCGGCCTGCACTTGAGGACGTTCGCGATGTACACCTCTCTTCGATCGAGCCCGATGCTCGCCAACAGCTCGTCGAGCAGCTTGCCGGCGGCGCCGACGAACGGCTCGCCTTGCAGGTCTTCGTTGCGGCCGGGGGCCTCGCCGATGAACATCAGCCGAGCGTGCGGGGATCCCACGCCGAAGACGAGGTTCGTCCTCGTGCGCGCGAGCGGGCACCGTTGGCAGTCGCCGATGCGCTCCCGCAGCTCCTCGAGACTCTGGCAGGTCTCCATCGCTCGACGCTCCGCACGCTCACTCGCCGCCGCGAGGCCGCGTCAGATCCACGTCGCGACCTCCTCGAGCGGCCGCCGCTCCGGCCGGCGCGCCGACTCCGCCGGGTAGCCGATCGGCAGCACGGCGATCGGGGTGATCGGCGGCGTGACGCCGATCGCGGCCGCGACCGCCTTGTCGTCGAACGCGCCGATCCAGCAGGACGCCAGCCCCCGGTCGACCGCCGCGAGCAGCAGGTTCTCGACAGCAGCGGCCGTGTCCTGGATCGAGTACAGGTGCTCGCCTCGCGCCCCGTACCGGGCGGCGCAGGGCCGCGGATCGACGCACACCACGATGACCACCGGAGCCGCTGCCGCCCACGGCTGGTGCAGGGCTTCCTGCAGACGCCGGCGCGCCTCCGCGGAACGAACCACCACGAAGCGCCACGGCTGGATGTTCCCCGCGCTCGGCGCGGACACGGCTGCTTCCAACAGCGCGCGCACGTCCTCGTCGCTCACGGCGAGCTTGGTATTGAAGTGCCGCACGCTGCGGCGCTTCGCGATGACTTCGGAGAACTCCATACGGGACCTTCCTCGACGACGGCAAGCCGGCCTCGTCCATTCTAGAGACGGGGAAACACCCGCACAACAACGCCGCGCATGCGCTGGCAGCATCACGACCGAGCCGCCGTAGCAGGAACTCCCTGCGGCCCGCCGAATACTCTGCCGAGGAGGTCGCCATGGACACCAGCCGCCCTGAGCTCAACGACGAAGACATCGGCATGCGGGCCTTCCAAGTACGCAAGGCCAAGGCTGTCGAGCGGGCGATGGACCGCCTGCGCCAAGGACTCAAGCACCATTGGGGCATGCTGACCCGCAAAGACCTCGACGACCTGTCGTGGATCTTCGGCGAGCTCTGGGCGTTCGAGAAGCGGGCGGACTGGGAGGAGCTGCACTTCAGCTCGCTCAAACCCGAAGACGTCCAGGCGATCCTCGAGATGGCCAGGACGCTGCGCCAGGCGCCCCGCGACACCGTCGAGACCCTGGAACGCGTCGGCGACATCATCCGAGCCCGAAGCGTCTGAGCCAGACCACTCCCCGCTGGATACGTCCAGCGACCCGCGCCTTGCCGGACTCCCGGCTCTGACGCAACCGTCTCCGATGCGCGCGTCCCTAAGGAGCGCTTGTGGGGCGCCGCCACGGACCCCCCGGTGACGACGGCAGCGCCCCACGTCGTGACGAGCGCCGTACGTGCGATCAGCCGCGCTTCGCGGCCTCCCGGCGCTCGATCTTCTTCTTGACCTTCTTCAAGCGGAACAGGTCCTCTCGCGACCGCTCGTCGAGCGTCTGGCGGATGTAGTTCACCTGCTCCCGCAGCGCGGGGATCGTGACCTGCTCCAGCGCGTTGACACGGCGGTTCGTCTTCTGGATCTCCTCGCCGAGCCGCTTCAAGCGCGTCTCGATGTCCGCGTACTCGATGATGACGTCGAGGATGCGCTCGAACTTGTCGGCCGTCTCGTCGATACGAGACGAGACGCCGGTGATCGCGTACCCGCGGGTGAACGGCGAGCGCAAAGGGCTCTCGCCTTTCGTCACGACCGGCACCGACACGCCCATGATCTTCGTGCCCGTCATGTCGATCGTCACAGAGCCCTTGGTCGCGAGCGCCGCGGAACGCACGCTCACGACGCCGTCCACGGACTTCGCGATCGCCAAGCTGAACTGGGCCTCCGAGGTGGTGCGCTGGAGGTCGTTGGACAGACGGAGCGTCTCGTCCATGACCGACATGAACTCGATCAGAAGCGCGTCGCGCTTCTGCTTGAGCAGGTCCATGCCCTGCTCGGCGAGCGTGATCTGCTGCTTTCGCTCGAGCAGCTCTGATCGAGTCGGCCGTACCTCTTCCACAGCGCACCCCCTTCCCTGATCGACGCGGTCCTAGATGTCGCCCATCTCGCTCGCGGCGGAGCTCTTCGCCTTCGGGTGGTACTTGTCGATGAAGTCGCGGACGCGCTTCAGCTCGCTCATCGGCAGCTCGCTCAGAAGCTCCCAGCCGATGTCGAGCGTCTCTTCGATGGTGCGGCCCACCTGGCCCTGGCCGACGATGTGCTTCTCGAACTCGTCCGCGAAGTGCAGGTAACGCCGGTCGGTGTCAGACAGCGCTTCCTCGCCGACGATCGCGACCAGCCTGCGTAGGTCTCGGCCCTGGGCGTACGCCGCGTACAGCTGGTTCGCCACGGCGCGGTGGTCCTCACGCGTCTTGCCCTCGCCGATGCCGAGGTTCATCAGCCGCGACAGGCACGGCAGCACGTCGATCGGCGGATAGACGCCGCGGCGGTGCAGGTGCCGCGAGAGCACGATCTGGCCCTCGGTGATGTAGCCCGTGAGGTCCGGGATCGGGTGCGTGATGTCGTCGTCCGGCATCGACAGGATCGGGAGCTGCGTCACCGAGCCCGTGCGGCCCTTGATGCGGCCGGCGCGCTCGTAGATCGTCGAGAGGTCGGTGTACATGTAGCCCGGGTAGCCCCGTCGGCCCGGCACCTCTTCGCGGGCCGTCGAGACCTCGCGCAGCGCCTCGCAGTAGTTCGTCATGTCCGACAGCACCACGAGGACCTGCATGTCCTTCTCGAACGCCAGGTACTCGGCCACCGTCAGCGCCGCGCGCGGCGTCAGCAGCCGCTCGACCGTCGGGTCGTCAGCGAGGTTCAAGAAGAACACGACGCGCTCGAGCGCGCCCGTCGTCTCGAACTGCTGCATGAAGTACGCGGCCTCGCGGTGCGTAATACCCATCGCGCCGAACACGATGGCGAACTGCTCGCCCGAGACGACGCGCGCCTGGCGGATGATCTGCGCCGCAAGCTCGTTCGCCGGCAGACCCGAGCCGGAGAAGATCGGGAGCTTCTGGCCGCGGACGAGCGTGTTCAGGCCGTCGATCGCCGAGATGCCGGTCTCGATGAAGTCGGCCGGCTGCTCGCGCATGTACGGGTTGATCGGCGAGCCCGTGATCTCCAGCCGCTTCTCCGGGATGATCGGCGCCCCGCCGTCGATCGGCTTGCCGGCGCCGTTCAGGATGCGACCGAGCATGTCGACCGAGACGCCGACCTTGGCGACCTCTTCGAGGAACTTCACGCGCGTGGCGTCGACGTCGATGCCCTGCGTGCCCTCGAAGACCTGGATGACCGCCATGTCGCCGGAGACCTCGAGGACCTGTCCCGAGCGCTCGCTGCCGTCAGGCAGGATGATGGCCACCATCTCGTTGTACGAGACGCCGTGCACGTTCTCGACGAAGATGAGCGGACCGGTGATGTAGTTGACCGTCTGGTACTCGACGGTCAGGAGCGAGCGGTCGATCACTGATTCGCGAGCCATCTACAGCACCTCGATCCCTGCGATGTCGTCGGCCACTTGCGTCACCATCTCCTGCATGCGCGCGATGGCCTCGTCGTGCGGCGTGGTCTTGAGCCCCGCGATCTCGTCGCGGATCGGCAGCTGCAGCACCTGGCGGAGCGACACGCCGCGCGACATCGCCTGCGTCGCCGCGTCGTAGAACGCCAGGATGACCTTGAGCAGCCAGTAGGCCTTCTTCGGCGGGCAGTACGCGTCGACGGCATCGAACGCGAACTGCTGCAGGAAGTCCTCGCGCAGCATCCGCGCGACTTCCAAGATGATCTTCTCGGTCTCAGGTAGCGCGTCCGGGCCGACCAGCTGCACGATCTCCTGCAATTCCGTCTCCTTCTGGAGCAGGAACATCGCGCGCTCGCGGACCTCCGCCCAGTCGTCCGCGACGTTCTCCTCGAACCACGGACGGACCTGACCGAGGAACAGCGTGTAGGACTTCGTCCACGAGATGGCCGGGAAGTGGCGCCGGTGCGCCAGCGAGGTGTCGAGCGCCCAGAACGCGCCGGTGACTCGGAGCGAGTTCTGCGTCATCGGCTCGGACATGTCGCCGCCCGGAGGTGAGACCGCGCCGACCATCGTGACCGAGCCGACGCGCTCGTCGCTGCCGAGCGCCAGCACACGTCCGGAGCGCTCGTAGAACGCCGCCAGACGTGTGGCGAGGTACGCCGGGTAACCCTCTTCTCCCGGCATCTCCTCGAGACGGCCTGAGACCTCACGCAGAGCCTCGCCCCACCGGGAGGTCGAGTCGGCCATCATCGCCACGTTGTAGCCCATGTCGCGGTAGTACTCCGCGAGCGTGACGCCCGTGTAGATCGACGCCTCGCGCGCCGCGACCGGCATGTTCGAGGTGTTCGCGACCAGAATCGTCCGGTCCATGAGCTTGGAGCCGGTGCGCGGGTCTTCCAACTCGGGGAACTCCTTGAGCACCTCGGTCATCTCGTTGCCGCGCTCGCCGCAGCCGACGTAGACGATGATGTCGACGTCGGCCCACTTCGCGAGCGACTGCTGCGTGACCGTCTTGCCCGTCCCAAAGCCGCCCGGGATGATGGCGTTGCCGCCCAGCGCTATCGGGAAGAAGGTGTCGAGGATCCGCATGCCCGTCAGGAACGGCGTCGTCGGATCCATCTTGCGCTGGTACGGCCTGCCCGTCCGGACCGGCCACTTCTGAGTCATCGTGATCTCATGCGTGTCGTCGAGCACGGCGACCACGGTGTCGACGGTGTACTGACCTTCGGGCACCACTTTCGTCACACGCCCGCGCAGCCCCGGCGGCACCATGATCTTGTGCGTGATCGTCGGGCTCTCCGGCGTCGTGCCGATGACGTCTCCGGCGACGACCTCCTGCCCGACCTCGACGACCGGCGTGAAGTCCCACAACCGCTCCCTGTCGAGCGGCGAGACGACCGTGCCGCGCGCGATGAAGTCGCTGCCGGTCTGAGCCGCGATGACCGGCAGCGGCCGCTGGATGCCGTCGTAGATGGACGACAGCAGCCCCGGGCCGAGCTCGAGCATGAGAGGGCCTTCGGTCGACTCGACCGGCTCGCCCACCCGCAGACCCGAGGTGTCCTCGTAAACCTGCACGGTGGCGAGGTCGCCCTCGAGGCGGATGACCTCCCCCATCAGACCGGCCGCACCGACGCGGACGACGTCGTACATCTTGACCCCGGTCATCCCCTGCGCGATGACGACCGGGCCCGTGATCTTGCTCAGTGTTCCGACAATCATCAGCCTCGCCTCAGTGTGATGTCGAATCCGATCGCCCGTCGGATCAGGCGTGACAGATACGCCCTGTGGTCTTCTTCGGATACCAGCTTCTCGCGTATCGGCAGCGAGATGACGATGGGCCGATACGTCGAGTTGATCTTCTGTTGCGTGCGCTCGTCGATCTGGGACATGTACTCCTCGTTCACGGCGATGATGCCGCTCGAGTCGTCGTCGATGAGCTCATTGAGCCGACGCCGCGCCTCGTCCGGCGAGTCGACCGTGACGACGTCGACTCCCGCGAGGCGGAAGCCGTCGCCTGTGTCGCTGTCTGTGAGGACGACGAGCTTATACAACGATGAGCTCCTCCTCCATGCGGCCGACCGGCATGCCGACCGAGACGCCCTTCACGATGATCCGCAGGTTCGTGACCTCGTTCGCCTTCATCCACAGGTAGCTCACCATGACGCCGGCGCCAAGCGGGTCTCCGCGGCCCATCGAGAACGCTTGCTTGGTCAGGTAGTCTTCCAGCGCTCGCTCGAAGACGGAGACCGAGCCCGTCTCGACGTACTTGATGGCCACTGCCTCGACCGAACGGCCGTACGGCGTGTGCTTCAGGCGCTCGTAGACCTCGTCCACGTCGGACTTCGACACCAGGTCGCGGAAGAGCGCCTCGTCCACCACCGTCCCGCCAGGCAGGAAGAACGACATCGGGTCCTGGTCGCCGAGATCCGCGTACAGAAGCCGGATGGCCGTCACCAGGTTGATCGTGTCGACCTGCGCGCCGATGAACCGCTTCACGAGGTCCTTGTTCACGCCCCTGCCCTTGAGCCGGGACGTCGCCCAGTCCGTGTAGTAGCGGTCCAGGGCGAGCTCGAGCAGCGAGAGGTTGTGCGTCTCGTTGTACTTCGGCATGACGGCGTTCAACGGCTCGGCGAACGGAAGCCGCCACGTGGCGAGCGTGTCTGCGACGGCCTTGACCGAGTCCTGCCGCGACAGCTCTTCGAGATCCACGCGGCTCATCTGTCCGACGGGCATCACGCTGTCGAGGATCTCCTCGGGCGACAACGAGTGATGCTTGCCGCGCACGACCGTCTTGACGTTGAACAGGTCCCAGCGGCCGAGGAGCACGGCGAGCAGCTCGCGCCCCTCATCGTTGGCAAGGTCGTGGACCTTCCGGTACGTGCGGACCATGTTGTCGCGCAACGCCAGGTCCACCTGGTTCGCGGTCCGACCGTGCAGGAGCCGCTCCTCGAGGTCCGGCGCGTACTCGGTCTCCATGAGCTTCTGGATGACACCGCTCAAATCGGCGCAACGCATCAAGTCGTCGAGGAACGGCTTCTTGAGCAGCCGTGACCGCATGCCGCGGATGCGCGCGTTGGTGTATCCGTAATCTTTGCCAGCAGGACGGGGCCGCTGGGCCCTCACCGTCGCAGTCATCGCGTCAAGATCTCCGCAACCGCAGCTTCCGCCGTTTCCCTGACCTTCTGAAGACGTGAACCGAACGTGTTCCGCCTGATCACGCGGCCGCCGTGCAGGTGCACGACGAGCCCGCCGTCGACGCTCTCGTCAGCGACTGCCTCGCCCTTGACGCCGAGGTCTGCGAGCACCTTCTTCGCGAGCGACACGTCATCGGGATTCACCGACACCCGGCACTCGCCGTCAGCGCCTGCCAGAGCCTCCTCGGCGAGGTCGCGGAACACGCGCTCGTAGTCCCTGCTGCCGCGCAACGCCGCAAGCCGCGCAGCCGCCGTCTCGAACACCTCGTTCACCAGGCCCTCGCGGACGCCCGCCAAGGCGCGCTTGGCATCGAGCCGGGCGTCGTTCACGATCTTGCCGGCCCGCGCACGAAGCCCTTCTTCGACCGCCTCCAGCTTGCGCTGCTTGATCCGGTCGGCCTCGGCCCGGGCTTCCTCGACGATCGAGGCGGCCTGGATGTCCGCGGCGTTCAGGATGTCCCTGCACTCGTCGTCAGCCTGCTGCTCGAGCGCTCGGAAGATGTCCTCTATCGCCATGCAGGTTCCTTCCGCTGCGTGCCGGATATCTCCTTCGCTTGAGCCTCGCGCTTACTGCATCACCATGAACGCGATGACGAAGCCGAGCAGGACGATGATCTCCGGCAGAGCCTGCAGGACGATGATGTTGGTGCCGACCTCAGGACGCTCGGCGAGCGTGCCGGCGCCTGCGGAACCGATCCGTGCCTGCGCGTACGCCGCGCTGAAGGCGGACACGCTCATTGCGACCGCAGCTGCCGCCGCCTTCGCGATGCCGACCTTCGGGTCCTCGGGAGCAGCCGCCTCGGCACCCTCCTCGGCGAACGCGACGGCGCTCATGGCCAGTGCCGTGAGGAACGTGCTGCCGAACACCCACTTTGCGAGCCTGTTCTTGATCATGCGCTCTTTTCACCTCCGGTTTTCTGGAACGGCTTATACTCGTTCTTGGTCGCCTCGTAGAACTTCCCGAAGAACTCGAGGAAGTTGAGACGCAGAGCATGGATGGTCGGCGTGAACGCCGCCAGGATGAGGTGCAGCCCGTGCATGAGCACGAGCACGACGATGGTCACAGGGAGCGGCATGCTCTCGCCGAGCTTGTTGATGGCGCTCGAGAAGATCGCGTCCGAGAGGCCGACGGCCATGATACGGATGTAGCTCGCGATGTTGGACACGGTCTCCAACGTCTCGACGAAGCCCATGATGCTGCCGAACGCGATCGCTGCGAACACGCCCGCGAGCATGATGAGCGCGCCGATCATCTGCCCCACAGGCTGCATGCCGGGCGACAGCAGCTTGCCGGCGGCGAGCAGCACGATGGCGCCGACGATGAACCCCGCAAGGCCGCCTTTCACGTAGGCGTGCTTCATGTGCTTGGTCCGGACGGCGTTAACCACGCCGAGGATCAGGCCGAACATGATCTGCAGCGCGCCGAGCCCGATGGCCATCGCGATCAGCGGCCCCACTTCGTGCTCACGGTTATATGGGAGCGTGAAGCCGAGGACGTTGATGGTCTTGATCCAGCCGGCCTCCCACAGCACGCCGCCGAAGAACTCGCCGTAGAAGAAGCCGAAAAGCATCGCGCTCGTCGCTGCGGGGCCCAGGATGCTCGTCGCAAGCTGGACGCCGGCGTTCTCCTTGAACTTGAAGCGCATCCACAGGATGATCGCCAGCATGATCGCGCCGTAGCCGATGTCGCCGACGATCATGCCGAAGATGAGCGGGTAGCTGATGGCGAACACGATCGTCGGGTCGACCGTGCCGTACGCCGGCTTGCCGCCCATCAGGTAGCCCATCAGCGGCTCGAACGGCGCCGCCCACTTGGGGTTGCGCTGCGCGACAGGCGTCTCCTCGTACTCGTGCTCGTCGATCTCCAATTGCTCGACGATCACGTCAGGACCGAAGTGCTCCATGATGGACCGCTCGAGGCCCTTGAGCTGGTCCACCGGGATCCAGCCCGTGATGACGAACGCGAACTCGGTCTGGCCGAACTTCGGGATCGCCTCGAGCTCCTCGATCTTGTCCGTCAGGACATCCCGGATCGTGATGAGCCGCGTGTACCACTTCCGGGACATCTCGTGCAGGCCGTCGCGCACCTCTTCGAGCTGCTTCGGGAGCAGCGCGCGGCGCTCGCGCAGCCGGTCGTACGCCACGTCGAAGGGCATGTCCTGGAACTCAGAGGGCAGCCTGACCTGGTTGACGTTCTCCATGGCCAGGAACTTGTGGACCGCCTCGGATGCCCGCTTCGGGAACACGACGATGACCGCCGTGGTCTCCTCGTCCACGTCGGTCGAGACGATCTCGCACTGCGAGTCCGTGATCTTGTCGAGCTCGCGCTTGAGGTCCTCCAGAGCAGCCTTGTACCGCCGCTCGACGAGCAGAGCGACGGAGTCGTAGGTCCCCGTCGTGACGATCTGTTTGGCCAGCGGCTGGATCTTCTGGAGGATCGGCTCGTAGCGGGAGAGCAGCGCGAGCTCGGCCTCCATCGACGCTTGCGTCTGAGCCAGGTTCGCCGTACGTTCCTCGACCTGCTCGATCACGTCGGCGACTTCGCGCGAGAGGTCCTTGCTGTCCTTGTTCCAGAGCTCGACGTACATCTTGTCGCGCTCGGCGGGGTCGACCTCCTCGTCCGGCAGGTGCAGCGCCTTGAGGATCGAGCGAAGACGGAGCAGCAGGTCTTCCATGCGCTGCTTCTCGCACTCCTGCTCGGCCACGACCTCCATAGGCCGCAGCGGCACTTCGCCCGACTGGATCTTCTTCGAGAGGTCCTCGATGTGCAGGGTTCCTTCTTCGTGGAGCAAGCTGAGGACGTCGAAGAACAGGTTCTTCGGGCCTATCACTTCGACTTTTGCCATTGGGACCAGCATGCTCGAACCCTCCCCCGACGATCGGGTGTGGCCGTCCTATCCGACGTCAGGCGGTCGTGACCGCCTTGACGACGAATTCCACCGCTTCTTCCAGCTTGGGCTCCAGCTGGGCGCGCAGGCTTGCGGCCTGCTCCGGGATGCTCGCCCGGATCGCGGCCGCTTCCTTCTCGGCCGCGGCGAGGACTTTCTCTGTGTGCTCCCTGACCTTGCGTTCAGCCTCTGCCTCGGCGTCGCGAAGGATCGCCTGCGCCTTCTTGCGGGCATCAGCGACGATCTTCTCCGCTTGGCTGCGCGCAGCGAGCACGCGGCCCGAGATCTCGAGCTCCTTCTGGCGGATGAGGTACAGAGGCGACTCGGTGTCCTTGTCGGCGACCTCTTGCTGGAACCGAATCTCTTCGAGAACCTTCTCGTCCAAGGATCCGCTCCTCCCTGCTGTGGCTTCGCGACCCTCAGATCCTTGGGTCGGCACTGCGCACGATCGCGGCGCCTTCACACGCCGCTGCTGTCGTGTTCGGCACGCAGCAGGGAGTTTCCTGCAAGGATGCGACGGCTTTCACGAGCGGACGTACCGGCGCTCAAGACGGCGCCCGAAACCGCACGCGACTTCGTAGTTGATGGTCGAGGCGTGGTCGGCCAGTTCGTCCATGACGATCCGCTCGCCGCCTTGCGCTCCGACGATGACGGCCTCGTCGCCCATGGAGACCGCGAGACCTTCCGGGACCTCCACCATCAACTGGTCCATGCACACACGGCCGACTTGACGGCAGCGCCTGCCGCCGATCAGCACGTCCATCTTGTTCGACGCAAGACGCGGCACCCCGTCGGCGTACCCCAGCGGGAGCGTCGCGATGGTGGTCGGGCCGCTCGCGTGGTAGGTGAATCCGTACGACACGCCCTCGCCGAGCCCGATGCGCTTCACGAATGACACGCGGGCGACCACGCGCATGGCCGGGCGAAGCTCGACGCGCCCGTAGGTCGACGGCGCGGGGTGCAGCCCGTAGATCGCGATACCGCATCGCACCATGTCGAGCCGCGCCTCGGGCCGCAGCACGGTCGCGGCGCTGTTCGCCGCGTGGACGAGCGGGGGCCGGAGGCCCTCGGTCCGCAAGCGGCCGATGGCCCTGCTCAGGCGCTCGACCTGGCGTTCGTACTCCCAGTCCCCGAGGACGTCGGCGGTGGCGAAGTGCGTGAACGCGCCTTCCATCTCGATGCCGGGCAACGCTTTGAGCCACAGCGCGAAGTCAGCCGCGTCCTCCGCCCGCACGCCGATCCGGTTCATGCCGGTGTCGATCTTGAGGTGGAACGGGGCGGTGACGCCGACCGAACCCGCGGCCTTGCTGAGCGCGAGGGCGAACTCCTTCGTGCACACCGTCGGGATGATGCCCGCCTCGACGACATCGCGAGCTGCGTCGGGCGGCGCCTCGCTCAACAGGTGCAGCGGGGCGTCGATGCCGGCGTCGCGAAGCCGCACCGCTTCGTCCACGGTCGCCACTCCCAGGCGCTCAGCGCCGGCGGCCAACGCCGCTCGAGCCACCTCTACCGCGCCGTGGCCGTACCCGTCGGCCTTCACCACGGCCATGAAGCGCGTCGAACGACCGGCCTGCTCCCGCAAGACGGCGACGTTGTGCTCGACGGCGCGCAGGTCGACCTCGACCCAGGCCCACCGGCGGTCCGGCATCGCCTACTCCTCCGCCGCGAGCGAGCGCACGATGTCGGACTTGCTGACGATGCCCACGACCGCATCGCCGTCCACGACCGGGACGCGGCTCACGTCGCGATCGACCATCAGCGTGGCGACGTCCTCGACGGAGGCGTCAGGGGCGACGGTGACCACTTTGCGCGTCATCACGTCGCCCACGGTCGCGCCGACCGCCTTCTTGAGCTCGGTCTCGAAGCGAGCGGCTGCAGGCGGATACATGATGAATCCGTCGAGCAGGTGGATGTACGTGGGGAACTGCACCTTGACGTCCTGCATGATCAGGTCGCCCTCGGTGACGATGCCGACGAGCCGCCCGTCTCGCAGCACGGGGAGCGCGCCGATGCCGCGCTCGGCCATGAGCTTCGCGGCATCCTTGACGGGCAGGTCCTCGTCAACGGTCACGGGGTCTGGCGTCATGATGTCTCGCGCAGTGAGTGCCATCGTCGCCTCCGCTCGCTTGCGCTGGCCGGTGCTGCAGAGATTCTACCCGAGCGCGCGGACGCCGCGCTCGGCGAGCAGCTCGCGGACCGCTGCCGGCAGGTACGAGGGCAGGTCTTTCGACGTCAGGCACACGAACGTGAGCTCCTCGGCCGCGAGGTCGCCCGCTCTGGCGTGCAGATGCGCTGCGAGCACCGCCGCGTCGAGCGGCTCGAGCCCTTGCGCCAGCAGCGTGCCGGCCATGCCGGCCAGGACGTCGCCCATGCCGGCAGTGGCCATGCCCGGATTCCCGGCCAGCGTGATGACCGTCCGTTCTCCGCACGAGACGACCGTCCGTGCGCCCTTGAGGACGCACGCGCACCGTTCGCCGGCCGCCGCGCGTGCGGCGCTGATCCGGTCGCGCTGCACCTCGGCGGCAGTGCACCCGATCAAGCGGGCAATCTCTCCCGGATGCGGCGTGAGCACCGTCGGAGCCGTACGGGTCCGCAGGGCCCCGAAGTGCTCCGCTCCAAGGGCGTTGAGGGCGTCCGCGTCCAACACCAGCGGCCCATGCAGCAGCGGCAGGACGCGCCTGACGGCCGAGACCGCGGACCCGTGCGTCGTCAAACCGGGACCCAGGACGACGGCGTCGACGTCGCGCGCGAGACGCGCCACGTGCTCTGCGGCCTCTTCGGAGAGCGCGCCTTCCGGAGTCTCGCTCAGACCGGCTGCGATGACGTGCGGCAACGCGGATTGGAGGACGGGGACTATAGAGGACGGCACGGCAGCGAACACGTAGCCCGCCCCCATCCGCATCGCGCCGGCCGCTGCCAGCACGGCAGCCCCAGCGTACAAGCGCGACCCGGCGACGACGAGCACGCTACCCCGGTCCCCTTTGTGCGCATCTGGCGCCGGGATCGGCAGGGCCGTTGCGTAGTCGGCGTCGTCCCACACCTCGACCCGGTGGGCGCGGCGCGCCGGAACAGCGAGCCCGACGTCGGCCACCTCCACCTCTCCCGCATACGTAGCGGCGGGATACAACAGCAGTCCTGGCTTGAGGCAGGTGAAGGTCACGGTCTTGTCCGCGCGCGCGACGGGACCGAGGAGCGCCCCCGTGTCGGCGTCCACGCCCGACGGGACGTCGACGGCCAGCACGGGAGGTTCGACCTCGGCGAGGGCCACAAGGACCGAGGCCGTGTCGTCGCGCACGGGGCCCACAAGCCCGATCCCGAGCACCGCGTCGACCACGAGCGCGGCGCCGTGAGCGAGGTCCCGGAGCTCCCGCGCAGAGCCGATCCTGCGCCACGGAACTCCTGCCGCCGACGCGTCCGAGCACGCGGTCCGTGCCGGCTCGGGCAGGCGGTCCGGGTCGGTCACCGACAGCACGAGAACCTCGCGGCCCCTTTCGAGAAGCGCACGAGCAGCCACCCAGCCGTCGCCGCCGTTGTTGCCGCCCCCGCAGACCAGGAGCACGCGGCCAGACGGCGCCATCTCCGAGACGGCGCGCGCGACCGCTTCGCCGGCACGACGCATCAGCTCCGCCATCGTCGCCGCGCCGGCCGAGACGGCCTCGGCCTCGAGCGATCGGATCTCGTCAGAGAACAGCACCGGGCGCACGGGCTCCCCCTTTCACGCGGCCGACGGCACGACCATCCTGCTGGTCACTCCGCCAGGCCGTCAAGCAGCCCGCGTGCTTCCTTGAACGCGTCCTCGAGACGCTCGGCGCTTCGCAGCGGCCGCGGCTCTGGCTGCGGCCGCATCCGCTCGGTGACCGCGACGGCGGAAGCCACGGCGGTCAAGTGCGTGAAGCTCAGCGAGAGGTGCATCTCGACCACGCCCGCCGCAGCGGCGATCTCGGCAGCACGGCCTCTGAGCCTCGGGGCTGGCCTCCCGCGCTCGTCCCGGAGGACCTCCACGTCGGTGAACCGGATCCCGTTGGAGAAGCCCATGCCGAGCGCCTTGAGGACCGCCTCTTTGGCAGCGAAGCGCATCGCGTAGTGGATCTCCGGCCGGCTGCGCGAGTCGCAGTAGGCCCGCTCTTCCTCGGAGAACAGACGCTCCCGCATCCGCGGATGACGCTCGAGAGCTCGGCGCATGCGGTCGATCTCGACGATGTCGACCCCGAGACCGCTGATGCAGGGAGCTTCCTCAGGCATGCCTACTCCACAGTGACCGACTTCGCGAGGTTGCGCGGCTGGTCGACGTTGCACCCGCGCATCTTAGCGATGTGGTAGGCGAGCAGCTGCAGCGGCACGACCGCGGGGATGGCGGACAGCGCCTCGCTCACCTGCGGGATCCACAAGACGTGCTCGGCGTGGCTGCGGATGCCCTCGTCTCCGTGCGTCGCGACAGCGATGACGCGGGCGCCCCGGGCCCTGACCTCCTGGATGTTGCTCACGACCTTCTCGTACGTGTGGCCCTGGGTGGCCACCACGACGACCGGCATCTGTGGCGTGATCAGGGCGATGGGGCCGTGCTTCATCTCGCCGGCCGGGTACGCTTCCGCGTGGATGTAGCTGATCTCCTTGAGCTTGAGCGCCCCCTCCATCGCAACGGGAACGCCCATGCCGCGACCGAGGAAGAGCGAGGAAGCGGCGTCCGTGTACTCGCGGGCGCACGCCTCGATCTCCTGGGCGTCCGCAAGGATGGCCTCCACGATGTCCGGAACGGTGACGAGCTCCGACCAGAGCGCGGCGATGCGCTCGGGCGGGAGCGTGGAACGGGCCTGCGCGAGCTTCAGGGCGAGCGTGGACAGCGCGGCGATCTGGGCCGTGAACGTCTTGGTCGCCGCGACGCCGATCTCCGGGCCGGCGTGCGTGTAGATGACTCCGTCGGACTCCCGCGTCACCCGGCTTCCGACGACGTTCGTGACCGCGAACACGCGTGCGCCGCGCTCCCGGGCCTCGCGGACGCCGGCGAGCGTGTCGGCAGTCTCGCCGGACTGGGTGATGGCGACCACAAGCGTGTTGCGGTCGACGATGGGGTCCCTGTAGCGGAACTCGCTGGAGACGTCCACCTCGACCGGGATCCGGGCCCACTGCTCGATGAGCTGCTTGGCCACCAACCCCGCGTGGTACGAGGTGCCGCAGGCGACGATGAACACGCGGTCGAGGCAGAGGAGGTCGTCGTCGCTCATGTCGAGCTCGGACATCTGGATCCGGCCGCTCTCGTCCATACGTCCACGGAGCGTCTCACGTATGGCTTTCGGCTGCTCGTGGATCTCTTTGAGCATGAAGTCCTCGAAGCCGCCCTTCTCCGCGGCGTCAAGGTCCCACTCCACGTGCATGAGGTCGGGTTCGACCTGCTGCCCAGACGCGTCGTAGACCCGCACGCTATCTGCAGTCACCGCAGCGACCTGCCCGTCGTGCAGCACGAGCACCTCGCGGGTGTGCTCGAGCACGGCGGGGATATCGCTTGCCACGATGTTCTCTCCCTCGCCGAGGCCGATGATGAGCGGCGAGTCCTTCCGCGCCGCCACGACCAGGTCCGGGTGATCGAGGTGCACCACCGCGAGCGCATAGCTGCCGACAAGCCGCTGCACGGCCTTGCGGACCGCTTCGAGGATGTCGCCGTCGTAGAGAGCTTCGACGAGGTGGGCGACCACCTCCGTGTCCGTCTCGGAGCGGAGCACGTGTCCGGCCGCAGCCAGCTCGGCCTTGATCTCGGCGAAGTTCTCGATGATGCCGTTGTGCACCAGCGCGATGCGTCCGCTGCAGTCGCGGTGCGGGTGCGCGTTGGCTTCTGTAGGCGCGCCGTGCGTCGCCCATCGCGTGTGGCCGATGCCCACACGCCCTGCGATCGGCGCCTCTGTGATGGCCGCCTTGAGATTCGCGAGCTTGCCGACGCGGCGGACGAGCGTCATGTCGCCGTCGCTCAAGACGGCGACGCCAGCGGAGTCGTATCCGCGGTACTCCAGCCGGGTGAGACCGCCCAGGAGCACGTCACACGCCGGCTTCGGGCCGACGTAACCCACGATGCCGCACATACGAAGCCCTTCCGTGATACGACGCCAGACGAAAGACGCCGGTCGAGGACTGACCGATCAGAAGCACGCGAGGATTATACCAACGGGGGCGCGGCCGGCCGGTTGACGGCTTGGCGACCGCTTAGCCGAGCTCGGCGCGGACGACCGCCGCGATCTGCGACGCCACTTCGCTCGCCACGGCCTCTTCGGCGGCCTCGACCATGACCCTCACCAACGGCTCGGTTCCCGAGGGGCGCACGAGCACTCTGCCGTGGTCGCCCAGCTGCCGCTCGGCCTCGGCGATGGCGTCGTGCACCGCCGTGCTGCTCGCGAGCAACGCCTTGTCGGAGACCGGCACGTTCAGCAGCACCTGGGGGTACCGGCGCATCACCGACCGAAGCTCGGACAGGGGCGCGTCGGCGCTTCGGACGATCGACGCCAGCTGCAGCGCGGTGACGAGGCCGTCGCCCGTCGTCGTGTGCTCCATGAAGATGATGTGCCCCGACTGCTCGCCTCCGAGGACCGCTCCGCTCGCACGCATCTGGTCCAGGACGTAGCGGTCGCCGACCTTGGTCTTCAACACCGTGATGCCGTGCTCGCGCATGGCGACGTCCAGCCCGAGGTTGCTCATCACCGTCGCCACGATCATGTCGCCGGCGAGCCGTCCGCGCTGCTTCATGTGGACGGCCGCGATCGCCATGATCTGGTCGCCGTCCACCACTGCGCCGCTCTCGTCCACGGCCAGCACCCGGTCTGCGTCACCGTCGTGGGCGATTCCGAAGTCCACCTCGTGGGCTCGCACGAGCTCGCTGATGACTTTGAGGTGCGTGGAACCGCACCCGTCGTTGATGTCGAGCCCGTTCGAGTCGCAGTTGATGGCGTGCACGGTCGCGCCCAGGTCCCGCAGCGCTTTCACGGTCGTGTACGAAGACGCTCCGTGGCCGCAGTCCACAGCGATGGTCAGGCCGACGAGGTCGCCCTCGATGGTGTCGATCGCGTGAGAGACGTACCTGTCCGCCGCGTCGGGCACGACGTACGCCCGGCCGACGCGCGCGCCGACGGGGCGGTCCGCGCCGGCTGGCGCCTCGATCAGGTACTCTTCGATCTCGTCTTCGATCTCGTCGGGCAGCTTGAAGCCGTCCCGGTCGAACAGCTTGATGCCGTTGTACTCCGCCGGGTTGTGCGACGCCGAGATGACGACGCCGCCGTCCGCTCCCATGCTTCGAGCCAGGAACGCGACCGCCGGCGTGGGCACGATCCCGAGCCTGAGCGCGTCCGCGCCGCCCGCGCAGATGCCTGCCACGACGGCCGCTTCGAGCATGTCAGCGCTGCGCCGGGTGTCCATGCCGACCACGATGGTGCCGGCCCCCTTCTTGGCGAGGAACCGGCTCGCCGCCTCGCCGATACGGAATGCCAGCTCAGGCGTGAGGTCTGCATTCGCGATGCCTCTGACGCCGTCGGTCCCGAACAGTCTGCCCATGTCCGCTCCTCGAACGCCTGACGCGAACAGGCCCGCCGCGAGGGCGGGCCTGGCGTTCGCGCATCCTGCCTCGCAGCCCTAGCGCTTGGAGAACTGCGGGCGCTTGCGCGCCTTCTTCAGGCCGTACTTCTTGCGTTCCACCATGCGCGGGTCCCGGCGCAGCAGGCCGGCCCGCTTGAGCTCGGCGCGGTAGGTCTCGCCCGCCTCGAGCAGCGCACGTGCGATGCCGTGGCGCAACGCGCCGACCTGGCCGCTCACGCCGCCGCCCTGGATGTTCGCCACGACGTCGAACCGGCCAAGCGTCTCAGTGACCTTGAACGGCTGCAAGACGAAGGTCTTGAGGGTCTTGCGGCCGAAGTAGTCGTCGAACTCCTTGCCGTTCACGATGATCCGGCCGGTACCGGGCATCAGCCGGACACGGGCGACCGACGTCTTGCGGCGGCCGGTGCCCCAGTAGACTGCCTTGCTCTCAGCCATCCGTTAGACCTCCAGGGTGATCTGCCGCGGCTTCTGCGCCTGATGCGGGTGGTCCGGGCCTGCGTACACCTTCAGCTTCTTGCCCATGGCGCGGCCGAGCGTGTTCTTGGGCAGCATCCCTTTGACGGCGCGCTCGACCACGCGCTCGGGCCGCTTCGCAAGCAGCTCGCCGACCGCGACCGACTTCAGGCCGCCCGGGAAGCCGGAGTGGCGGAAGATCCGCTTGTCCTGCGACTTCTTGCCGGTGAGCTTGACCTTGTCGGCATTGACGACGATCACGAAATCGCCGACGTCCACGTGCGGCGTGTACTGCGGCTTGTGCTTGCCTCGGAGAATGGAGGCGACTTCGCTGGCGAGCCGGCCGAGCGGGATGTCAGTGGCGTCGACGACCAGCCACTCGCGCTCGACCTCGCCCGGCTTGGCGTAGTAGGTCTTCACATGGTCCTCCACGATCAACGACTGCGCAGTCCTCTTCACAAGTTCCACGGGGCTCATGAAGCGAACCCGTACACTTTATCCGGCGGTCGCGCGGGTGTCAACAAACGCCGCCGGGCGTATCCATCAGCCGAGCAGTCATAGCCAGCATTCGTCAGGGTACGTGACGTGCCAGAGCGTCAGCCCGTGCGGCGGCGCCGTCGGGCCGGCCTGCGCTCTGTCGCGGGAACGCAGCGCCTGCTCGATCCATTCCGGGTCGCGCCGCCCGGCGCCCACCTCTGCAAGCGAGCCCACGATGATCCGAACCATCGAGTGCAGGAACGCGTTGCCGACCACGCGCACGACGATGAGGTGCTCCCCCATCTCACGGGCCGGCACGATCTCCACGGTGTCCACGCGGCGGCTCGTCGGTCCTTCGGCGGCAGACTCCTTCACGCAGAACGCGGCGAAGTCGTGCTCGCCGATGAGGAACCCTGCGGCCTCGCGCATCGCCTCAAGGTCGAGGGCGCGACGCACCCACCAGGCGGTCTTGCGGTTGAACAGCGGCGGGACGGGACCCGGCACGAGGTGGTACCGGTATTCGCGCGCCGTCGCCGAGCGTCGCGCGCTGAAGCCCGGCTCCGCGTACGACGCCGACTGCACGACCAGGTCGTCACCGGTCAGCGCGTTCAAGGAACGCACGAGCGCCTCCAGGGCCGGCTCCAGGCCCGTCTCCGGGAAGCTCACAACCTGACCGAGCGCATGCACGCCGGCATCCGTCCGGCCCGCGCCCACGGTGTCGACCGGTCGCCGGAGGATCGTCGCCAGTGCCTGCTCGAGATCGCCTTGCACGGTGCGCAGACCGGGCTGCCGTGCGAAGCCGGCGAAGCCGGCGCCGTCGTACGAGACGCGGAGCGCTACTGCCCTCTCGACCACCGCCATCACCTCACATCATGACTGCCAAGACAAGACACGCGACCGCCCACCCTCCGAGCACGACCCAGTCCGCGGGCCGCATGACAAGCTCGTGCATCCGTGTGCGACGCCGCCCGCTCACGTAGCACCGCGCCTCCATCGCGATGGCGAGCTCGTCGGCTCGCCTGAAGAGGTTGACGAACAGCGGCACGAGGACCGGCACCAGCGCACGGGCCCGCTTGATGGGCCCGCCTTCATCGAACCGGGCGCCGCGCGCGGCTTGGGCAAGCATGATCTGCTCGGCTTCGTACGCAGTCGTCGGTATGAACCGAAGCGCGATGGTGAGCATCATCGCGACGTCTCCCACAGGGACGCCAAGGGCCGACATCGGCCGCATCAGGCGCTCGAGACCGTCGGCGAGCGCGACCGGGCTCGTCGTGAGCGTGAGCAGGGACGTGCCGACGACCAGCAGCACGATCCGGACCGCGAAGAACGCTCCTGTCATCGCGCCAGCAGGATCCACCCACAGCGGTCCCGCTCCGACGGCTCCCGCAGGCGGGCCGCCCCACCGCAACGAGTGAGCAGCGAGGGTTATCGCGAGGATGAAGCTCACGGCCTTGATTCCCCTGAGCACCGAGCGCACCGGCACCTTCGACGCGGCCACAGCCGCTGCCAGCATCGCAGCGAGCACGGCGAACGCCTCGAACCGGTGCACGGCGAACAGCCCCAGCGTCACGCACGCGACAGCCCCGATCTTCACGCGAGGGTCGAGACGGTGCACGAAAGAGTCGGCCGGGACGAATTGGCCGATGCTGAGCGCGCGCATCAGCCACACCTCCGGGTGCCGAGCAGGAAAGCCGCCACCTCGCGAGGAGTCGTCGCGACCCGCTCGACGCGAGCTCCGCGAGCCATCGCTTCTGCCTGCACGGCGAGCAAGTCTGGGAGCCGCAGGCCGGCCGACTCGTACGCCGCGGGCGCACGGACGGCGTCTTCGACGGTTCCCTCGAAGACGATGCGGCCGTCTCGCAGCGCCATGATGCGGTCAGCCAACGGAAGGAACGGGTCCGGGTGGTGCGTGACGATCACGACGCCCCGATCGCGTCTCTCTCGTCCCACGACTTCGACGACGGCTCGGCGACCGCCCGCGTCCAAGCCCACGGTCGGCTCGTCGAGCAGCAGGAACGCCGGCTCGAGCGCGATGATGCCGGCTATCGCCACCTTGCGCGCCTCGCCTCCCGACAGGGTGAACGGCGACCGTGGACCGAACTCCTCGGGATCCATCCCGACGCGCCTCAGCGCAGCAGCCGCCGCCGCGCGAGGATCCGGATGGCCGATCATCTTCGGCCCGAACGCCACGTCTTCGAGCACCGTCTCGCCGAACAGCTGGCGTTCGGGGTTCTGGAACACGACGCCGACGGCACGCGCAGGCGGGCGCGGGAGCGGCGCGCCGTCGACGCTCACCGAGCCAGCGTCCGGCTCGATCAGCCCGGCCAGCGCTCTGAGCAGCGTCGACTTCCCAGACCCGGTCACGCCGACGAGCACCACGAGCTCTCCGCGGCTGACGTCGAGGCTCACGCCGTCGAGCGCGCGCTGTTCGGCCACGGTGCCGCGGTTGTACGCCACCGCGATGTCGCGCGCGCTCAGCACGACAGCACCTCCACGAGCCTTCTCGCGTCCGCATCCAGCGGAACGGGCACTCCTGCCTCGACGATGGCTCGACGGACCTCCCACAGCGGTGCCGGTTCCACGCCGAGCTCGGACATCGCGCCCTCATCGCTCAGCAGGTCGCGGACTGAGCCGTCGAAGACGACGCGGCCGCCCCGGAGCCCGACCGCGCGGTCGCACAGAGCGATCTCGGATGCGTCGTGCGTGATGTGCACCATCCCGTGACCCTCGCCGTGGAACCGCGCTAGCGCGTCGAGAACCTCAGCGCGACCCAGCGGGTCCAGCATCGCCGTCGGCTCGTCGAGCACGAGGTGCTGCGGCCGCATAGCGAGGGCGCCCGCGATCGCGAGGCGCTGCTTCTGCCCTTCCGACAACGTGTGCGGCTCCCGGCGCTCGAGCCCAGCAAGGCCGACGGCGTCGATCGCCGCACGCACCCGGTGCGCGATCTCCTCTGCAGGAAGCGCCAGGTTCTCGGGACCGAACGCGACGTCTTCTTCCACGGTGGCCCCGACGATCTGGTTGTCCGGATTCTGGAGCACGAGCCCCACCGACGAGCGCACCCGGTCGAGAACCCGCTCGTCTGCCGTGTCCAGGCCATCGACGAGCACGCGTCCTTCCGAGGGCACAAGGATGCCGTTCGCGAGCAGAGCCAAGGTCGACTTCCCCGAGCCGTTCGGACCGATGAGGGCGACGCGCTCGCCGTCGCGGAACAACAGGTCGATGCTGAAGACCGCGGGCCGCCCCGCGTCCTGGTACGAGAAGGTGACTCCTTCGAAAACGATCACGTCGGCTCCTTGCCCCACAAGGCGCCGAGGACCTCGGGACGTGCCGAGGCCCTCGGAGATGCAACGCGTGCGTCCGCCCGGCAGGCCCGGGCGTCCTAGCGCGTCAGTCGACGAGCTCGAGGATCACCATGGGGGCGGCGTCGCCCTTGCGCGGACCGATGCGGTAGATCCGCGTGTAGCCGCCCGGCCGCTCCGCGTACCGCGGCGCGATCTCGGCGAAGACCTTGTGCACCAGGGCCCGGTCCTTGAGCTCGGCCAGCGCGAGGCGCCGAGCGTGCAGGTCGCCGCGCTTGCCCCAGCCGATGATCCGGTCGACGAGCTCGCGGACCTCTTTGGCCCGAGCCTCGGTGGTCTTGATGCGTTCGTGGGTGAGCACGGCGGCCGCCAGGCTCCGAAGCATGGCTTCGGTGTGGCTGGCGTCGGTGCCGAGCTTCCGCCCCTTCTTCGCGTGTCTCATGTCTTGGTCACTCCTAGCCGGCAAGGCTCAGGCCCATGGCCTGCAGCTTGTCTTTGACTTCCTCGATGGACTTCGCGCCGAAGTTCCGGATGTTCAACAGGTCCGCCTCCGTGCACGCGACCAGCTGACCCACCGTGTTCACACCCTGGCGCTTGAGGCAGTTGTACGACCGCATGGACAGGTCGAGCTGCTCGATCGGCAAGTTCAACACGCCGCTGGACTCGCTCCGGCCAGCGGAGAAGATGGCCTCCTCAGGAAGCTCGCCGGTCGCCTGCTCGACGAACAGCTGCATGTGCTCGGTCACGATGCGCGCCGCGCTCGCCACTGCGTCCGCAGGGTCCATCGCGCCGTTCGTCTCCACCTCGAGGATGAGCCTGTCGTAGTCGGTGCGCTGGCCGACGCGCGTGTTCTCGACGACGTACGCGCACCGCGTCACCGGGCTGAACAGCGAGTCGACGGTGATGACGCCGATGGCGTCGTCGGGCCGCTTGTTGCGGTCGGCGCTGACGTATCCGCGGCCGGTGCCGACGCGGATGCTCATCTCGAGGCGGGCGCCCTTCTCCAGCGTCGCGATCGGGTGCTCCGGGTTGACGAGCTCGAACTCCGCAGGGACCTTCAGGTCGGCCCCGGTGACCACCGCCGGGCCGCTCGCGTCGAGCGTCGCGACGCCTTCGCCCTCGCCGATACCGGTGGAGCGGAAGACCAGCCCCTTGACGTTCAGCACGATGTCCGTGACGTCCTCGCGGACGCCGTCGATCGTCGCGAACTCGTGCTGGACGCCCTCGATACGGATCGAGGTCGCCGCCGCGCCTTGCAGCGACGAGAGCAGCACCCGCCTGAGCGAGTTGCCCAGCGTGTAGCCGTATCCGCGCTCCAGCGGCTCGACGACGTACCGAGCGGTCCGCTCGTCGATGACGTCGACCGTCACCTGGGGCCTCATGAACTCTGTCATCGATTGAGCCTCCTTGGCTTCGATCAAGCCGTTACTTCGAGTACAGCTCGACGATGAGCTGCTCGCGGACGGGTGCGTCGATCTGCTCGCGCGAAGGCAGCGACAGGACCTTGCCCTGGAGCTTGTCCATGTCCACCTCGAGCCAGCCCGGTATCTCCATCTTCGAGGACGAGATCAGGGCCGCCTTGATCACGCTCAAGTCCTTGGCCTTCGGCGCGACGGCGATGGTCTGGCCTGCCTTGACCCGGTATGACGGGATGTCGACCCGACGGCCGTCCACCAGGAAGTGGCCGTGACGCACCATCTGCCGCGCCTCGTCGCGCGAGGCCGCGAACCCGAGCCGGTACACGACGTTGTCCAGCCGCGTCTCGAGCAGCCTCAACAGGTTCTCGCCGGTGATGCCCGGCATCCGCGTGGCCAGCTTGTAGTAGTTGCGGAACTGCTTCTCCAGAACGCCGTAGATGCGCTTCGCCTTCTGCTTCTCGCGGAGCTGCAGCCGGTATTCGCTGTCGCGAGGACGCTTCTTGCCCGCCATGCCCGGCGCGTACGGCCGGCGCTCGACGGCGCACTTGTCGCTGTAGCAGCGGTCGCCCTTCAAGAAGAGCTTGACGCCTTCGCGGCGGCACAGCCTGCAGTCCGCCCCTGAGTAACGTGCCATAGCTCGTGATCCTTCCGACTATCAGACGCGCCGGCGCTTGCGCGGCCGGCAACCGTTGTGCGGGACAGGGGTGCAGTCCTGGATGCTCGCGATCTCGAGCCCAGCGGCCTGCAACGAACGGATGGCGGTCTCGCGCCCCGACCCGGGGCCCTTCACGAAGACCGACACCTTGCGCATGCCGTGCTCCTGCGCGATCTTCGCGCAGGCCTCCGCGGCCAACTGCGCCGCGAACGGGGTCGACTTGCGCGAGCCCTTGAACCCGACCGTGCCCGCAGACTGCCACGCGATGACGTTGCCCTGCGGGTCGGTGATGCTCACGATCGTGTTGTTGAACGTGCTCTTGATGTGGGCCTGACCGACAGCGATGTTCTTGCGCTCGCTGCGCTTGAGCCGGGCCTTGACGTTCTTCTTCTTGGCGACCATGGACTACTTGCCCTTCTTCTTCGCACCGATCTGACGGCGGGGACCCTTGCGGGTGCGCGCGTTGGTGTGCGTGCGCTGCCCCCGCACGGGGAGGCCTTTGCGGTGGCGCAGCCCCCGGTAGCACCCGATCTCCATCAGGCGCTTGATGTTCTGGCCGACCTCGCGACGCAGGTCGCCCTCCACCTTGAGGTTGCGGTCGATGTACTCGCGAAGCCGGACCACCTCTTCTTCGGTGAGGTTCCGTACGCGCGTGTCCGGATTGACGCCGGTCTCGCGAAGGATCTTCTGGCTCGTCGTGAGACCGATGCCGTAGATGTAGGTCAGTGCGATCTCGATGCGCTTGTCGCGCGGGAGGTCGACGCCTTCGATGCGTGCCACGTGGTCCTCCTACCTAACCTTGGCGCTGCTTGTGGCGAGGGTTCTCGCAGATCACCAGGACGCGGCCGTGCCGCTTGATGACCTTGCACTTCTCGCATATGCGCTTCACTGAGGGCCGTACCTTCATCGATGGTCCTTTCGGGACGTGCTTCCTCTATCTCGACACCCAGCCGCTGGTGAGTGTTTTCCTGACACGCCGCCGGGCGTCTCCCGCCCGCACGGACGACGCGATCACTTGTACCGGTAGGTGATCCTGCCGCGCGTAAGGTCGTACGGCGAGAGCTCCACGACGACCCGGTCTCCCGGGAGGATGCGGATGTAGTGCATGCGCATCTTGCCAGAGATGTGTGCCAGGACCTTGTGGCCATTGTCGAGCTCGACCCGGAACATCGCGTTCGGGAGCGGCTCGATGACCGTGCCCTCCATCTCTATGGCATCTTCGCGCTTCGCCAACTCACCCTCTCCTCATTGCCGAGAAGCCGCAAACGGGAAGTATAACCCAGTCATGCCGGCTCAGTCCACCTGTTTCCGCGTGCTCATCGTTCAAGCGTGAGGATCGACGGCCCGTCCTCCGTGATCGCCACCGTGTGCTCGAAGTGCGCGGACAGGCTCCCGTCGGCGGTCACGACCGTCCACCCGTCGTCGAGCGACCGGACCGCATATCCGCCGGCATTCACCATCGGCTCGATGGCGAGCACCGTCCCCGGCCTGAGCGTCATGCCCGTCCCCGCCCTGCCGAAGTTCGGCACCTGGGGCTCCTCGTGCATCGACCGCCCGATCCCGTGCCCCACGTACTCGCGGACGACCGAGAACCCTGCCCGCTCGACCACCGTCTGCACTGCGTTGCCGACGTCGCCCAACCGCATGCCCGGCCTGCACCGCGCGATGGCCGCATCCAGCGCGTCGCGTGTGACGTCCATGAGCCGGCGCGCCTCGTCCGAGACGCGCCCGACCGGAAACGTCATCGCCGCATCTCCATAGTACCCGTCGACGACCACGCCGCAGTCCACCGAGACGATGTCGCCTTCGCGCAGCCGCCGCTTGCCCGGGATGCCGTGCACGACCTCGTCGTTCACCGATACGCACAGCGTCGCGGGAAAGCCCCGGTACCCGAGGAACGCCGGCTTGCCGCCCTCTTTCCGGATGTGCTCGGCTGCGATCTCGTCGAGCTGCGCGGTCGTCACACCCGGCACGACCGCCTCGCCGACCACCCGAAGCGCGCTCGCGGTGATGCGGCCCGCCTCGCGCATCACCTCGATCTCCGCGGGCGACTTGAGGAGCATCAACGGGCGGAACCCTCCACGGCGCCCTGGATCTGCTTGAAGACGTCGTCGACCGGGCGGTTGCCGTCGATCCGCTTCAGCAGACCCTTCCCAGCGTAGTAGTCGATGAGCGGCGCGGTCGAGCGCTCGTACACGGCCAGCCGGTTGCTCACCGTCTCCACCGTGTCGTCGTCGCGCTGGAACAGCTCGCCGCCGCACGACGGGCACACGCCGTTGGCAGTCTCCGGCTGCGCGCTGACGTTGAAGATGGCCCCGCACTGCTTGCAGGTGCGGCGAGCCGTCAGCCGGTCGATGAGCGCCTGGCGGTCGACTTCGATGCTGATGACGGCGTCGAGCTGCTTGCCGAGCGCCTCCAGCTCCCGGTCGAGCGCATCCGCCTGCGCGACCGTCCGGGGGAACCCGTCGAGGATGAACCCGTTCTGCGTGTCCGGCTCCTGCAGCCTGGCCTTCACGAGCCCTATCACCACGAGGTCGGGAACCAGCTCGCCTTTGTCCATGTACGACTTCGCCGTCATGCCGAGCGGCGTGCCCGCCGCGACCGCTGCGCGCAGGATGTCGCCCGTCGAGATGTGCGCGAGGCCGTAGGTCTGCACCAGCTTCGCCGCCTGCGTTCCTTTTCCGGCGCCCGGGGCGCCAAGGAGCATGAGGTTCACTGCACCCGTCCCTTCCCCTACTTGAAGAATCCGTCGTAGTGGCGCATCTTCAGTTGGCTCTCGAGCTGCGTCATCGTCTCAAGCGCGACGCCCACCATGATCAGCAACGACGTGCCGCCGAACGCCCGCAGCAGCGGCGAGGCCGTGGACTGGAACTGGAACACGAGCTGCGGTCCCACCGCGATGGCGGCGAGGAACAGCGCGCCCGGCAAAGTGATCCGGTTCAGCACGTTCTCGATGTACTGGGCGGTCTGCTTGCCGGGACGAACGCCGGGAATGAACCCGCCGTTCTTGCGCAGGTTGTCGGCGAGCTCGATCGGGTTGAACACGAGCGCGGTGTAGAAGTACGTGAAGAACACGATGAACAGCACGTACAGCCCGATGTGGAGCCAGCCCTCAGACAGCGCGTTCCCCACCGACGCAAGCCACTTCACGTTCGGGAAGAAGCGCGCGATGGTCGCCGGGAAGATGAGCACCGAAGACGCGAAGATGATCGGGATCACGTTCGCGCCATTGACCTTGAGCGGGATGTACGTGCCGGCGCCGCCGTACACCTTGCGGCCGATGACGCGCTTGGCGTACTGCACCGGGATCCGGCGCTGTCCCCGCTCCATGAACACGACCGCGGCGATCACGAACACGAACACCACGAGCAGGAACGCGGTCAGGTACCACTCGTTCAGCTGCATGGCGTTGACGATCGTGATGGGGAACCGCGCGACGATGTTCGCGAAGATCAGAAGCGACATGCCGTTGCCGATGCCACGCTGCGTGATGAGCTCGCCGAGCCACATGATGAACGCCGTGCCCGCCAGCAGCGAGATCACGATGACGATGCGGGTCAGCCAGTCGAACCGGACCCCGATGCCGCCCTGCGAGACGTCTGCCTGGAAGATGGTGAGCAGACCGAGCGACTCCATGAATCCGATGCCGAGCGTCAGGTAGCGCGTGACCTGCGTGATCTTCCGCTGTCCGGCCTCGCCTTCTTTCGCCCACTGCTCGAGCGTCGGGATGACCGCCTGGAGGAGCTGCATGATGATCGATGCCGTGATGTACGGCATGATGCCGAGGGCGAAGATCGCGAAGTTTTCCAACGCGCCGCCCGCGAAGAGGTTCAGCAAGCCGAGCGCGGCGCCCGACTGCACCACTTCCTTGACGGCCCCAGGGTCGACGCCCGGAACGGGAATGTGGGCACCAACGCGGTAGACCGCGATGATGCCCAGCGTGAAGAGGATCTTCTTGCGGAGATCAGGGATCCGGAACGCGTTCGCGAGTGCTTCGATCACCGCTGCTCGACCGTCCCTCCTGCTGCCTCGATCTTCGCCTTCGCAGGCTCCGAGACCTTGTCGACGCGGACCGTCAGGGGCTTGGTGAGCTCACCGTCGCCGAGGACCTTCACGGGGACGGTCTTGGACTTGATGACGCCCTTCTCGAACAGGGAGTCGACGTCGACCACGGCTCCCGCCTCGTACAGCGCGTCGAGACGGGAGACGTTGACGACCGCATACTCGACGCGGTTGCGGTTCTTGAAGCCCGGCAGCTTCGGCAGCCGCATGTGCAGCGGGTTCTGGCCGCCCTCGAACCCAGGGCCCTTGCCGCCGCCGGAGCGAGACAGCTGGCCCTTGTTGCCTCGACCGGAACGCCCGCCGTGGCCGCTGCCGTGGCCGCGCCCGACGCGCTTGCGCTCCTTGCGGGACCCAGGAGCCGGGAAGAGATCGTGGATCTGCATGTTCAGCACTCCTTCGTGACGCTTCCGGGCGTCGCCCGGCGCCGGCCGCTCGCCGCCGGCTGACTGTTCGTGCGTGCTACTGCTCCTCGACCTTCACGAGGTGCTTCACCTTGAAGACCATGCCGCGGATGACCGGGGTGTCGGGCTGCTCGACGGTGTGGTTGAGCCGCTTCAACCCGAGGGCGCGGACGGTCGCCTTCTGGTCCTGCGGAGCACCGATGACGCTCTTGACGAGCGTGATCTTGAGCGTGCTCGGCTTCGTCGCCTTCGCCATCACTTGACCTCCAGACCGTACACTTCCGCGACGGACTTGCCGCGCTTGCGGGCGATCTCCTCCGGGCTGCTGAGCTGCTTGAGCCCTTCAGCGGCCGCCTTCACCATGTTGAGCGCGTTGTTGCTGCCGAGCGACTTCGAGAGCACGTCTTTGATGCCGCCAAGCTCGAGCAGCGCGCGCACCGGGCCGCCTGCGATGACGCCGGTACCCGGGGCAGCGGGCTTGAGCAGCACCTTGCCCGCGCCGAACTCGCCCAGGACCTCGTGCGGGATCGTGGTGCCAGCAAGCGGGAAGGTGAACATGTTCTTCTTCGCGTCCTCGACGCCCTTCTTGATCGCCACGGGCACCTCGGCAGACTTGCCCATGCCGACGCCGACCCGCCCGTTGCCGTCGCCGACGACCACGAGCGCGGTGAGCGAGAACCGCCGGCCGCCCTTGACGACCTTGGCGACACGGTTGATGTAAACGACCTTCTCCTGAAGCTCCGAGACCGGAGCGGCTTCGTGATCGCGAGCCATCAGCGCATCCTCCTAGAACGACAGGCCCGCATCACGGGCGCCATCCGCAAGTGCTTTCACGCGGCCGTGGTACAGCCGGCCTCCGCGGTCGAACACGACGGCCGTGATCCCCTTGGCCACGGCCCGCCGCCCGACCAGCTCGCCCACGGCCTTGGCCGCCTCGATGCTCGAGCGGCTCTTCAGCACGGACTTGAGCTCCGGGTCGAGCGTGGAGGCCGACACCAGCGTCACGCCGGCCTCGTCGTCGATGATCTGCGCGTAGATGTTGGTGTTCGAGCGCGTGATGCGCAGGCGCGGACGAGCGGCCGTGCCCGAGACCTTGCCCCGGACGCGGCGCTGCCGCCTCGCCAGCGCTGCTCGCTTCGCTTTCGTCTTGTCCATGGTCTGAGAACCTGCTTCCTCGATCCGTCGCACCAGCCGCAGCCGGTGCGAGCCTTACCGCTACTTGGCCGCCTTGCCGAGCTTCCGGCGAACGTGCTCGCCGGCATACCGCACGCCCTTGCCCTTGTACGGCTCGGGCGGGCGGATCTTGCGGATCTCGGCCGCAACCTGACCGACGCGCTGCTTGTCGATGCCCTTGACGACGATCTTCGTCGGAGCGGGCACCTCGAAGGTGATCCCTTCTTCGGGCTTGATCACCACGGGGTGGCTGAAGCCCAGGCTCAGGTCCAGGTCCGACCCCTTCAGCGCGGCGCGGTAGCCGACGCCGACGATCTCGAGCTCCTTCTGGAACCCTTCGGAGACGCCCTGCACCATGTTCGCGATGAGGGTGCGCGTCAGACCGTGCAGCGAGCGGTGCCGCCGCTCGTCGCTCGGACGCTTGACGACGATCGCGCCGTCCTCGAGCTCGATGATCATGTCCTTGTCGAAGGTCTGGGTAAGCGTCCCTTTGGGACCCTTCACCGAGACCTCGTTCCCGTTGATGGCCACCTCGACCCCGGACGGGACCGGGATGGGCTGCTTGCCGATACGAGACACAGCTCCTCGCTCCTTTCAGTCCTGCCCGGTCACCAGATGTAGGCGATGACCTCGCCGCCGACGCCCGCCGCGCGGGCCTGCTTGTCGGTCATCACGCCGCGCGAAGTGGAGATGACCGCGATGCCGAGGCCGCCCAGCACACGAGGCAGCTCGTCCTTCTTGGCGTAGACGCGCAGACCCGGCTTGCTGATGCGCCGGATGCCGCTGATCACGCGCTGCTTCTTCGGGCCGTACTTCAGCGTGATCTGCAAGACGTCGCGCGGCTCGGCCGGCTTGACCACATAGTCGGCGATGTAGCCCTCTTCCTTCAAGATGCGGGCGATCTCCACCAGCTTCTTGGACGAGGGCATCTCGACCGTGCTGTGGTACGCGGTGTTCGCGTTCCTGATGCGGGTCAGCATGTCTGCGATGGGATCTGTCATGCTCATGTGTTCGTCCTCCTGTGATCGGACTCGTACGGTCCGCCGGTTCGCCGAAACCCGTGGCTCCGGCGCCTGGCGGATCCTGCAGGCTCGGCCGCTCGGCCTACCAGCTCGCCTTCTTCACGCCGGGCAGCTCGCCGCGGCTGGCAAGCTCGCGCAGGCAGATGCGGCAGAGCCCGAACTGGCGGAAATACCCGCGCGGGCGCCCGCAGCGGACGCACCGGTTCACCGCGCGCACCGCGAACTTGGGCTTGCGCTTCGCCTTCGCGATCATCGACTTCTTTGCCACTGTTCGACCTCCTCGAACGGTCGGTCCGTCTGAACGGCTCCGCCTGGTCTATCGCTTGAACGGGAAGCCGAGCTCGTCGAGCAACGCCCGGGCCTCCTCGTCTGTTTCCGCGCTCGTGACGAACGTGATGTCCATACCTCGCACCCGTTCGACCTTGTCGTAGTCGATCTCCGGGAAGATCAGCTGCTCGGTGATGCCGAGCGAGTAGTTGCCCCTTCCATCGAACGCGTCGGGGCTGATCCCGCGGAAGTCGCGGATCCTCGGGAGCGCCGTCGACAGCAAGCGGTCGACGAACTCCCACATGCGGTCGCCCCGAAGCGTCACCTTGGCGCCGATCGCCATGCCCTGGCGCACCTTGAAGCCCGCGATCGACTTCTTGGCTCGCGTCACGGCCGGCTTCTGGCCGGTGAT
This sequence comes from Slackia sp., assembly GCA_020725885.1. Lineage (GTDB taxonomy): Bacteria > Actinomycetota > Coriobacteriia > Anaerosomatales > Anaerosomataceae > Parvivirga. The sequence goes on along the minus strand of DYEA01000016.1, from coordinate 6,468 downwards.
CTGGGCCAGGTCCTGCATCGCGGCCTCAAGCTGCTTGGGGTCCTGGACGGCCGCGCCGACGCCCATGTTGACGACGACCTTCTCCAGCCGCGGCACCTGGTGCACGTTCGCGCACCCGAGCCGCTCTTTGAGCGCCGGGACGATCTCCTTCTGGTACCGCTCTTTCAGACGTGGTGCCACGTGTCTCCTCCGATCCTGCGCCCGGCAGATTTCCGACCCGCCGGGACTTCGCATCGAGCGTCTACTTGTCGACGTCCTTGCCGCACTTCTTGCACACGCGGATGCGAACGCCCTCTTCGCGACGGCGCGCCACTCGCGTGGGCTGGCCGCAGCTCGGGCAGACGAGCATCACGTTCGAGACGTGGATCGTGCCCTCCATCTCGACGATGCCGCCCTGCGGGTTGCGCTGCGACGGCCGCGTGGCCTTCTTGATCATGTGGACGTTCTCGACGACCACGCGCTGCTTCTCTGGGTACGCGCGAAGGACCTTGCCTTCCTTGCCCTTGTCCTTGCCAGCGATGACGCGGACCTTGTCGCCCTTGCGGACAGTCATAGAGCCAGCCACGTACGTCACCTCCTACAGGACTTCCGGCGCGAGCGACACGATCTTCATGAACCTGCGATCGCGGAGCTCGCGCGCCACCGGGCCGAAGATACGGGTACCGCGCGGGTTGCCTTGGTTGTCGATGATGACGGCGGCGTTCTCGTCGAACTTGATGTAGCTGCCGTCGGGCCGACGGATCTCCTTCTTGGTGCGGACGACCACTGCCTTGACGACGTCGCCCTTCTTGACGGTGCCGTTCGGGATCGCCTCCTTGACTGAGCAGACGATCACGTCACCGACGCGGGCGTACCGCCGCCGGGTGCCGCCGAGCACCTTGATGCACGCGACCTTCCGCGCGCCGGAGTTGTCGGCGACTTTGAGCCGTGTCTCTTGCTGGATCATCTCTTCCTCCGTTGAGCCTACCTGGTCATCGGCGACGAGCCGAGCGGACCAGTGCTACTTGGCCTTCTCCACGACCTCGACGAGACGCCAGCGCTTGAGCTTCGACAGCGGGCGCGTCTCCATGACGCGGACCGTGTCCCCGACCTGGGCCTCGTTCGCCTCGTCGTGCACGTGGAGCTTCTTGCTGCGGGTGATCATCTTGCCGTACAGGGGGTGCTTCTTGCGGTCCTCGACCATGACGACGCAGGTCTTCTCGCCCGAGATCGAGACCACGACCCCCTGCCGCTCCTTGCGACGGTTACGCTCGGTAGTCATCCGTCATCCCTTCCTGCACGCTACGACGCCTGGCTGCGCGACGCCTCGATCTCGCGGGCGCGCAGCTCGGTGTGGAGACGTGCGATGTCCTTCTTGACAGCGCGGATCGCGTTCGGGTTGTCCAGGTTGCCGGTCGCGAGCCGGAACCGCAGGTTGAACAGCTCCGTGCGCGCCTGCTTGAGCTTCTCGACCAGCTCCTGGTCCGCCAGCGCCTTGATCTCTGCAGCCTTCATCTATGCCTCACCGCCAGACTCGGCTCGTGTGACGAACTTGCACTTGATCGGCAGCTTCTGGGCAGCGAGCCGGAGCGCTTCGCGCGCGACCTCCTCGCTGACGCCAGCCACCTCGAACATGACCTTGCCCGGCTTCACGACGGCGACCCACTTCTCCGGGTTGCCCTTGCCCGAGCCCATACGGGTCTCGGCGGGCTTCTGCGTGACCGGCTTGTCCGGGAAGATGTTGATCCACACCTTGCCGCCACGCTTCATGTAGCGGGTCATCGCGATACGGGCGGCCTCGATCTGCCGGTTGGTGATCCATGCGGCCTCGAGCGCCTTCAGGCCGTAGTCGCCGAAGTGAACCTGCGTGCCGCCCTTCGCGGCGCCCTTCATGCTGCCGCGCTGGACTTTCCTGTGCTTGACCCTCTTAGGAAGCAGCATGATCAGCCTCTCCCTTCACCATCGCGACGGCCGCGCGGGCGCTCAGAGCGCGAACGGCCGGACGGCTGCTCTGCCAGGATCGGGTCTTCGGCGTCGCGGATGAAGTCGCCGCGGTAGATCCACACCTTGACGCCGATGACGCCGAAGGTCGTGACCGCGTCCGCCTGGCCGTAGTCGATCTTCGCGCGCAGCGTGTGCAGCGGCACGCGTCCCTCGCGGTACCACTCGCGGCGCCCCATCTCCGCGCCGCCCAGACGGCCCGAGCACTGGATGCGCACGCCCTTCGCGCCGCTCTTCATCGCGTTCGTCACGGCCTTCTTCATGGCCCGGCGGAACGACACGCGCGCGACGAGCTGCTCGGCGATGCTCTGCGCCACGAGCGTGGCGTCGAGCTCCGGCCGCTTGATCTCGACGATCTCGACGGCCACCGGACGGCCGATCAGCTCCTCGAGCTGCTTGCGGAGCACGTCGACTTCGGCGCCCTTCTTGCCGATGACGATGCCGGGACGGGCGGTCCACAGCTTGACGATGACCTTGTCGCCCTTGCGCTCGATGTCGATGCGGGACACCGCCGCGCGCTCGAGCCGCTTCGTGAGGTACTTGCGGATCGCGAGGTCCTCAGCGAGGGCCTTGTCGTAGCCCTTGCTTTGGAACCACCGCGAACGCCAGTCCTCAGTGATGCCGAGCCTCAGCCCGATGGGATAGACCTTCTGCCCCATGGCGCTAGGCCTCCTCTCGCTGCTTGACGACCACCGTGATGTGGCTGGTCCGCTTGTTGATCCGGTACGCCATGCCGCGTGCGCGCGGCCGGATGCGCTTCAGCGTCGGACCCTCGTCGACGTACGCTTCTGCGACGTACAGGGTCTCCGGGCGCACCTTGTGCTGCTGCACGGCGTTCGCAGCTGCGCTGTGCACGACCTTGCCGACCACTTCGGCGGCCGCCCTGTCGCTGAACTTGAGGATCGCCTCGGCCTCAGGGACGCTCTTGCCCCGCACGAGGTCGACGACGAGCCGCGCCTTCCGCGGGCTCACCCTCACGTATCTCGCTACTGCTTTCGCTTCCATCTGCATGAACCTCCGACGACGACCGGCCGGTACGACGCTCGCACCGCGCCGGGCTTATCACGACGCCCGGCTACCGCCGGCCCTTCTTCCGATCCTCCGCGTGCCCGCGGAACGTGCGGGTCGGAGCGAACTCGCCCAGCTTGTGGCCGACCATCGACTCGGTGATGTAGACGGGGACGTGCTTGCGTCCGTCGTGCACGGCGATGGTGTGGCCGACCATCTCCGGGAAGATGGTCGAGGCGCGCGACCACGTCTTGATGACCTTCTTCTCGCCGGCCTCGTTCATGGCGTGGATGCGCTGCAGGAGTCGAGGCTCGACGTAGGGACCCTTCTTCAGGCTTCTGCTCACTTCAAGCTCCTTTACGCGCTACTTCTTCCGGCGGCGGATGATCATGCGGTCGGACGCCTTGTGCTTCTTGCGGGTGCGGTGGCCCTTGGTCGGGACGCCCCACGGCGACACCGGATGACGGCCCGCGGACTTGTTCTTGCCTTCGCCACCGCCGTGCGGGTGGTCGACCGGGTTCATCGCCGTGCCGCGGACGGACGGACGGATGCCCATCCAGCGCGCCCGACCGGCCTTGCCGATGGAGACGCCCTCGTGCTCGGGGTTGCCGACCACGCCGACGGTGGCACGGCACTTCAGCGGCACCATGCGCATCTCAGACGACGGCATCCTGAGGATCGCGAACGGTCCTTCCTTGGCCATCAGCTGCGCGCTCGTCCCGGCCGAACGGGCGATCGCCGCGCCGCGCCCGGGCTGCAGCTCGATCGCATGCACCACGGTGCCGGTCGGGATGTTCTCGAGCGGCAGAGCGTTGCCCGGCCGGATGTCCGCATCAGGCCCCGACATCACCGTGTCGCCGACGCTCAGCTTCTGCGGCGCGAGGATGTAGCGCTTCTCGCCGTCCGCATAGTGCAGGAGCGCGATGCGCGCCGAACGGTTCGGGTCGTACTCGATCGACGCGACCTTGGCGGGAACGCCGTCCTTGTCGCGCTTGAAGTCGATCTTGCGGTAGCGCCGCTTGTGCCCGCCGCCCTGGTGCCGGGTCGTGATGCGCCCGTTGTTGTTCCGGCCGCCCTTCTTGTGCAGCGGCTCGAGCAGCGACTTCTCAGGCTCGGTCTTCGTGATGTCCGCGAAGTCCGAGACCGTCTGGAATCGCCGTCCTGGCGACGTCGGCTTGTACTTCTTCAGTCCCATGTCCTCTCCTTCCGTCCGATTGCCGGGCCGCCGGGACTCGACGCTTGCGCGTCTGCGGCTCGACGCCGGACTCATCCACGGTGCCGGGCGGCTCTATCGCACGAGCCGCAGCCGGTCTGGCCAGCCGTGGTCTCCTACTGGTTCCCGAACAAGTCGATCGAGTCGCCCGCCTTGAGCGTCACGACCGCCTTCTTCCAGGAGCGCGTGACGCCCTTGTTGTAGCGGAGGCGCCGCGGCTTGCCTGGAACGTTCATCGTGTTCACGGCAGTCACGGTCACGCCGAAGATCTCCTCGACCGCGCGAGCGATCTCGGGCTTGGTCGCCCGCTTGTCGACCTCGAAGGCGTACCGGTTCTGCTCCATCATCCCGTACGACTTCTCCGAGACGATGGGCCGGATGATCAGGCTTCTCGCGTCCTTCATCTACTTGAGCACCCCTTCGAGCCATTCCAGCGCAGGCCGCGTGAACAGCAGCGCCGTGTTGTCGACCAGGTCGTACGTGTTCGCCTCGTTCGCCGTGATGACGCGCACCTTCGGCAGATTGCGCAGCGACAGGATCGCGTTGAGGTCGTCGTTGGCCACGACCACGGTGCACCGCCCGGTGATGCCCAGCTTCTCGAGCACGGCCGCAGCTGCTTTCGTCGACGGCTTCTCGAAGCCGAACCCGTCGATGACGTGCAGGACGCCCTCGGCATGCTTCGCGGACAGGGCGCTCCGCATGGCGAGCTTCACAACCTTGTTCGGCACCTTGAAGGCATAGCTGCGGGGCGTCGGGCCGAACACGACGCCGCCACCCTTCCACTGCGGGGCACGGATGGTGCCCTGCCGCGCGCGCCCCGTGCCCTTCTGACGCCAGGGCTTGCGGCCGCCGCCAGAGACCTCGCTGCGGCCCTTCGTGTCGTGCGTGCCCTGACGGCGGGCCGCCATCTGGCTGCGCACCACCTGGTGCATCGCAAACGTGTTCGGTTCGATCGCGAACACGGCATCGGAGACGTCAGCCGTCCCGACCTTCTTGCCGTTCGCGTCCTTGACTTCGATCGTTGCCATCATCAACTCCTCGCACAAGCCCGCGCCCGAAGCGCTCAGGCGAGCCGGATCATCAGCAAGCCGTTCTTCCCACCGGGCACTGCGCCCTTGACGAGCAGCAGGTTCTGCTCGGCGTCGACCTTGACCACCTCGAGATTGCGGACGGTCACGGTCTCCGAGCCCATGTGGCCCGGAAGCCCGAGCCCCTTGAACACGCGCGAGGGGCTGGCGCACTGGCCGATGGAGCCCGGCTCACGATGGAAGTGCGAGCCGTGCCCGCCAGGGCCGCCGCGGAAGTTGTGCCGCTTCATGACGCCCTGGAACCCCTTGCCCTTGCTCGTGCCGGTGATGTGCACGCGCGAGCCGGGCTCGAACGCTTCCACCGTGATCGTGTCGCCGACCTTGGCCTCGGTCGCCTCGGCCTCGTCCAGGCGCACCTCCGCGAGGTGGCGCTTCGGCGCGACGCCGGCCTTCTTGAAGTGGCCGGCCATCGGCTTGTTCACCCGCGACTCTTTGACGTCGCCGAAGCCGATCTGGATCGCGGTGTAGCCGTCGCGCTCCTTCGTGCGGACCTGGGTGACGACGCACGGCCCGGCCTCGATGACGGTGACCGGGATCAGCCGGTCGCCCTCACCCCAGACCTGGGTCATCCCCAGCTTCCTGCCCAGTATCGCTCGTGCCATCTTCGACTCACCTTCTCGTCTCATCGGTCATGGGACCCCAGGCGCTGTGCGCCCTCCCAGAGGACCGGCCTCTCGCCGCGCCGCAGATGCAGCGCCGCGCTTGCCTACAGCTTGATCTCGATGTGGACCCCGGCCGGCAGGTCAAGCCGCATCAGCGAGTCGACCGTCTTCGGCGTCGGCTCGAGGATGTCGATCAGACGCTTGTGCGTCTTCATCTCGAACTGCTCGCGGCTGTCCTTGTTGACGTGCGGCGAGCGGATGACGCAGTACAGGCTGCGCTCGGTCGGGAGCGGGATCGGCCCCGCGACCTTCGCGCCGGTCTTCTGCGCCGTCTCGACGATCAGCTTCGTGGACTGGTCCACGATCTCGTGATCGTACGCCTTCAGCCGGATCCGGATCTTCTGGTTGGCCAACTCTCAACCCTCCGTCGACGCTCGTTACTTCAGGATCTTCGTCACGCGGCCCGAGCCCACGGTGCGGCCGCCCTCGCGGATGGCGAAGCGCAGGCCCTCCTCCATCGCGATCGGGGCGATGAGCTCGCCTCGGATCTCGACGTTGTCGCCCGGCATGACCATCT
>DYEA01000015.1 GCA_020725885.1 Slackia sp. | reverse complement strand
GGCGGCGATGCGGTCGGCGCCGACGATGACGGCGTCCACCAGACCCGCGCGCATGACGCTCGCCGCCATGTTGTCGGCGATCAGCTTGAACGGCACCCCGGCGAGCTTGAGCTCCCATGCGGTCAAGCGCGCGCCTTGCAGCACCGGGCGCGTCTCGTCCACCCACACGCCCTCGACCTTGCCCTGCTCGTGCGCCGCGAAGATGACGCCGAGCGCAGTGCCGTAGTAGGCGGTCGCGAGCGACCCCGCGTTGCAGTGCGTGAGGATGCGGCTGCCGGGCGCGATCAGCTCCGCTCCGTTGCGGCCGATCGCCCGGTTGCGCTCCTCGTCCTCCGCCCGGATGCGGAGCGCCTCCTGCACGAGCAGGTCCCGCAGCTCCGGGAGCCCGACGTCGGCGTTGTCGTGCGCGAAGCGCCGCATGCGCTCGGCACCCCAAGCGAGGTTGACCGCCGTCGGGCGCGTCGCGGCGATCTCAGCGGCCACCTCGTCCAGGCGCGCCAGGAACGCGTCGACGTCGTCGATCTCCGCGCCCTCCGTGGTCGCCCACAGCGCCACGCCGAGCGCAGCGGCCACGCCGAGCGCTGGCGCGCCCCGGACCGCCATGCCCTTGATGGCCTGGCACACGCCCTCGTACGTGTTGCACGCGAGCAAGTCGCCCTGGAGCGGCAGGCGCGACTGGTCGACGAGCATCACGCGCCCGTCTTGCCACCATATCGTGCGAGGGATGTCGTCGAGCGAAGGCATCGCGGCCTACACCGTGCCCTCTTGCCACGAGCGCAGGTAGCGCTCCTGCTCCTCGGTGAGCGTGTCGATCCGCACGCCCATCGACGCCAGCTTCAGCGCCGCGATGCGCTCGTCGATCTCGCGCGGCACGTCGTAGACGCCGGGCGCAAGCTCGCTCGCGTGCTTGACTATGTGCTCGGCGCAGAGCGCCTGGTTCGCGAAGCTCATGTCCATCACCGACGCCGGGTGGCCCTCCGCGCACGCAAGGTTGACGAGCCGGCCGTCGGCGAGCAGGTAGATGCGGCGGCCATCGGCGAGCTCGAACTCCTCGACGAGCGGCTTGACCTCGCGGACCGCCACCGCTTTCTCGCGCAGGTGCGGGATGTTGATCTCCACGTTGAAGTGGCCGGAGTTCGCGATGATCGCGCCGTCTTTCATCGCGTCGAACGCCGGCGAGTCGATGACGTTGATGTCGCCGGTGACCGTCACCCAGACGTCGGCCTCGCGCGCGGCCTCCACGGCCGGCATCACGCGGTAACCGTCCATCACGGCCTCGAGCGCGCGCAGCGGGTCGACCTCGCACACGATTACGTTCGCGCCGAGCCCCTCGGCCCGCATCGCCACGCCCCGCCCGCACCAGCCGTACCCGCTCACGACCACCGTCCGGCCGGCGATCAGCCGGTTGGTGGCGCGGATGATGCCGTCGATCGTCGACTGGCCAGTGCCATACCGGTTGTCGAACAGGTGCTTGGTGTCGGCCTCGTTCACCGCGATGATCGGATACTTGAGCGCGCCTTCGGCCGCCATCGCCTTGAGGCGGATGACGCCGGTCGTCGTCTCCTCGGTGCCGCCGATGATGTCGGCGAGCGCCTCGGTGCGCTCAGCGTGGATGCGGCCCACGACGTCCGCGCCGTCGTCCATCGTGATGTGCGGCTTGTGATCGATCGCCGCGTCGATGTGGGCGTAGTAGGTCTCCGTGTCCTCGCCTTTGATGGCGTAGGTGCGGATGCCGTACTCGGCCACGAGCGCCGCCGCGACATCGTCTTGCGTCGAGAGCGGGTTGCTCGCGCACAGCACGACGTCCGCACCGCCCGCCGCGAGCGTGCGCACGAGGTTGGCGGTCTCGGTGGTGACGTGCAGGCACGCGCTCACGCGCACACCCGCGAGCGGCTTCTCACGCTCGAAGCGCTCCCGGATGCTCGCGAGCACGGGCATGTCGCGGTCCGCCCACTCGATGCGGGCGACGCCGGCGGGGGCAAGAGACAGGTCCTTGACGTGGTGCTGCACGGGAACCTCCTTGTGCGAGCGCCTGCACAGGCGCTCCGTTGCCTGAACCCGTGCAGTATACCAAGCGACGCTCAGGCGATGCGCGCGAGCCGCTCGATGAACGCGCTCGCGAGGCGCTTCATGCGTTCTGCGGCCTGCCGGCCCGCCTCGAGCACCTCCTCGTGGGAGAGCCCGACGCCGGCTGCGGCGTTCGTGACGAGCGACAGCCCCACGACGCGCATCCCGAGCGCGCGAGCGGCGATGACCTCAGGCACGGTAGACATCCCGACGACGTCGGCGCCGAGAGACCGCAGCATGCGCACCTCCGCCGGGGTCTCGTACGACGGGCCGAGCAGCCCCGCGTACACGCCGTCGGAAAGCCCGATGCCGAGGCCGTCGGCAGTCTCGCGCATGAGCGCCCGGAGCTCCGGGTCGTACGCGTCGCGCATCGGGACGAACGGGAAGCCCCCTTCGGGCCCAGGCCAGCCGACGAGCGGGTTGGCGCCCATGAGGTTGAGGTGGTCCGAGATGAGCACGAGGTCGCCCGGACGCAGGTCTTCGCGGACGCCGCCAGCCGCGTTCGTCACGACGAGGACCTCGCAGCCCACGGCGGCCGCGAGCCGGGCCGGGTACGCCGCATCGAGCGCCCTCACGCCCTGGTAGAGGTGCGCCCGGCCTTGGAACAGCAGCACGCGCTCGCCTGCGACCGTGCCTGCCACGAGACGTCCCGCGTGACCCGCAACCGCCCCGACCCGCGGAAACCCTTCGAGCTCGGCGTACGGGACGGCGACCGCGTCGGCCGCGTCATCGGCGAGGCCCGAGAGTCCGGAGCCGAGGACGACGGCCACCCGCGCAGGGCCGCCCAGGGCGTCGCGGACCCTCGCGACGTCAGACTGCGGAACGTCGAGCGACACCTGCATCATCGAGCCCTCCCTGGCGCGCTACTGGCGCATCGCGGTTTCAAGCGCGGCGGTCCCCGCGTCGCTGATCGCCCCGAAGCCGCCGAGCAGCCACAGCTTGGCGATCGCAAGACGGTGCTCTGCAAGGATCGCTTCCGTCCCGTCGGGCACGTCGTCCCGGCGCATGAGCAGGAGCGGGAACCCCCGGCTCCCCGCAAGCTGGCTTGCCGCGAGCGCGTCTGGATACGCGAGCCCGGTCGCGAGGTACGGCTCGGTCATCGTGAAGCCCTCGCCGAGCGCCCACCGTGCGACCGCGGCGGCAGTGGCGTACCGGTCCGCGCCTGCAAGCCGCGCGACGCTGCCGCCCGTGATCGCAGCAACGCTGGCTTCGAGCGACGCCTCGACCACGCCGGTGCCGCCGGCCATGCGGACGTCCGCGGGCTTCGCAGCGGCAAGGAACTCGGCGGTCGCAGTCGGCACGGCCGTCCGCCGCACCAGCAGGACCGGGTAGCCTTTCCGGTAGGCGACCGGAGCGACCGCCGCGGCATCGGCCCAGACCTCGCCGCTGACCACGAACGCCTTCGCCGTCGGCTTGAGCGCGCGTGCGACCTGCGCCGCTTTGGCGGCCGTCTCGTAGCGGTCGGCCCCCGCGACGCGCGTGACTTCCGCGGAGGGCGCCGCACCACGCACGGCAGCCACCACCTCGGCGCTCACCGCTCCCTCACCGCCGAGCACGTAGACTCTCGACGGTTTGAGCCGCGAGACCTCGGCCTTCACCACATCCGGCAGCGCGGCCTTCGGCGTGAGCAGCAGTGCGCCCTTCGCCGCTCCAGCAAGGGCGGAGCCTGCGAGCGCGTCCGCGAACTGCTCGCCAGACGCGAGCACCACCGCCGTGCTCGTGGCAGGGAACGTCCGTTTGGAGATCGCGACCGCCGTCGCATAGCGGTCCGAGCCCGCGACGCGCTCCATCGGGAAGCCTAGGAACGAGAAGTTCGGCGACTTGAGACCCAGCTTGATGCGGACGGAATCCGCCCCGAGCGTGGTCTGCGCCCCATTGCTGTAGTAGAACGTCGTCCACCGGGGGTAACCGCTCACGCCGCGTTCGATGCGGACCCGGGTCACGTACACCGACGAAGGCGCGCCCAGCTTGGCGGCCATCGTCAGTCCGTCCATCACGACGGTCCAGCTCTGATTCGGGTTGCCGGCCACCGCCTCGTACGGGTCGTCCACGCCTGTGTAGTACGGCTGGGGATCAGCCGACGGCCACACGTCCTCGATGTTCGCCGTGCTCCCGCCCGACGACGAGAAGAAGAACGTCTGCACGATGGTCGAACCGTACTTCACGACCTTGTAGCGCGTGGCGTCGACGGCAGCGTTGGTGCTCGACGCCTCGTGCATCACAACCGAGCCTGACGAGAGGCGCGAATGGCCTCCGTAGACCTGGTCGGCGGTCGTGCAGGCAAGGTTCGCATCGCGCGTCCCGTCGTCGTCAGGATCGACCTTCTTCTTCGCGTACGAGCGCGCCACGACCGCCTGCGCCTTCAGCGCCTCAGGCTTCCAGCTTGCCGGGCTCTCCCTCGGCACGACGCCGTAGAGGTACTGCTCGAACGGGACGATGTTGTAGCAGTACAGCTTGGTCGTCCCGTCTCGCGAGAAGTCGAGGACGCCGCGCCACCGCACGTACGGATATCCGTTGGGGTAGCTGTCGTTGAGCTTGGGGCCGGACGGATCCTTGATCTCGACGAGCTTGAGGCCGCTCGGCGCGACGCCGGGGTCCGCCTTCACATTGCCTGCCGTGAACGTGGCGACGTTCGAACCGTCGGTCTTCATCACGACGACGCCAGCGGCCGTGTTCTTGAGCGTGTAGTAGGTGTTCTTCGGAAGACCGACGCTCTTGGCGCCGTCGCGCACCGTGAGCGTGGCGTCCACCGAGCGAACGGTCCACGACGTCCGCGACGCCGAGCTCTTGTCGAGGTTCACACGCACCTCGAGACCTGTCGCCTCGACCGACGCGATCGAGACGCCCTGGTAATAGTGCTTGACGATGCGGTCGTAGGCGTAACCGTTCAGTGCGAAGCCCTGGCTGCCGTACTGCGAAAGGCCGATCCCGTGGCCGTATCCCGCTCCCTGGATCGTGAAGGTCGGGATGGCGGCGGGCTCGAGCGCGACGGCGCTTGCGGACATCGGGGGGATCGCGAGGAGAAGAGCGAGCGCAAGGCGGATGTGCTTGCTGCGACGCACGGAGGACCTCCGCAGTGGTTCGACGACGCCATCCAGCCGTCAGTCTACCACATCGGGCCGTTCGTCGCGTGCCGGACCGAGCGCACGGTACGCCTCTACGAGCCGCCGCGCAGCCGCTTGCCAGTTCAGCCCGCCCTCGATGATGGCGCGCCCCCGACGGCCCATCTCCCGCGCGCCGTCACGGTCAGACGATAGCTTGAGCAGCGCCTCCTCGACCTCAGCCACGTCGAGCGGGTCGACCGCGTACCCGAGACCGTGCTCCTCCACGAAGGCCGCGATGTCGGTGCCCCGCGTCACGATGACCGGCAAACCGCACGCCATGCCTTCCAGCGCCTTGACGGGTATCGCCGTGCGCCAGTTCTCGAGCGACGCGTCGTAGCACGCGTACACGGCGTCGCACCGGTGGTACAGCGCCGGTATCTCGTCCGGGTCGACCCTGCCGATGACTTCGACGCGCTCCATCGTCGCCGCGATGCGGGCTACCTCCTCCGCCTTCGACCCCCCGCCAGCGAGCAGCGCCCGCAGGTGCGGATGAGGCTGGATGGCGCGCATGAGCGCCTCGAGGCCGGGAACCCACCGCTTCTGCCCGATGAAGCTCACCACGAAGTCAGGCTCGTCGCGCTCCACGACGCTGTACCGGTCGAGGTCGGGAGCGTTCTCGACTAGGACGACCCGCTTGGCGCCGAGCCGCTGGTAGTACGGCACGTGCGTCTGCGTGACGGTGATGACGAAGTCTGCCTTCGGGATCGCTGCGCGCTCCACGAGGCGCGCCGCTGCCCGCGCGAGCACGCCCACGACGCCCCGCTGCGGCAACGCGCGGCTGAGCCGGTAGAGCTCGTGGAAGTCGAGGACCACGGCGACGTCCGGCCGCCGGCGCTTCACGGCGACCGCGACTGGAGCCGTGTCCAGGTCGTGGCAGTGGACCACGTCCGGCCGAAGCTCCAGGCAGCGCCCCGCGGCCTCGCTCCAGAACCGCCGGTACTTCGCGATGCTTCTCGCGCCGCTTCCGTGGGCCGCCTCAGGGCCGACGCGCTCGATGCGCCAACCGTCACGCTCGATAGACTCGGGGTCGCGGCGGGTCCGATCCCAGGCGAGCACCACCACCTCCCAGCCGTCGGCGACGAGGGCTTCGGCCTCCTTGATGATGCGCGGATCGGCGGTGACCGACGCGCTGGCGACCATGACGATCCGGCCGCGGCCGCTCATCTGCTCCCTCCGATCGCGTCACGCAGCGGTCGACCGGCGACGACGTCCTCGTACACGCGGACGAGCCGAGCGGCGACCGCCTGTGGAGAGTACCGCTCCATCACAGCGCAAGCGATGGCACGCCCGTCGAAGGTCTCCAGCCGCTCCGCGACCGCGAGCATCCCGCGCCCGAGCGCATCCGGGTCGTCAGGCTCCACGAGGACGCCCGCCTCATCGGTCACGATGTCCTCCGGCCCTCCGCACCGCGTCGCGACGACCGGCATCCCCGTGGCGAGCGCCTCGATCAGCACGACCCCGAAGCCTTCGGAGCGAGACGGCAGCACGAACACGTCCGCCTGCGCGAGCTCGGCGACGAGATCATCTCCGGCGAGCGCCCCGGTGAAGCGCACCCGGTCGCCGATGCCGAGCGAAGCGGCCTGAGACTCGAGCGCGGTCCGCCGGACGCCGTCGCCGACGATGGTCAGCCGCGCGCCACGAATCTCGCCTGCCACCCGGGCGAACGCCTCCAGCAGCACGTCGTGCCCCTTCTCGGGCACGAGCCGGCCGACGGAGACGAACCGGACTCCCTGGCTACGGGTTCGCTTGACCTCGCGGAAACGCTCGGCGTCGTACGTGTTCGGCACCACAACCACCTTCGCCGGATCCGCGCCCAGGCGGTCGACGACGTCGGTCGCAAGGCGGCTGCTTACGCAGACGATCGCGGCGGTGGCCTGTGCAGCACGCTCCAGCTCGCTGCGCCACGACGACCTGACGAGGTTCGAGTACAGGTCCTGCCCGTGCACGGTCACGACGAACGGCAAGCCGGCCCGGGCGCAGAGGCGCAGTGCTGCTCCGCCCCCCGTGAACAGCTCGTGCGCGTGGACGAAATCAGCGCTCACCTCTCGACGCGCCTCGTCGAACGCCCGCCTCGCCGCGACAGCGATCGCCGCAGGCACGAAGCGGTGCGTCAGTCGCCGGGGCGCGACCAGGTACCGGGGGCGGCGGACGGTGACGCCGTCCACGACGTCGACGCCGCGGACGTACGGCTCGCCAAGCGCAGCCGCAAGCGCCTTCGGCACGTATGGCACCGGGGCGACGACCGACCACCTGACCAGACCAGCCGTCGCTCGGACCTGCTCGGCGACGAACATCCCACGGATCGGCTCCGCAGGGTTCGGGAAGGACTTCGAGAGCAAGACGCCGCGCAAGGCGGGACCCGCTGAGGCCGGCAAACCAGGCGCGTCCATCGACGGCGCAGGATCAGGCGGCCCGCCGCGCGAGCAGGTGCTCACGAGCCGCCACCAGCAGCGCGCCCGCGAGCACGCCCAGGACGAGTCCGCCGAGCGCGAACCGAAGCGCACGAGATCGCACGCTCGTCACAGAAGACGTCACCGCGCCGTCGTACTGATAGACGTCGCGCAGCGCCTCGAGCGCGTCCCGGCTGTCGAGAAGCGCGGCCTCGATGCTCCAGCGCTCGAAGACGTCCTGGGGCGCCAACTTCCCGCCCGCCGCAGCGTCGATGCGCGCGAGCGCGTCTCGCGCGATGCGGATCCGCTCTTCGCGCATGTCGATCTGCGACTGAACCGCAGCCAGATGCGTCGCTACGAGCTCCTGAGCCACCGCACGCGCGACCTTCTCCGCGGCTTCCTGAGACGGCATCGTGCTGGTGACAGTCACGACGGTGATGGGGCTGCCGCTGGCCGCAACCCGGAAGGCTCCCGCAAGCTCGGCGGCGGCCATACCTGCACGCTCTGCGACAGCGGCACGGAACTCGTCGCTTGCAGACTTCCGGACGAGGTCGTCCGGCAGCAGGACTCCCCTCACCCTGCCCGGGGACGAGGAGTCGACCGACACCACGGCGGTGGCCGTCGCTGTAGGAGCTTCCCGGAGGGCCGGCACGATGGCCACGGCCATCGCGGCTGCGACGGCGACCGCGACGAGCCACCACTCGCGCTTCACGACGGTCTTCATACGCACGCACGCGCTCTCAGCCATGTCATCCTCGCTCATCTGGTACGGCGGCGCCGGCAGCGGTCCTTCGGGCTGCAACAGCGAACGCCACGAACAACCACAGGTACTCGAAGTACAGATAGTACTGGAAAAGCGACCCGGCGAGCAGCGAGGCGATGCCGGCCGCCGATGCAGCCTCGTACGGCGTCCACGGCCGGCCGCGGCGCGGCCAGAACAGGAGCCACGTGCCGACCGCGAGCGCGACCTCCGCGGCCAGCCCTAGAACGCCCATCTCTGCGACGAACGACAGCGGCAGTTGGTGCGGCTTCACGACGACTTGGCTCGTCCCTGGCTTGCGATAGGCCGGGTACGCCTTCTCGTACGCAGCCAGCCCCGTCCCGAGGACCCAATCGTCCCGGATCATCTCGATGGTCGACAGGTACATGCCGTACCGCGTGCGGTTCGACTCGTCGCGCTCCGTGTCGAAGATGGAGGCCGCGCGCGACGCGACGGTGCCCGGGGCCACCGCCGCAAGACCGATGACCGCAGCGAGCCCGACGCCGACGAGCCAACGCCGTCGGCGCGGCGGAGCCGTGAGCGCCACCACGACCGCGCCGAACGCGGCCGTCACCCACCCGGTGCGCGACAGAGTCGCCACGAGCCCGGCGCCGATCACCGCCGTGGCGCCCGCCGACGCGAGGAACGCCTTGCTAGAGCGGCTGTGGACGACGAACGCCAGACCGGCCACGAACGCCGCAGCGAGGAATCCCGCGAACATGTTCGGATCCTCGAAGAAGCCGGACGCCCGGACGAAGTTGACACGGCCGCCCGCCGCCATGTACGCCTTCACTCGCCCGAGGTCGAACCCGGGCACGAACTGCTGCGCGAATCCGATGGCGCCGTGCACGACCGCCGTAGCCAACAGCAGCACGTACGCCGCGCGCAAGCGCGCACCGTCGCGCAGCACGTTCGCTGTTGCGAGCGCCAGCAGCCACGCGAACAGCACGCGTATCCCGGCCCTCAGCGTGCTCGACGGGTCGATGGACCACACCGTCGAGAGGAACGCGGCCGCGACCAGCAGCGCGCAGCCCACGTCGATGGGCGCGAACCGGAACCACTGGCCGGGCTCCAGCACTATCCGCAACCACCATGCCACGAGCGTCACCACCAGGGCGAGCTGGTACAGCGTGAGCGGGACGGGCTCGGACACGACTCGCCCGTAGATGTCGAGCGGCACGAGCAACAAGACGAGGTAGACGCCAAGGTGCGGCCAGCGCACGACCGCCGCCAGGGCTGCGAGCCCCACGAGCAGCGCTGCGACAGGCACGGCCGTGCCTGTCGCGACCGCGGCGCCGGCCAGCCCGCCGGACGCGACCGCAGCCGCGGCCCAGACCATCGGGCTGCCTGCTGAGCACGCAGCGCACGCTCGCTGCTCGGACACCTGCATCCGCCTGACCCCGTCCTGTCCTCGCTGATACCTGTCTGTCACCTTGCGTATGGTACCCTTGCCAGCGGACGCCGGCGAGCCGTCCGCGTCCCAGCTCCATCTTCCGCAACACCACGAGGAGACACCATGGCTTCCGTCACCGTCGTCGGCACGGGGTACGTCGGGTTGGTCACCGGCGTGTGCCTCGCACGCTCAGGCCATACGGTCACGTGCGTCGACATAGACCCGCGCAAGGTCGAGATGCTCCGGTCGGGCACGAGCCCCATCTACGAGCCTGGGATAGAGGAGCTGCTTGCTGACGGCATGGCCGCAGGCAGGCTGCGGTTCGAGACCCCCGAAGGCGGCTGGCGCGGCCTCATCGGCGACGTCACCTTCGTCGCGGTGGGCACGCCGATGGCTGCGAACGGGTCGGCCGACCTGACGGCCGTGCGCGCGGTCGTCGAAGCGCTCGCTCGCGAGGCCGACCGGCCGTTCGTGCTCGTGATGAAGTCGACCGTACCACCGGGGACCGGCCAGGCGCTCAAGCAGCGCTTCCTCTCGCAGGCTGCCGCGCCGATCGCGTACGTCTCGAACCCTGAGTTCCTGCGCGAAGGTCACGCGGTGCACGACTGGTTCCACACCGACCGCATCGTGCTCGGGAGCGACGACACCGCGGCGCTCCAGACGATGCGCGAGCTGTACGCCGACATCGACGCGCCTATCGTGACGACCGACGTGACGAGCGCAGAGACCATCAAGTACGCGAGCAACGCGTTCCTGTCCACGAAGATCTCGTTCATCAACGAGATGGCGAACCTGTGCGACTGCATCGGCGCGGACATCGACGCGGTGGCCGAGGGGCTTGGGCTGGACTCGCGCATCGGCTCGCAGTTCCTCAAGGCCGGCATCGGCTACGGCGGGTCGTGCTTCCCTAAGGACACCCGAGCGCTCGACTTCATCTCCACGATGAACGGGTACCAGTTCACGCTGCTGAAGTCGGTGATCGAGGTGAACAACCGCCAGCGACTCTTGCCGGTCGTCCACCTCACGCGAGCCATGCCGGACATGCACGAGCGCGCCATCGCGGTGCTCGGCCTGTCGTTCAAGCCCGACACGGACGACGTGCGCGAGTCCCCGGCGCTCGACATCATCCCGCTGCTGCTCGAAGAGGGCGCCGACGTGCGCGCGTACGACCCCGTCGCCGCCCGCGTCGCGCTTCCCGCCGGCTCGCGTCGCGTCGAAAGCGTCTGGGAGGCGCTTCGCGGCGCCTCTGCGGCGGTCGTGGCCACGGACTGGCGGGAGTTCGTCGAGCTCGACTGGCGTCGCGTCCGGGAGCAGATGGCGGACCCCGCCATCGTCTTCGACGGCAGGAACTGCCTCGACCGGACCGCCGTCGAGGACGCCGGCCTCGTCTACATGGCGGTCGGCCGCCCTGGAGCGCATCGCGAGGGCTGAGCGGTGCGGATCCTGTACATCCACCAGTTCTTCGCCACGCGAGAGTCGTCGCTCGGACTGATCCGCTCCTATGAGTTCGCGCGGCGGTGGATCGCCGAGGGGCACGAGGTCACGGTCATCACGAGCTCGTCTCGCTTGCCCGAGGAGTTCGACCGCAAGCTCTTCGCCGAGGGCGTCATCGACGGCATCCGCGTGCGCTCGGTACGGGTGCGCTACTCGAACTACATGGGGTACGCCCGCAGGATGTGGTCCTTCGCCCTGTTCACGATCGGCGCGACGTTCCTGGCGGCCACGTCAGGCAAGCACGACGTCGTGTTCGCCACCTCGACGCCGCTCACCGTCGGCATCCCCGGCTGGGTCGCCGCGGCGCTCACGCGCACTCCGTTCGTGTTCGAGGTCCGCGACCTCTGGCCAGAGGCGGCCATCCAGATGGGAGCGCTCAAGCGCGACGGCCTCATCGCCCGGGCCGCCAAGCTCCTGGAGCGGTTCTTGTATCGCAAGGCGAAGCACGTCATCGCGTTGTCGCCAGGCATGGCAGAGGGCGTCCTGGCGGAGGGTGTGCCCGCCGAGCGCGTGCACATGATCCCCAACTCGGCCGACCTCGACCTCTTCTACCCCGCGCCCAAAGACCACGCGTTCCTGACGTCGCTCGGCGTTCCCGAAGGCGCGTTCGTCGTCGGCTACGCGGGCGCGATCGGACCCTCGAACGCCGTTGAAGCACAGGTGCCAGAGGCAGCGCGCACGCTGCACGAGCGGGGCCGCGACGACATCGTGTTCGTCATCGCAGGCGACGGCAAGTGCCTGCCGAAGCTGCGCGAGATGGTCGAGGGGCTGCCGAACGTGCGGCTGGTGGGCTCGCTCCCGAAGAAGGACGTGCCCGTGCTGACCAGGTCCGCCGACGTCCTGATGACGCTGTTCGCAGACGTGCCCATCCTCGCCACGAACTCGCCGAACAAGTTCTTCGACGGGCTGGCATCCGGCCGGCCGATGATCGTGAACTCGAACGGGTGGACGAAAGACCTCGTCGAGCAGAACCGCTGCGGCGTCTACGTGCCTGCTGGCGACGGAGTCGCGCTCGCCGACGCGATCGAGCGCCTCGCGGCCGACCGCGACCTGCTCGAGGAGATGGGACGCAACGCACGGCGCCTCGCCGAAGAGCGCTTCTCGAGAGACGACCTCGCCGACCAGGCGCTCGCGGTGCTGAAGGACGCCGCCGGCTTGTCGTAGACCGCACGGCGGCGGAAGCCCGAGCCGCGCTCAGTGCGCCGTCGACGTCGCGGCAGCGGCAGTCCAGTCCTTGCCGACGACGACCAAGACGTCGGTCTTGAACGAGTACATGCCGCGCGACGGAACGAGGTCCCCCGTCGGCAGCGCCGCAGCGACCGCCTGCGCCTTCGCTTTGGCCGCGTCCGTCGCGTACACCACGAGCGTGCGGTCGTAGACGAACTGGTTGGCGTTGCCGACCTCGACGACGTTGAATCCCGCGCGCTTCAGGAGATCCGCCGCAGCCGCCGCCACGCCAGAGATGCCCGCGCCGTTGCGGACCGTGACGCTCACCTGGCTCGGCACGACTGGCTCGACCGTCGGCGTGCTCTCGAACGGACGCCCGGCGTTCATGGCCTGCACCAGCAGCTGCATCTTCTCGGTGTCGGGGTAGACGTACGGGCTCTTCCAGGTGCCCGGGATCGTCGCCGCGTAGATGTCGTCAGGAGAGATGCCCTGCAGCGCCCGCGCGATGCGCACGATCTCGCCCGCCGGGAGCGTCGAGCTCATGTACTCGGATATGGCCGTCACGGCCGCCGGCAGCTTCACGATGCCGCTCGGCGTGCTCATCTGCTTGGCAAGCGCTTTGAAGAACTCCTGCTGATGCCGCATCCGCGTGAAGTCGGCGTCCGGGAAGTCGCGGCTGCGCACGTACACGAGCGCGTGGTAGCCGTCCAGCAGCTGGTAGCCCGGCTCGATCTTCTTCGCCTTCTTGCCGGGCGAGATGTCGGCCTTCCAGTCGTCGATGGGCTTGTCGACGTCCACCCACACGCCGCCGATCGCGTCCACGGCCTTCACGAACCCCTTGAAGCCGATGTCCACGTAGTGGTTGATCTCGAGCCCCGTGGCGTTCTTGATGGTCTCCACGAGCAGCGCGTCTCCCCCGTAGAACTTCGCTGCATTGATCTTGCCGACTCCGTGGCCGGGGATCTCCGCGCGCAAGTCGCGCGGGATCGAGAGCAGCCACACCTTCTTGGCCTTCGGGTCGACGCGCGCCACGATGATGGTGTCAGCGCGCGACGCCGTGTCGCGCGGGCGGGCGTCGCTCCCGGTGATCAGCACGGTGAACGGCTCGAGGTGCTCCTTCTTGGGTTGGTCGAGCGCCTGCTGCAGCTTCGTGTCGGCGAGCGCCGCCTTACTGATCCGGCGGTCGAGGCTGCGGAACCACAGCAAACCGTAGGCAGCAGCAGCGAGCATGAGCACTGCGAGCACGCCGGCCCCGATCGCGAGCCGCCGCTTCAGCGCGTGTTTGCGCTGCACCTCGTGCACGCGCATGCGCGGAGCCGGCTCCACGATCGGCCGCGGGGGCACGGCGCGCCGTGCGGAGCCGGTCCTTCGCCGAGCCTTCTTGTGGCGGTCCGAGCGCCGATATCCCTCGCCCGACACGCTCACCGGCCGCTCCTCGCGATCGCCATGCCGTCTCGCCCGCTCATCACGCGAGCGCCTCCTTCACCACGCGCACGACCTCCCGCTGCTGCTCCTCGGTGATGCCTGGGTAGCACGGCAAGGCGAACGTCGCAGCGTCGCACGACTCCGCCACGGGCAGCGACGGACGCACGAAGCCGGGCAGCGCCGCAAGCGCGTCTTGCTCGTGCAACGCCAGAGGATAGTACAGGGCCGTGCCGATGCCGGCGTCCTTCAGCGCGCTCATCACGCGCTCCGCGAGCGCGGCGTCGCGCGCTTTGACCACGTACAGGTGGTAGACCGCCTCGCCGTACGGCCGCACGACCGGCAGATCGAGACCCTCGACGCCTGCGAGCAGCTCGTCGTAGATGGCCGCAGCCGCACGGCGCTGGGCGTTCCACTCGTCGAGGTGCGGCAGCTTGACGAGCAGGATTGCCGCCTGCAAAGCGTCCAGGCGCGAATTCACGCCGAACGTGTCGTGGAAATACTTCTTCGTCGTGCCGTGCTGCGCGAGCTTGCGGGCCTTCGCAGCGAGCTCCTCGTCATCCGTCGTGACGATGCCGCCGTCGCCCGCGCATCCGAGGTTCTTGCTCGGGAAGAACGAGAACGCCGCCGCCCGGGCGAGCGACCCGGCGCGCTTGCCCTTGTAGGTCGCGCCGATCGCCTGGCACGCGTCCTCGACCACGACGAGGTCGTGACGCTCGGCGACCTCGAGCAGCGGGTCCATGTCGACGCACTGGCCGAAGATGTGGACCGGCAGGATCGCCTTCGTGCGCGCCGTGATCGCCGCTTCGACCTGCGACACGTCCATGTTGTAGGTGCCGGGCTCGATGTCCACGAACACCGGCGTCGCACCGACGTGCACGATGGCCTCGATGGTGGCGAAGAAGGTGAACGGGGTCGTGATGACCTCGTCGCCCTTCCCGATGCCGAGCGCCGCCATGATCAGGAACAGCGCGTCGGTCCCGTTCCCGCACGCGACGGCGTGCTTCGTGCCGACGTACGCGGCGATGGCCTCTTCGAGCGCCTTGACCTTCGGGCCGCCGATGAACGCGGCGTTCTCCATCACCTCGGCGATGGCGGCATCCATCTCAGGCTTGAGGTCGAAGTACTGCTTCTTGAGGTCGAGCAGGGGGATCCCCACGTCTTTCACGCTCCTCACGAACACGACAGGACACGTCATTCTCGCACGGATGCCAGTCGCACGGGCACGTCGTCACGCGGGCGTTACTGGTTCTCCAAGAGCTCCTCGTCCGGGACCTCCCGGACCGGCCGCGCAGGAACGCCCATCACGACGGTGCGCGGAGGCACGTCTTTGGTGACGACGGCGCCGGTAGCGACGAACGCCTCCTCGCCGATCTCGATGCCGGGCAGGATGTGGGCGCCGCCCCCGACGCGCGCTCCGCGCCGGATCGTACACCCCTTCAGCAGGGCGAACCGCTTCTCGGTGCGCCCCATGAAGTTGTCGTTGGTCGTCACGACCATCGGCGCCACGAACACGTCGTCCTCGATGGTGACGTACGCGGTGATGTACGCGCCGCTTTGGATCTTCGTCCGCGAGCCGATCGTCGTGTCGTTCTCGACGGTGACCGCCCGGCCGATCACCACGCTCTCGCCGATCGAGCACCGCTCGCGCACGCCGGCGCCGTCCCCGACGATGCAGCCCGCACCGAGCGTCGTGCCCGCCATCAGGACCGTGTGGCTGCCCACTGAGCACCGCGGCCCGAGCGTCAGCGGCGCCAGATCGCCGCCCTTCGCGGTCGAGCGCGGCCCGAGTTTCGGCCGCTTGCCAAGCACGGCGAAGTCGGACACGGTGCACCCTTCTCCGAGGACGGTGCCTGGGTGCACGGTCACATGATCCCCGATGGTGCAGCCCTCGCCTATCACAGCGCCTTCGCTGATGTGCACGAAGCTGCCCACCACGCTCCCGTCGCCGATGCGCGCCCCGCGGCCCACGACGACGCCGGCGCCGAACGTCACGTCGGCGCCAACGACGGCTTCCGGGTGGATCACCAGCTCCACGGCGGCTTCACACCTCCACCCGCGTCGAAACCGGGGTCCCGCCGCCCGCCATCGACTCGTCGACGGCTTCCAACACCCGAACCACTCGCAAGCCGTCCCTTCCGTCGCTTCGCGGAACGGCGCCGGTCTGGCAGCAGGTCACGAAGTGCTCCATCTCCACGAGCAGCGGCTCCTTCAGCGGCACCCACGGCACGTGGATGTCCCCGAAGCGAAGCTGCACGTCTGCGCCGTACGGCAGCGCCTCGGGCGGCTCGACGCCGCGGTCGTACACCCAGATCTTCTCGGTCGCCTGCATGTCGTCGAACACGAGCATCTGCTTGCTGCCGACGACGGTCAGCCGCCGCACCTTGTGCGGATCGAGCCACGAGACGTGGATGTTCGCCATCTTCCCGCTCGCGAAGCGCAGGTTCGCGAACACGGTGTCCTGCACGCCCGGCGTGACGAAGGCCGCACCGCTCGCGCTCACCGACTCGGGCATCTCGTCGAGCAGGTACAGCGCGATCGAGACGTCGTGCGGCGCGAGGGACCAGAAGGCGTTCTCCTGCGTGCGCACCTTCCCGAGGTTGAGGCGCTGCATGTAGAGGTACAACACCTCGCCGAGGGCGCCGGAGGCGATGTACTCCTTCATCCAGGTGATGGCCGAGTGGTACTTCATCAGGTGCCCCACCATCAGCACGACACCGGCGGCGTCGGCGGACCGCACCAGGTCTTCAGCATCCGCCGAGGTGAGCGTCAACGGCTTCTCGACGAAGCAGTGCTTGCCTGCGTCGATGGCGGCGCGGGCGACCGCGTGGTGCGTCGGTGCTGAGGTCGCGATCACCACGGCATCGACCTCGTGCTCAGCGAGCAGCCGCTCGATGCTCTCCACTGCAGGGATGCCCGGATAGGCATCCTCGAACCGCGCCCGGTTGCGCTCCGAGGCGTCGCACAGCGCGACCAGCTCTGCCGAATCGAGGCGGACGAGGTTGCGGACGATGTTCGGGCCCCAGTATCCGTACCCGACCATCCCGACACGCAGCCGCTGGCTCACAGCAGCACCACCCGCTCCGTCCGATGCCTGCGCATCGCATTGCGCGTGTCGAGCACGAGCTGGGCGTGCTCGGCGATGAGCGCGTAGTCGACGTTCGAGTGGTTGGTGACGACAACGAGCGCGTCCGCAGCGGAGACCGTCCCGGCATCCAGCGAGACCTGCGGCACGTCGACGCCCGAAACCGAGAGCTCAGGCACGAACGGGTCGTGGTAGACGACGTCCGCGCCTTTGGCGCGCAGCAGCTCGATGACCTTGATCGCCGGCGATTCTCGCACGTCGTCGATGTCGGCCTTGTACGCGACGCCGACGACCAGGATCCGGCTCCCTTTGAGCGCCCGGCCGAGGTGCTCGTTCATCGCGTCCATCAGACGCCGGACGACGTAGTACGGCATCGACTCGTTGACCTTGCCCGACAGCTCGATGAACTCGGTGTGGAAGTCGTACTGGCGCGCCTTCCACGAGAGGTAGAACGGGTCGATCGGGATGCAGTGGCCGCCGAGGCCGGGGCCGGGGTAGAACGGCATGAAGCCGAACGGCTTGGTCTTCGCCGCGTCGATGACCTCCCACAGGTCGATGCCCATGCGCTCGCACAGTTGCAGCAGCTCGTTGACGAGCGCGATGTTGACGCTGCGGAAGATGTTCTCAAGCAGCTTCGTCATCTCTGCCGCGCGCGTCGTCGAGACCGGCACCACGGTGTCGATGAACCGCGAGTAGAGCGCGACGGCGCGCTCGGTGCACGCCGGCGTGACGCCGCCCACGACTTTGGGCGTGTTCTTCGTCTGGTAGACGGGATTGCCTGGATCCACCCGCTCGGGCGAGAACGCCAGGTACAGCGTCTCGCCGACCTTGAGCCCACCCGACTCCAGAATCGGCTGGATGACCTCCTCGGTGGTTCCCGGGTAGGTCGTCGACTCCAGCGTGACGAGCGTGCCGGGACGCAGGTACGGCGCCACCGAGCGCGCAGCTGCTTCCATGTACGACGTGTCCGGCTCCTTCATCTCGTCGAGCGGCGTCGGAACGCAGATCGCGATGGCGTCGCATCGAGACGCTTCGGAGAAGTCCGTCGTGGCGGTGATGAGCCCGGCGGCGACGAGCGGAGCGAGGCGCTCGGTCGGCACATCGGGGATGTAGCTGGCGCCCGCGTTGACGGCTCCGACCTTCTCCGCCGACACATCGAACCCGACGACCTTGTGGCCGCTGCCTGCCATCTCCACGGCGAGCGGCAGACCCACGTAGCCGAGCCCGACGACGCCGAGCACGGCTGAGCCATCCTCGAGGCGTTCAAGCAGCCCCATCATCGTTCCTTCCGTAGACGAGAGCCGAAACGAGGCACGAACCCTAGGATTTTATCGCAAACATGAGCCCGCCGCTGCACGCGAGCTCGTCGCCGACGAACGCCTTTCCCTCGCCGAAACCGAGCGCGCCCCTCGACTTCGTGATGCGCACCTCCATGCGCAGCGTCTCGCCCGGGCGCACCTGCCGCTTGAACCTGACCTTGTCGATGCCTCCGAACAACGCGATGCGGCCGCGGTTCTCAGGGAGTGACAGCAGCGCGATCGCTCCAACCTGGGCCATGGCTTCGACGATGAGCACGCCAGGCATGACAGGATATCCGGGGAAATGCCCGGGAACCCAGAACGCGTCCTCGCGTACATCGAGGTAACCCGTCGCGCTCTCGCCAGGAACGACGTCTTCCGCGCGGTCCACGAGCAAGAACGGCTCGCGGTGCGGCAGAATCTCTGCGATGTCGTCACGCGTCAGCACGAAGCCCCTCCTTCGGTCGACTCCACCCACTCGACGGCGGCGCCGACGCCGGCCAGCTTGCCGACCAGGTCCTCGTACCCTCGTTCGATGTGGTAGGTATCCCCGACCACCGTCTCGCCATCGGCGGCAAGCCCGGCGAGCACGAGCGCCGCGCCGCCGCGGAGATCCGGCGCCTTCACCGGCGCGCCTGAGAGGCGCTCCACGCCTCGGACCACCGCACGGTGTCCCTCGATCGTGATGTCCGCACCCATGCGTCGGAGCTCGTCTGCGAACATGAACCGGCTCTCGAACACGTTCTCGGTGATGACGCTGTCGCCGTCCGCCACGGCAAGCATCGCCATGAACTGCGGCTGCATGTCCGTCGGGAACCCAGGGTACGGCAGCGTCGCGACGTCGATGGGCCGGAACCGCTCGGGCCGGGACACGGTCATCCGGGTGCCGTCCACCAGCACCTCGACGCCTGCGTCGTGCATCTTGCTCAGCACGAGCTCGAGGTGCGACGGATCCGCGCCTTCCACCGTGAGGGACTCGGCTGCAAGCGCCCCTGCGACGAGCATCGTCCCAGCCTCGATGCGGTCGCCGATCACGGTGTGCTCGGCAGACCGGAGCTCTGGCACCCCGTGGACCGTGACCGTCGACGTGCCCGACCCCTCGATGTCGGCTCCCATCGCACGCAAGAACCGCACGAGGTCCTGGATCTCGGGCTCTCGGGCGGCGTTCTCGATGACGGTCGTGCCCCGTGCCAAGACCGCTGCCATGAGCAGGTTCTCGGTCGCCCCGACGCTCGGGAAGTCGAGGAAGATGTGCGCTCCTGAGAGTCCTCGTGGCGCCGAGGCCTCGATGTAGCCATGCTCGCCGCGTATCTCGGCACCGAGCTGCTGCAGCCCCTTCAGGTGCAGGTCGATCTTGCGCGAGCCGATGTTGCAGCCACCAGGCATCGCGACACGCGCGCGGCCCAGCCGAGCCACGAGCGGGCCGAGCACGAGGATCGACGCCCGCATCGTCGAGACGAGGTCGTACGGGGCTTCGTAGGAGGACACGCTCGAAGCGTCGATGGTGGCCGTGTGCCCGTCGAACCTCACGTCCGCTCCGATGCGCCGGAGCACCTCCGCCATCACCTCGACGTCCGCGATGCGCGGCACGCCGTGGATGATAGACAGCCCGTCGGCAAGGATGGCCGCCGCCATGTGCTTGAGCACGGCGTTCTTCGCGCCGCTCACGGCGATCGTCCCGCTCAGGGACCTTCCGCCCACGATACGGATAGCACGAGACATCGGTGAAGGCTCCTCGGCCTGATCTGCAGGTCGGACACTGTCTGTGAAGACGTCCTGAAGCGTACCCGTTGGGCAGCGCGTTCCGCAACGACCAGCGCAAAGACGCAAGCGGGGCGCCGCAAGCGGCGCCCCGCCCGCCCGCAGGGCTCATGCATTCACGAACGCCGTTCCGCGACCTTGAGCTGCACCTCGCACCACTCGAGGTCCTCGATGCACGACGCGATCTCCTCCCGCTCCTCCGCCGGCCGCTCCTTGAGCTCGGCCATGCGCTGCTCGATGAGCGCCTTGGCCTGCCGGGCACGCTCGACGTCGATCTGCGACGACGGAACCGCGTCGTCGGCGAGCACGATCACTTTGTCCTCGTGCACCTGCAGGTAGCCGCCCGAGATCGCGAACCACTCGACGTCCTTGCCGTCGTTGTACCGCACCCTGAGCTCGCCTGGTGCGAGCAGCGTCACGAGCGGCGCATGGAGGGGCAGGATGCCGATCTCCCCGTCAGGCGTCGGCGCCACGACCATCTCGACCTCGTTGCGGTACGTGATGCGCTCGGGCGTGACGATCTCGCACAGGAGGGTCTTGGCCATCTGCCGCCTACACCGCCGCTTTCATCTGCTCGGCAGCCTCGAAGACTTCCTCGATGCCGCCCTTGTACCGGAACGCCTGCTCGGGCAGGTCGTCGCACTCGCCCTTCACGATCATGTCGAAGCCGCGGATCGTGTCCTCGAGCTTGACGTACTTGCCCTTCATGCCCGTGAACTGCTCCGCGACGTGGAACGGCTGCGAGAGGAACTGCTGGATCTTGCGGGCGCGCGCCACGATGAGCTTGTCCTCTTCGGACAGCTCGTCCATGCCGAGGATGGCGATGATGTCCTGGAGGTCCTTGTACCGCTGCAGCACCGCCTGGACGGCACGCGCGACGCGATAGTGCTCCTCGCCGACGATCTCGGGATCGAGGGCGCGCGAGGTCGACGCCAGCGGGTCGACCGCCGGGTAGATGCCGAGCTCGGCGATCGAGCGCGAGAGGACCGTCGTCGCATCCAGGTGCGTGAACGCCGTCGCCGGCGCCGGGTCGGTCAGGTCGTCGGCAGGCACGTAGATGGCCTGCACCGACGTGATCGAGCCCTTCTTGGTCGAGGTGATGCGCTCCTGCAGCTCGCCCATCTCGGTCGCGAGCGTCGGCTGGTAGCCAACGGCGCTCGGCATGCGGCCGAGCAGCGCGGAGACCTCGGAGCCCGCCTGCGTGAAGCGGAAGATGTTGTCGATGAACAGGAGCACGTCCTGGCCCTGGTCGCGGAAGTACTCGGCCGCCGTCAGACCGGCAAGTCCGACCCGCAGACGCGCTCCCGGCGGCTCGTTCATCTGGCCGTACACGAGGCACGCCTTGTTGATGACGCCGGACTCGGACATCTCGTTGTAGAGGTCCGTGCCCTCACGGGTGCGCTCGCCCACGCCCGTGAACACCGACGTGCCGCCGTGCTCCTGGGCGAGGTTGTTGATGAGCTCCATGATGATGACGGTCTTGCCGACGCCCGCGCCGCCGAACAGGCCGGTCTTGCCGCCCTTGATGTACGGCTCGAGCAGGTCGATGACCTTGATGCCGGTCTCGAAGATCTCGGTCTTCGGCTCGAGCTCCTCGTACTCCGGCGCCTCGCGGTGGATGGGGTACCAGTCCTCCACCTCCGGCATCGGCTTGCCGTCGACCGGCTCGCCCACCACGTTCCAGATGCGGCCGAGGGTCGACGGCCCGACCGGCATCATCATCGGCTTGCCGGTGTCGACGACCTCGGTGCCGCGGGTCAGCCCGTCCGTGGAGGACATCGCGACCGCGCGCACGATGTTGCCCTCGAGGTGCTGCTGCACCTCCGCCACGAGGCTGACGCGCCCGATCGGGCTCTCGGCGTCGATCTTCAGCGCGTTGTAGATCGCGGGGATCGACTCCGGCGCGAACTCCACGTCGATGACCGGGCCGATGACGCGAACGACTCGTCCGACGTTCATAGGCGCTTCTTTCTCCTTCGAAGTTGCCATCACGATTCCTCCAAGGCGGCCGCGCCGCCGACGATCTCAGCGATCTCGTTCGTGATCGACGCCTGGCGCGCGCGGTTGTAGCTGCGCGTGAGCGTCGTGATGATCTCCCCGGCGTTGTCCGTCGCAGACTTCATCGCCACGCGGCGCGCGCCCTGCTCCGAAGCCGCGCTCTCGAGCAGCGCACGGTAGATGAGCGTCTCGACGTACATCGGCAGAAGCTTCTCGAGCACCGCCGCGGGGGACGGCTCGAAGAGGTACTCCGGCTTCGGTCCGAGGACGTCCTCTTCCTCCTCGACCACGCGCCGCTCGATCGGCAGAAGCTGGTGCACCTCGGCCTTCTGCTCGGCGACGTTCTTGAACCGGTTGAAGACCACGTACGCAGCGTCGATGCGCCCTTCGGCATACGCCGGGATGACGTGCGCGGCGATCGAGCGGGCGTGGGCGAACGTCGGTTTGTCGGAGATGTCGCGGTACTCGGCCACCGGCTGGACGCCGCGGTACTTGAGGTAGCTCAACGCTTTCTTGCCGACGGCGATGATCTCCGCCTCAGCGCCCTGCTGTTCCGCATCCCGCACAAGACCTTCGGTGAGCCGCAGGATGTTGGCGTTGAAGGCGCCGCACAGACCGCGGTCCGAAGTGAGCGTGATGATGGCTACCCGCTTGCGCTCAGGATGCTCCTCGAGCAGCGGGTGCGTCGCGCCCTGCACGTAGCGCGCGACGTTGCCGAGCACCTCCATCATCGACAGCGCGTACGGGCGCGCCGACTCGATCCGCTCCTGGGCCTTCTTGATCTTCGCGGTCGCCACCATCTCCATGGTGCGCGTGATCTGCCTGGTGCTCTGCACCGAGGAGATGCGCCGCTTGATGTCGCGAAGGCTCGGCATCTAGCTCTCCTGTGCGCCGGTGAACTGCGCGACGAACTCCTCGAGAGCGGCAGACAGCTTGGCCGCCGTCTCGTCGGACAGCACCTTCTCGGTCGCGATCGCCTGCGGGATCTCCGGATACGCGCTGTGCACGAACTGCAGGAACTCCTCGCGGAAGCGCTGCACGTCGCCCACCTCGATGCCGTCGAGGTAGCCCTTGGTGCCGGCGAAGATCGCCATGACCTGGTCCTCGACCGCCATCGGCACGTACCTGCCCTGCTTGAGCAGCTCGACGAGGCGGGCGCCTCGAGCGAGCGTCGCCTGCGTCGCCTTGTCGAGGTCGGAGCCGAACTGCGCGAACGCCTGCAGCTCGCGGTACTGCGCGAGGTCGAGGCGGAGCGAGCCGGCGACCTGCTTCATCGCCTTGATCTGCGCGTTGCCGCCGACCCGGGACACCGAGATGCCGACGTT
>DYEA01000014.1 GCA_020725885.1 Slackia sp. | reverse complement strand
TGAGCCAAAGACCGTTTCGGCCTGTGCGCGCTGCTCCTCTGCTTGAAGTTTCAATCGGCTGAGCCGTCGAAGCTCATCTGAGCCTCCTCGTCAATCGTCTGGACGAGACGTTCGTCCGGACTGTCAGGTTTCAATCGGCTGAGCCGTCGAAGCTCATCTGAGCCAATGGATGTGTGACTTCTGTTACGAAGCCGCTCAAGAAGAGTTTCAATCGGCTGAGCCGTCGAAGCTCATCTGAGCCCTGTGACGCGATGTCTTAGGTGACGCGGCGTTGCGCGACGTTTCAATCGGCTGAGCCGTCGAAGCTCATCTGAGCCTCAACTCGCGAGCCGACCTCGAAAGAGAATTGGTCGGGTTTCAATCGGCTGAGCCGTCGAAGCTCATCTGAGCCCCGTCGCAGGTTCGATCCAGCGCGCCCGACCTTCGAGGACAAGGTTTCAATCGGCTGAGCCGTCGAAGCTCATCTGAGCCTCATTCGTGGTTCCGTCGCACGTGGGATCCAGAGAATGTATGTGTGTCGGTTTCAATCGGCTGAGCCGTCGAAGCTCATCTGAGCCCTACCTGTTCGACACGCACGCGTTCGGCGGCGACGACGGGTTTCAATCGGCTGAGCCGTCGAAGCTCATCTGAGCCTCTACCGCGATTTTGCACCATTCTACCTGCGCAAACAAGACGGTTTGCGTGCATCTCCGATCCGGGGGCGTCCGACAGGCCGGAAATCGGACCGTTTTCGGGCGCAATCGCTGTCATTCACCTAGCCTTACCTGCGCTTTTCCGCTTCGCGTGCATCTTGTGCTCAGAAGGCCGTTCCAGGAGATGCACGCAAACAGCCGCACCCCGTCTGAGCAGCGAGGATGCGGCATCAACCGGGTGCGTGCATCTCGGGGCGCTCAGCTGATGGGATCGACGCGTTCAACCCGCCCCATACCGAATGCGACGCGCTGACCTATGCCGGTGAACTGAGCGAGAAGCCCTAAGGTATGCAGTGCGGGCTGCTCGTCCGGATGCGCCGTGTACTCGCACTCGCCCACGAAGGCTGGAGCCGACCACTCCTTTCCGCCGTCGAATAGCAGCCGCGCGGTGCACGGCTCCAGCCACAGCGGCACAGCGCCGACGTGAGACGACGAGAACGATTCCAGAGCGTCGCCGCCTAGCATCCGCCAATAGCGGAGCAGGCCGGTGGGGAGCTGTCCGGAACGTCCGAACACGACGTCCGGCGACGGGATCGCGAGCCAAAGATGCTTACGCTCGAACGTCGTAGGGCTGGGGAACCTCAGGCGCAGCGGCCCGCTCGCAGAAGCGCCTGCCTCGAGCAGATCGTCGAGAGAAGCGGGGTTGGGCGCGCCGACGGCTGCAAGCCGTGCCTCGGTGATGCGCACCTGGTTCGGCCCGATGTTCAAAGTGCCCGGGAGGCGCGACGGGTCGAGCGCCTTCGCTACGGCGATGACCAACCGCTCGCCGGCAGCCGAAACTCGCACCGTCGCCCGCTCGCCCGGCTCGAGCTCGACCGTGCTCAGCGGTGCAACGCCGTTCTTGAGCAATCCGGATATGGTGAGAAGCGCTTCCTTGTCTTGCCCCGGGGCGCCGTGGGCCCGGGAAGCGGCATCAGGGTCCAGTGCGGCGACCTCGCGCAGGAACGCGGCGTACGCCCAGAAGCTGGCCCCGTATGGGAACCGGGACGGCGCGCACGCCTCTACTTCGATGTCGAGCGCGACGAGTTGAGGAACGCGAGCGTCCATACGCCTCCATTGCCGGCTGCGACGATTGTCTCCGTGCGCGGCCGGTCGCGCAAACATGCGGTAGCATGGCGCCATGGACGCCGCCGCCATCATCGAGGCGCTCGCGCCGTTCCCGCGCGGGGGCATCGCACAGCTGCCGACGCCGCTCGAGCCCGCCCCGGGGCTCGCGGCCGAGCTCGGGCTTTCTGCGCTCGCCGTCAAGCGCGACGACCGCACGAGCCCACGCTACGGCGGCAACAAGGTGCGCAAGCTCGACTTCTTGCTCGGGCAGGCGCTCGCCGAGGGCCGGCGGGCGGTGGTGACGTTCGGGGCGTACGGCTCGAACCACGCGCTCGCCACGGCTCTGCACGCGCGCGCTCTCGGGCTCGAGCCGCACGCGGTGCTCTCGCCGCAGGCGCCCGGGCCGTTCGCGCGCGCCACGCTGCTCGCGCATGCGGGGCTGGGGACGCGGATCCACCTGGCGGAGGGGTGGGACAGCGAGGCGCTCGGCGAGCGGGTGGCGGCGGAGCTTGCGGAGCGGGACGGCGTCGAGCCGCTCGTGATCCCGATGGGCGGCAGCGCGCCGCTCGGCGTGCTGGGGTACGTGGAGGCGGCGGCGGAGGTCGCTCGGCAGGTCGAGGCGGGCGTAGCGCCACGCCCGGACGTCGTGTACGTCGCGGGCGGGACGCTCGGGACGGCGGTGGGGCTGGCGGTCGGGTTCGCGGCGCTCGGCTGGCCGACGCGGGTGGTGGCGGTGCGCGTGACGCCGGCGGAGGTCGCGAACGCCTCGCGCATGCGCGCGCTCGCGGGCGAGACGGTCGAGCTGCTGCGGACGGCGAGCGAGGGCTTCCCCGCTGTGGAGCCGGACGGGCTTGCGCTCGCGCTGCGCGACGACTGGTTCGAGCCAGGGTACGGCGTCGTCACGCCCGTGACGCGCGCGGCGGTCGAGCTGGCCCGCGCGCACGGGCTTGCGCTCGAGACGACCTACACTGGCAAGGCGCTCGCCGCGCTTGCTGCCGACGCGGCGTCAGGTGCGCTCGCGGGCGCGAGCGTGCTCTTCGTCGACACCTACAACTCGGCGCCGATGCCGGCCGCGGGGCCGGTCGAGGCGCTGCCGGAGGCGCTTCGCGTCTACGTCGCGGAGTGCGAACGGCTCTACGGCGCGGGGTAGAGGAGCGGGCTTCCGCCCCCGCCGCCCATCGAAGCCCCGGTGCCGTCGAGCGCGCTGATCCAGATGCCTTGCTGGAGCATCGGCGTGCTGCTGCTCGAGACCGCCAGCTGGACCATCGAGAACCGGGGGTCGGTCGCGGTGGGCAGGCTGGTCTCGACGATGGCGGCGGCGCTCACGGACTCGCCCGGCTTCACGCTCTTGATGGAGCCGTACCAGTCCTCGTCCGGGCCGAGCTTCACGATGCCGCCTGGCCCGTAGACCTTCTCGAGCCATTGCTTGAGCTCGGCGGGCTTTGTCGGCGCGGGCGGGAGGTCGAACGCCTCGGCGAACGGGCGCGCGTCCACCCCCTCGCCGCCGGCGTGCTGCAGCGTGCCGTCCACTCGCAGGACGATGAGGTTGACGGTGTTCGCGTAGTCGTAGGCGCCGAGGGCCTCGCTGAGCGCTTGCTCCTTGGCGTTCACCGCGTCGAAGACGGCGGGGTCCGTCTCGCCGACGAGCTTCCACGGCGTGCGGATGACCATCGCGGGCGCGCCGAGCACGGTCGTGTCGGCGACATCGGTGACGTCCGCGTACCAGTCGGCGTCGCCGTGGTCGCGCTTGAGGGCGGCCGCGAGGTCGGCGGCCGAGGCGATTTCCTGCGCGCCGGAGGATCCGCCGGCGCTTTGGCCGGGCGTGCCGGACCCGCTCGAGCCGCCGCCGCAGCCGGCGAGGGCGAGGGCGGCCGTCGCGAGGAGCGAGAGCGTCAGGAGGGCGAGCGTTGCAGCGCGGCCGACGGGGGCATGACGAGCGGACGAGCGCGGCGCGAGAGCCATGGGGCCCTCCTTCCGGACGATGGGCGCGAAGACAGCGTAGCACGGACGGGAGGGCGGCGATAGGCGAGGGGCAAGCCAGGCTGCGCGGGGGAGGAGAGAAGCGCGGGCGGGGTTCTTCCGCCGTCGCGCGCTGTTGTGCTACAAGCGAAGTAGCGCGCGGCGTACGAGGGCGCCGCGCCGGCTTCAAGGGGGTGGGGCCGATGGCCCGAGCGGGGTTCTGCAGGTCGTGCGGCACGAACGTCTGGCTCCTCGAGGACGGCAGCGGGACGTGCGGGCATCCGGCGACCGACATCGAAGGCATCTATGAGGTGGCGGAGGGCGGCGGCGCGCCTGCGGCCGCACCGGAAGCGGCGGCCGCGGAGGCGCAGGCGCCTGCCGGCTCGCAGGAGGCTCCTGTCGGCGCCGCGACGCCGGTCGCCGTTCCGGCGACGTCGCAGCCGGCAGGCGGCACGGGCAAGCGAGGGTTGACGATCGCGGCGGCAGCGATCGCGGCTCTCGTCGTCCTTGTTGCGGCGGCGTTGTTCCTGACGCGCCCGCAGCTCAAGGTCACGCGTCTCGTGACCGACGGAGCGGTCGAGCAAGGCGAGCAGGCGAAGGCGGTCGTCACGGTCACGAACGAGGGCAAGCGCGCCGGGAGCCGCGAGATCGTGCTCGTCGTGGACGGCCAGGAAGTGGGGAGCGCTCAAGTCACCGTTGAACCGGGCGCGCAAAAAGACGCTGAGATCGACTTCACGCTCGACGCAGAGCCAGGGGACTACGTGCTGATGGCGCGCGGGTTCGACATCGCAGAGAAGCTGCACGTGCTCGAACCTGCGGTGTTCGAGATCGCCGCGGTCGCGGCTCAACCGAAGGTCCTGCACGCCGGTATCGACGAGAGCGGCTTCTGCGTCGCCACCGTCGAGAACGCCGGTGAGGCAGACGGGGATTTCGAGGTCGAGTTCGCGCTCGACGGAAAGACGCTCGGCAGCGATTCGGTCACGGTGCTTGGCGGCTCGAAGAACGACGTGGCGTTCGAGTTCGCCGTGCCTGGCGTCGGCAATCACGTGCTCACGGCCAACGGTGTCAAAGCGGGATTCGCCGTGCACGCGGTTGCGCGGCCCGCTCACGGCATCGTGATCGTGAACAAGCTCAAGGGCGGGCGCAATCGTCTGAAGATGGTCAACAACAGGCCGACGGACGTGCTCGTCGTGCTGTCGCAGCCGGGCGACGGCAAGCCGGCGCTGCTCGCGGTGTACCTGCGCTCGAAGAGCTCGCACACCATCTCGGGCATCAAGGACGGGACCTACCAGATCTACTACAGCTTCGGCAGCGACTGGTGCCCGACGTGCAAGGAGTTCGAGACCGACCGGTGGGACGGCCGCTTCGAGGGCACTGACAAGTTCTCGAGCTCGCGAAGCGTGTACACCCAGGTGACGCTGACCTTCGGCAGCTCGTCCGGCGGCAGCCCGACGGAGGACGTCACCGAGGACGAGTTCCCGAAGATGTGACGCTCAGGGCTTCACCGGCACGAGCTGCTCGAGCGCCGCGAGGTAGTCGAGCAGCGGCTCGGCCTCGACCACGGACACTCGGGAGTCGTACTCCGAGCGAGCACGGAGGGCGTCGGTCCACACGTGCTTGTAGTCGGTGCTGACGACCAGGCACCGGGCGTCGGGGTTGGCGGACTCGACGAGGTCGCGGATGGCCTCGTCCGCACCTCCGCGGTTCTTGGCGCAGTAGCGGATCACGAGGTTGCTCGCCTCGATGGTCTCGTTGTCGTGCGTCGTCGTGTCGAAGCACAGCACGATTCTCGCGTGCGGGGCGGTCTGCGCCAACCGGTCGGCCATACGGCGGACGGCCTCGGTGAACCGCGGCCGCATCTCGCGCTCGCGCTCCCTGCCGAACGCGCGGATGACGGCGTTGTGGCCGTCGATGATGACGGTGTCGGGCGCGGGGCTTCCGAAGATGGCGCGCTCGAGGTTGGCGAGCCGTTCGAGCTCGCGCTCCCGCCACGCCGCCTCCATCTCCGCCTGCTTCTGGCGTGCCGCTTCCGCTTCGGCGGACCGGCGCTGCAGCTCCTCGAGCTCCGAGAGCCGGCGCTGCTCTTCGGCGGCGCGCCGCTCATGGTACGCGGCGATGCCTGAGCGGAAGGTCTCCAGCGCGGCGATGACGCCTTCGAGCTCCCCGAGCCCTTCGAGCAGGCGGGCAAGCCCGGTCTCCTCGACGAGCGCTTCGACCTGCGCGCGTTGACGGCGCTCCTCGTCGAGCTGCCGCTGGAGGGCTGCGGCGCGAGCGTCGGTCGCGCGTGCCGCGTCCTCCGCGGCGGCAAGCCGCTGCAGCAGCGCCTCGCGCTCCTCCAGCCACGACTGCCGCTGCTCCTCGAGGCGGCGCTCCAGCGTGAGCTTGGCCTTCTTGAGCTCTTCGACCTGCTCTTTGAGGCTGGCCGACTCTCGCGCGTGGTCTTCGCGAGCGGTTGCGGCGCTTGCGTGGCTTGCGAGGGCTGCGGCCAGCTCGCGTTCCGTGCGGTCGAGCTGCGCTTTCAACTCTTGGTTGCGCTGGGTCAGCCGCGCGATCTGCTTCTTGGCCTCCTTGAGGTCGCGTTCGACGAGCTTCTTGTCGTGCCGCGCGCGACGGAGCTCCTGGTCCGCCGAAGGTGCGGCGCGGTGCGGCGCAGGCTCGGCCGCCGAAGGCGTCTCGGCGGCTGCAGCCTGTTGGTCGTCGAGGCGCTGCATCTCCTCGACGAACGCCTTGATCCCCAACGACGACGCCTTCTTGCTCTTCAGCAGCCCGAGCTTCTGCGCTTCGACGACGCACAGGTAGGCGGCGATCGGGCCGTGCTGGGCGATCAGGCGCTTGATGTCGCCGGTGCCTATCGGCCGCCCCGGCTTCAGCGTCTGGACGACCGGCGGGCACGACCGTGCGAGCAGGTGCACCGCGCCGTTGCTCTCGCACTCCGCGATGAAGCGGTTGCGCAGCATCGACTTGGGCCGCCAGACCTGGTTGGGGACGCTTCCACGGTGCAGCTTCTGGCGGCCGAGCGCATGCTCGAAGGCGCGGCGCCACTCCGGGTCGTGCTCGGCAGCGTCCAGCAACCGCTCGACCATGGCGTGGCTCAGGGTTTGAAGCTGCTCTTCGCTCGATGCGCCGGTCTCGGCCGTGGGCTGTGCGGGTGTCTGTCGTTTGCGCATGGTCTCCCCCAGATGTCGGTTCATGCACCTTCATACCATACGCCGCTGACATGCGCCGAGGACCGCGCGGCGGAGGGTATCAACCGGGCAAGCGTCGAGCGGCCTGGAAGGGCGGTGGCAGTATGCGGGTCGTGGTGGCAGGCGGCACGGGGTTCATCGGGCAGAGGCTGCTCGCCCGACTGGCGGCGAGCGGGCACGATGCGGTCGTCGCCGCAAGACCGCAGTCGGCGGCGCGGACGCGTGGCGGCGCAGGTGGAACCGTGGTTGCAGTCGACCCGCTCGACGCCCGCTCGTGGGCGGAAGCTCTCGCCGGCGCTGACGCCGTCGTCAACCTGGCCGGCGCGACCATCGGCGCGCGATGGACGGCGAAGCGCAAGCGGCTGATCCGCGAAAGCCGGGTCGACCTCACGCGCGCGCTTGTGGAAGGGCTCGCGGCGATCCCGCAAGGCGAGCGGCCGGGCGTGCTCCTGAACGCCTCCGGGGCCGGGTACTACGGCGACCGCGGCGACGACGTGCTGACCGAAGTCGAGCCGCCTGGCCAGGACTGGCTCGCGCAGCTCGCGGCGGAGTGGGAGGCTGCGGCGCTGGCGGCCGAAGGCCTCGGCGTTCGCGTCGTGCCGATGCGGACCGGCATCGTCTTCGCCCCGGGCGGCGGTTCGCTGCCGCTGATGGCGCTGCCGTTCCGGCTGTTCGCCGGGGGCCCGCTCGGCTCGGGCCGCCAGTGGATGCCGTGGGTGCACCTCGACGACATCGCGGGCATCTACGCGCACGCGCTCGAGCACGCGGACGTCACGGGCCCGCTCAACGCGTGCGCGGGGTCGGCGCGCCAGCGCGACGTGGCGCGAGCGATCGGCCGCGCGCTGCGCCGCCCGTCGTGGTTCCCGACGCCGCTTCTCGCCGTGCGGCTCGCGTTCGGCGAGTTCGCCGACGCGCTCGGGGCGAGCCAGCGGGTGAGCATCGACAAGCTTCTGGCCAGCGGCTATGCGTTGCGGTGGCCGGATCTGGACGCGGCGGTCGCGGACGCGCTGGGGGCGCGCGCGGACGGCTGAGCGGAGCCGGAGGCCGGCCGGGCGCAGCAAGCGCGGCAAAGCTGCGGCAAGCGATGAACCCGGGGCGGCAGAACCGCGGAAAAGCCGCGGCAAGCCCCCGTTTAGGTCTGTGCGCTACGGTGCGTGCGGGCTCGGTGCGCGCGAGGGGCGTGCCGAGCGCAGGGGAACCTCGACGGGCCCTCGAGCGAGCCGGGCGCTCCTCGTCGGCGACACCTCGGGAATGCACGTACCGAGTCCGAAGGGGGACGACCATGAAGATCACGAGAGGGGCCTGCGCGGCGCTCGTCGCGCTCGCTGTCGTGTTGCATCCGGCGGCGGCGCTGGCCGACACCGGCGACGGCCGCACTGACACCAAGAACGTCCAGAGCGCAGAAGACGTGCGCATCGAGCAGCAGTATCAGGCGTGGCTTCGCCGAGGCGGGTCGAAGACGGGCACGGCGTTCCGGCCGACTGCGGTCGACGTCCCGTACAAGTACTTCTACACCCCGAGCCACCGTCAGGAGACGAACTACTACTGCGGCCCGGCGACCGTGCAGATCCTGGCCGACTACTGGGGCGAGTGCCCGTCGCAGGACGAGATCGCGAACCGCCTCGGCACGACCACGAGCGGAACGGACTTCTCGCTCGTGGATGATGTGTTGCGTTACTACACGAAGCGGCCGTACACGTACGTCACATGCGCGAGCTACTCTGACGTGTACGAGCGGGTCTGCTACGGCCTCCTGGTCCGGGGCAACCCGGCTGCCATCGACGTGCGGATCGACGCCAGCGACTGGCCGAACTACCTGTACGACCATGCCGGCCACATCGTGCCGCTCGAGGCGTTCGACTGGCGGACCTACATCGTGCGGCTGAACGACCCGTACGATGAGAGGTACTTCCGAGGCGGCGGCGACACCTACGGCCACAAGACCTATCTGAGGAGCGTCGTGGCGGGCGGCATCATGCTGCACCCGAGGCACGCGATCGTGTACTGAGGGGGTCCGGGCGGGTCGCGGTCATCCGCGACCCGCCCTCGAAACAGAGGGGAGAGAGCATGAGGAGATCACGTGGGGCCGGCTGGTTCTACCCGGAGCGAGCTGTCCGCGCTTTGGAGGCCGCGGTGGCCGTGGCGCTTGTCGCGGGGTGCGCCGGGGGGTGCGCGTCGGGAGCCCAGACGGGCTCGGGAGGCGGCCGTACGGCTGGGGTGAGCGCCGAAGCATCGGCGGAAGCGCCCGTGACGGCTGTGCGATCCATCGCCGCTTCTGAGGTCGCGCCGCCGCCGATGCGGTTCAAGGAGTTTCGGCTGCCAGGGCTGCACAAGCTGGGAGGCGTCGGTACGCGCATCGCGGCGTTCGCCGGACCCGATGCCACCGTTTACGGCGACGCGCCGATCGTGCTTATGGACCTCGAGACCGGGCGGCACGCCGTGGGGCGCCCGCACGCCGTGGGCTGGGAAGAGCGCTACGGCGTGCTCGGCCTGCGGTGCTCGGATTCGTGGGTCGTGTGGGAGGAGCTGCGCGGAGACGAGGCTGAAGAGCCGCTCGACTGCGACTGGAAGCTGTACGCGGCGCCGGTCGATGCAAAGAGCCTGAAGCTCGGCGAGCCGGTGCTCGTGGCAGAGAGCGTCGTCTCGATACAGAGCCGGCCGATGTTCGTGGTGCTCGGTGACGAGGTGTTCTGGATGACGAACAGCGCGCCGAACCCGAAGCAGGAAGGCAGCGTCCGTGGGGCGCGGATCAACGCTCTCAGACTGCCGAACGACCCGGTGCGGACCGTGTTCGAGTCGAAGCACAACGTCGCGTCGATGTCTGAAAGCGAAGGGAAGCTGCTCGTGTGCGAGCTGCCGTCGAAGGACTCGAAGAGCGAGGTGCTGCACGTGGTGGATCCGAAGAGCGGCGCCGTGGAGCGCTCGCTCGACTTGCGTAACGGCGAAGCGGAGGTGTCGCACCTGCCGAAGGTGCATGGCGGCTTGGCGGCGTGGGCGGTCATGCCGAATGCCGAAACCGACGAGACGATGCTGCTCGTCGCTACGGGCACGGGCGGAGGGCGTCAGCTCGACACGCGGGGCATGGATCCGGTGCTTGTCGGGCCGTATGTGGTGTACGAGACGCTCTCGCGCGACGCAGGACCCGGCGGCACGCCGCGGCTCATGCAGCGTATCCGCGGCTACGACCCGCGAACGGGGGAGGTCTTCACGATCGCCGAGTCCGACGCCGACAAGGACGGCGCGTGGCAGCTGTGGATGTGGCAGGGGTTCGACGAGAAAAGGTTCGTCATGACGCGGAAGAGCGCTGAACCCGGCGGCAAGGGCACGACGTTCGTCCGCGTCTGCGAGATTGCGCAGTAGGGTTCATGACGGGCCGCCAGCGAGTAGCGTGCAGCCCGTCGCAACCATGCTGTCAGTCGCCCACCAGATTCTTGATGCGCTCAGTCGTCCACCACGCTGGGTCGAGGTACGTGTCGCCCGGGGCGACGTACGCTGACATCGTGCCGCGCCCCGGGTCGAACACGACCACCTGCTTCTGTCGCTGATCGAAGCCGGTCCCTTGAAGGTCGCCGTTCCAGCGCTTCTGGACGGTCACCCACACGAGCACCCGCACCCGGTCGGTGGCGATGCCCTGTCGGTCCGCGAGCAGGTGCTTCGTCGTGCAACCGTCCTCGTCCGGGTCGTCATCGTCGTACCACTGGCGCCGGTCGCGCAGGAGCACGTCGCCCGTCTCGGCGTCCACGACATCGATGCCGTCCACGCGCACCGCGGTGTCCTGGACGCTCGAGCCGCCGATGACGATCGGGATGGCAAAGCTCGTCGGGATCGCCTTCTTGATGCTCTTCGCGGAGTCGATCGGGTGCCGCCAATCGAGTTCGGGCGACATGTCGAAGTCGTCGAGCGCTTGCTTCCACGTGAGCAAAGCCGGGCCTTGTCCGAGCACGATCCACTCGTCGTCGTCGGTCCACGCGTCATAGACCTTCTTGGCGCCGAACACGACTTCCTTCCCGAGCTTGAAGGCATCCTCGTGTTCTTGGTAGAAGCCCCAGGCAGCCTTGCCGGCGCGTTTCCACCATGTCAGGTCGGCGGCGTCCGTGGCCTTTCCCATGCGCGTCG
This sequence comes from Slackia sp., assembly GCA_020725885.1. Classification (GTDB taxonomy): domain Bacteria; phylum Actinomycetota; class Coriobacteriia; order Anaerosomatales; family Anaerosomataceae; genus Parvivirga. The sequence continues at coordinate 109,592 of DYEA01000014.1, read as the reverse complement.
GCAGCGGTTTGGGTTTGCCGCCGATCAGGTCATCGCCGCTCACGTCGAACTCGATCTCGCCTTTCGTCACGTGCGTCTCGTAAGTGCCGCCCCACGTCGAGACGGACACCGCGTCGAGGTCGCGGTTGCCGTCCCAGTACCGGGCCGAGACCCGGATGGCGTAGTTGCCGAACCAGACGTAGATCGTCTGGCCGCCCACGTCGAGGAATCCGGGCCACCCTGCCTTGATCATCCACGACGTGTACCCCTCAGTTGCTGCTCGTTCTCTCAGCGTGCCGCGATCGGGCACCAGCTCGACGACAAGCGGCACCGCCTCACCGCCGACCAGTGCCACACCCTCCGTCACCTCGAGGCCGTTGCCTGACGCCGTGACCGTGTAGTGGGCGGACGGCTTGACGGGCAGCTCGCCGGTCGCGAACCGCCCCTCGGCGTCCGTCGTCAGCTGCGCGACCGTGTCGCCCTTGGCGTTGCGCACGGTCACGCGAGCGCCTGCCACCCCCGCCCCGCTGCGTGCGACCACCAAGCCCGCGATCGAGCCGGTCGAGGCCTCCTCCATCGTCACGGTGGCGCTTCGCTCCTGCCCGAGCATGACCTCGAAGGTCTGCGGCGGCACCCTGCGGTAGCCCGGTTTGTGGAACGCGATGCGGTAGCGGCCCTTCGGCGCGTCGAGCAGGAGCGTGCCGTCCGCACCGGTCGTCCTGAGCACCGCGTGGTCGACCAGAAGCGCGCGCACGTCCGAAAGCGGCTTTCCTGCCTCGTCGACAACCCTGATGGCGAGCTTGCCGTGGTCGTCCATCCGGATGCCGACCGAGGCGATCGGCTTCGTCCGGCTCGTCTCGACTTCGAGCGACACCGGGTTGAAGCCATCCTTCGTGGTGGTGAGCGTGCCGCGCCCGAACTCGACCTCCTCGATCGCGAAGAACCCGGCGGCGTCCGTCAGCACCGTCTTGCCGCCGAAGCTCACCGCCACGCCCGCAAGCCCAGGCGCCCAGAAGGTGCGGTCTTCAAGCCCGGACGCGTTCGTCACGCGTCCCTGCACGACGCCCTTCTGCCGCACCTCCACGCGGGACGCGCACGAGTCGTTCCCGGTGGTGTACTGCAGCGCGTCGCACGACAGCGCGCACCGCGCCTCGACCTCTTCCTTCTCGAGGTCCGGCGGCACGTCCCAGACCTTCGCGAACGTCACCGTGTCGCCGGCCTTCACGGTGCCCAGATCGAGCGTCCCGATCGCGGCGCCGTCGATGGTCACCGCGAGCCGGACGCCACGAGCGTCACGGAGGCCTCGGTTTGTCACCGCGCCGGTCAGCAGGCACGGCGAGCCGCACACGGCCTTGATGGGGTTCGCGGAGACCGAAGGCGGGTCGAACAGGACGTCCGGCAGCACCGGCTGGCCGCCGTCGAGCAGCACCCGCTCGCCTCGCGGTCCGTCCGCGCCCATCGGCTGCAGGGCGAACCGGTCCGCGAGCGGATTCTCGATGCCGCCGATGGAGCGGTCCGGATACAGCAGCGCGAGGCCGCCGCCGAACACGACGAAGTCAGTGTCTGCGTCGTCGATGAAGCCGCGCAGCGGGCCTGGATCCACGCCTGTGCCGCTCCAGACCTCGCGGGCCGATCCGCGGGAGAGGTCGACTCTCGCCAGATGCTGTATCTGCCGGCCGCCCGCCAGCCAGAACACGAGGGCGGTCCCGCCATCGGCTCCTATCGAAGGAAACGACCCGACGCCTTCGTCGATGTCGAGCCGCGAGATCTCGACGTCGTGAAGCGTCCGGCCGGCTTTCGGGTCGACGATCGCGGCGCGCAGCGCGGCGTCGTTCGAGTTCGTGCGCGACACACGGGCGTACAGGACAGCGAGACGGCTGATGCTTGCGTCGTACGCGAGGTCGCACGGAGTGTCACGGTACCCATGGGGCGGCGCCGTCACCGCGTATGCGGTGCGCATCAGCGGGGGCATGCCGTTTGCGAACTCAGTCACGCTCACGGCCGGTCCCGTGTTCCGGTCCGCGCCCGTCGACATCGTCCCAACGAGCCAGATCCGTTGGGTTCCGTCGCTCGCGAGACTCTTGCTTATCCGAGCATACGAAGCGAAGACAGGCGGACCTTGAGGCGCGAGCGTCTCCAAGCTGTAGCGTGCGAGCCATATCGCTTTGCCTGAGCCGAACGAGATGACGAGCGCATCGCCGACACGAACGGCGTCGATGGAGTCGCCCACGTCGCCCTGGCCGGCGTTCAGCCGCGGCCAGTGAAGCCGTCCGCCCTCGAAACGCGGGGCGCGTGACTGCGTTCCGTCGGCGCTGTACCGCTCCCAGAAGATCGATCGCCCCGGACCGCCCGCGTACACCAGCAGCACGCCGCCGTCGTCCAGCGGCACCGCCGCCGAGTCGATCATTTGCCAGTCGTGAATCCCGGCAGGCGCCACGCCGCCTGTCGTCTCGAAGCCGCTCTCGTCGTAGGCCTGCGTCGGCAGCGGTGCGATGCGGAGCGTCACGCGCTCGGGTTCGACTGAAGCGGCCTCGACGGCGGTCTCGGGGAGCGAGTCTGCGTCGAGGTCAGCCTCGACAGGATCCCCCTCCGTGAGGACGAGGACCGCGGGCGACGACGCGATTTCCACTTCCGCGGACGCGCCTGCCACGCGAAGCAGGCGTGCCGTGTGCTGCTCGCCGCCGTGCTCGAACCGGACCGGTTCTGACCCGCGCAGCTCGACGGTCGTCTCTGCGCGGCCTCCCTCGCCGTCGCCCTTCGCGCATCCCCGCAACGTGCACGCAGACGCGCTTGCGGCAAGCGCGAGAGCAAGGAGCGCCAACCCGAACCGGCGCATCGCGTCCTCCCCTGGATCGCCCCGTATGGCCAGTATACCCACCGCCTGTTCAGGCGCTGCCAGCATGCGCCGTTGACCAGTGCAGGCAGCGCGCGCATAATACCCCTATGGGTATACAGTGCCCGACCGGTCATGGAGGTTCTCGTGAACGCTCTCAAACGCGTACTCAACGGCGCATCCAAGCGCCTCATCGTGCTCATCCCTGCGGCCATGGCTGCGGGATTCGCGTACGGTCTCGCGGCTGACGCATCGGCGCTCAAACCGTGGGTGCTCCCGCTCACGGTCGTGATGGTGTACCCGATGCTCGTGAACTTCCGCCCGCGCGCTGTGCTCGACGGCGGCGACATGCGGGCGTTCTGGATGGCGATGGGGCTGGACTTCGTCGTGCTGCCGCTCGTCGCCTGGGGCTTCGCGCTTGTGTTCTTCCGCGAGCAGCCGGCGCTGTTCGCGGGCATGGTGCTCGCGGGGCTGTTCCCGACGAGCGGCATGACGATCTCGTGGACGGGCTTCGCGAAAGGCAACGTCGCCGCGGCCGTGAAGATGACCGTGGTGGGTCTCATCGCCGCCTCGCTGCTCGCGCCGCTGTACCTCAAGGCGCTCGTAGGCGCGGTCGTGCCGGTGGACGCCGTCGAGGTGCTCAAGACGGTGGCGCTCGTCGTCGCGCTGCCGATGGCCGCGGGCGCGCTCACCCGCATCGGCGTCGTGCGAGCGCGCGGCGAGGCGTACTTCCGCGAGCAGGTCGTCCCGGCCTTGCCTGGGCTCTCGACGATCGGCGTGCTCGGCATCGTGTTCGTCGCCATCGCGCTCAAGGCGAAGGCGATCGCCGCGGCGCCGCACTCGCTGCTCGTCATCCTCGCGCCGCTCGCCGCGTTCTACGCTCTCAACTTCGTGCTCGCCACGGTCGTCGGCAAGGCGCTGCTGCCGCGCGGCGACGCGATCGCGCTCGTGTACGGCACCGTCATGCGCAACCTGTCGATCGCGCTTGGAATCGCAGTGACGCAGTTCGGGCCCGAGTCCGCGCTCGTGCTCTCGCTCGCGTACGTGGTGCAGGTGCAGGCGGCGGCGTGGTACGTCAGGCTGACGGACCGGGTGTTCGGTCCGGCGGAGCCTGCGGCCGCGCAGCCGAGCGCAGCCTGATGGCGGCGAGGGCGGCGAGCACCGCGATCAGCGCCGCGTAGAGCGCGGGGTAGAACCACTCCGGCGCCGTGATCACCGAGACGCGGGCGCGCAGCGGGTAGATCGCCCAGCGCGCGGCAGTGAATCCCATCGCGAAGATCAAGAACCGGATGCCGTCGGGCGCGCGCCGGATGAGCGCGAAGGCCGCTGCCGTCAGCAGCAGCGCGGCGCCGATTTCGTAGAGCTGCGTCGGATGCACCGGCTTGACGGTGCCCACGAGCGTGCCGAAAAGGCCGCCGGAGCCGGTGAGCAGCTGGTGCCGCCAGGCGGGGCTGCCGGCGGGGAAGGTCACGCCCCACGGCGCGTCCGTCTCGACGCCGAAGCAGCAGCCGTTCAGGAAGCACCCGATGCGCATGAGCACGATGCCCGCCGCGAGACCCGGCACGGCTGCATCGGCGAGCCGCCACGGGTCGAGCGCCAGCGCCCTGGCGAGCGCGAGCCCCGCGACGGCCGCAACGCCGAGCCCGCCGTACAGCGAGAACCCGGCGAACGATGCCGACCAGATGCGGCCCGGATCCTCTGCGTAGTAGCGCCAGGCGACGAACAAATCGAGCGTGCGCGCACCGACGATGCCCGTCGCGAGCGCAAGCGCGTACACGGTAAGCGCCCGGCGCCACGGCGCACCCGCGCGCGACGCCGCCCACGCCGCGAGCGCCGGAGCGGCGATCCACGCGAGCGTGTAGAACACGCCATAGGAGCGCACCGCGACCCGAGTCCCGCCGACAGTCAGTTCCAGCAGGACCGGATGCACGCTTCAGACTCCCATCACTGCTTCGTGTCGGGCTTCGACGCGCTGATCGCAAAGGCCCAGGTGTAACCCTTGCCCTTGCCCGATAGAGAGCCTTTCAGGTAGAGCATCGAGCCGGAGCGCGATACCGTCGCTGGCAGCGTCGTCTTGCCGTCCGCGGTCGTCATCATGACCGTGTTGCCTGCGTACTGCACATCGAGCGTCTGCGGCTCATCGTCACCGGACATCTCTCCGAGCGATGAGGTGTCGACGGTCATCACGGCAGTCCCATACCCGCTCTCGTCCACCGTGAAGACGAGCGTCATAGGCAGCGGCTTGCCGACTATCTGCTGCGTCAATGCGAGCGCACAGCCCTGCTCCTTCGCGGCCTCCTGGTCGGTGATGGTGAGGTCGGTGATGGTGTAGGTCCCGGTCCAGGTGCCGTTGATGTCGATCCGCTCGATGGTGATGACGCTCGCAGCGCCGTTGTCGAGCCGCGTGACCTTGATCGTGCCTTCGTCCTTGGGCAGCGTCACGCTCCACTGCGCCTCCCCGGGTGCATCCACCCGCTGCTCGGTCTTGCCGCCGATCGAGCTCTGCTCCGCGACGACCTCGATCTTGAGCGACACGCCCTTCTCGCCGGCGGCCTGGACGATGCCCTTGACGGTGTACTCGCCCGGCTTGCCGGTGATCGCCACGGCATCGACGACGCCCATCTTCTCGAGCGCCTCCGGCGTGAGCGGCGCGAGCCCTTTCGCGGACCGCATGTCGTTGATGACCTTCAGCACGGCTTCGTCGACGGCGAGGATGCCCGCGCCCATCTCATCTTTGTTCACGAGGGTGGACTGGGCGTTCGGGTCGTCCGACTCAGTCGGCACGCCGGGGCGTGCCGTTTCGACGAGGATCTGCTTGATCTCGCCTGCGGTGAGCTTCGGGTTGAGCGACTTGAGGATGGCGGCTGCTGCGGCCACCTGTGGCGCGGCGAAGCTCGAGCCGTCCTGCTGCACGGGACCGCCTTTGGCGTCGAGCCCCACGACGGCGCCGGTGCCTGGGGCCCCGAGCGTGATCTCGTAGTTGTCGCTGGCCTTGTCCGCGTAATCAGCGGTCTTGCCGTCGGGGTCGAGCGCGCCTACGGTGACCATGTTGGGAAGCTTCAGGCCGCTCGGGAAGCGGGTCGACCCGTCCATGACCTTTCCGCCGTTGCCGCCCGAGCACACGAAGATCACGTCGGGATGCTTCTCGTTCATGTTCTCGAAGAAGCGCTTGTACGCGGCCACCGTGCGCGTGTCGGCCTCAGAGTTGCCCCACGAGCAGTTGATGACCTTCGCTCCCGCCTCCACCTGTTTGGCCAATGCGACGAGCGATCCGAGGGCATACGCCTTGCCGTCCGACAGGACCGCTTTCGTCGGGTCGTCCGGGTCGGGCGTCGTCTCCACCGTGCCGTATTGGCCGGCGCGGTGGTTGATCATCGAGATCGTGAGCTTGTCGCCGAGCGGGCCGGCGACGCCCGCGGGGCCGCCGTTGTCGGGGTCGGCGCCGATCACCGTGCTCACGCCAGTACCATGGCTTCCCGCGGGGTTCACTTTGCCGCCAGCCCCGACTTTTGGGGCGGCGTTCTCGCCGGCGGCAGGGTCGGGGAACTCGATCTTCGTCTTCCCGCCCTCGAACTCGTTCTCAGCGCCATCTCCCGGCATGTAGAGTCCGTCGTCCACGACGCCGACTTTGACCGGGTTGAGGTCGATGCCCGCGCCGCGGATGTACGACCACGCCTTGCTCACGCCGATCGCGCGGTAGCCGGCGCCGGCGGGCCCGTCGTACACCGGGTCTGCGTATGGGTCGACGCGCACGCCCCAGATCTCGCCGTCGGGGTAGGCCTGCTGGTTCGGGAACGCCAGTTCGACGCCGTCTACGGCTTCGGCCTTCGTAAGCGCCGCGGCGAGGTCGTCCTCGGTCTTGCCCGGAAACTCGATCTGGTACACGCTGACGAACCCGACCTCGCCGACGACGGTGCCGCCGACGGCAGCCGCGGCTTTGTCTGCAACCTTGCGCCGCGCGCCGTCTTCGAGCATCACGCAGATCTGGTTCGGGGGCACCTCGCCCCAGGCCTCGGTCTCGATGAGCGCAGCTGGGTCTGGGACCTTCGCGCTCGCTGCGGCGAGCGACGCGTCGCCGCCCCCGAAGACTCCGGTCCTCACGAGAACGAACGCGCCCGCTGCACCGGCGAGCGCGACGAGAGCGACGATGGCGATGACGAGCAGTCCTTTGCGCTTGCGAGCCGGAGCATCCGGGCGGTCGACGTTCGCGTGCATGCGCTCCCCCTTGCGTTTGGGCGGCTGACGGCCGGCCGCCTGGCGTGATGGCGCAAGTCTACCGTGCTGGTTAGCGGGTGTCACCGCTGGCGCAGGCGCGCGCGTGCTGGCATACTTGCGACGCGCCCGCCTGACGCGGGCGATGCGGGCCGTCGGGTGGGCGGCGCCGCGCGGCCTGGGAGCGGCTAGGGTGTCCGCGGGGCCGAGCACGCACAGGAGTCCTTACGCATGCCAGGCATCGTGCTGGTCGGCGCCCAGTGGGGCGACGAAGGCAAGGGCAAGATCACCGATCTGATCGCCGACGACTTCGACTACGTCGTGCGGTTCCAGGGCGGCAACAACGCAGGCCACACAGTCATCCACGCTGGCAAGACGCTCAAGCTGCACCTGATCCCGAGCGGCATCATGTACCCGCACATCACGCCGGTGATCGGCAACGGGTGCGTCATCGACCCGAAGGTGCTCATCGAGGAGATGGACCGGCTGGAAGCAGACGGCATCTCCACGCACCGGCTGCTCGTCTCGTGCAACGCGCACCTGATCATGCCGTACCACCGCGACTTGGACGGCGCGAGCGAGCGGCGGCTCGGGAAGCTGGAGATCGGCACGACGCGCCGCGGCATCGGGCCGGCGTACCAGGACAAGGCGTCGCGCATGGGCCTGCGCGTGCAAGACCTGCAAGACCCGCACATCTTCGCCAAGAAGCTCGAGGCCGCGCTTCCCGAGAAGAACGACATCCTGTCGAAGGTCTACGGCCTGCCGACCTACACGGTCGAGCAGATCGCTGAGGAGTACCTTGGGTACGCCGAGCGCATCAAGCCGCACATCGCCGAGACGAGCGCGATCGTCAACCGCGCGCTCCGGGCCGGGCAGTGGGTGCTCTTCGAGGGAGCGCAAGGCACGCTGCTCGACCTCGATCACGGCACCTATCCGTTCGTGACCTCCTCCAGTCCGACGGCGGGCGGGGCGTGCACCGGCGTGGGCGTGGGGCCGAAGATGATCGACCGCGTGCTCGGCATCGCCAAGGCGTACATCACGCGGGTCGGTTCAGGGCCGTTCCCGACCGAGCTGCACGACGAGACGGGCGAGCTCTTGACGCGCGTCGGCGGCGAGTACGGAACCACGACCGGCCGCCAGCGGCGGTGCGGCTGGTACGACGCCGTCATCGTCCGCTACGCGGTGCAGGTGAACGGCCTGACCGACCTCGCGATCACGAAACTGGACGTGCTGTCCGGCCTTGAGACGATCAAGGTGTGCGTGGCCTACGAGCACGAAGGCCGCCGCTACAACGAGCTGCCGTGCCACCAGTCGATCTTCCACCACGCGCGGCCCATCTATGAGGAGCTGCCCGGGTGGAGCGAGGACATCTCCGGCTGCCGGACCTTCGAGGAGCTTCCGAAGGCGGCGCGCGACTACATCACGTTCCTGGAGGACTTGGCCGAAGTGCCGGTGTCGATCATCGCCGTCGGCCCGAGCCGCGAGCAGACGATCATGCGCCGCTGGGAAGGGCGGCTCTAAGGAAAGCTGCGGGAGGCCGCCGGGCGCCCCTCCGCCGCGAGTTCCGCAGCCGGGGGAAGACGACGAGAGGCGCCAAAGCGGCGCATCTCGTCGTCTGAGGGGCCCCGGCGAGGACTGTCTGAGCGCCGGACGGGGTGCCCGGCGGCCTCTCTGAACCGCTACCCCTTCGGCTGCCACTTGCAGCGCACGGGCGACTCGATCGCGCCGGACTTCTTGAGCGCGTCCATCGCCTTGTCGACGGCCTTGCGGTCGAGCCCCGTGCGCTCGGCGATCTGGCCTGCCGTGAGCGGCTCGCCGGCCGCTCGCATCGCGTCGAGCACAGCTTGCATGAACTCGTCCATCGCGTCTCCTCTCCGTTCGAGCGATGCCGTGCTCTGCTAAGATTACCCGTACCGCGGAGGCGCGCCGGCGCTTCTGCGGACGTCTTCGGGCACTCGGGAGGTCTCATGCGGATCCTCGTCATCGGCGGCGGCGGCCGCGAGCACGCGATCGTCAAGGCGCTTTCGGAGTCCCGTCACGCGCCCGAGCTGTTCTGCGCTCCTGGCAACGGCGGCACGGCCGAGCTCGCGCAGAACCTGCCGATCGACCTCGAAGACCCCGGCAACGTCGTCGACCTCGTGCGCCGCATCGGCGGCGTCGACCTCGTCGTCGTCGGTCCTGAGGCCCCGCTCGTCATGGGCGTGGCGAACCTGCTTGCTGCATCAGGGATCCCGTGCTTCGGCCCCAAAGCCGCAGCGGCCGAGCTCGAAGGCTCGAAGTGGTTCGCCAAGCGGCTGATGCTCGACCACGGCATCCCGACCGCGCGAGCAGAGGTCTTCGAGAACAGAGAGGCGGCGGGCGCGTACCTCGCGGACCACGGCGCGCCGATCGTCGTGAAGGCCGACGGGCTTGCCGCCGGCAAGGGCGTGACGGTCGCGCGCGACCTCGAGACGGCGATGCACGCCATCGAGGAGTGCTTCTCCGGCGCCTTCGGCGAGGCTGGCGAAGTCGTGGTGCTGGAAGACGTGCTCGAGGGGCAGGAGTGCTCGCTCTTGGCGTTCACCGACGGCACGACGGTGCTGCCGATGGTGCCGGCGCAAGACCACAAGCGCGCGCTGGACGGCGACGAGGGCCCGAACACGGGCGGCATGGGCGCGTACTCGCCGGTGCCGGTCGTGGACGACGCGACACTCGCGGAGATGACGGCCATCCTCGAGCGCACCGTCGCCGCGCTCCGTGAGCAGGGCGTCGTCTACCAGGGGGTGCTCTACGGCGGCTTCATGCTCACCGCCGAGGGCCCGAAGGTCCTCGAGTTCAACGTGCGGTTCGGCGACCCCGAGGCGCAGGTCGTGCTGCCGCGCCTGAAGACGGACCTCGTAGACGTCATGCTCGCCGTCGCTTCAGGCACGCTTTCAGACCTGACGCTCGGATGGCGTGACGAGGCCGCCCTCACCGTCGTGCTTGCGAGCGGCGGGTACCCGGACTCCTACGAGAAAGGCAAGCCGATCTCGGGCATCGAGGAGGCCGAAGCGGTGCCGGGCGTCACCGTCTACCACGCGGGGACCAAGCGGGGCGACAACGGCACGCTCGTCACGGACGGCGGGCGCGTGCTCGACGTCACCGCAGTGGCCCCGACGCTTCGCGAGGCCCGCGATCGTGCGTACGAGGCCGTCTCGAAGATCTCGTTCGAGGGAATGCACTACCGCACCGACATCGGCATGCGCGCGCTTTCGGAGGCGTAGGCGTGCTCGCCGAGCGGTTGCTCACCTTCGCCGTCGAGCGCGCCCAGGGCGCGTACTTCGCGAAGCGGCCGACGCCGGTGCCGTCGCTGCCTGCGCCGCGGCCGGGCACGACCTACCTGCTCTACGCGCACGTGCCCTTCTGCGAGCGGCTGTGCCCGTACTGCTCGTTCAACCGCTTCCCGTTCGAGGAGGAGCGTGCGCGCCGCTACTTCCGCAACCTGCGCGACGAGATGCGGATGGTGGCCGAGCTCGGCTACGACTTCCCGGCGCTGTACGTCGGCGGCGGGACTCCCACGATCCTCGTCGATGAGCTCGTCCAGACCATCGACCTCGCGCGCGAGCTGTTCTCGATCCGCGAGGTCTCGACCGAGACGAATCCGAACCACCTGATCCCAGAGAAGCTCGACCCGCTGCGCGAGCGCGTGCAGCGCTTCAGCGTCGGGGTGCAGAGCTTCGACGACGGGCTGCTCAAGCAGATGGACCGCTACGACAAGTACGGCTCGGGCGAGGAGATCCTCGCGCGGCTGCAGTCCATCGAGGGCTTCTTCCACTCGCTGAACGTCGACATGATCTTCAACTTCCCGAGCCAGACAGAAGCGCACCTGCTGCGCGACGTCGAGATGCTCAAGGCGAGCGGCTGCAACCAGACGACCTTCTATCCGCTCATGGCGTCACGCTCCGTGGAGACAGCGCTTCGGCGCACCGTCGGCATGGTCGACTACTCGCGCGAGGCCCGGTACTACGCGCTCTTGTGCGATGCGCTCTCGGACTCGTTCGAGCATGCGACCGCGTGGACCTTCTCGCGCACTGGCGGAGGGATGATCGACGAGTACATCGTGGATTACGAGGAGTACGTCGGCATCGGTTCCGGCGCGTTCTCCTACCTCGACGGCCGCATCTACGTGAACACGTTCTCGCTGCGCCAGTACGCGGAGGCCATCGAGGCTGGACGCCAGGCGGTCTCGCTGGGCTGCCGTCGAGCGGCGCTCAAGGACCGCATGCGCTACCGCTTCTTGATGGACCTGTTCGGGCTGGAGCTCGACAAGCGGGCGTTCGAGCGGGACTTCGGCGTCGCTGTCGAGCGGGGCTTGCCGCTCGAGGTGGCGTTCTTCAGGGCGGCAGGCGCGTTCGCGCGAGACGATGCGGAGGCGTTCACGCTCACCGAGAAGGGCATGTACCTCACGGTCGCGATGATGCGCACGATGTTCGCGAACCTGAACAGCCTGCGTGACCGCGCACGGGCGGCGCTGCCGCCGGACGAGGCCCGGCTCTTGTTCGGCGACGGCCACGCGGCGGCCTGCGCCGCGGACGGCGGAGACGCGACGCTTGGCGCTCCGGCGCCGTGAGATCGAGACGGGATACGAGGAAAGGGGCCGGGTGAAGAAGGCGATCGCTCTCTGGATGTCGGTGCTCGTCGCGATGCTGGCGGCCGCTGGATGCGTGGATCAGACTCGCGCGGCCAACGACGCCATCGCGCGCGCGAATGCGAAGGCGGAGGAGTACCGCCAGCTCGACTCGGAGGTCACCGCGCTGCTCGACGAGGCGGCAGCAGTGGACTTCACGCCGGAAGGCGTCGATCCGGCCTTCCCGCTGCTCGAGCAGGCGCGCGCCAAGATCGAGCAGCGCCAGAAGGTCGTGAGCGAGATCCGCGCGGCGTTCGCATCGATCGCCTCGCTGCGGGTGAGCGACGAAGTGAAGGCGTACGCGGCCCAGCAGGTGGCCATCGCCGACTTGCTTGCGCAAGCGGACGAGAAGGCGCTCGCGCTCATCTCTGCCACCGAGGAGTTCTACCGGCGCATCGCCGCGAAGAATGCGGCGGGTGAAGAAGGGCAGGCGCTTGCGAAGCGGATCATCGAGACGAGTGAGGAGATCGAGCGCCTAGCCGAGACGATAGCGAAGAAGCGCGCCGAGTCGGACGCGTACTTCGAAGAGCACCTGACGGGAAGGAGATGACGATGGAAGCGACGCCGTTGGTCGGGATCGTGATGGGATCGCAGTCGGACATGGCGGTCATGGAAGAGTGCGCGGCGCAGCTCGCCGAGTTCGGCGTGCCGCACGAGGTCGTCATCGCATCCGCGCACCGGCAGCCGGAGAAGGTGCGTGAGTGGGCGTCGTCGGCTGCCGATCGCGGGCTGCGCGTCATCATCGCCGCCGCAGGCAAGTCGGCGCACCTGGGCGGGGTCGTGGCGGCGCACACGCCGCTCCCGGTCATCACCGTCCCGATGAAGACGAGCGACTTGGGCGGGCTCGACTCGCTGCTGTCGATGGTGCAGATGCCGACGGGCGTCCCCGTCGCGTGCGTCGCCATCAACGGGGCTCGCAACGCGGCGATCCTCGCAACGCAGATCCTCGGTGCGACGATGCCCGAGTACCGCGAGCGCATCGTGCGCTACAAGCAGACGCTCGCGGAGGGCTGAAGGCCGCTCACTGCGGCGGCCGTACCGGCTCCAGCGCAAGCGCGATAGCAGTCCGAACCGTCGGCGTGATCACGGCGTCTCCGCCCAGCACGAGCGGCTTGCCCACCTGCGCGCTCGTGGCTGCGAGCTGCGTCCAGACCTTGGCGTACATGCGGTTGCTCGGTGTCAGCAGAAGCACGCCGCTGCGGGCGCCGGCCATCGCGCCGCCGGCAAGCGCGTCCGGGAACGACTCGCCTGTGGCGATGGCCGGCGTCGCGTACGTCAGCCCGCACCGCTGCACGCCGAGCGCGGCCACCCGCAACGCCGTGTCGTAGCGGTCTGGTCCGGCGATGCGCGTAACGGCCGTCGGGCTTCCGAGCGTCTGGGCTGCCGCCGCGGCTGTCTCGGTCGACACGATGGCCGTACCGCCGAGCACGTACACGCGCTGCGGAGTCGCGGCCGCAAGCGCCGCGGACGCGTCGACCGAGAGGGTCTCTGGCCTGGTCAGCAGCACCGGCCAGCGGCTCGCGTACGCGAGCGGGGCGGCCGCGAGGGCGTCTGGGTAGTTCTCGCCGGTGCAGAGGAACGCCGCGTCCGGCTCGCCCGCGATGCGCGCCGTTTCCGCGGCGGCCGCGCGGGCCGTCTCGTACCGGTCAGCGCCCGCGACGCGCCTGACCGCCGACACCCCCGGCACGCGCGCGATCGCATCGAGCACGGCTGTCGTCACGACGGACGGCCCGCCGACGACGACGACCTCTCGGGCCCCGAGCCGCGCCAACTCCTCGGCGATGGGCTGCGGAAGCCGGGACCGCGACGTCAGCAGCACCGGCCCTCGGAGCGCTCCGGCGAGCGACGAGGCGCTGAGCGCGTCGGGCCAGTCCTCGCCGCTCGCGACGACCGCAGCGGGCGCGCCTTTGGGGAACGCGGCCTTGGATGCCGCCGCCGCAGTCTCGTAGCGGTTCGCGCCGGACACGCTCGTGACGTACGGCCGGTAGTCGATGCCGCCGGTGATGCCGTCGCGCCGGTACGGCACGTACGGCCGGTCGGCTGGCCAGCTCCAGTACGGGTAGGGCGTCACGCGGATCACGGTGCCGTCAGGCGTCGGAGTCGAGTTGCGCGACGCCGACGAGCTCATCTCGTACGCGTAGTACAGCGTCCGCTCCGCATTCGCCCAGCCGCCGAAAAGCACGGCGTGGTTGTCGTAGCTCACGAGCGCGTCGCCCGGCTGCAGGAGCTCGCGGGGGATGACGGTCGACACGTAGTGCAGCGTCCTTGTCGATAGGCCGGGCTTGCCGGTGACCCACGTCATGGACACGAACCCGGAGCAGTCGCAGCGCCAGCCTGTGGAGGCGGTGGCCGTCGCGCCGTTGTCGTCGCGGTAGAAGGTCTGGCTGTACGGGATGGGCAGGTCGACCCAGCGTTTCGCGCGCGCCATGACGTCTTCGCGCGAGAGCGCGAGAGCCGGCGAGGGGACGGCGGCGAGGGCCGCGGCGAGGGACAAGACCACGACGGCCGAGAGGCTTCTTCGTCTCATGCTGCAGCTCCTTCTCGGTTGCGAGCTACAGCATACCCTATCGGCACGAAGGGGGGCGGGCTTCAGCCGTACGTGACCTGCGTCACTGCAGGGAAGCGGGTCACGGGGCGTCCTTGACGAGCACTGTCGTCGCCCACGCCTGCACTGGGTAGGATTCGGCGACCTGTCCGGTGGTCCACACGTCTACGGTCTGCCCGACGGTCAGCGCGTCGAAGGTCGCGCGCTCGTACCGGCCGTCGCGCTTCACGAGCACGCGAGCGTCGCTGCCGACGTGCACCGAGGCACGGCCGGCCTTCTCAGACTCGACCAGGATGGTGCCGCCGCCATCCGGGCCAGGTGTCACCGCGAGCACCTCCGCTGCCGGGAAGTCGGCGGCTGCCCGCGGGAGCCGGGGACCGCACGCGGCGGCGGAGGTCACTGCCATGACCGCGAGCAGGGCAGAGGCTGCGCGCAGCGCTCGGCTGCCGATCGGCTGGATGCGGGACGCTCGCATGACGGCTCCTCTCGTGGGGTCCTGCCTTTGAGACGCATACGGAGCGCAGCGGGTTCGCGCCGACCTAGCCACGGCAGCGCTCATCTTGCATGATGGTACCCGCTGGCTGCATACGGAAAGGACGCGCGATGCCGAACCGGCCCTACGAGGACGTTCACGTCGAAGGCCACCTCATCGACTCGGGGATCATGTCGCAGATCATGGACGCGATCGTCGCGCTGGGCGGCGAGTTCGAGACGCTCGCCTTCGAGGTCGGCCGGACGAACGAGGACGTCTCGCGTGCCGAGCTTCGCGTGTGGGCGCGCGACGAGCGGCTCTTGGACGAGATCCTCTCGGCGATCCAGCCGTTCGGCGTCGAGCCGCTGCACGCGTCAGACGCGGCCTTCGCGCCGGCTCCGGCCGACGGCGTGTTCCCCGAAGGGTTCTACGCCACCACGAACCTCGAGACCGCGATCCGGATCGGCGGCCGCTGGGTTCGAGTGGAGCACCCGGAGATGGACATGGCCGTACGGGTCGATCCTGATGTCCCGAGCGCCGAGACCGTCGCGATGGCCGACGTGCGGCGCGGCGACCTCATCGTCGTCGGTCACGGCGGCATCAGGGTGCGCCCGCTCGAGCGTCCGCGTTCCGGCCAGGTGTTCGAGTTCATGAACTCGGCCGTGTCGTCGGAGAAGCCGAAGGCGCAGGTCATCGCCGAGATCGCGCGGCTCCTGCGGGAGGTGCGCGGCCAGGGACGCGACGTGATCGCCGTCGTGGGGCCGGCGGTCGTGCACACCGGAGCTGTCGAGCACCTCGCCCGCTTGGTGCGGAGCGGCTACGTGAGCGTTCTGTTCGGCGGCAACGCCGTCGCGGTGCACGACATCGAAGCCGCGCTCTACGGCACCTCGCTCGGCGTCTCGCTCACCGACGGTGTGCCTGCGCTCGGCGGCCACGACCACCACCTGCGCGCCATCAACACGATCCGCTCGCTCGGAGGCATCCGGCAAGCGGTGGAGGCCGGCGTCCTGGCCTCAGGCCTCATGCATACGCTCGTCACGACCGGGACGCCGTTCGTGCTCGCGGGCTCCATCCGCGACGACGGTCCGCTTCCGGACGTCATCACCGATGCGGTCGAGGCGCAGCGAGCGATGCGCCGGTACTGCCAGCGGGCGGGTGCGTGCATCATGCTCTCGACCATGCTGCACTCGATCGCGACGGGCAACATGCTGCCGGCGACCACCACGACCATCTGCGTCGACATCAACCCGGCGGTCGTGACCAAGCTCTCGGACCGAGGGAGCTTCCAGACGATCGGCGTGGTGACGGACGTGGGCCTGTTCCTGGAGCAGCTCGCGGACGATTTGAATGCGTAAGCCCGCGCAGCGCGGGTAAGAAGCAGACATGGAGAGACCTTCGTGGCCGCTCGGCGGCCGACAACGGAATCCGGCCGACCAGGTCGTCAGGACCGAAGAGGAGTGGCGCGAGATGCTATCGCCGGAGGAGTACCGCGTCCTCCGCGAGGCGGGCACCGAGCCGCCCTTCTCGGGCGAGTACGTCGACCTGGATGAGGAGGGAACGTACCGCTGCCGCGCATGCGGCAACCTCCTCTTTGCGTCGGACGCGAAGTATCATTCCGGCTGCGGCTGGCCGAGTTTCTTCGACGTCGTGTCGCCTGACGCAGTCGTGCTTCGCAAAGACACGAGCCACGGCATGGTGAGGACCGAGGTGCTGTGTGCTCGGTGCGGCTCGCACCTGGGTCACGTCTTCACGGACGGCCCCAAGCCGACCGGCTTGCGCTACTGCATGAACTCGCTTGCGCTTGCGTTCGAACCAACGAAGCCTGACCATGGCAAGCGTCGCGAGTAGTGCTGTTTGGAGGGTTGCGTGACCCAACCGAACGAAGTCGTCGATTTGGCGGTTGCGTTGTTTCTGACGCCGATCATCTTGTCCGGCGCGCGAGCGTTCAAACCGAAAGTGCGCTGGTTCTTGACCGGCTTCCTGGGCTGCCTGCTCGTCGCATTGATGGCGACGGTCGTCGAGGGCTTCGTCGCATACGCGGCCTTCAACGCTCTCGAGCATCTCATGTATGCAGCTGCCGGCGTCATCGCCGGCGCCGGTGCCGTGCTCACGTGGCGTCGCGGAGGGGCGTGGATGCCGTGAGTCCTGAGCCGTGGGTAGTTGCCAGCGACGCGGTCGCTCTCGTGGGGTTCTCGATCGCATTCGTCGCGATAGCGCTTACGCCAATCAGGCGGCTCAACGCGCGTGAAGCCAGTGTGGTTCGGGTTCTTGCGCTGTGCGCGCTCGGGATCTACGTGTTCACGGCGTTGTCGAACATCCTCGAGCACGCCGGCGTCACCGCAGCGCTCGACCCCTACGAAGACTACATCGAGATCCTAGTCTTCCCGCTGATTGCGTATTCCTTGTACCAGGCTCGCATCGGGGCCGAGATGCGCGCCCGGATCGAGGCGGAGCAGGATCTGGAGCGCGAGCATGGGCTGCTGAGCACCCTTATGCGGTTGTCGCCGGCGGGTGTGATGCTCGTCGACCGGAGCGGCCGGATCGCGTTCGCGAACGAAGCCGCGGTGCGGATCTTCGGGTTGCGGGTCTCGAGCGACGGCGCGCACGAGCTGCCTCCTGACCTCCGGTGCACTGCGATGAGGTCGGGGGAAGCGCCCGCGCTTGACTTGAAGCGACTGGCGGAGGGCATCACCGTCAGCGGAGCTCTTTGTGCCCTGGAGGCTGATGGCAAGCGTCTGGTGCTTTCGGTTTCTTCGTCCCCGCTGCCCGATACCGACCAGCTCGGACCGGAGCCGAGCACGCTCGTGCTCGTGCTGGATGTGACCGAGCGCGAAATGGCTCGGCAGGAGTTGATGGACGCGCAGGCGCGCTACGCGGAAGCGCTCGAGCACGCAGTCGATGCGAGGACGGCCGATTTACTGCGGGCGAACCAGGAGCTCGTGGAAGCGAATGCGGCCAAGCAGCAGCTGCTCCGGAATGTGAGCCACGAGCTGCGGACGCCGCTGAACGTCGTGATCGGGCTCGCTGAGGTGCTTGGCGAGGGCCTTGCGGGCGGCCTGACAGAAGAGCAGGCGAAGCAAGTCGGCATGATACGGGAGGCTGGCGAGCACCTGCTCGAGCTCGTGAACACCCTGCTCGACGCGCAGCGGCTCGAGTCCGTCGACACGGTCGTCGTCGCCGAGCCCGTCGACGTTGCGCAGCAGGTCCGAACGGTCGTCGAGATGATCGAGCCGCTCGCGCTGCAGCGAGGGCTGGAGCTCACGCTGCACGTCCCGGACCGCCTCCAGGCAGAGACGGACCCCCGCTTGCTGGCCCAAGTGCTCAGGAATCTGCTGTCGAACGCCGTGAAGTTCACCGAACAGGGAGGCATCGACGTCCTGGTCGAGGACCTCGGCGAACGCTTCCGCGTGGTTGTGCGAGACACAGGCATCGGCATCCCTGCGGAAGCGCTGCCGCGCATCTTCGACGCGTTCGTGCAGGTTCCTCGGCCAGGGGGCATCAAGCCGGAAGGCACGGGGCTTGGGTTGGCTATCTGCAAGCAGATCGCCGAGGCGCTCGGCGGCTCGATCTGGGTGGAAAGCGAGTTCGGCCGCGGGTCGACCTTCGTCGTGGAGCTCCCGACAGCGAGCGCGAACGGAACAGGCCTGTCAGTCACGCACGCGCAGGAAGCTTGAGCTCGCACGCGAGGGCATCAGCCGCGGCCTTCAGCGCGCCCAGCGCCGCAGCGATGGCGGGGCGTTCGGAGCTCCCGGTGCGGACCACCGCGTGCACGTGGCGACGCATGCGGACGTCGGTCGGCTCGCGGATCACGACGCCTGGGTAGTCCGCGAACAGGGCGGTAGGAACGACGATGGCCACGCCGAGCCCCGCCTGCACCGCGGCAAGGATGACCTGGTAGTCGTTGCTGTGCAGGTCCACCCGCGGATCGAAGCCGGCGTCATTGCACACGCGCACGACGACCTCGAGGAACGACGAGCCGTCATGCCCGACGATCCATTGCTCGTCCGCGAGTTCGGCGACGCGCACGTCTCGGCATGCAAGGGGATGGGAGGCCGGGAGGGCGATGAAGATCGGCTCGCTGAAGAGCAAGAAGCGCTCGGTTCCTCGATTGGTCCGTTCAGGCAAGCGGTCGAAACCGTAGGTCACCACCACGTCGAGCTCGCCGGACTTGAGCATGGGCAGGCTGTGCTCTGGCTCGAGGTCGACCATCGAGACAGCGAGCTCCGGATGCTCGGCTTGCAGCCTGGCGAGCGCGGGAACGAGTAGTGCGCGTGCGGCGGTCGGGAATGCGCACGTTCGCAGCGGCCCCCGGAGGCCGTGCGAATACGCGTCGAGATGCGCTTCTGCGCGCTCGATCTCCGCGAATATGCGTTCGGCGTCCTCCACGAGCGCCTGCCCTGCCGCGGTGAGGCGCAGGCGCTTGCCTGTGCGCTCGAACAGCTGCACGCCAGTCTCGCGTTCAAGCAGCGCGAGTTGCTGCGACACGGCGGATGGGGTGATGAAGAGTGCCCGAGCCGCTGCGGCGATCGTGCCGCGGGCGGCGACCTCGCGGAGAAAGCGGAGACGGTTGAGGTTCAGCATAGTAAGCACATCTTACGATATACGGCAGAAATCGAGAATTGAGTTTATGTTTGCGCTGGTCGATACTGACCCGTGACAGCGTTCTTGGAACGCGACGTGTGCGGGCGTCCCTCCCCTCCCCCCACCCCGCGCCCGACACACGGCCTGCGCGCGGCACCGCCTGAGAACCTGCCGTGCGATGTGCAGCACCCGGCCCCCTCCGGGTGCTGCTTCGTTTCTGGCCGGTCGCCGCGAAAGCGCCTTTGCCCTGCCCCCTCGAGGCGGCGGGCTCCTCGATCTCGGCTCAGCCTGCGTCGGGTCCCGGTGTGCTCGAGAGCGGGTGCACCACGTTGCTGAGGTGACCTCGGCCGAGCTCGGGCGCGCGATCCACCCAGCGGACGTGGCCTGGCGCCCCGAGCGCGGAGGCGACCTGTGCCGCTCTGTGCTCGATAGAGCTCCGCTGCACGTCGTCCAGCGGCGTGGCCGCGTACAGCAGGACGTCGCCCGAGCGCGTCAAGTCCCAGACGCCCCGGACGACGCCGTCGATGGCGATGGCCGGTGCGGGCCGGCCGTTCTTGTCGAAGACGGCGGAGCGGACGGCGTCAGGGACGTGGATGCCGCGCTGCCTGCGCGAGGACAGCAGCGGGTCGCCGGCCGGGAGCAGGGCCACCACCGGCCGTCCGGCGATCGCGGCAGCCTCGAGCTCGTCCGCGTCGGCGAGGTGGACGAAGGCGGCCTGCTCGAAACCGGCGACCCGGACCTCGGCCAGCTCGTCGGCGATCTCCTCCAGCGCCCGCGCCGTGCGTCGGGGTCCAGCCCCTGTCCACCAGGCGATGTCCGCTTCGGTCACTGGAGCGTACGCGCGCACGTAGGCACGCACCAGCTCGCGGGTGGCCTGCTCTTCGCTCATGTCGTCGAGGCGCAGGCCGGGCAGCGTCGTGTCGAACCGAGCGAACCGCGGCTTCCTGCCCCACGGTCCGTCTTCAGGCAGGTCGCGCACGACGAGCCCTTCGTTGCACATGTGAGTGAGCACCGCGCTCACGTCTGCGTGCGGGCGCAGCCGTTCCCGTATCTCGCGCGCCGACAATGGGCCGTCGGCAAGCGCGTCCAGGATCCGTTCCGCGAGGACCTCGTAGTGGCGGGCCGTGATGCCGCGCGAGCCAAGGAAACGCGCCGAGTGGTGCCGCACGGCCCGGCCGGTCGCCTGGGCGACGATGGGCAGCATGTCGGCGCGCACGACGTGCAGGCCGCCGCGCATGCACCGGAACGTCACGAGCGTCCGGCGCTCGTACAGCGCCGTGGCAAGACGACCAGCGGCGTCGGCGCCCAAGCGGTCGGCGACGGCGAGGAACGGCGCGCGGGGGTCGATGACCGGGAAGGCGACGATGTCGGACACGAACGTCTCCGGGCTGGCTTGGATCCAGGGCGTGCCGATGTGCTGGCGCGCGAGCTGGCGGGCGACCACCGAGGCGGTGCGGGCCTCGGCGGGTTGTTCGAGGGTCACACACGTGGTGCGATGTGCGGCGTGCCGTCGGACTGTGCGAGGCCGGGCCGGCTCTACGGCGGCGATCTCTCCCGACATCGCCGCGAGCGGCCTGATCGCCGCAAGCACGAAGGCCGTGGCGAGCGGCGACGGCTCTCCCTTCCGCCCCACGGACAGATCGCGGAATCCAGGAGCGACCCGCTGCGGCACGACGCGTCCCTCGGCGTCGAGGTTCGTGTCGATGAGCGTCGCCGCGACCTCGGCGAGAGCGCGCCGGTCGCCGGGATCGTGCCCGGCTCCCGCCCACACCACTGTGTACGGAGTGACGGCTTCGACGACTGCGAGCGCGTCGTACCACAAGTGCGGCCACTTGATGGCCGCGAACTGGTAGCCGTGCCCGAATCCGCTCGGCCGCAGCGCGTCGCGGGCACTCCACACGGCCAGCAGCGCGCGGGCGGCCTCTGCAGCGAGCGCGGGACGCTCGGATGCAGGAAGCAGCGCGAACGCACGCAGGGCGTGGACGGTGGCGTGGGGGCAGATCTCGCATTCCTGGCGGCGGAGCGCCAGCAGGCGCGAGCGCGCCTCGCAGCACCATGCGCGGCCCGCGTCGGAGCGTCGCATGTCGACAAGCGCCTGCTCCAGCGCGCGTTCGACGCGCGGGTCGTCCCGGAGGCCGTAGCGCAAGGCCACCTCGAGGACTGCGTGCGCGTCGCAGAGCGCGGGCGGCGACGCCTGGGTAGGATGGCTTCCGGCCGTGTGGCCGATGAAACGCCCGTGGCGGTCGCGGCTCTCGAGCAGCTCCTCGAGCACGGCGTCGACGGAGGGGAAGTCTCCCCGGCGCACGCCGAGGTCGTGCAGGACGAGCAGGGCGTTCGGCGGGTGGCGCAACGAATCCCGCCGCTCGTACGCTTCAGACCACCCTCTCGGCAGGGTCTCGACGAGGTCCCGGACGGCGCGCGTCGCGATGCCGGCCTGGCGGTCGACTGCCGCGCCGGGCGAGTCCTCGGGTTCGCCGAGCACGGCGGTGCGCACGGCGAAGCGGGCCGCAGGCTCGTCCGAGGCAAGCACCCATTCGACGATGCGGTCCCCGAAGAGCGCCTCGACCGTTCGATGGCGCGCGCCGGCCGCGCTCGGCGAACCGGGCGTGCTCATGGCTGCAACCTCCAGAGACCCCGCCCGGCTTCTCGGGCGCGGGCCACGCACTCTGCGAACACGTGCGCGTACCGCACGTTCGGCGGGATGGTCAGCTGGGTCGCGTATCCGTCGAGCGCGAGCTTCGCGTTCAACATCTTGGCCGGCGCTTCCGCATCCGGGTCCTGCCCAGGCAGCTCGAGCCACACGTACGCGAGCAGCCGTCCGTAGCGGTCGCGCAGGTCCGCGTCGGTCTCCAGCCACACGGCTCGACCTCTCGGCAAGGCGCGCTTCGTGTATGCCGAGGCTTCTGCTCCGAACGGCTCGTGCCGCGTCGTCGACTCCGGCGTGTCGATGCCGATGAAGCGCGTCTTCTCTTCGCGGCCGTCGCCGAGGCGGAACACGGCGGTGTCGCCGTCGACGACCCGCACGACGGCGGCTCGGGTGGCCTCGATCGCCGGGAGCGCGCCGTCGCCTTCGACGCTCGCTGCGGGCGGGGCCGTGTCGCCTCCGTCACCGGCGGGCTCCGTCGTTGAATCCGCTGTACGGGGCGCGACGCTCCGTGTCGAAGCAGAGGCTGGAGCCGGCTGGTCGGCCCGCGGCGTCTGGTCTGCGACTGAACACCCGGCGAGAGCGATCGCGAATGCCACGGCGACGGCCGCCAGGATGAACCACCGGCGGGCGTTCCGGCTGTCTTTGCTATCCTTCTGCACCACGCCTCCGCTGACAGTCCTGCGACGTCAGCATACACTCGATGCCTGACGGCGTCAGAGGGGAGCCGAGCATGAAGCGACGCCTGGGTCCGCGCGAGCTGCTGTATCCGATGCCCGCTGTGTTCGTCGTGAGCGCCGCAGACGGCGAGGTGGACGTCATGGCGGTGGCGTGGATCGCCATCGCGGGCGCCAAACCGCCGAGCGTGATGATGTCGATCCGGAGCACCCGCAAGACGCTCGAGCTGATCGAGCGCTCGGGCGAGTTCACCGTCAACACGCCGCGCGCGGACATGGCCGCGCAGCTCGACTTCACCGGCATCGTGAGCGGCCGGACGGTGCCCGACAAGCTCCGCGAGGCCGGGCTGACGGCGGTGCCCGGGGCGGTCGTGAGCGCCCCGATCATCGCCGAGTGCCCGCACAACCTCGAGTGCCGCGTGGCGCGCATGTTCGAGCACGGCGACCACACCGTCGTGATCGGCGAGATCGTCGAGACGCACGTCGACGAGGCCGTCTTGGACGAGTCGGGCGAGAAGCCGCTTGCGGACCGGATCGATCCGCTCGTCTACATCCCGACCGTGCGCGAGTACCGGCGCCTCGGCGAGAAGGTTGCGGACGCCTACACGGTGGGCAAGCGCTTCATCGGCTGACGGCGGCGCGAGCGAGGTCGCCGCTTGCCGGCCGCTCTTATCCGCAGCCGCCTGGCGCCATGCACGGCGCGGCCGGGCTCGGCCTCGGCTCGCGCATCGCGTCGTGGCTTGCGAGCGTGCGCTCGGTGTCGCGCCGCAGGATGCACGTCGTGTCCTCCGCGAACGGGTCGCCGAACTGCTGCCACGCCTTCGTGCGGCACCCGCGGCAGATGCGCGTGTACTCGCACTCCTCAGGCGAGCACGCGCCTTTCGACTCCTGCAGGTCGAGCTGGTAGAGCACCTGCACGGCTTCCGTGAGCGACATCTCGCGCACGTTGCCGACGACCCAGTCCTGCGCGAACTGGCACGGCATGATGCCGCCTTCGGAGTTGATGTTCATGTGGCCCTTGCCGACGGGGCAGGCGCTCATGATCTTGAGGCGCTCGAGCCCCTTCGTGACGTCGATGTCGCGCTCGAGGAGCCGTTCGGCCATGTACGGGATGATCGAGGGCAGGGCGCCGATGTCGTACTCGAGCTTCTGGTCGGGGTCGAGCACGTCGTCCAATATCCAGTCGGCGAGCTCGCGCCACTGGTCGTTGGACACGCGGGTGTCCTCCTCGCCTTCCGAGCGGCCGCTCGTGATGAGGTCGCAGATGTAGATGAGGCCGCAGTCGAGGTCTTTCGCGGTCTGGATGAGGTCGTAGATGTACGGCCAGGTCTCCTTCGAGAGCGCCGTCTTCAGCACCACGCCGACGCCTTCCTCGCGCAGGACGCGGATCGCCTCGACGACGCGCTGCCGCGTCCCAGGCACCCGCACCATCGCGTCGTGGAACTCGTCGGGGCCGTAGAGCGAGGTCGCGATCCAGCGGACGCCGTTCGCCTTCAGGCGGCGGGCGGCGTCGCGGTCGATGAGCGTGCAGTTGGTGGAGACGGTCGGGCGGATGCCCTGGCGGTGCGCCTCTTCGAGGATCTCCCAGAAGTCGGGCCTGACCATGGGCTCGCCGCCGGACAGGAACAGCATCGGCACGCCGACCTCGCCCATCTGCTTGACGAGCGCGATGGCCTCCTCGTGCGTGAGCTCGTTCGGCCGCCGGTGGCCGTCGGCGGCCATGTAGCAGTGCTCGCAGAGCAGATTGCAGCGGTTGGTGATGTTCCAGATGATGTCGGACGGCCTGCCGAGCGAGGCGGCCTTGAAGGCCTTGTCCTCGATTTCGGACAAAGGCCCATTGAAGAACAGCGAACGGACGTGCGCCATCGGCGAAGCCTCCTGGTATCTGCGAGGCGCCCCGTGCCGGCGAGGCTGGATACGTGCACCACGCACTCTACCGCGACAGCACGCTTCGTGCCAGGGGAGCGCGCGGTGCCGCGCTCCGGTCGATAGCAGCGGGCTGCGGGGATCTCAGCGCATGAAGGTCGCCACGACGTATCCCGCGTAGACAGCGATGAGCGCGGCACCCACCGCCCGCCCCATGCGGCCGCGCACGGCGAGCGCCCACCCTGCGACGGCTGTGAAGGCGAGGAGCACGGGGATCTCGAACGTGAGGAAACGTCCGGCGATCGGCACCGGCGCCACGGCCGCGGTGAACCCGAGCACGCCGAAGATGTTGAAGACGTTCGAGCCGATCGCGTTGCCGACGGCGACCTCGCTGTGGCCGCGCCACGCAGCCACGAGCGAGGTGGCGATCTCCGGCAGGGAGGTGCCGACTGCGACGAGCGTCACCGCGATTGCCGCCTCGGGCACGCCGAAATCGAGCGCGATGCTCTTCGCGCCCCACACGAGCCAGTCCGCGCCGACTGCGAGCAGCGCGACGCCGCCGGCGATGCGCACCACCATGCCGAGCCATCCCGCGATCTGCGGGATCTCGTCAGCCACGTCTTCGTGCTCGTCGGTGTCCGTCCGCGAGCGTTGGTAGGCCGCAGCGGTATGCGCGACGCCGGCTGCCAGCAGCAGCGCACCGGCCCACACGGGCGCGCGTGCGAGCACCGCGAGCACGCCCACGGCAAGCGCGCCGGAAAGGCCAGCGACGACGTCGGGCCGGATGCGAGCGGGTTCGATCCTGATCGGCGAGATGAGCGCACACAGGCCGAGCACGAGCGCGATGTTCGCGATGTTCGAGCCGACGACGTTGCCGACCGCGATGTCCGGGTGGCCGTCCACGGCCGCGCGCAGCGAGACGAGAAGCTCGGGCGAAGACGTGGATGCTGCGACGATCGTGAGCCCGATGAGCAGGCGGGACACGCCGAGCGCCCGCGCCGCAGAAACCGCTCCGCGGACGAGCCACTCGCCGCCGATGAACAGCGCAGCCAGGCCGGCTATGGTCGCGATGATGTCCATACAGGTGTATGATGACACACTGCGGCGCTGGTGGCAGCAGGAGCGCCGCTGATCG
This sequence comes from Slackia sp., assembly GCA_020725885.1. Taxonomy (GTDB): domain Bacteria; phylum Actinomycetota; class Coriobacteriia; order Anaerosomatales; family Anaerosomataceae; genus Parvivirga. The sequence continues at coordinate 84,003 of DYEA01000014.1, read as the reverse complement.
TGTGGCGGCGCTGGCAAGGAAAGGGGTCGCGCGTGAGCGGGTGCGAGTGTGAAGAAGCGGCCGAGCGGCTCGAACGGGACGCGCTGCGGCTGCTGCTCGCCATCAACGCCGTCATGTTCCTGGTGGAGGTCGGCGCGGGCCTGCTCGCCCGGTCGGCCGGGCTGCTCGCGGACTCGCTCGACATGCTGGCCGACGCGGGCGTGTACGGCCTCGCGCTTGCAGCAGTCGGGCGGGCCGACCGCTTCAAGCTGCGCGCCGCGGGAGCAAGCGGCATCCTGCAGACGGCCCTCGGCCTGTCGGTGCTCGCGGAGACGGTCCGTAAGGCGGTCGTCGGAAGCGAGCCGCGAAGCGCGCTCATGATGGGCGTCGGCGTGCTGGCGCTGGCGGCGAATGCGTGGTGCCTGTCGATCATCTCGAAGCACCGCGACGGCGGCGTGCACATGCGGGCGTCGTGGATCTTCTCGGTGAACGACGTTCTGGCGAACCTCGGCGTCATCGTCGCTGGAGCGCTCGTGGCGCTTCTGAGGTCGCCGGTGCCCGACCTCGTCGCGGGCGCGCTCATCTCCGCGCTCGTCGTGCGAGGCGGGCTCGCGATACTCGCGGACGTCAAACGCGAGCGAGCGGGGGTCGCGCTCGCGTGCGACGACGGATGCGGCTGCCCCGCCGGCGGCTGCGACGAGGGCTGAGGGGCGAGGGCAGGTTCAGCCTGCGCGGGCGAGCAGCACCGCGAGCAGCACTGCGAGCGCCACGAACACGCCCATCGCCACGGCGGTCGGGAAGAGGCGCTCCTCGTCGAGGACGAGCGCACGGTGGCTGCGGGTCTCGGCTGTGGGCCGAGTGCGCTTCGCCACGCGGCCTGCAAGCCACGCGATCGCCCGAAGCCCGGCATCGTGGCCGTACGTGAGCAGGTCGCCCGTCTCCATGCCCGGCGCGCTCAGGCGCGCGACGCGCGCGGCGGCTGTCAGCGCGACGGCGGCAAGCGCGGGCCACGTCGCGCTCCACACGGCGTGTGGATCCAAGAGGTGCTCTCGTGCGTACGAGGAGAAGGACCACGGTCCCGCGAGCGCCGCGGCGGCAGAGAGTCCCGTCAGCGCGTACCAGGCCGCGCGCCCGAGAAGCGGAGGAGTCTGTTGCGCCGGCGCCGAGCGGCGCACCGCGAGGAGGAAGCGGATCATGAGCAGCCCGGTCGCCACCGACGAGATGGGCAGCAGGCTGGTCGCCGCCTCGACGATCGGCGATGGGCCAGCGCTTGCGAGGGCGCTCTTGAGCGCGAGCTTGGCGACGAACCCGCTCGTCAGCGGCGCCCCGACGAGCGCGGCCGCTGGCAGGGCGAGGAGGACGGCGTCGAGCGCCCGGCCGATCGCGCTTCTCCCGGCGCCGCTCGCGTCCGAGCCCAGCACGAGCGCGCTTTTCGCGAGCGCGTGGTGCACCGTGAACGCCACGACTGCGGCGAGCGCGGGGATGCCCGCCGTGCGCGGCGCGATGAGCGCGGCGCCGACCGCGACGAAGGCAAGCCCCATCTGGCTCGCGCTCGAGTAGCCGAGCATCGCGCGCGGGCTTCTGGCGAGCAGGCCAAGCGCCACGCCGAGGAACGCTGACGACAGCCCGATGGCGACGTACGCGGCGCCCCAACTCTCGAAGCCGGGCACGCCGAGCGGGAGCAGCCAGAGCATGGCGAGCAGGCCGATCTTGGCCGACGCGCCCGCCAACGCCGCGGCGGCGCCGGCAGGGGCGTTCTCGTACTGAAGCGGCAGGATGCCGGCGAAGATGGTGCTGCCGCACTTGATCATGAGGCTCGCGGTGAGCAGCCACATCACGAGGCCAGCCTCGGGCGCCCTCGCCCACTCCTCGCGCAGCCCTGGCAACGCCCAGCTCCAGGAGCGGCCGGCCGCGATCATCAGCACCGCGAGCAGAAGCGCTTCGCTCACGACGGTGAGCGCGAGGTAGATCCTTGCGGCCTTCCGCGCGCGCTCGTTGCCGTTCCACGCGACGAGGCCGGCGCTCGAAAGCGCTGCGAGGGTGTAGGCAGCGTAGAAGCTCAACGCGTTTGCGGCGAGCATGCACGCGATGCCGCCGGCGGCGGCCGGCAGGTAGAACGCCGCGAGCCGCAACCGTTTGCCGGGCGCCTCGCTGGCGAACGCGTAGACGCCGGCGAGGATCCACACGGCAGCCGCCGTGGCGGCGAAGGTGCGCGTCGTCGTGTCCCCGAGCGCGAAGCCGAGGAAGAGGAGGGGAGTGAAGTTCACCGAGCTCATCGGCCCCTCCAGAAGACGTCGAAGGCCACGCGGCCAGCGATATCGAGGGGCATCGCGTCGGCGCCAGCCGTGGCAGCCAGCGCCAGCGCGAGCACGGCAGCTACCGCGACCGGCACGACGAGCCACGGGTCGCCCTCGAACCGGTCGCGTCTCGGCCGCTCGGCGTCAGGTCGGCGGAACGGGCGCGTCACGAGCGGCCACGCGTACGCGACGGCCAGCGCGCCGGCTCCTGCGTACACGAGCGTGGCCCACGCCGAGCCGGCTGTGGTCGCTCCTTTCCCCATCAGCCACTTCGTGACGAACCCCGCGAGCGGCGGTATGCCGGCGAGGCCGAGCGCCGCCGACACGGCTGCGAGCGTCGTGAGCGGCATGCGTCTGGCCGTCCCGTCGAGCTGGCTCACCCGCTTGACCTTGAGCTCCTCGTACAGCGCGCCGGCCCAGAAGAACAGGACGATCTTCATGACGCCGTGGTGGACGATGTGGCCGAGCGCCCCGGCGAGCGCGACGGCATTCGGCAGCGAGAGCCCGAGCACGATGTAGGAGAGCTGGCTGATGGTCGAGTAGGCGAGGCGGGCCTTGAGGTCGTCGCGGGTGATCGCCATCGCAGCGCCGAACAGCACCGTGACCGCCGCGACGGCCGCGAGCACGGGCGTCCCGCCGATGCGCGCCGCGAGGTCCGGTCCGTACACGAAGTGGACGACGCGGACGATGCCGAACACCCCTGACTTCACGACCGCGACCGCGTGCAGGAGCGCGCTCACCGGCGCGGGTGCGACCATCGCCCGGGGCAGCCAGCCGTGGAGGGGCACGAGAGCGGCCTTCACCCCGAAGCCCGCGACCAGCAGCGCGAACACGGCGCGCAGCGCCGGTACGGCGGTGCCCGCTGCGGCGAGGTGTCCGCCAGCGACGAACGACTCGCCTGGAGCGATGGCGCGCAGCCCGGCGACGCCCAGGAGCAGCGCCGTTCCCCCGCCGAGGGCGTACACGAGGTAGCGCGCGCCCGCGGAGCGCGCCTCTGGCGAGCCGTCGTGGGTGACGAGCGGGTACGTCGCCAGCGAGAGGACCTCGAAGAAGACGAACAGCGTCAGCATGTCGGCGGCGAACGCCACGCCGAGCGCCGAGAAGATCGCGAGCGCGAAGAAGCCGAAGAAGCGGCCCTGGCTCTGCCGGTTACGCATGTATCCGTGCGCGTAGACGGCGGTGACGACCCACAGGACGGACGTCATCGTCGCGAACAGCGCGCCGGCCAAGTCGGCCCGAAGCCCCATGACGACCCCGGGCAGGATCTCGGCACGCACTCCCGCCGGCGTTCCGCCTGCAGCGCGTACGGTCAACGCCCCGACGGCGGCGGCGGTCGCGACGGCAGCGGCCGCGTTGAGGGCGAGCCGGGACCGTCGCCAGGACTCCCTGAACGCGAGGGACCCTGCCGCGGCCAGAAGCGGGGCGATGAGGCTGACAGCGAGCGCGAGCACCGCCATCACCTGCCCGCCAGAGAAGTCGCGGCCATGAGGCGGCTGATCGCGGGACCGGCGAGCAGCAGCGTGGCGGAGACAGCGGCGAGCGGCAAGGCCGCCCACGCCGTGCGTGGCTTCGGGGTGCGTGCCTCGCTCCGGTCGGGCTTTGCGAGCAGACTCGCGAGGGCTCTGAAGACGTACAGCGCCGCCAAGAGCCCGCCTCCGACCACCACCGCGGCGATCCACCACTGCCCCGAGGCGAGGGAGCTTTGGACCACCAGCCACTTCGCTGCGAAGCTGCCGCTCGGAGGCAGGCCGAGCATCGTGACGCCGGCAAGACCCAAGGACAGGGCGGCGACGGGCCTCTCGCGCCCGACGCCGGCGAGCGCGTCGAACCGGTCGGTGCCGGCGGCGTCCGCGATGTCGCCAGCCGCGAGGAACATCGCCGCTTTCGCCATCCCGTGAGACAGCGCATGCAGCGCGATCGCCAGGCCGACCGTCGCCGCGCGCTCTTCAAGCAGCGGCAGCATCACGAACAGGTAGCCGACCTGCGCCACGGTCGAGTACGCGATCATGAGCTTGAGCCGCTGGCTGGCGAGCGCCATCGCCGAGCCCCACACGATGGCTACGGCGCCGAGCGCCGCCAACGTGAGACGCAGCCCTGGCCCGCTGCCGGCTCCGGTTGCCGCGACGAGCAGGCGGACCGCGAGCAGGTACGAGCTCTTCACCACGACGCCGGACAGGGCGGCCGACACCTGCGGCGGCGCCGACGAATGGGCTGTCGGGAGCCAGAAGTGGGCGGGGAACAAGGCCGTCTTGAGCACGAGCCCCGCGAGCATCAGGCCAAGCCCGATGCGTGCGCTCGCCGACCCGTGGACGGCGCTGTCCAGGGCGTCCAGCGCGAGCGTCCCAGATGCCAGGTACACGAGGCCGACGCCCACGAGGTACGTCATCGCGCCGAGCACGCTCGCGAAGAGATAGGACAGCGCTGCGTCGAGGGCTGCCTTCGAGCCTTTCGACGCCACGAGCGCCACGGCGGAGAACCCGATGAGCTCGAGGCACACGTACGCGTTGAAGACGTCTGCGGTCAGGAACAGGCCGTTGACGGCCGACCACAGGAACAGCCACAGGGGCCAGAACAGCCACCGGTCTGCGACGTCGGCACCGGGCCTCGACGCGAGGGCCGCGTCCACGCTCACGGCGGCTCCGACGATGGCTGCGAGCACCAAGAACAGCGCTGATAACCCGTCGGCCGCCAGGCGGATGCCGAGCGGCGGGACCCAGCTCCCGATGTCGAGCGCCACGGCGCCGCCGGTCGCGACGCTCCACGCGACGGCCGCTGCGAGCGCGACGGCCGCAGCGGCGCCGAGCAAGGCAGCGGCCATGGCCCGCGCGCGTCCCAGCGCGAACGAGACCGCTCCAGCGGCGAGCGGCACGACGATCGCAAGCCCGAGGAGCTGGGGGGCGAAGGCGCCGGGCTCAGCCATCGCTCGCCCCCTCTCCGCTGTGGCCTTCTGACGCTGCCGCGCGGCGCTTCGCGAGCGCAAGCGCCACTGCAGTCGTCGCCATGGTGACCACGATGCCGGTCAAGACGAGCGCGTGCGGGACGGGGTCCGGCCGCTCCGCAGGCGTCGCGCGCGCTGCGGAGACCAGGATCAAGAAGGCCCCGCTGCCCATCAGGTTCGCGGCGACGGTCTTGCGGACGGGGTGGGTCCGCACGACGAGCCCCCACGCGCCGAGCGAAACGAGGCCGGCTCCGACGAGCGCATACAGCAGCGGGGCGCTCATGGGCGGCCCGCTTTCCCGCGGTCCGGCGTGACCGAAGACGCCAGGAACAGTCCCGCGACGGTGGTGGCTATGGACAGCGCGAGGATTCCCTCGACGGCGAGGATGACGCCTTTGCGGGCGTACGGAGCGTACTGGAGCAGCGCACGCCCGGCAGCGACCGGCTCGAGCGCGGCGGCCACGAACGCCAGGAGCCCGGCGGCCAGAAGCAGCCGGCTCGCGCCGGGGTGCACGCGCATGGGCTGCAGCATCCCTTCGAGCCCCAAGACGATGACGCCCGCTCCGAGGAGCGCTCCGCTCTGGAACGCGCCGCCAGGCGACGACGTGCCGGCCCACACGAGGTACGCGGCCGCGAGCAGCACCGCCGGCGCGAGCGACCCGACGAGGAGACGCACGAGCGGGTCCGCGGCGTGCGAGGCGACGGAGACGGGCGCGCCGGAGCGCAATGCCATCACGCCCATGACCGCGAGCAACAGGACCGCGACTTCCAAGAGCGTGTCGTAGCCGCGGAAGTCGAGCAGCACGGCGGTGACGGGATTCGCGATGCCGACCTCGCGGGCTCCCGTGAGAGCCGCGGCGGCCAGCCGCGGAGCGTCGAGCGGGGTCGAGAGAAGCGCCCAGGCGAGCGCCGCGAACAGTGCACCAGCCGCGATGGTGCCCAGGACGTTCGCTGACCGCGGCGTGCGTCGCTCAGCGTCTTCAGCGGCGGAGCCGTCGCCGCGGGCAAGCACCCCGGCGGCGTCCAGCAGCAGCGCGCCGGTAGCCCCTGCGCCGATCGCGGCTTCGGCGAGCGCGATGTCCGGAGCGGCGAGCCTGATCCACGCGAGCGCGGACAGCAGGCCGAAGGAGATGAACATGACGATGCTCGCGAACAGGTCTCGTTTGACGAGCGCGCTCACGGCGCACCACACGAGCCCCGCGCACAGCATGACGTCGAGGACGGCGACGTTCATTGCTCGTTCCTCCACCACGGCGCTCCGTCCTGGTAGGCCGCAGCGGCGATCAGGTTCGACGCCGTCGCGCTGGATACGAGCACGGCGAGCCAGATCAGGACGAGCTTGGCGATCGTCACCGGGTCGCTGGACCGGATGGCCAGCGCAAGCACGAGGAAGCCGATGCCGAGGTTGTCGGCTTTCGTGAGCGCGTGCAGCCGGGTGTAGACGTCCGGGAACCGGAGCAGCCCGACCGTCCCGGCGACGAAGAAGAACGCGCTCGCCGCGAAGCATGCGCCGGCGGCAAAGGACGCGACGCTCATCGGTCTGCCTCCCACGCCCGGCGGACGAACGCGACCGCCCCGACCGCTCCGAGCAGTGCGAAGGTCAGTCCGACGTCGATCAGGCTGCGCTCGCCGGTGGCCTCGGCCAAGACGAGCGCCAGCCCAGTGCCTGAGGTTCCGAAGAGCAGCGCGGCCAGCATGCGGTCGGCCCGCGTCGGCCCGGCCTCGATGCGCGCGAGCCCTGCGAGGATGGTCGCGACCAGGACGGTGGCGTATGCGGTCAGAAGGGCGCTCACTGCGGTCCTCTCCCGACTGGCTCGGCGAACGCGTCGGACAGCCGCTGCTCGAGCGTCTCGAGCGACGCCCGCAGGTCCGCGGAGCGGTCGAGCGCGTGCACCTCGACGGCGCCGCCCTCGATCCGGGCGCACAGCGTGCCCGGCAGCAGGCTGATGCAGTCAGCGAACATCGCTTGCAGCCCGGGAGCCGTCAACCGCATCGGGTACCGGATCCAGCCGGGGTCGAGCTTCATCCGAGGAGAGAGCGCGCGCAGCGCCACGTCCACCCCGCCGGTCACCGACTGGGCTACGAAGTACGCCGCGAATCGCGCGAGGCCTGCCGGGCGCGGCCGGGGCATGAAGCCGGTCATCGGCGCGAGCATGGCCGCCGCGACGACGGCGGCAGCCGCCCCGAACAGGACGCCTTTCGGGTCGACGCCTGCGATCGCGATCCACGCGACGATGAGCGCAGCAATGCCTCCGACGAGACCCCGTGCCCTCATTCGCATTCCTTCGCCGCCTTGCAGGTGTCGATGCCGAAGAGCGTGTACAGCAGGCAGAAGCCTCGCTTCATCGCGATCCCTCCGGATTCCGTCGCTCCATCCACAAACGCTCCAGGCGCTCCCTGTAGAGACGCGCGTCCTCCTCGTCGTAGCAGCAGAACAGCACGGTTTCCGGCAGCTCGTGCTCGGCAAGCCACGCTTCGACCGTCTCCACCGCCACGTCGCACGCTGCGGCTTTCGGATACCCGTATGCTCCCGTCGAGATGCACGGGAACGCGATCGACCGCACCCCGTGCTGCTCGGCGAGCGAAAGCGAGTTGCGGTAGCACGCGGCGAGCAGGTCGCGCTCGCCCCGGGTGCCGCCGCGCCACACGGGCCCGACCGTGTGGATGACGTGCCGTGCCTTCAACCGGTGGCCACCGGTGATGCGGGCCTCGCCCGTGGGACAGCCCCCGATGAGCCGGCACTCCTCGAGGAGCCCCGGGCCCGCAGCGCGGTGTATCGCGCCGTCGACGCCGCCGCCGCCGAGCAGCGACGAGTTCGCGGCGTTCACGATCGCGTCGACGTCGAGCAGCGTGATGTCGCCTTCGACCACGCGCATCCGCTCCGCTGGTCGCTTCGCCACGGCCCCTCCTTGCGCGTTCGTCCCGGTGGGTAGAATCTTACCCGCTCGGCGAGGCCGAGTCGCTGGAGGTGCACCGATGGCGTCGCGCATCATCGACAGCGAGCGCATACCGATCCTCGCGTGGGGCGAGCTTCCCGACGAAGGCACGCTCGCGCAGGCCCGCAACATCGCGAACCTGCCGTTCGCGCACCACCACGTCGCGCTCATGCCGGACGCGCACGTCGGGTTCGGCATGCCGATCGGCGGGGTGTTCGGCGCGGTCGGCCAGGTGGTGCCGCACGCGGTCGGGCTCGATATCGGGTGCGGGGTGCGCGCGTTCAAGACGAGCCTCAGAGTCGAAGAGGTGCGGCCCGTTCTGGACGACGTCCTGCACGGCATCATGCGCGAGGTGCCGCAAGGCTTCGACTGGCACCACGAGAGCCAGGCGCACCGCACCGACGTGTTCGACGAGGTGCCTGACTCGCCGGTGCTGCGGGCCGAGAAGGCGCGCGCCGAGCGCCAGGCCGGCACGCTCGGCGGCGGCAACCACTTCATCGAGCTGCAGCAAGATGCCGACGGCTTCGTGTGGGTGATGATCCACTGTGGCTCGCGCAACGTCGGCAAGCAGGTCGCCGAGCACTACGACGCCGTGGCCCGGGACCTGAACAAGCGGCAGGGCTCGCCGGTGCCGCCGCAGTGGGGGCTCGCACACCTCGACACCCGGAGCGCGATGGGCGCCGAGTACCTGGCTGCTATGGGGTGGTGCCTGCGGTTCGCCAAGGAGAACCGGCGGCTGATCGCCGAGTCGGTGCGCGAGGTGCTGAAGCGGCGGTTCGGAGCGGTCTCGTTCGAGCCGGACGTCGACGTCCACCACAACTACGCGTCGGTCGAACGGCACTTCGGCCGGGAGGTCGTCGTCCATCGCAAAGGAGCCGTGCACGCGGTGGGGACGGTGCTCGTGCCGGGGTCCATGGGCACCGCAAGCTACGTGGCCGAAGGGCTGGCAAACCCGGAGTCCTTCGAGTCGTGCAGCCACGGAGCCGGCCGCGCGCTCGGCAGGCGCGAGGCGATGCGGCGCATCAAGCGCGAGCAGGTGCTGCGCGAGCTCGACGAGATCGGCGTCCGGCTCGCCAAGGGCAAGCAGCACGACGTCGCCGAGGAGGCGCCCGAGGCGTACAAGGACATCGAGAGCGTGATGGCTGGCCAGCAGGACCTGGTGCGGCCGCTCGTGCGCCTCACGCCGGTGGGCGTGGTGAAGGGGTAGGCGCCGGCGAGAGCTGGCGCGCCTCTCGAGGCCGCCACGACCGGCGTCGCGGTATTATCCCCTCATGCCGCGCACGAGCCACGACCTCGCACCGCTCCTTCGTCGCGCGCTCGTCGTCTTGGGGCCGATGGCGGGCGTGACCGACGCGCCGTTCCGCGCGATCTGCAAGCGCATGGGGGCCGGGCTCACCTACACGGAGATGGTGAGCGCGAAGGGGCTCCACTACAACCCCGACGCCCCTGCCGCGCGGGCTCTGCTGTCGTTCGCGCCCGAGGAGACGCCGGTCGCGGTGCAGCTCTTCGGTTCGCATCCGCAGATGATGGGCGAACAGGCGGCGCGGCTCGCCGCCCGGCATCCAGGGAAGATCGCGTTCATCGACGTGAACATGGGCTGTCCCGTCGCGAAGGTGGTGCGCAAGGGCGAGGGGTGCGCGCTCATGCGCGACCCGGCAAGGGCGGCTGCGATCGTCGGCACGATCGCCGAGGCGGTCGACGTGCCCGTGACCGCGAAGTTCCGCGCCGGGTGGTCGGCTGACGAGGTGAACGCCGTCGAGTTCGCGCAGGCGCTCGAGGAGGCCGGCGCGGCTGCGCTCGCGGTGCACGGCCGCACGCGCGAGCAGTTCTACGCCGGCAAGGCCGACTGGGGCGTCATCGCGGCGGTGAAGGCGGCCGTGCAGGTGCCGGTGATCGGCTCGGGGGACGTGCTGTCGCCCGACGACGCCAAGCGCATGCTGGACGAGACCGGCGTGGACGCTGCGATGGTTGCGCGCGGCGCGCAAGGCAACCCGTGGATCTTCGCTCAGGCGCGCGCGCTTATCGAGCGAGGCGAACGGCTTCCAGGGCCGACCTGGCTTGAGCGGATAGACGTCGCGCGCGAGCACGCCGAGGCGCTCGTGGCGTTCGCCGGCGAGCGCGCGTTCACCCGTATGCGCAAGCACGTGGCGTGGTACGTGCGCGACATGCCCGGCGCCGCCCGGTTCCGCGAGCTCGTGAACCACGCGAGAAGCCACCAGGAGATCGTCGGGCTGCTCGACGAGTACCGCGCGTGGATCGCGGGGATGGCGTCAGAAGCGCAGTGAGCGCTTCGACAGCGAGGCCGCGAAGGGCGGTGGACGCGGCCGCGGCAGCGCCGGCTCGGCGCATCGCGGCGGTCAGCTCCTCGGCTTCACGGCGGCCGACGCCAGCGCGTCGATCTGCGCGGCGACGAACTCGAGCGGGCGCTCGGGATAGAAGACGAGCCAGTCCAGCGCCACCGTGACGGTCATGCCGAACAGCGCCGAAGCGGCGAAGTCGGGATCGAGGTCGGCACGGAACTCCCCGGCGGCCACGCCTTCCGCGAGCGCGTCTCGCAGGTACCCGAGGATGCTGGTGCGGAGCAGCACGAGCGAGTCGCGCCACGCGCGCTCCTCGCGCCAGAGCTCGGTCACGAGCATCTTGGCGAATTCGCGGTTGTCGCGGATCCAGGCGAGCTCCGCCCGGACGAGCGCGGCGATGCGCTCGGACGGCGACGCGTGCTGCGAGGCGACCTCAGCGAACCGCTCCGCGAGCGGCGTGAGCTCAGAGGCGATGAGCGCCTCGACCAGCTCGGCCTTGCCGCCGGAGAAGTGGTAGTAGACGGTGCCCTTCGCCACGCCGGCGCGCTCGACGATCTCGTCGACGGTGGTCGCGCTCACGCCCTTCTGGGCGATGAGCTCGAGCGCGGCTTTGAACATCTTGCCGCGCGTGTCGGGCGAACCGCTCCCCACAGCCTCTCCTCTCGCTCGGTTGGAGATTCTACTGCACAGGCGGGGGAGGCGCGCCGAGCGACAGCGCGCCTCCCTGAGCCTCGCTACAGCTCGAGCGCCGGACGGAGCCGCTCCGGCGCCCAGCTGCGGGCGCGCCGCGCCGTGACGGCTGTGAGCGCGAGTCCCAGCACGAGGAAGCCTGCGAGCGTCCGTGCGCTTGCCGCCAGGCGCGCCATGTCGCCGCCCGAGATGGCCTCGCGCAGTCCCGAGACGACGTACGTCATCGGCAGGTACGGATTGATCGCCTGGAAGAACGGCGGGACGGTCTCGAGCGGGAAGGTTCCGGCGCACGAGGTCAGCTGCAGCATCAGCAAGACGATCGAGAGGAACTTGCCGACAGGGCCGAACGCGGCGCTCAGCCATTGCAGGATGGCGACGAAGGTCAGGGCAGAGAGCGCGGTGAACGCGTAGAGCACGAGCGGGCTTCGCGGCTCCAGCCCGAGCGCGCCACGCAGCACCACGAGCATCAGGACCGACTGCGCGAGCCCGATGAGCGCGGCCGGCAGGTATCCGGCGAGCGCCGCCTCCACAGGCGGCCGGCGCTCCTCGATGGCGCGTGCGGGCAGCGGATGCGCCACGAAGAACGCCATCAGCGCGCCGACCCACAACGCAAGCGGGATGAAGTACGGCGCGAAGCCGGTTCCGTAGTTCGGGACGGGGTCGATGCGCTCGGTGGACAGACGCACGGGGTCTGAAAGGACGTCGGCCTTCTTGGAGCGGTCGTTCTCGCTGAGGTCGGGCAGCGCGGCCGCCCCGGCCGTCAGTCCGTCAGCGAGCTCCGACGAGCCGCTCACGGCGGGAGCAAGCCCCGAGACGAGCGCGCGCGTGCCGCTGTCGAGGGCCGCAAGGCCGTCTGCGAGGCGGCTGGCACCCGCACGCGCCTCAGCGCTCCCGTCCGCAAGCGCAGCTGCGCCAGCGTCGAGCTTCTTGGCGCCTGCGGCCGCCTGATCAGCCGCGTCTGCCAGGTCCGCGACGCCTGCCGCGAGCGCGTCCGTTCCTGCACGCAGCTGCTCCGCGCCAGAGGCGAGCGCCGCCATCGAGCCGCGCGCTTGCGACAGGCCGTCGGCCAGAGACTGCGCGCCTGCCGCCGCGGCCTGAGCTGCGCCGAGCGCCTGGGCGAGAGCCGGGTCAGACGTGGCTTCCGGGTGAGTCGCGAGGTACGACTGGATCGCAGCGACTGCTCCCGAGGTCGCGGCCTTCAGCTGGCTGGCGCCATCGGTGGCGGGGCCGAGCTGGCGTGCGGCGAGCGAGACGCCGTCGGCGACGGCCGCAGCGCCGTCCTTGACGACTGCCGCTCCGGCGCTGGCCTTGTGGGCGCCGTCCGCGAGACGCGTCAGCCCGTCCGCGAGACCGCTCGTGCCGGCGCGCAGCGCGCCGGCGCCTGTGTCGAGCCGCTCAAGGCCCTGGGCGAGCGACGACGCCCCGGCACGCGCGTCGTGAGCGCCCGAGGCGAGGCGGCGGGCTCCACGCTGCGCCCGGTCGAGTCCGGTTGCGAGGTCGCGCGCGCCGAGCGCGGCTTGCGCCACTTTCCCGTGCGCGTCGCTGAAGCCGAGCAGCATCTTGTCCACGTAGGTGCGCGACGCGCTCCGGCTAGCGGCGGCCCGGACCTCTTGGAACACGCGGTCTCCGATCTGCGCGGCGAGCAGGTTCGCGGACTCGTGCGCCTGGACCTGCAGCGTGGCCGGCGAGGCGGCCGTGGCGTCAGCGGAAGCGAGCGACGCGCTGAAGTCGGACGGTATGGTGAGCGAGAGGTAGTAGCGGCCCTCCTCGAGGCCGCGCGCGGCCTCCTCGCGAGAGACGGCGTGCCACTCGAACGTGCCTCGGTCGAGCAGCTCCTTGGCGAGGTCGTCGCCGGCGTGGATGGTCTTGCCGTCGGCCGTGGCCGGCCGGTCTTCGTTGACGAGTGCCACCGGCAGGCGGTCGAGGCGCGCGTACGGGTCCCAGAACGCCCACAGGTACAGCGCGCCGTACAGCAGCGGGACGAGCGCGACCACAACCGTGGCCGCGCGCACCTTCCTGTCGGCGAGCGCGTGGCGCATCTCCGCGCCCAGGATCGAGAGGAAACGCATCGTGGCTCCTTTCGTGGCGTCGTTCAGGACTGATTAGACTGACTAGTCAGTATAATACCCGACGAGCAGGATGCAAGCGTCTGGTCAGACGTGCTGTTCTCCGGCCAAGCGGCGTCTTGCGGTACGATGCCGGTGTCCGGCGAGACGGGAGGACGGATGGCGTCGAAAGTCGCGATCGTCAGGTGCTCTACCTACGAGGCGGACGAGGTGCAGACGGCGGTCGAGCGTGCGCTCGGGCTGCTCGGCGGCGTCGAGGAGTTCGTCCGTCCCGGTGAGCGCATCCTGCTCAAGCCGAACCTGCTCGTGGGAGCGACGCCGGAATCCGCCGTCACCACGCACCCGAGCGTGTTCGCTGCGGTCGTGCGGGTGCTGCAGGGCGCCGGCGCCACGCTCACGTACGGCGACTCGCCCGGCTTCGGCTCCACTGCGGGAGCGGCCCGGAAGGCAGGCATCGCACAGGTGGCCGAGGATCTGGGCGTCGCGCTTGCGGACTTCTCCGACGGGCAGCAGGTCTCGTTCCCCGAGGGGCGGCTCATCAAGCAGTTCTTCTTGGCGATCGGCGTGCTCGAAGCAGACGGGGTGGTCTCGCTCCCGAAGTTCAAGACGCACGGGCTCACGCGCATCACCGCCGCGGTGAAGAACCAGTTCGGGTGCGTCGTGGGGCTGCGCAAAGGCGAGTGGCACGCGCGCATGCCGGACGTCGAGCGCTTCTGCCAGATGCTCGTCGATCTGAACCGCTGCATCGCGCCGCGGCTGTCCGTGTGCGACGCGGTGGTAGCGATGGAGGGCAACGGGCCGCGTTCAGGCACGCCGCGGCCGGTGGGCGCCATCGTCGCTTCGGCGGATCCCGTGGCACTGGACGCGACGCTGGCGCGCATCGTTGGGCTCGACCCCGCGCTCGTGGGCACCATCGTCTACGGCGAGGAATTCGGGTTGGGCACAGCGAGCGACGTCGAGCTCGTCGGCGACCCCCTCGAGGAGTTCGTCGTCCCGGATTTCGAGGTGAACCGCAGCCCGGCTTCGACCACCGGCGGATCGAAGGGGCCGGTGAGCTTCATGCGGCGCTTCGTGGTGCCCAAGCCGGTCATCCGGCCGGACCGCTGCACCGCGTGCGGCACGTGCGTGCGCGTGTGCCCGGTGACGCCGAAAGCGGTGGACTGGGCGACGCCCGGTGGAGCCGCGGACGGGCGGCCGCCCCGTCACGACTACGGGCGGTGTATCCGCTGCTACTGCTGCCAGGAGATGTGCCCCGAAGGCGCGATTCAGATCGAGGTCCCGCCGCTCGGGAGGATCATCCACCGCGGCTCGTAGGCAGCGGCATGCGGGGTGTGTGGCCCCGGATGGCTCCCCGGTGCTTGCTCCGTGCTCGACGCAAAGAGGGCCTTGACACTGCTGCTAGGGTGGGTGAGACTGCAAGCAAGCACTTGCTTTCCACGGAGTCCGACATGGGAGATGCGCGCGACAGGATCCTCGAGGCCGCTGCCGAGCTCTTCGCCCGGAACGGCTACGCCGGCACGACGACGCGCGCGATCGCTGAGCGTGCGGGCGTGAACGAGGTCACGCTGTTCCGGCGGTTCGGCAGCAAGCGCGGGCTGCTCGAGGCGCTTGCGGAGCGGGCGGCGAAGCGGCAGGCGGAGCGGGCGGCGCGGCGCGTGGTCCCGACCGGTGCGGCCCGCGAGCGCTTGCTGGCGTTCGCGAAGCTTGAGGTCGAGTCGGCGCTGGCGGACGGGGGGCTCGCGCTCAGGCTCGCGTTCGAGGCGGCATCCGAGCCCGACGTCGCAGCGGTGCTCCAGTCGAGCATGCCGAACAATCTGCGCGCGCTCGCGGAGTACGTCGCAGACCGGCAGCGGGCGGGAGAGCTCCGCGACGACGTCGGGCCGGAGACACTGGCGGAGGCGCTGTTCGCGCTCACGTCGAGCTTCGTGATGCACAGGATGGTGGTCAGAGGCCCGGACGCGGCGCGCGCCGTGGACGAGCAGGAGGTCGAGCGGCTGTTCGAGGTCTTCTGGACCGGCGCAGCGGCTCGGGACAGGAGATGAGGATGGAAGGCGGCAAGCGCGTGCTCGTGGTGTTCGCGACGGGGTCGGGGTGCACGGAGTCTGTGGCGGGCTGGGTGGCCGAAGAGGCCGCAGCGCGCGGCCTGGAGCCCACGCTCCGTGATGCGAAGAGCGACCCTTCGCCGGAGGGTTTCGACGGCGTCGTCATCGGCAGCGGGCTTCGGGCGGGGAAGTGGCACGGAGCTGCGGAGCAGTGGCTCCAGCGCCACACCGAGCGTTTGCGCGAGGTTCCGTGCGCGGTCTTTTCGGTCGGCATGAGGGCGGTGGCCGGCGACGCGAGCGAGGGCGAGGCGACAGCAAGGCAGGCCGCTGAGCGCGCCGGAATCGAACCCGCCGCGACGGCGTCGCTCCCGGGGTGGTTCATCCCGAAGCGGTTCTCGCTGCCCGAGCGGTTGATCCTGAAGGCGATGAAGACGCCCGAAGGCGACTTCCGCGACGAAGCCGTCGTGCGGGCGTGGGCAGCGCAGGCCCTCGACGCGATGGGGCTCTCGTGAGCGTCCGTCGCGACCGCATGATGGCGGCGGCGTGCCTGGCCGTGGCGCTGCTCGCAGGGGCCGCGGCGGCCGTCGGCGTGTTCGCGCGGGGAACCGGAGCGACCGCCGAAGCGACGAGCATACGCGGCGAGCGCTTCGAGTACGCGACGGACGGCGTGTACGCCTACAACGCCGAGCGCGTGGTCGCGGAAGGCGTCGGCTGGGACGCGGCCACGCTCGTGCTCGCGGCACCGGCGCTGCTCATCTCTGCCGTCGCGATCGCGCGGGGGTCGCTGCGCGCGCGGCTGTTCGCCGCGGGCGTGCTCGGATGTCTCACCTACCAGTACCTCATGTACTCCGTGTTCTGGGCGCTCGGGCCGCTGTTCCCGGTCTTCGTCGTGCTGTATCCGGCGAGCTTCGCGACGCTCGTCTGGATCGTGAGCTCGGTCGACGTGCGGCAGCTCGCGTCTCGGCTCGACGGGCGGTTCCCACGGCGCGGGATCGCGGCGTTCTGCGCAGCCATGGCCGTGCTGCTCGTCGGCATGTGGAGCGCGCGCATCGCCCGCGGCCTTGCAGGCGACGTCGCGGGCGCCCAGCTCCTCGGCACGCCGACGCTTGCAGTGCAGGCGCTCGACCTCGGCATCGTCGTACCGCTGTGCGTCGCGACTGCGGCCCTGGTGCTCGCGCGGCGTCCGGCAGGGTACCTCCTGGGAGCGCTGCTTCCCGTCAAAGGCGCTCTGATGGCGGCGGCGATCTGCGCGATGCTCGTGAGCGCGTGGATCGTCGAAGGGCGTGCGGAGATCGCGCCGCTTGCCGTGTTCGCAGCGGCGACCATAGCGGCGGCGGCCCTCGCGGTGCGTGCGCTGAGCGGCCTCGCGCGCGCCGAGGCAGCTGGAGCAGGCGCGCTGAAGGCGTGATTTCCATCGCCTGCCCCCTGAAGCTGCGTCCATGGCCTGCGACGAGCGTCACGGCGGTGGACTGCTCCCGTGTTACGATATGCGGCGACGACTTCTGGAACCAACGAACATCCCGCTGCAAGCAATGCGAAGGAGATCGTCAGATGCGTGACTACAGCCCCGTCGACGCAGTGTCCGAGGTCCTCGAAGACGTCCCTGAGCTCGTCTTCGTCTTCACCACAGACGGCCGTCATCTGTACGTCAACAAAGCCGCGGCCGCCTTCCTGGGCGACGACCCGATGGACGTCATCGGCCGTCACTGGCGCGAGCTCGCGTACCCAACCGAGGTGATGGAGCCCCTGCAGGCGTGGATCGAGCAGGTGGCCGAGACGGGCCGGCCGGTGCGGCACCTTCACCGGTCCTCCAAACAGCGCGGCAGCCGGTGGTTCGACCTCTCGCTGACGCCGTTGTCGTCTGGCGATGGCGGCGTGTACGGGGTGCTCATGATCGCGCACGACGTGACGCAGTACATCGAACGGGCCGAGCAGCAACCGTAGGACGTTCAACACTTCTGGATGCAGGAGCGCCCCGGGGGTTCCGGGGCGCTCCTCGTGTGCTGAGCGGGGTGGGTGCGCGACCGTCAGTAGTTCTCGCACCACAGCTCGTAATACGCCTGGGGATGCTTGCAGGCGGGACAGACCTTCGGCGCCTCAGGCCCTTCGTACACGTAGCCGCAGTTGCGGCACTTCCAGAACACGACGCCGTCCTTCTTGAAGACTTTGTAGCCGTTCACGTTCTCGAGAAGCTTGCGGTAGCGCCGCTCGTGGTACGCCTCGACCTTCGCGATCTCACGGAAGGACGCGGCGACCTCCGGGAAGCCCTCCTCCTCGGCTACGGCCGCGAAGTCCGGGTAGAGCGTGCCCCACTCCTCAAGCTCGCCCTCGGCCGCCGCGAGCAGGTTCTCGGCGGTGGTCCCGATCACGCCGGCGGGGTAGGTCGCCGTGATCTCGACCATGCCGCCTTCGAGGTGCTTGAAGAAGACCTTCGCGTGTTCGCGCTCGTTCTCGGCGGTCTCCTCGAAGATCGCGGCGATCTGCTCGAAGCCTTCCTTCTTCGCGACGCTCGCGAAGTAGGTGTAGCGCATGCGGGCCTGGCTTTCGCCTGCGAAGGCCTTGAGCAGGTTCTGCTCGGTGCGGGTGCCCTTGATGCTCGGCATGGGCCCTCCTCTCGTCGTCGGGTGCGCTGGCGTATATACCCCTGCCAGCGACGGGTCGCTTTGAGGCGGCCGGCGCCTGAGCGGGGGCCTGCGCCCAGCGGCCCGGCTCGCCGCAAGGTGACCCCGCCGCGCCGCTCGGGGATAATGTGCGCACGAGCACACGCCGCACCGCCGACTCGAAGGAGCCGACGATGATCGAACGCTACACCCGCCCCGAGATGGGCCGCATCTGGTCGCTCGAGAACAAGTTCGAGATCTGGAAGCGGATCGAGGTGCTCGCGTGCGAAGCGCTCGCCGAGCTCGGCATCGTGCCGCGAGAGGATCTGGAGGTCATCCGTGAGCGGGCCGCGTTCGACGTGGCGCGCATCGACGAGATCGAGCGCGTGACCAACCACGACGTCATCGCGTTCCTCACGAACATGGCCGAGCACATCGACGCCGGCCTCGGCCCGGACGACCCGAAGCCGAGCCGCTGGGTGCACTACGGCATGACCTCTTCAGACCTCGGTGACACGGCGCTGTGCGTCCAGATGACGCAGGCGCAAGACATCATCATCGAGGACGTGCGCCGCCTGGGCCGCATCTGCAAGCAGCGGGCGCTCGAGTTCCGCGACACGCTCTGCGTGGGCCGCACGCACGGCATCCATGCCGAGCCGATGCTGTTCGGCCAGAAGTGGGCGAGCTGGGCCTGGATGCTCAAGCGGGCGGAAAGCCGGCTCATCGCCACGCGCCAGTACTCGTGCGCGTGGGGCGCGATCTCCGGCGCCGTGGGCTCGTACAGCAACATCGACCCGTTCGTGGAGCGCTACGTGTGCGAGAAGCTGGGCCTGCAGCCCGACCCGTGCTCGACGCAGGTCATCGCGCGCGACCGCCACGCGCACGTGCTCGCGGTGCTCGCGACGGTCGCCGCTACGGCCGAGGCGATCGCCACCGAGGTGCGCGCGCTGCAGAAGACCGACACCATCGAGGCCGAGGAGCCGTTCGCCGAGGGCCAGAAGGGCTCGAGCGCGATGCCGCACAAGCGCAACCCGATCACCGCCGAGCGCGTGTGCGGGCTGGCGCGCGTGGTGAAGGCCAACGCGCAGGTCGGCTTCGACAATGTGGCGCTGTGGCACGAGCGCGACATCTCGCACTCGAGCGCCGAGCGCGTCGTCTTGGCGGACTCGTACGTCGCGCTCGACTACCTGCTCGACAAGCTGGCGTGGATACTGGAAGGGCTGCGCGTCTACCCGGAGAACATGCTCGCCAACCTCGAGAAGACGCGCGGGCTCATCTACTCGAGCCGCGTGCTTCTGGCGCTTGTGGACTCGGGCATGAAGCGCGAGGACGCGTACGCGGTGGTGCAGCGGAACGCCATGCGCGTCTGGGACGACATCCAGCACGCGCGCACAGGCCCGACCTTCCGCGAGGCGCTCGAGCGCGACGGGGAGTGCACGCTTTCGCGCGAGGAGCTCGACGCGATCTTCGACCCGCGGGCGTTCCTCGAGCGGGCCGGCGTCATCTTCGAGCGGCTGGAAGCGCTGGAGTTCTAGCCGAGCGGGTGCGTTGTGCTGATCCGCCGCGGCGGGCACGTTCGAGGTATCAGTGCTGGCACGAGAGGATCGTTCCTGGTGCGAGCAAGCCACATCTGGCACACACTGCAAGAGGGGAATCGGCGGTACTCGTCGGGGCTCTCTCCAGAATGGGCAGCGGGCGGCAGCGAGCCGCCGCACAGGCCCCTCGCCGTCGTCGTCGCGTGTTCGGACGCCCGGGTTCCTGCAGAAGCGGTGTTCGACCAGCCTCCGGGGTCGCTGTTCGTGGTGCGCGTCGCGGGCCACGTGCTCGAGCCTGCAGCGCTCGCTTCGGTCCGCTTCGCGGTCGAGATCCTTAGGGCCGAGGCTGTCGTGGTTCTCGGGCACACTGCGTGCGGCGCCGTGAGGGCGGCGCTCAGCACGGATCCGGTCCGCGGGCTCGAGGCGATCGTGGAGCCCATCCGCCACCGTCTCGAGCGGGCCGGCGGGAGCGAGACGCTGGACGAGCGGTCGGCAGTGGAGACGAACGTGCGTCAGACTGCGCGCGAGGTCATCAGTCACCTGGATGAGGTGCTCTCGCCAGACCTCGCGCGGCCTGAGGTCAGGCCGGCGGTGTGCGACGTCGCCACGGGCGTCGTCGAGTGGATAGAGTGAAGGCGGAGTGAAGGCGAACGGGGTTCGGCCGCTCCCGTGTTGCTCTCCTGACGTCTCTACTGCACCTCGATGAGGGCGTCCGTCGGCGCGTGGCTGTCGGTCAGGACCGGCACGTCAGCGAGCGGCACCGGTTCGGCGTACAAGTCGTCGGCCATGCGCTCGAATCCCGGGACAGTCACGCGGCCGCCGAGGCGATCGGCGATGCGTGCGCGCATCTCCGTCTCTGACAGGCGTGTATCGGTGGCGAGCACGATGATGTTGCGGAGGCGTTCAGCGTCGCCGTCATCGCCGTAGCCGATGGGGAAGACCCACACGCTTCCCCACACGCCGCTCACGGTGCGGTACATGCTCCGGAACAGCTCGCTTCGCGGACCGGCGGGCGCCGAGATGACGTTGTAGGCGAGCACGCCGTCCGGCGACATCGCGGCCTTGACCTCGCGGAAGAACTCCTCGGTCGTCAGGTGGGCCGGCAGCGCGTCGGCGTAGTAGGCGTCCACGATGACGACGTCGTAGGTCTCTCGCGTGCGCTGCACGTACCGGCGTGCGTCGTCGACGAACACCCGGAGCCGCTCGTCCTCGGGCAGCCAGAAGTAGCGGCGCGCGACGTCGACGACGACCGGGTCGATCTCGACCGTGTCGACGCGCACCTCGGGGTAGTCGCGCCAGAACCGCTTCGTGATCGCGCCCCCACCCAGTCCGCAGACGAGCACCCGGCGCGCGTCCGGCTTGAGCCCGAGCGCGAGGTGCATGTAGTCGGGGTAGCGGATGACGCTCGCGTACGGGTCGTCGAGCCGCAGCGCGGACTGATGGCTGCGGTCGAACCGGAGGTGTCGCGCCTCGGCGTCTTCCGTGACGGTGATGCGGTGGTACTGCGTGTCGGCCCGGAAGAGCACCGTCTCGCCGCGCTCGTTGGTGGCGGCAGGGCGACCGGACCCGGCGAGCACCGCCGCGCCGACGACGCAGCCCGCGATGCAGAGGGCGACCGTGGCTGCGCGCGAACGGCGGCGAACCGTCGCATCGTCTGCCGCAGGGTCGGCGGCGGCGGGCGCGCCGTCGAGCGTGAAGGCGAGCAGCGCCGTCGCGAGCAGCGCGGCGCCGGTCCACACGATGAGCGGCTCGAGCGAGAGGAGCGGGATGAGCCAGAACGACGTCGCGAGCGTGCCTGCGATGCTGCCCGCGGTCGACACCGCGTAGAGCGTCCCAGCCGAGCGCCCGATGCGCTCGAGGCCCGAGCGTGCAGCGAGCCGCACGCCGAGCGGGGAGACCATTGCGAGCAGCAGCGACGGCACGAAGAAGACGGCCGTAGCCGCTGCGAGCGAGCCCGCGCGTGCGCCGAGCGTGCTTGCGAGCGGGAGGACGAGCGTGGCGAGCGGCGGGGCGAGCACCGTCGCGACGCCGGCGGCCGCGATGACAGGCGGCAACGCCCGCGCGGCGCCGAACCGGTCGGCGATCTGTCCTCCGGCCCAATACCCGAGCGAGAGCGCGACCATCACGACCGAGATGACCGCGCCCCACACGTAGATCGAGTTGCCGAGGTAGGGCGCGAGCACCCGTGTGGCGACGATTTCCAGCCCCATGAGGGCGGCGCCGCACGCGAAGACGATCACCCGGAGCATGGGCGGTCTTCCATTCGGGTTCTCGTGCGTGCGCTTACGGGCGCGGCCGCGTACAGCACGGGTGCGTCCTTAATCCGCCAGCAGGCTCTTCATCTGCTTGTAGATGATGTCGGCGGCCTTCTCGGGCGACAGCCGCGAGAGCCGGTCCATCATCTTCGCGTCCTTGCCGACGAGCACGCGGTAGGCGTCCGCCTCCATCCCGTCGAGGATGATGCGGGCGGCGTCGGTCGGGCTCGTCGTCGGGAAGCTCTTGGCCTGCTCGCTGGCGGCCTGCGCGTTCGCCACTTCAACGCCGGAGTTCTTCGTGATGTCGGTCGCAACCGCACCCGGGAACACGACCGTCACGCGCACGCCCGTGTCGGCGAGCTCTGAGCGGAGTCCCTCGGTGAACAGTTTCACGGCTGCTTTCGACGCGCCGTATATCGTCTGGCCCGGCACGGGCACGAACCCGCCCATGCTCGAGATGTTGACGACGTGCGCCTCGGGGCGTGCGAGCAGGTGCGGCAGGAACGTCTTCGTCACGTGCACCACGCCCCAGAAGTTCACGTTCATCACGCGCTCGATCGCGGCGTAGTCGAGGTCTTTCACCTTCACGAACGGCTGGATGATGCCAGCGCAGTTGATGACGCCGTCGATCTGCCCGTGCTCTGCGAGGATCGCATCGGGCAGCGCTTCGACGGCCGCACGGTCGGCGATGTTGACCGCGTGGGTCGACAGCCGGTCGGCGGCATCGCCAGCGAGCCGTTTCGTCTCGTCGAGCCCTTCTTGGCTGATGTCGAGCGCGGCTGCCCGAGCGCCTCGGCGCAGGAGCTCGAGCACGAGCTCGCGTCCGATGCCGTTGCCGCCGCCAGTGACCGCCACCGTCTTGCCGGAAAGCTTCATCGGAACCCCCTTCTGTCCGCTGTCGCGCTGCGCTGGCCGAAGCCCGCGTGCTTGCCGGCCGGCGCCTCACGGGCTAGTCTATGCCGTCCAGCGGCGTGGCGCCACGCCGCCGCGTCAAAGCAGAGGCTCGACCCATCAGGCGGGCACTCGGAAGGAGCGGAGATGTTGCGCACCATGCTCGGCGGGAAGATCCATCGCGCGACCGTGACGGACGCGCGTCTCGACTACGAGGGCAGCATCACCATCGACGGGACCCTTCTGGATGCCGCCGGCATCCTCGAGCACGAGTCCGTCGACGTCTGGAACGTCACGAACGGGGCCCGCCTCCGCACGTACGCTCTCCGTGGCGAGGCGGGCTCGGGCGTCGTGTGCGTCAACGGCTCTGCTGCGCATCACGCGCGTGCGGGCGACCTCGTCATCGTTGCGAGCTTCGTGCAGATCGACGACTGCGATGCGCGCACGTGGGAGCCGCGCGTGGTCTTCGTGGACGAGGGGAACCGCATCCGCGAGGTGCGACGCGAACGGGCGGCTGCCTCGCCGGTCGGGTGAGCGAAGCGGTTGGCACGGCGTTTGCCGATCATCGGGGCGATGGCATACCGTCTGACAACGCCTGTTCGTCTGATCGCGGCCGCAATCGTCGCCGTGGTGGTTGCTGCTGCGCTCGCGCCCGTCTGCCGCATGCCCGCGTGCGGCGGAGGCGCGGTGTGTGGGCATCCGGTGCCTGAGCGCTCGCGTTTCACGAGCGCATGCGGCCACGAAGCTCCTGAGCAGGACGGCGGTTCGTGCGGCGGTGTCGTGATGCGGCACGAGGATCCGGCGGCTCCGCCTGCCACTCACGAGGCTGCTGGCACGCAGGCCGCCGCGGTCGCTCTGGCCGCCGCGACGCCTGCCGATGCGGGCGTCAGCGCCGTCCAGGCGCCGCTCGCTGACGGCAAAGCGCCGCCTGCTCCGCCTCCCGACCCGCTCTTCGGCAGGCTCGTGATCTGATCGGCTTCTCCTTCGAAGCCGGGAGGCGCTCCCGGCTGTTCGGCTTTCGCCTTGAAACGGAGGAGAAGTCTCATGGACCTGTTCTTTCCGATGCTTGCCATCGGTCTCGTGACGAGCGTGCACTGCGTCGCAATGTGCGGCCCGCTCGTCGTGACCTACGCCGTGAAGGGCGCACGTGAGGGTGGCGTGCTTCAGCAAGCCGTGCCACACGTTGCGTACCAAGCGGCGAAGCTCGTCAGCTACGTGACTGTCGGCTTGCTGCTCGGCTGGATCGGTTCGCTCGTCGACCTGAGCGGCGCGCGGGGCTGGGTCACGCTGGCTGCCGGCGTGGCGATGGTCGCCGTCGGCTTGCAGATGACGGGCCGCGTTCCCGCGCTCTCGCGGCTGATGCCGCGGACCCCGAAGCCCCTCGTGCGTGCGCTCGGGCGGCTCAGGAAGTCCAGCGCCGACGGGCACGATCGCGGACTCGCGACGCCGGTCGCGTTCGGGTTGCTCACGGGCTTCATGCCGTGCGGGCCGCTGATCGCGGCGCAGATCGCTGCCGCCGGCACCGGCTCTCCGGTCTCCGGCGCCATCGCGATGCTCGGGTTCGGGCTCGGGACGATGCCGCTCATGCTCGGGTTCGGAACGGTCTCCGGCATGCTGAGCGCCCCGCTCAAGAAGCGGATGATGGCCGCATCGGCCGTGCTCGTCGCCGTGCTCGGCCTCGTGATGTTCAACCGCGGGCTAGCGCTCGTCGGCTCGCCCGTGACAGCTCAGAGCATCGTGCGGGGGATCATCCCCGGCGATGCGGGCGCGGCTGAGTTCGCGTACGCCGAAGATGGTGTCGCAGAGGTCCGGCTGACCATCGAGAACGTCGAGTTCCAGCCGCGCGTGATCGAGGTGCCGGCAGGCACGCCGGTGCGTCTTATCGTCGACCGCCTTGAGGACAACGCGTGCTCGGCGCAGCTGGCGGTGCCCCAGGCCGGGGTGCTCGCCGACCTCACGCCGTTCGGCACGACGACCGTCGAGATCCCAGCGCTGCCGGAAGGGCGCTACACCCTCACCTGCGGCATGGGCATGATGGACGGCGAGATTCGCGCGGTGCCGGCTGACAGGAGCGGCGCCGCGAGCCCCGCGCCGAGCGGCATCCGAGCCAAGTCGAGCACCGCGGCGCCCGGTGGCGCCGACGGGTACTCCTGCGCTTGCTGCGGCGGGGGTGCGGCAGCCGGGCCGTCGGTGACCGGGACCGCCACGGTCGAGGGCGGCGTCCAGCGCATCTTGGTCGATGCGTCGTCGGGCCGCTACGTGCCTGACGTCGTGGTGCTGAAAGCGGGCATCCCCGCCGAGATCACGTTCTCGCAAGCGAGCGGGTGCTTGGCCGTCGTCGAGATTCCCGCGCTCGGCATCAGCGAGGACCTCACGCGCGGGCCTGTGACCGTGCGGCTCCCAGCGCTTCAGCCCGGAGAGATCGAGTTCTCGTGCGGGATGCGCATGGTGTTCGGGAAGATAGCAGTGCGATAGCGGCGAAGCCGCGTGCAAGGAGGACGAAGTGGATACGGACAGCACGGCGCAGGAAACCCCCGCGCGAGCTGAGGCTATCGAAGAGGCGACCCTCGCGGTCACCGGCATGACGTGCGCCTCGTGCGCCGCCGTGATTGAGAAGGTGGTGGGAAAGCTCGACGGCGTCGAGGAGGTCGCCGTCAACCTGGCGAGCGAGAAGATGCGGGCGTCGTTCGACCCGGCTGTGGTGAAGGTCGCCGACATCGTCGCGGCGGTAGAGCGCGCGGGCTACGGTGCGATGCCGATCGAGGAACATGCCGTGACCGCCGCCCCAGCTGAAGAAGCTCGCTTGACCCTGGCCATCACCGGCATGACGTGCGCGTCGTGCGCCGCCGTGATCGAGAAGGTGGTCGGCCGGCTCGACGGTGTGTCCAACGTCAGCGTCAACCTGGCATCCGAGACGGCCCAGGTCGCGTTCGACCCGCAGCAGGTCGGCGTCGACGACCTGCTGGCGGCAGTCCGCCGCGGCGGATACGAAGCGACGGTCAAGCCAGAGGAGGCGCTCGCCTCCGACGGCGACGACGCGCAGCGTGCGGCGCAGCGCGCGCACGAGCGGCGGCAGCTCGGGCTGCTCGTTTTCGCCGCTGCACTGTCGGTGCCGCTGACCGCCATCACCATGCTGCCGCCGCTGATGGAGTCCGTGCCGATGGCGCTTGCGAGGTGGCTGGCGGCCTTTGGCGTGACGATCGAGCCGATGCAACTCGGCAAGCTGCTCGGGTTCGCGCTCGCGACGCCCGTGCAGGTCGTTGCTGGGCGGCCCTTCTACCGCGGGTTCTGGCACGCGCTCAAGCGGCGCACCGGCAACATGGACACCCTCATCGCCGTCGGCACCAGCGCGGCCTACCTGTACTCAGTGGCGGCGACGTTCGTGCCGGCGCTGATGCACGAGCCGGTCTTCTACGAGACAGCTGCGCTGCTCATCACCTTCGTGCTGCTTGGCAAGACGCTGGAGGCGCGTGCGAAAGGCCGCACGGGCGACGCGATCCGCAAACTGATGGGGTTGGCGCCGAAGACGGCGCGGGTCGTCCGCGGGGGCGTCGAGGTCGACCTTCCCGTGGAGCAGGTGGTCGCAGGCGACACCATCGTCGTGCGTCCTGGCGAGAAGGTCCCGGTGGACGGCGTGGTGCTCGAAGGCCGGTCGTCGGTTGACGAGTCGATGCTCACCGGCGAGCCGATTCCCGTCGAGAAGGGCCCGGGCGACGCAGTCGTAGGCGCTACGGTGAACAAGCTGGGCACGTTCACCATGCGCGCAACGAAGGTCGGCCGCGACACCATGCTCGCGCAGATCGTCCGGATGGTCGAGCAGGCCCAGGGCTCGAAGGCGCCCGTGCAGCGGTTCGCCGACCGCATCTCCGCCGTGTTCGTGCCGGCGGTGCTCGCCGCAGCCGCGGCCACCTTCCTCGTGTGGCTGCTGGTGGTGCCGCGGTTCGCCGACCCAGCGACGTACGCGCACGTCACGCCGTTCGTGAAAGCGCTGCTCGCCGGGACGGCTGTCGTCGTCATCGCGTGCCCGTGCGCGCTGGGTCTCGCGACGCCGACCGCGATCATGGTCGGGACCGGCAAGGGAGCCGAGATCGGCGTGCTGTTTAAGAACGCCGAAGCGCTCGAGACGCTGCACGCCGTCGACGCCGTGGTGTTCGACAAGACCGGGACGCTCACGCACGGGCGGCCGGTCGTGACCGACGTGGTGCCGGCCGAAGGCGACGAGACCGAAGTGCTGCGCGTCGCGTTCGCGCTGGAGCGCGCGTCGGAGCACCCGCTCGCGGAGGCGGTCGTGGCGTACGCGCGCGAGCGCGGAGTCGAGAGCGCCGCGGTCTCGGGCTTCGAGGCGGTGCCCGGCAAGGGCGTGCGAGGCGTGCTCGACGGCGTTGACGCAGCCGTGGGCAACCGCGGGCTCATGGCCGCGCTCGGTATCGACGTCGCGTCGGTGGAGGCGACGGTCGCCGAGCTCGAGTCGCAGGGCAAGACGGTCATGCTGGTCGCGTCTGGCGACCGCGTGGCCGGGCTCGTCGCGGTGGCCGACACCATCAAGCCCACGAGCCGGTCGGCTGTCGAGCGTCTTGAGCGCATGGGCGTGGCGGTCTACATGCTCACCGGCGACAACGCTCGCACGGCGGCGGCCGTGGCCGCTCAAGCTGGCATCGCCCCGGAACGCGTGCTCGCGGAGGTGCTGCCGGAGCGGAAGGCAGCGGAGGTGGCGCGTCTGCAGGCTGAAGGCCGGAAGGTGGCGATGGTCGGCGACGGCATCAACGACACGCCGGCGCTCGCGCAGGCCGACGTCGGCATCGCGATGGGCGCCGGGACGGACGTGGCGGTCGAGGCGGGCGATGTGGTGCTCGTACGCAACGACTTAGCGGACGTCGTTGCCGCGGTCGAGCTCTCGCGGGCGACGATGCGCAAGATCCGTCAGAACTTCTTCTGGGCGCTCGGGTACAACACCCTCGGCATCCCCGTGGCGGCGCTGGGGCTTCTGAAGCCCGAGATCGCCGGCGCGGCGATGGCGCTTTCCAGCGTGAGCGTGGTGACGAGCTCGCTTCTGCTCAAGCGATTCAAGCCGAGCGCACGGTAGCGGCGAGGACAGGCGGGGCGGCGCAGCAGTCGCCCCGCTACTCTTGCGGCAGCGTGAGGGTGAAGGTCGAACCGGCGCCGACTTCGCTCTTCACCGTAAGCGAGCCGCCGAGGGCGCTGGCGAGATGCCGCGCGATGGGCAGCCCGAGCCCCGTGCCGTTGCCCTGCGCGCGTTCGCCGAGCTGCACGAACTCGTCGAAGACGCGGTCGAGGTCGTCGGCCGGGATGCCCGGCCCGGTGTCGCTCACCGCGAACGAGACGGTGCGGTGGCCGTCCGCCGAAACCGTCAGCCGCACCCTGCCGCGCTCGGTGTACTTGACGGCGTTCGAGAGCAGGTTGAGCAGGATCTGCCGGACGCGCTTGCAGTCTGAGACCAGAGGGGGCGCAGGGTCTGGCACCTCCATCTCGAGCGCGAGCCCCTTCGCGCCCGCCACCGCGCGCACCGAATCGAGCACCTCCGCTGCCAGAGCAGCGACGTCGATAGGCGCGTGCTCGTACTCCACCGCTCCTGCCTCGATGCGCGACAGGTCGAGGAGGTCGTTCACGAGGGACAGCAGGTGGTGCCCTGAGGCGTTCACCATATCGAGCTGCTTGCGCTGCTCTTCGGTCAGCGGCCCGGCGAGTCCTTGCAGCATCAGCTGCGTGAAGCCGATGACCGAGTTCAGGGGCGTGCGCAGCTCGTGGCTCATCGTGCGCAGGAACTTGGTCTTCGCTTCGTTGGCGGCCGCGAGCTCGCGCGTGCGCGCCTCGAGCTCGGCAGCCTGCTCGGCCAGCGCCTCCGCTTGTCTTGCCAGCTCAGCGTTCGCGGCGTTGAGTTCTTCGTTGGTCGAGAGGAGCTCTTCGTTGACGGTGGCAAGTTCTTCAGATTGCGCTTGCAGTTCCTCGTTCGCTTCCGCGAGTTCCTGCGTGCGCTCTTCCACCCGCGCTTCGAGCTCTTCGAGCAGCGTGAGTCGCTCGACCTCGTGCCAGGCGGCTTCGAACACCATCGAGACCTCGGCGGCATCGCGTTCGTCGTAGCCGTCAGGCGCATTCGCGAGGCCGACGACGGCGACCGGCGCTCCGTCGACGATGACAGGCACCGCGAGGAAGGACTCGATCCGCATGTGGTGCTGCGGATACCCCATCCCCGCCAGCACGCGCTCGGCGTGGCGCGGGACGAGAAGCGGGCGTCGCGTACGGATCGGCTCGGACCATGCACCGACTGCGTCGCTGGCGATGCGCTGGCTTGCGCTTGCAAGCGACGGCCCCACCTGGGCGAGATCGCCGCTCAGGCGGACGTCTACCGCAAGTTCGTCGCTTTCCGCGTGATATCGGTAGACGGCGCACGCGCCGCTCCCGGTGGCTTCCATGACCTCTCGCGCCAACCGCACGATGAGGTCGTGCGGCGACTGGGGCTTCGAGCGCAGCACTTCGAGAGTCGCTGCGAGCCGCTCCGCTTCGCGCCGCCGCTGCGCCGCGGAGTAGCGCGTCCAGCCGTACGCGGCGCCGCCGACGATGCCCGTCTCCACGAGGGCAAGCGCGACGAGCGCGAAGAACTCCTGCGAGCGCCATGCGGCGAGCGCCTCGCTCGAGTCCACCTTCGCGAGGAGCACCCACGGAGTGCCGGAAACCGGAACGGCATGGGCCAGCACGCGCTCTCCGCGGTAGTCGACGCCTTCGAGCGAGGATCCGGCGGAGTGGAACGCTTGCACCTCCACGGCCGTGCTCTTCGCAGGGAGCGAGCGCGTGAGCGGCGGGTCATCGCTAAGCCGGGTCGGTGACGAGATCAACACCGACCCGTCGAGCTGTCGTCGCAGGAGAAGCGCCTCGCCGGTCTCGTGGGAGCGCGGCCATTCTGAGAGGCGGTGGTACAAGAGCGGGTACGCGTCGACCGTCACGACGATAGCTGCCGCGGCGGGTGCACTGCGCTCGATGGGAAGAGGCGCCGCAACGTGCACGTGCGGGCTCGCGCCGGGCTTGGGTCTGTGAAGGTCGGACATCACGATCTCGTTCGTCTCCAGCGCCGCGCGAACAGAGTCGGTAAGCGCTGGGGTCGACTTCGGTTCGGTGTCGTTGACCGCGAAAAGCCGCCGCCCGCTGGCATCCAGGAGCCATACCTCGCTGTAGCCGTACACGCCCGCCAGCGCCCGAAGCCGTTCGGCTACCAGACGAGCGTCGGCGTCGGTCTGGGTGCCTGAAGCGATCCGTGCTGCGGCCGCCCGGATGGGGGTGGCGCTAGAGATGAGCTCGAGCGAGAGCGCAGCCTTCTCGCACTCGTCCGCGACTTGCGTCGCGAAGTTGTGCGCTATCAACGACATCTCAGCCTGCGCTTCTGCGCGCTGCTGCTGCCCCTCGGCTCTGAGGAAGAAGACGCCGCCAGCCAGGGTGGCGACAACCGCAGCCGCCACCGCACCCCACAACCAAGCGGGCGGACGCATGCGCATGTGCGTATCGTTTCGAGACTTCCCGCGCACCCGAGTCCGTTCCTCGCTGCCGAAGCTCCCTGAACGACTATACGCTCCTCTGCTACGTACCACCACGGGCGCTGGGCCCAGAGGGCGTATCATGCGCATGAGAGCTGTGACGGGAGCCAGATGCCGCGTACGGTCGAAGCGCACTTCGAGGGAGCCGGTTCGGTCCACGTCCCTGCCGGGACCACGCTGCTCGAGGCGGCGCGGCGCGCAGGCGTCGCAGTCGACGCCGTGTGCGCCGGGCTTGGGACGTGCGGGCGGTGCCGCGTGCAGGCGAGCGGCGCGTTGTCCGCGCCGTCCGAGGAGGAAGTGGCGGCGCTCGGCGAGGCCGCGATCGAGGCGGGCTGGCGGCTGGCGTGCCGGGCGCGCGCGCTGGGCGACGTATCTGTCCTGGCGGCGTCTTCGTCCGGGGAGCCGCACACCGTGCTCCGCGGCGAGCTCGGGCTCCCGTGGGAGCCTGACTTCCCGGCAAGCGCCGGTGGGCTCGGGCTTGCACTCGACCTTGGTACCACCACTCTGGCGGCCGCACTGGTGGACTTGCGCACAGGAGACGTCCTCAGCACCGCGAGCGCGATCAACCCGCAGCACCCGTGGGGCGCGGACGTGCTGTCGAGGATCGCCGCTGTGCGGCGCGACGGGCTCGATGTGCTGCGCCGGCCGCTCGTGGAACAGGCGGAGGCGCTCGCGGAAGAAGCGGTACAGCGTGCGGGCGCCGAGGTTCGTGCCGTATCGCAGCTGGTCGCGGTCGGGAACACGGCCATGCGCGGCTTCTTCCTCGGCCAGGACGTCACCCCGTTGGGCGCGGCGCCGTACGAAGGCGTCCCGCCGGAGCCCGTCCAGACCGTCGCCTCGACGCTCGGCCTGAGGACGCTCGATGCGGCCGCCGTATACGTGCCGCCGTGCGCATCGGTGTTCGTGGGCGCCGATGCGATCGCCGGACTGGTGGCCGCGCGGTTCGCCAGCGGCGGCACGCCACGCTTGTTCGTCGATCTCGGCACGAATGCCGAGATCGTCCTGTGGACGGGGAGCCGGCTCCTGGCCACATCCGCCGCGGCCGGCCCGGCGCTCGAGGGGGCCGGCTTGTCGAGCGGGATGCGGGCGGTTCCCGGCGCCGTCGAAGACGTCAGATACGAGGACGGCGCGCTGCGTCTCGATACGATCGGAAGTCTGCCGCCGGTCGGGCTCTGCGGCTCCGGAGCACTGTCGCTGACGGCCGCGCTGCTCGAAGCGGGTGCAGTCGCGCCAGACGGGCGCCTCGCGGATTCCCCGCCTCCGCCTGCTCGCATCGTCGACCGCGATGACCAGCGGGTGCTCGTGCTCGAGGACGACGGGCCGGTCACATTCACGCAGAAGGACGTGCGCGCCATCCAGCTGGCGAAGGGAGCGGTTCAGGCAGCCATCGGCGTGCTGTTGGCCGAGGCCGGGCTCGAGGCGAGCGCCGTCAAGGAGGTGCTTGTGGCCGGCGGCTTCGGCAGACGGCTCGAGGGGCGCGTCCTTGCCCGGCTCGGCGTCATCCCGACTGCGTGGGCCGACCGCGTGCGGGTCGTCGGCAACGCCGCGCTCGATGGGGCCCGCGCTGTGCTCGTTTCGAGCGCCGCGCGCGCCGAGGCCGAGCGGCTTGCCAGCGTGATCGAGCCCATCGACCTCGCCGCGCACTCCGGGTTCCGCGACGCGTTCGTCGGCGCTCTGGGGTTCCCGGAACCGTGAATTCTCCGGCTATAAGCCAGAAAGGATATTGACTATCAGTGCGCCTGATATATGGTATCGCCAGATCCAGTGAACGAAGCAACGGGGTGATGCCATGTCAGGGAAGCGTCTTGTCGGGCCGTCCGCGTGGATCTTCGGCGCGGCGGGGGCGTTCATCGGGGTCGTGGCTGCGTGGCTCGTGAGCCAAGGGAACCCCGGCAACATGGGCCTGTGCATCGCGTGTTTCCTGCGCGACACCGTCGGGTTCTTCGGCGGCGCGAAGGCGAACATGGGTGCGGTCGCCTACGTCCGGCCGGAGATCATCGGGCTCGTGTTGGGCGCCGCCGCCGCATCGTTCGCGACGAAAGAGTTCCGCCCGCGCGGCGGCTCCAGCACGCTTCTCCGCTTCGTGCTCGGCTTCATCTTCATGACCTCTGCGCTCATCTTCTTGGGCTGCACCGTCCGAGCGTGGCTCCGGCTCGGGGGCGGCGACCTGAACGCGCTCTGGGGCGTGCTCGGCATCGTCGTCGGCGTGAGCATCGGAGCGCTCTTCCTCAAAGGCGGCTACAACCTCGGCCGCGCGAAGCATCTGCCGGCTCCGGCCGCGTGGCTTGGCGTTGCGCTCGCGGTCGCACTGCTCGCGCTCGCGCTGGCGTCGGCCTCCGGTACGGCGCCCAACGGCTTCACGGTGACCAAGGCCAAGGCGTTCGCTACCGGGACCACGCCGCCTGCGGTGTTCCTGAAGGGCGCTGGCGGCAAGCCGGCGGCCGTCTTGAAGCCCGAGGGCGCGGCGCTTGCACCCGACGGCTCGATCGTCGGGGCGGACGGCGCGGTCGTCGCCTCGGCCGAGGCCGTGGCCAAAGCCAAGCCGCAACCCGGCGGCAAGCGGGCGCCGCTGGCGATCGCGCTCGTGGCAGGCCTCGTGCTCGGCGTCGTGGCTCAGCGCAGCCGGTTCTGCTCGATCGGCGGCATCCGCGACGTGGTGCTCGTGCGCCGGTTCGACCTGCTCTTCGGCGTGATCGGCCTGCTCGTGGGCGCGTTCGTCGCGAACGTGGCGCTCGGGCAGTTCAGCATGGGCTTCGAGAACCAGCCGGTCGCGCACACCGACGCGCTCGGCAACTTCGCGGCGATGGCCGTCGCGGGGCTTGCGGCAGTCATGCTCGGCGGCTGTCCGTTCCGGCAGGTCATCATGTCGGGTGAGGGCGACGTGGACGCCTTCGCCGCCGTGCTCGGCATGATGGCTGGCGCGTTCGTCGCCCACTGGCAGGGCATCGCGTCCTCGCCGAAGGGGCTCTCGCCGCTCGGCTGGCCGGCGCTCGGGGTCATGGCTGCAGTGCTTGTCGCGATCGCGCTCATCAAGCGCGAGCGCACGGCATAAGGAAGGGGTCGTCGATGCTCGAAGTCGATGTGCGAGGGTTCTCGTGTCCCGTGCCGCTCATGCGCACGAAGAAAGCGCTCGAAGGCGATCCCGCCGAAATCAGGGTGCTCGTCGACAGCGGTACGGCCAAAGCGAATGCGGTGAACCTCCTCAAGGACAGCTCGTACGATGTGGCCGTGGACGAGACTCCTGACGGCTGGACGATCGTGGGCAAGAAGGCATGATCTTCCGTAAGAAGAAGCGCGAGGCGGACCCGGGCGCCGAGGAGGCGTCCGGGCTCTTCCTGTTCGACCAGGTGCCCGACGCGCTCTGGGCGGAGCGCGTGCTGAAGGCTGCCGGCTACGAGCACGCGCTCGTCGCCCCGCCGCACCACCTGCGCGCCGGCTGCGACTTGGCGGTGGCGGTCCCGCGCGTCGAGCAAGTAGGGGCGGCGCGCGCGCTGGAGGAGGCAGGCGTGCCGGTGCGCGGCTGGGTCGACGATCCCGGGTCGGCCTCTCGTCCCACAGACCTGGTGACCGTCGTCGACTTCGGCGAGCACCTGATGGTGCGCGCCGGGAACATGAAGATCGCCGTCGACAAGGTCACGCGCACGATCGTGAACACTTCGGGTGGCGGGTGCCCCGACATCCCGTACCTGAACGTCGAGCTCGTGGGCAAGCGGCTTGACGAGGCGCCTCGGCCGAAAGCGCTCGGGTACACACTGTGCGGCTTGATGCTGGACCGCGCGTTCGAAGAAGCGTGCGCGCTGCTGGGGGTGGGGGAGCGATGACGCTGCTCGTGGTGGCGACGTACCCTGTGGTGGGCGGGCCGGTCCTGCTCGGGCCGGCGACGCTTGCTGCCGACGGCGATCTCTTCGTCGGCGGGGCGCCGGTCCCGCACGCCCAAGGGACGGCGGCGATGCTCGGGGCCGCCTGCGCCGCGCTGCGGCACCTCGGCTGCGAGCAGCCATGGGCGCTCGTGGCCGGCGATGTAGGGCGCGGGGACGGCACCCGTGCGGTCTTCGCAGCGCTCCCAGATGCTTTGGAACGCGTGCAGCCGTCCGTCGTCGCCTTCCACTACCTGCAGCCGATCATGGCGCTGATGCGCGAGGCCGTCGCGACGGTCGAGCGGCTTGTGCCGCACGCGACGCTGGTCGCCGACGCTGGCGGCATGTACGCGGCGAAGGCCGCCGGTCTCGCGCCGCGCTTCGAGCTCATGACGCCCGACGTCGGGGAGGTGGGGTTCCTCGCGGACCCGGAAGTCACCCATCCCGCGTACGTCTCGCGGTACCTGTTCGGCACCGGCGGGTTCGATCCCGCCGAGCTCGCGCGGCTCGCTCACGAGCGCGGCGGAGCGGCGCGGACCCTGATCGTGAAGGGCGAGGTCGACTGCATCGTCCGCGAGGGCGAGGTCGTCGCCCGCGTGGCGGAACCCGTGGTCCCGGCGCTCGAGGCGATCGGCGGCACGGGCGACACGCTCACCGGGCTCGCCTCGGCGTTCCTCGCGGCGGGGTTCCCGACGGTCGACGCCGCGGTGTGCGCGGCCCGCGCCAACCGCGAGGCGGGGCGAGCGATGCGTGCGACGCCCGCTATGCGAGCGCGCGACCTCGTCGCGGCGCTTCCGGAGGTGCTGCGCGAGAACCTCTGCACGTGGAGCGGCGCCTGCGCAGCGACGGAAGCGGTTTAGCCCCGGGTGCGTTCGCGCATCATCACGGTAAGACCATGCCGATGCGGGAGGGCGCATGCTGTTCGGGATCGAGATCCAGCCCCAGATGCTGATCGCGGGCGGCGCGTTCCTGGCGCTGCTCGTGACGTTCCAAGTGCTCCAAGGGCTCCGGGTCATCCGCTTCAAAGGACGGACGCATCTCAAAGTCCACAAGGCGGTCGCGTATGTGCTGGCGGCTGGCACCGTCGGACACGCGATCGCGGGGCTGGCGTTCCTCG
Organism: Slackia sp.; assembly: GCA_020725885.1. GTDB lineage: Bacteria > Actinomycetota > Coriobacteriia > Anaerosomatales > Anaerosomataceae > Parvivirga. The sequence goes on along the minus strand of DYEA01000014.1, from coordinate 48,957 downwards.
GCGTGATCGGCTGACGTCCCGTCGGATCAGCGCGCGAATGCAGGGCCGCGTCTCACGCCTGTGCTCGGATTGCCCTACAATACGCAGTGCGCGACGCGCGCTCACCGTTGGCGTCCGAAAGGGGCACCATGCAGCTGCCGGGTCTCACTCCCGACGCACAAGGCAAGGTCCGCGACATCTTCGATCTGGGCGACCGCCTGCTCATCGTCGCCACCGACCGCATCAGCGCGTTCGACGTCGTGCTGCCAGACCCGATCCCTTACAAAGGCGAGGTCCTCACGAAGATCTCGCTCTTCTGGTTCGACCACCTTGCAGACGTTGTGCCGAACCACCTCATCTCCGCCGACGTGCGCGACCTGCCGGAGCAGTACGCGGAGTACGCGGACGCGCTCAAGGGCCGGATGATGCTGGTGCGCAAGGCGCAGGTCTTCCCGGTCGAGTGCATCGTGCGCGGCTACCTCGCCGGCTCCGGCTGGAACGAGTACCGCGAGCACGGGACCGTGTGCGGCCAGAAGCTCCCGCCTGGGCTCGTCGAGTCCGACCGTCTGCCCGAGCCGATCTTCACGCCGTCGACCAAGGCCGTCATCGGCGAGCACGACGAGAACATCTCGTTCGAGCGCATGTGCGAGATCATCGGCGAGGACCACGCCAAGCGGCTTCGGGACGTGTCGCTCGAGCTGTACACGCGCGCGGCCGAGCACGCCCGCTCGCGAGGCATCATCATCGCCGACACGAAGTTCGAGTTCGGCCTCGTGGACGGCGAGGTGACCCTCATCGACGAGGTCCTCACGCCCGACTCCTCGCGGTTCTGGCCGGCGGACTCGTACGAGCCGGGCCACGGCCAGCCGAGCTTCGACAAGCAGTTCGTGCGCGACTGGCTGGAGTCGAGCGGCTGGGACAAGCGGCCGCCGGCCCCGTCGCTGCCCGAAGACGTCATCGTGATGACCGCTGAGAAGTACGTCGAGGCGTACGAAGCCATCACGGGCGAGCCGTTCGTCCCCGAGAACGAGTAGCCATGGCGCGCAGGAGCCCGCTCAACCCGCGGTACCAGAAGCACGCGAAGGTCGGCTCGACGAAGCGGAGCGCCTCGTCATTCAAGCCGAAGCGCGAGGCGGGTTCCGCCGCGAGCGCGCCAGCGAACAAGCCGAAGCAGGCGGCCGACAAGAAGCGCGCGCCCCTGACGCTGCCCACGTCCCCTGAGATCAAGCGCTGGCGCCGGGTGTGGTGGGCGCTCGTCGCGGTGATGGTTGTGACGGCGGCGACGAGCTACATCCCCGCGCTCCGCGACAACATAACGGCTCAGCGCATCGGCATGGCGGTGCTCACTGCGGCGTTCTTCCCTGCGATGTACATCGAGATCGTGGTCATCCGCCGCCTGCGCAACGACCTCATCAAGCAGCAGAAGCGCGAGAAGAAGGACGGGAAGTGAGCCTGAAGCACCTGCCCCCGCACGTGCGGGCGCACGTGTACCTGACGTGGTTCGGCATGGGCCTCTCTGCGCTCGGCATCCTGGGGTTCTTCCTGTCGTTCAACGACGTGGCGGGTCCGTCGCGCTGGGCCATCGGCGTGCACCACGACATCCCGTGGGGCGCGTACACGGCGATTCTCGCGTGGGTGGCGGGGCTCGTCATCACGTGGTACGGCAGGCGGCAGGTGGACGCGGCTGCCCGCAAGCGCAAGCAGGAACTTGCGGACGCCGCGCGGGTCGACCTCGACTGAAGGGGAGCGGTTGTGGCCAGGTTCGACGTGTACGTGACGTACAAGAAGGGCATCTTCGACCCTCCGGGCGCAACGGCCGAGCGGGCGTTGCAGCACCTCGGATACGACGAGGTCCGGTCGGTGCGCATCGGCAAGTACGTCCAGCTCGAGGTCGCAGACGGCACGAGCGAGGACCGCGTGCGTGCCATGTGCGAGAAGCTGCTCGCGAACCCCGTCATCGAGGACTTCCGCATCGTGCGCGTCGAGGAGGCGTGAGGCGTGCGCTTCGGCATCGTCGTCTTCCCGGGCTCCAACTGCGAGCAGGACGTCAAGCACGCGCTCGACCTGCTCGGCTTCGAGTCGCGCTACGTGTGGCACGGCGAGCAGGACTTAGGCGGGCTGGACGCGGTCGTCTTGCCTGGCGGCTTCTCGTACGGCGACTACATCCGGTGCGGCGCGGTGGCGCGCTTCTCGCCGGTGATGAGCGAGGTCGTGCGCTTCGCCGAGCGCGGGGGGCCGGTGCTCGGCATCTGCAACGGGTTCCAGATCCTCACCGAGGCGCACCTGCTGCCGGGCGCGCTTCTGCGAAACCGCGGGCTCAAGTTCATCTGCAAGGAGGTGCCGCTTCGCGTGGAGCGGAGCGTCTGCGCGTGGATGGACGCCGAGCCGGGCACGGTCCTGCGCATCCCCATCAACCACAACGAAGGCAACTACTACTGCGACGCCGAGACGCTCGCGCGCATGGAGGCCAACGGCCAGGTCGTGCTCCGCTACTGCGAGCCGGACGGCACGCGGGCGCCCGGCGGCAGCGCTCCGAACGGCGCCCTCGACGACATCGCGGGCATCTGCAACGAGCGCGGGAACGTGTTCGGGTTGATGCCGCACCCCGAGCGCGCCGTCGATCCGGTGACGGGCCGCACCGACGGCCGCGTGGTCTTCGAGTCCGTCGTGCGCCGCATGGCGGAGATCGGGGGCTGACGTGGCCGGGACGATGACGGGGCCGCTCGCGCTGTTCCTGGAAGGGCTCGCGTTCGCGCTCGTGCTCGGGTCGCTGTTCGTGATCGTGCACGCGCTCGGCAGGCGCGTCGAGCGGTGGAAGCGGCCGTGGAGCCGGTGGGTGTGGGTGACGCTTGCGGCCGAGTACGTCGTGGCGTTCGCGGCGCTGTTCATCGTGCGCGGCAACGACGCTGTCAAGACTGTCTTTGGCATCTCGTACGTCGTCGCCATCGTGGTCGACGTCGCGTACCTGCTGCGCGTCGTGTTCCCGCCTGCGACGCGCGGCGAGGAGCCGCCGGGCGAGCTTGCGGCGGCGGACGCTCCTGTCGCGCCGTCGCCGGGCAGCGCGGCGGCGTCGGTCGGCGACGGGATGGAGGAGGGTTCGTGATCCGCGAAGACCTTGCGCCTGAAGTCGCGCTCGAGCTCGCGGTGGAGCTCGGCTTGAAGCCGGCCGAGTTCGACCGCATCGTCGAGATTCTGGGCCGCACGCCCACGGTGACAGAGCTCTACATGTACTCGCTCATGTGGAGCGAGCACTGCTCGTACAAGCACTCGCGCAAGACGCTCCGCCTGTTCCCGACCGAAGGCGAGCGCGTGCTGCAGGGTCCGGGCGAGAACGCGGGCGTCATCTCCGTGGGCGACGGCTGGGCAGTGGCGTTCAAGATGGAGTCGCACAACCACCCCTCGGCGATCGAGCCGTACCAGGGCGCGGCCACCGGCGTGGGCGGCATCATCCGCGACATCTTCACGATGGGGGCGCGCCCCATCGCCTCGCTCGACTCGCTCCGGTTCGGGCCGCTCGAGAAGCCGCGCCAGCGCTACCTGTTCGAGGGCGCCGTCGCCGGCATCGGCGGGTACGGCAACTGCATCGGCGTGCCCACCGTCGGCGGCGAGGTGTACTTCGAGGAGGCCTACGAGGGCAACTGCCTCATCAACGCCATGGCCGTCGGGCTCATGCGCGAGGAGCGCCTGACGCGCGCAGTGGCGGCCGGCCCGGGCAACCTGCTCCTGCTCATCGGCTCGACGACGGGCCGCGACGGCATCGGCGGCGCGAGCGTGCTCGCGAGCCAGGAGTTCGACGAGCGCGCCGAGGAGAAGCGGCCGAGCGTGCAAGTCGGCGACCCGTTCGAAGAGAAGCTGCTCATCGAGGCGTGCCTCGAGCTCCTCGACGCCAAGCTGCTCGTCGCGCTCGGCGACCTCGGCGCTGCGGGGCTCACTTCGAGCGCGAGCGAGATGGCGTCGCGCGGCGGCGTCGGGCTCGAGATCGACGTGACCAAGGTGCCGCAGCGCGAAGAGGCCATGAAGCCGTACGAGATCATGGTCTCCGAGTCGCAGGAGCGGATGCTTGCGGTCGTCACGCCCGAGAACCTCGCTGCGGCGCAGGCGGTGTGCGAGAAGTGGGGGCTGCGCTCCACGGTCATCGGGCAGGTCACCGGCACCGGGCGGTTCGTGGTTCGGGAAGGCGACACCGTGGTAGCCGATGTTCCCGCCGCGTCGCTCGCGCACGACGCGCCCGTGTACGACCCGGCAGCCGAGCGTCCGACATACCTCGATGAGGTGCAGTCCTTCGACTGGCGCACGCTGCCGCACCCGGACTGCGGCTACGTGCTGGAGGACGCGTTCCTTGCTGTGCTGGCGAGCCCCAACGTGTGCTCCAAGCGGTGGATCTGGGAGCAGTACGACCACCAGGTCATGCTCAACACCGCGGTGCTGCCTGGCTCCGACGCAGCCGTGGTGCGCATCGGCGACACCGGCCGCGGCGAGATGACGCGGCGGGCGATCGCGCTGTCGGCCGACTGCAACGGGCGCTACTGCTACTTGGACCCGTACCTCGGCGCGCAGATCGCGTTCGCGGAGGCGGCTCGCAATGTGGCGTGCGCCGGAGCGGTGCCGGTCGCCATCACCGATTGCCTGAACTTCGGCAATCCCGAGAAGCCCGAGGTGTTCTGGACCTTCCGCGAGGCGGTGCGCGGGCTTGCCGACGCGTGCCGGTTCTTCGGCGTGCCGGTCGTCTCGGGCAACGTGAGCTTCTACAACGAGAGCTTCGGCCAGGCGATCTACCCGACGCCGACGGTGGGGATGGTCGGGCTGCTCGACGACGTCGACCAGCGGTGCACGCTTGCGTTCAAGCGCGAGGGCGACGTGGTGGTGCTCATCGGCGAGACCGAGGACGACCTCGGCGGGAGCGAGTACCTGAAGGTGGTGCACGACGTGGTGGCGGGCCGCCCGCCGGCGCTCGACCTGGCGCTCGAGCGCGACGTCCAGGCGGCGGTCATCGAGGCGATCCAGGCGGGCGTCGTCAACGCGGCGCACGACTGCTCGGAAGGCGGGCTCGGCGTCGCGCTCGCGGAGTGCTGCCTTGCCGGCGGCATCGGGGCGTCGATCTACCTCTCGGACGACCTGCCGCCGGCGGTCGCGCTGTTCTCGGAGACGCAAAGCCGCGTGGTCGTGACCTGCGCGCCCGAGCAGACCGACGCGCTCATCGACATATGCGACCGGCACGAAGTCCCGTACTCGGTGCTCGGCACCGTCGGCGGCGACGCGCTCGTCTTCAACGACGAGATGCGGTTCCCGCTGTCCCGCCTGCGCGAGGCGCATGAGAGCACGCTGCCGCGCTACGTCGGGACCGCGGAGGCGGTCGCGGGGGTTTCGGAGTGAGCCGTCCGGAAGCGTGGAGCGTGATATGCTACGCGCGTTCAGCCCGGGTGACGAGGACCGAGAGCACATGACCGACCGCGTGGCGTCCACCCCTCTGACGACCGAGCATCCCGACCGCCCAGAAGAGGCGTGCGGAGTCTTCGGCGTGTACGCGCCGGGCGAGGATGTGGCGCGCCTCATCTACTTCGGGCTGCACGCGCTGCAACACCGTGGCCAGGAGTCTGCGGGCATCGCCGTTGCCGACGGGCACACGCTCACCGTCGTGAAGAACCTCGGCCTCGTGCCGCAGGTCTTCAAAGAAAGCGATCTTGCGACGCTGCAGGGCCACCTCGGCATCGGTCACACGCGCTATTCCACGACCGGCGCGAGCTCGCGGTGGGAGAACGCCCAGCCGATGCTATCCTCCATCGGCCCCAACACCATCGCGCTCGCGCACAACGGCAACCTGGTGAACACCCTCGAGCTCAGGCAGCAGCTCAAAGGCGCGGGCTTCCGGTTCCGCTCCACCACCGACTCGGAGGTCATTGCCTCGCTCGTCGATCACTTCACGCAGCTGCACAACTCGATCCGGGGCGGCATACGCGAGACGATGCGGCTCATCACGGGTGCGTACTCGGTGGTCTTGATGACCGAGGAAGCGCTCTACGCCTTCCGTGACCCGCACGGCGTGCGCCCTCTCGTGCTCGGCATGACGCAGAACGGCGGGTGGGTGGTTGCCTCCGAGACGTGCGCGCTCGACATCGTGGGCGCTCGCTACGTTCGGGACGTGGTTCCGGGAGAGATGATCAAGATCGGGCCGAACGGCCTGGAGTCCGAGCAGGCTGTTCCCGAGGACCGGCACGCGCTGTGCATCTTCGAGTTCGTCTACTTCGCCAGGCCGGACAGCGTGCTCAACGACTGCTCGCTCTATGAGGCCCGGATGCGGATGGGCGAAGCGATGGCGCGCACGGCACCTGTCGAGGCCGACCTCGTCATCGGCGTCCCGGACACCGGCGGCCCCGCAGCGGTCGGGTTCGCGAACGCGAGCGGCATCCCCTACGCCGAAGGTCTGGTGAAGAACCGCTACGTGGGCAGGACCTTCATCTCGCCGACGCAATCGCTCCGCCAGCAGGGCATCCGGCTCAAACTCAACCCGCTGAAGCACGTCATCGCCGGCAAGCGGCTCGTCGTCGTGGACGACTCCATCGTGCGCGGCAACACGACGCGCCAGCTCGTGGCGTTGCTCAAGGACGCCGGTGCGACCGAGGTGCACATGCGGATCACCTCGCCGCCGGTGAAGTGGCCGTGCTTCTACGGCATCGACACGGACACGCAAGAGCAGCTCATAGCCTCCGACCACACGGTCGAGGAGATCCGCGAGCACATCGGGGCGGACTCGCTCGCGTACCTGTCGGTCGAGGACATGGTGGCCGCGACCGGCCGCGAAGCCGACGAGTACTGCCTCGCGTGCTTCACGGGCGAGTACCCCATCGACATCCCGGAGTCGGTCAAGCGCGGCAAGTTCCGCCTGGAGGCGCCCGTCGCATGAGCGACGCGCAGGCCCTGGCGGGCGCGCTCGCGCAAGGCGCGCGCCTCGCGCTCGAGTTCAATCCCGTCGCAGGGGTCGCTGCCGCCGCTTCAGCCGGGCTGCTTGCCGGCGCGCCCCGCGCATCGCGCGTCCAGGCGCGCTCGGCAGCCGCGGCGGTCGTCGCCTGTTGGCTTCTTGGCGATGGGCCGGCGTTGGCCGGGGCGCTCGCGTCCGCGGGTCAGCTGTCCGGCCCGGGTCTCGTGGCAGCGGCGCAGGTCGCGACGTGGGCGATCGGGGGGCTGTGCATCGGCTACGCAGTGCCGGCTGCAGTAGGGGTGACCGTCGGCCGCAGGGTCATCTTCGGCACCGCCCGCCTTGCGGCCCTGATGATCGGGGTCGCGACTGCGACTGCCATCGCGGCCATCTCGGCGTCGATGACTTGGTGAGGGCCGCGGGAGCTGTGAGCGCGATCGCGCTCGTCGGCGAGGATGTGCAGGAATGCGCGGAGGCGTCGAGAACTCGACGGTGATACGCTGCGTCTGAGGGGAATGTAACACGCGTATCACGTCCGAAGAGAGGGGGTCCGATGATGAGTGCTTCACGCTCATCGCGCGCGATCCGCGTCCTCGCGGCGATCACGCTCCTGGCGGCCATGCTGCCGCCCGGCGTCGCAGGAGGCAAGCCGGCGCGAAGCGCGCCGTCTTCGCGGTACTCGCGCACGGCAGACCACGCTGTGAAAGGCATCGCCGGCCCGACGAAGCTTGCCGAGCCGAAGCGGGTGGTGGCTCGCTGGACGCCCGGCGTGCAACGCGAGCAGATCGTGGCGGCAGGCCGGAAGATCGGCTTCAAGGTCGTCCGCGAGTCGAGGAAGCTCGGATGGGCGCTCGTCGAGCCGACGCGGGACGGCTTCTCGCCAGAGGAGCTGGCTTCGACGCTTACGAAGACGAGGCTGGCGGTTCGAGCCAGGGCAGAGCGGATCTTCCGGCCCAGCGTGCCGCTGGCCCTGTTGCCCGACGACCCGCTGTTCCCGCAGCAGTGGGCGTTGGACAACGTGGGACAGACGGGCGGCACGTACGACGCGGACATCGACGCGCCCGAGGCGTGGCTGTCTGGCGGCACGGGGTCTTCCGACGTCGTGGTCGCGATAGTGGACACCGGCGTGTACATCGGCCACGAAGACCTGATGGACAACATCTGGCGGAATCCTGGCGAAATCGCAGGCAACGGCCGTGACGACGACCGCAACGGGTACGTTGACGACGTCAACGGCTTCGACTTCTGGATGTACGACTCGACCGTCTACGATCAAGAGGACGGCGACCAGCACGGCACGCACGTCGCCGGCATCATCGGAGCCGTCGGAGACAACGGCATCGGCATCGCGGGCGTGAACCACGACGTCACCATCATGCCCGTGAAGTTCCTCGGCCCGATGGGCGGTGGCGAATACGAAGGCGCCGAGGCGATCATCTACGCGGTAGACAACGGCGCCGACGTCATCAACTGCTCGTGGGGCGGGCCGTATTCCGAGGTCATCGAGCAGGCGTTGCAGTACGCGGCGGAGCACGGCGTGGTCGTGGCGGTCGCTGCGGGCAACGACTCGACCGACGTGGACGAGAACCGTGAGTGGGTCTATCCAGCCTCGTCAGACGCCACGTGCGTCATCACGGTCGCGTCGACAGACCACAACGACGACCTCTCTTGGTTCTCCAACTTCGGCGATGAGACGGTGGAGGTCGCGGCTCCGGGCGAAGAGGTCACGTCCACGCTTCCGTACGAGCCGGTCGGCGTGTTCGTGAACGAAATGCCATTCAGGGTCGCGTATCTGGCGTTCTGCCTCGAGGCGATCGAGCCCGCTTCGGCTGCTCGGCAGGCGCTGCTCGCCTCGCTTACGCGTCTTGGCGCTACGACGTCAACCCGGATCCTCGTGGTCGACGACAGCCGGCCGTCGTGGATGGGCGAGACGCCAGGCGAGCGGCTCTCGTTCTACACCGATGCGCTCGCGGACGCGGGCTACACCTCGGTGAGCACGTGGTCGACGGACGAGCGGGGCACGCCACCGGCCAGCACGCTGCAGGGCAAAGTCGTGGTGTGGTTCACGGGCGCGGTGCCTTCCGGTTGGGATTCGGCGACGATCCTCGATACCGCTGACAGGCAAACGCTCGGCCGGTACCTCGACAACGGCGGCCGCTTGCTGCTTGCGAGCGGCGATGCTGGCGTCGACCTGTACTTCTTCGCGCCGGAGTGGATGTATCAATACCTGCATGCCTACCCGATCAACTGGGCGACATGGGCCTCCACGCTCCGCGGCAGGCCGGGCACTCCGTTCGCGGGCATCAGCGGTGTTCTGAACGACCGGTATACGACCTGGTACGAAGGTCTGTGGCCGACGGGGAGCGATCCCATCATGCCGGCGGACGACGTCGCCCAGGTCATATTCGAGATGGGCGGCTACGGCCCCCTGAGCGGGACCTCGATGGCCACGCCGCACGTCGCAGGCGCAGCCGCGCACATCCTCGCTGCGGCTCCTGACACGCCCGCCGATGAGGTCAAGGCGCGCATCGAGAACACCGTGGATCCGCTGGCGTCCCTCAATGGCGTCGTCGTCTCCGGCGGCCGGCTGAACCTCGCCAGGGTCTTCGACGCGTATCCAGGTCGACCCGCCATCGTCGCCCCGAAGGCGGGGGACGTCTTGCGGGCAGGCGCCGACTCCGAGGTGCGCTGGACGCCCGCGGCGGGCGGTTCAGCGGAGGCGACGTTCGAAGCTGAGATCGGTCTTCCTGTTCTGACGTGGGAGGACGGTTTCGAGGACGGGGACCTCGACGGCTGGACGACCGAAGCAGGCCGCTCGTGGGAGACGACTGATGCCGCGTACTCAGGTTCGTACGCGGCTTGGACCGGCGACCTCGCGCCTGACGAGTACGGAGGGATCGCGACCACGGTGACGGTACCCTCAGACGGCGGCGAGCTGTCGTGGTGGGGTATGGCGACAGACGGTGTGTACGCCGGCGTCATCGTCGACGACATGTACTGGTCAGACGTCTATCCTGGCGAAGGATGGATGCGGGGCTCGATCACGCTGCCCCCGGGCGAACATCGCGTCGTCGTGTACTACACCATGGACTATGAGGCGCCCGACACGGACGCCGACTACGTCGCGCTCGACGATTTCCGCATCACCAGCCACGACTACACGCCGCTCGGTGTTGCCGAAGCGGGCGAGACGTCGTTGGCGTTCACCGTTCCGGACGTCGACACCCGCGATGCGCGGTTCCGCGTCCGCGCGAACCTCGACGGCGTCTCGTCCGGATGGGCCTACGTGCGCGGAGTGCGGATCACCTCAGACTTCGCCGCCCCGGCAGCGCCGGCGGACCTGCAAGCGGTGGACGGCGGCGACGGTGATGCCTTCGTGACCTGGACGGACCCGTCCGACCCGGACTTCGACTACACGCGGTTGCTGCGCAAGGAGGGTGTGGATCCTGCTGGGCCTGACGACCCGGATGCGACCGTGGTCTACGAAGGACGCGATGGCGAGTTCCACGACGTCGGCATCACCGACGGCACCGAGGTGCATTATGCGGCGTTCGCCGTCGACGAGAACTGCAACTGGTCCGACGGCGCGTTCACCGCAGTCACAGTGACCGACGGCACCGCACCCGAGCCGGTGCAGTTCCTCGAAGCGCAGATGCGCGACGGCGCGGTCGTGCTCTCCTGGATGAATCCGCCAGAGTGGCAGGCCGCCGGCGTGAGGGTCCTGCGTCGCACCGACATGACGCCGACGGCGTTCGACGACCCGGACGCGGTGTGCGTGTTCGACGGCTCCGGCGCGGTCGCGTGGGACTTCGACGCGGGTCTGCTGCCGACCGGGACGCGCGCGTACTACGCGGTGTTCGCGTACGACGCGTCGATGAACGTCTCGGATCCGGCCGCGACCAGCATCGTGGTCGACACCGAGCCGCCGACTGGCACGCTCGGGTTCCAGGGACTCGAGGAACAGATCAGCGCCGTGACGGGCGAGCCGATGTTCTTCACCGCCTCGCGCGACATCGTTGTGGCTTCGAATGTCGAGGGCGCGAGCGAGATGCGGTTCGACTTCGGTGAGGGCTGGGGCGACTGGGAGCCCTACGCGGCGTCCAAGCCGTACCGGTTGCCGGACGTCGACGGGCCGACGATCGTGTCTGCGCTGTACCGCGACGAAGCCGGGAACCTGCTGGACCTCTACGGCACCGTCTACTACGACAAGCGAGTCCCGGATGCGCCGGTCGGCGTGCAGGCGTTCAACGCGAACTACGGCGCACGGCTTACGTGGGATCTGCCGGACGACGAGTCCGTGGTCGGCTGGAACGTGTACGTGGCCACCGACGCCGCAGGTCCGTGGGCGTGTGCGACCGAGGAAGGACCGGTGCCCGAGCCGGAGTACTTCGTGGGCGGCCTCGAGGCGGGCGTCGAGCACTGCTTCAAGGTGACGGCGGTCGACGGCGTCGGTCACGAGAGCGCGGCATCGGATGTCGTGATGACCACCCCGGACGAGGGCGTCGTGCGGCGGTTCGGCGACACCCGGTACCTGACGGCCATCGAGATCTCACGGGCGTCGTTCGACTCGGCCGAGACCGTAGTCCTTGTCTCTGGCGCGGTGTTCCCTGATGCGATGAGCGCCTCTGCGCTCGCTGGCGCGTACGAGGCGCCGATCCTGCTGACGGAGCCGACGAGGCTGACCGCTGGCGTCGCTGAAGAGATCACGCGGCTGGGCGCGACGCGCGTGATCATCGTCGGCGGCACGGGCGCTGTGTCCGACGCCGTGAAGAACGCGCTCCCGGCCGGACTTGCCGTCGAGCGCATCGGCGGCCGCAACCGGTACGAGACCTCCGCGCTTGTCGCGCAGCGGGTCAAGACGAAGCTCGGCGCCGCGTTCAAGGGCGGAGCGTTCATCGCCAACGGCCGGAGCTTCGCCGATCCGCTCGCTGCGGCGCCGTACGCGTGGTCCCAGAAGATGCCGGTGCTGCTCGTCGACAGGTACGACGTGTCGCCGGCTGTGGAAGCGTTCATTGCGGACAACGTCACCGACTTGTACGTGGTGGGCGGCCCGGGCGTGGTCGACGACATGGTGCCTGAGTGGCTCGGGTTCCCCGACGCCACGCGTTTGGCGGGCCTGAACCGGTACGAGACAGCGGCGTCGGCTGCTGAATACGCGTGCGAAGCCGGGTGGGCGTCGTTCGAGCGCGTCGGCATCGCGAGCGGCCGGAACTTCCCGGATGCGCTGGCCGGCGGCCCGATGGTCGGGAAGGCGGGCGGCGTCATGCTGCTGACCGATCCCGCATGGCTCAGCCCCGAGACCGAGAACGCGCTGTTCATGCACGTCGGCGACATCGGCAAGATCGACCTGCTCGGCGGTCCGGGCGCAGTGAGCGACGACGTCCACTCCTACCTGGTGGACATCATGATGAGCCTGTAGGCTTCGCAAAGCGGAGCTGTGAGCGGGGGTCGGCGCGAGCCGGCCCCCGCGTCCTTGTGCGGCCCGGCGTGCGGCGCTAGCCGTCGCGCTCGGGTAGAATGGTCGTCCCAGGTTCGAAGGAGGGCCGATGGCCGGGGAGGACAAGCGCCCCATCACCTACCGCGACGCCGGCGTCGACATCGACGAGGGTGCGCGTGCGGTCGAGCGCATCCGCGAGCACGTCCGTTCGACGTACCGGCCCGAAGTCGTCGGCGACATCGGCGGCTTCGGCGGTCTGTTCTCGGCAGCGGCGCTCAAGGACATGGACGAGCCGGTGCTCGTCAGCAGCACCGACGGCGTCGGGACGAAGCTCAAGGTGGCGCAGCTGCTCGACCGGCACGACACGGTCGGGATCGACCTCGTGGCGATGTGCGCGAACGACGTGCTCGTCACCGGCGCCGAGCCGCTGTTCTTCCTCGACTACGTCGCCATCGGGTCGCTTCGGGCGGAGAAGGTCGAGGCGATCGTTCGCGGCATCGCCGAGGGGTGCCGTCAGGCGGGCTGCTCGCTCATCGGCGGCGAGATGGCCGAGCATCCCGGGACGATGGCTCCCGAAGACTACGACCTCTCTGGCTTCTGCGTCGGCGTCGTCGACCGGGCGAAGGCGGTGACGGGCGAGAGCATCGCGCCCGGGGACGTGGTGCTCGGGCTCGCGTCGAGCGGTCTGCACTCGAACGGCTACTCGCTCGTCCGCAAGGCCCTCGTGGAGGGCAGAGAAGATGCGCTCGGTCTGCCGAACACCGTGCTCGGCGGCGCGACGCTGGGCGACGTGCTCCTGGAGCCGACGCGCATCTACGTGCGGCCCGTCCTGGGTGCGCTCCGTGTCGTGGGTGGCGTCCACGGCATGGCGCACATCACGGGGGGCGGCATCACCGAGAACCTCGCGCGCGTGCTGCCCGAGGGGCGCGAGGCGCGCATCGCCCTCGGCTCGTGGCGGGTGCCGCCGATCTTCGCGCTCGTGCAGCGCGAGGCGGCGCTGCCCGACGACGAGATGCTCCGCACCTTCAACATGGGCATCGGCTTCGTGCTGGTGTGCGAGGCGCGCTCGGCCGCCGAGGTGGCTGCGCGCCTGACTGCCGCCGGGGAGCGGGTGTTCGAGATCGGGACCATCGTCGAAGGGGAAGGCGGTGTCCGGTATGCCTGAGCTCGCAGACGAACCTGTGCTCGACGAAGAAGCGCTGTTCTCGCCGTTCGAAGGCGAGCTGAGCAAGCTTCGCCTGGGCGTGCTGATCTCGGGGAGCGGCACGAACCTGCAGGCGCTCATCGACGCGTGCGCCTCGGGCGCGCTGAACGCCGTCGTCGCGGTGGTCGTCTCGAACAAGGAGGACGCCTTCGGGCTTGAGCGTGCCCGGCGCGCGGGCGTGCCTGCGGTGTTCGTGGACCGTGCGCGGTACGAGACCGTCTCCGCGTACAACCGCGCGATCGCCGAGGTGCTGCAGGAGCACGGCGTCCAGCTCGTGGTGATGGCCGGGTACATGCGCTTGCTCGGCAAAGAGGTCCTCGAGGCGTTTCCCGAGCGCGTGATGAACCTGCACCCGTCGCTCTTGCCGGCTTTCGCGGGTGCGTCCGGCATCCGCGATGCGTTCGAGTACGGCGTGAAGGTCACTGGCGTCACGGTGCACTTCGCAGACGAGCACCTCGACCACGGCCCGATCATCTGCCAGGAGCCGGTTCGCGTCGAAGAGGGCGATACGCTGGAGTCCCTCGAGGCGAAGATCCATGAAGTGGAGCACCGGCTCATCGTCGAGGCGGTCCGTCTGTTCGAGCAGGGCCGGCTCGTGATCGAGGGTCGGAAAGTCCGTGTGCTTCCCGTCACTGACGGCGTTTAGATTCTGTTTAGATGCGCGTGCCACGCTTGCAGAGCCGGGGACGTGTCGTAGCGAGAGGGGGCGCGACGGCCGTCCCTTCCTTCTTTGCGGCAAAGGACTCGAGCACGTGAACGTCCGGGTCGACCTGCCGCGCTCTGCGATCGGCGCGGGCTGGCCGCCGATCGCGCTCCGGGAGACGTGCCGTGTCGCGCACGACCGGACGGTGCCGCTGTGGCCCTATCACAGGCGCCGTCTGCAGAACGGGGGGTGCGGGGCCGCAGTCCTTGAGGCGGTCGAAAGCGCCATCGAGCAGGCGCTCGACCACCTGCCGCGACGGATACCGTCCCGGACGAGGCTCACCGTGCTCGTCGACCCGAGCCGGGGCGTCTCTGTCGTCGTGCAGCGGCGGCTGAGCTCGCTGGACGCGCCCTCGGGAGTCGTCGGGGTTCCGGTCGTCGTCGACCGGGCGCCCGAACTCCCGCCCGGCGGCGCCAAGCCCGCCGACCGGGCGTTCTGGGACGACGCGCAGCGGCAAGCCGCTGCAGCCGGCGGCCACCAGGCGATCCTGGTGTCGCCCGACGCGCTCGTGCTCGACGGCGGCACGGCGACGGTGCTCGTCAGACGTGGCGAGACGGTGCTCACGCCTCCTTCTCCGCCCGCCATCGCCGGCGTCGCGCGGGCGTGGCTCATCGAGAACGCGGGCTGCTTCGGCGTGACCATCGTCGAGGCGGAGGTGCGGCTCTCAGACCTCGAGGAAGCCGACGAGGTCGTGTACCTCAACGCCTACGGAGGAGCCCGCGCTGACGCCCAGAAGGACTCCTCTCTGGCTCGCGCCATCCAGCGGGAGCTCGACCGTCTGTGGCTGCCCCCGAAGGGGTAGGATGGAAGAGGTTGCCTTTGGCCGGGGCCGAGCGCTCCAGGGACGGGAGGTTCCGATGGCTGAGGTGCGTGAGCCGGCGATCCGCGTCGAAGACCTGCGCTTCTCGTACGGAGAGATCGAGGCCGTCAAAGGGATCTCGTTCGAGGTGATGCCGGGCGAGATCCTGGGGTTCTTAGGTCCGAACGGCGCAGGCAAGTCCACGACGATCAAGATGCTCATCGGGCTGCTCCCGCCGCAAGGCGGCCGGGCCACCGTCCTCGGTACCGACGTCGCGCTCGACGATCCGGGGCTGCAGGCGCGCATCGGCGTGTGCTTCGAGGAGAAGAACCTCTACTTGAACATGACGGCGCGCGAGAACCTCGAGTTCTTCGCGGCGCTGTACGGCGTCAAGGACGCGGACGTCGACGGAGCGCTCCGTCGCGTCGGGCTCGCTGACCGAGCGGACGACCGCGTCAAGACGTTCTCGAAAGGCATGCGGCAGCGCATGATGATCGCCCGTGCGTTCATCAACAGGCCGGACGTGCTGTTCTTGGACGAGCCGACCGACGGCCTCGATCCCGTGACCGCTGCCGCTATCCGCGCGACCATCAAAGAGGAGGCTGCGCGCGGCGCCGCGGTGCTCCTGACGACCCACGACATGTTCGAGGCCGACGAGCTCTCGGACAGGGTCGCATTCATCAACGAGGGCGTCATCGTCGCGCTCGACACGCCGGAGAACCTGAAGATCAAGCACGGGACGCGGGCCGTGCGCGTCCGCTTGCGGGACGGGGACGGCGTCGCGGAAGAAGTCCTGCCGCTCGGAGACGAAGCGGCGACGAAGCGGCTCGCCGAGCTGGCCGCCTCTCCCGACCTGCTCACCATCCACACCGAGGAAGCGACGCTCGAGCAGATCTTCATCAAGCTCACCGGCAGGGGGCTTGCGGGATGAAGCGGACGGTTTCCAGAGCCGCGATCGTCCGGGCGCTGCTCAAGAAGGAGCTCGTCTCGTACGCGAGGGACACGGTGTACCTGGCGCTCACGCTCGTGGTCCTCATCGCGACGCCGCTGCTGTTCCGGGCGCTGCCCGACCGGGTCGAGGAAGACCTCGTGCTTGCCGTGTGCCCGCCGGTGAGCCGGCTGCTCGAAGGCTCTGCCGAGGCGCTCCGTGCGCTCGGCGCGTCCGAGGCGGACATCGCGCGCCTGCGCGAGGCGGATCTCACGAAGCAAGAGGGACTCGAGCTCGTCGAGTTCGAGGACGAGAAGCAGTTGCGTGCGGCCATCGAGGGCTCGCTGCAGGTCTGGCGGACGCGCGAGGGCAAGACCGTCTTCATCGATACGGCCGCCGGCGAGAAGCGGCCGAAGGGCGCGAAGCGCGTCGACGTGCAGATCGGCGTCGCGTTCCCGGAGCGATTCCTAGCCGACCTCGCCACAAGCGCCCGCAGGCTGCAGGTGACCGTCTACACGCACGCGTCCGCGCCGCCCGAGCTCAGGCACGCGGTGACGAGCTTCGTGCGCGAGGCCGCGTTCCAGGTGGCCGGAGAGGGGCTGCCGGTGCAGTTCCCCGACGAGAAGGACGTCGTCGTGGGCGTGGACCGCCTCGGCAATCAGGTCTCGCTCCGCGAGAAGATGCGTCCGATGCTGCTCTTCATCGTGCTCATGATGGAGACGTTCTCGATGGCATCGCTCGTGTCGACCGAGGTCCTGGAGCGCACGGTCACGGCGGTGCTCGTCACGCCGGCGAAAGCGTCGGACTTCATCGCAGCCAAGACCATCTTCGGGACGCTGGTGTCGCTCACGCAGGCGCTGTTCGTGCTGGCGCTGATCGGCGGAGTGACGTCCCAGAACTGGTCGCTCATGCTCACGGTGCTGCTCGTGGGCGCCGTGATGTTCACGGGCATCGCGCTGCTCGTCGGCGCGGCAGGCAAGGACTTCATGGGCCAGCTGTTCTACGCGATGCTGTTCACGGTCCCCATGCTCATCCCCGCGTTCGCAGTGCTGTTCCCCGGCTCCGTGGCCCCGTGGGTGCGGATCCTCCCGACGTACCCGATCATCGATGTTCTCGTGAAAGCGACGGTGTACGGCGGCGGCTGGAGCGGATCCGCCGGGTCGCTCGCGTACGCGGCGGTGTGGCTGGCGGTGCTGTTCGGGGCTGGTGTCGTGGTGCTGAAGCGGAAGGTGGCATCGCTGTGAGCCCGCGATCGGTGATGACGATCCTCAAGAAGGACTTCGCGCTCGGCCCGCGCTCCACGGTGTTCCTGTGGGCGCTTGTGCTGCCGCTTGCCATCACGCTGGTGCTGCAAGTAGCGTTCGGGACGCTGTTCCAGCCGAAGCCGCGGCTCGGCATCGTCGACGAGGGCGGGTCGCGCATCGCGCGCGAAGTGCGTGCGATGGAGGGGATCCGCGTCACCGCGTTCAGCGGGGCAGAGGCGCTGCGAGCAGCGGTCGAGGCCAACGACGTGGACGCGGGCATCGTGCTCCCGCGCGGGTTCGACGCGGCCGTCGCTTCGGGCGAGCGGCCGCGGCTGACGTTCTGGATCAGCGGACAGAGCTACGCCGTGAACCGCATCGTGCTCGCTGTGACCACCATCGACCTTCTGCGGGGCCTTGAAGGCAAAGAACCGCCCGTCGAGGTGCGGTTGGCGGGCGTCGGCGAGGCTGGGCTTCCGATGTCGGTTCGCCTGGTTCCCGTGATCGTCTTCTACGCGCTTGTGATGGCTGGGCTGTTCGTCCCGGGATCGAGCCTCGTCGAAGAAAAGGAGACCGGCACGCTCAAGGCGCTGCTCGTCACTCCGGCAAGAGTAGCCGACGTGCTGGTGGCGAAGTGGCTCTTGGGAGTCGTCTTGGCGAGCGTGATGTCGATCGTGACGCTCGTGCTCAACCGGGCGCTTGGCCCGAACTGGCCGGAGGTCTTGGTCGTCGTAGCCGCTGCGGCGATGCTGTCATCTGTGCTTGGGGTCGTCATCGGAGCGTTCGCTCCGGATTCGCAGACGATGTTCGGCATCGTGAAAGGATCGGGCATCCTCCTGTTCGCTCCCGTGGCGTTCTACGTGTTTCCGGATTGGCCGCAGTGGATCGCGAGGTTGTTCCCGTTGTACTGGATCATCGACCCGATCTGGCGCGTCGCTGTGCTCGGCGGACATCTTCCCGAGATCGTCTCGGAGCTGGCGGTCGCTGCCGGGATCACAGCCGCCCTCGGCGTGCTCGCGGGCGTGCTCGGCAGACGCATGCGGATCCAGGCGGCCGCGCGCTGAGCGCGTCGCTTCGGGTCTGCTATCATGCATCGCCGGATGCTTGCTGATGCGAGGGCAACCAATCTCTATGCACGAGGATGGAATCGGGAGGTCTTTGCTATGAGGAATGCACGGAAGCGGTGGGCGGCTGCCGCCGTGGTCGCGTTGGTCGCAGGGTCGTTGGCCGGATGCGGCGGCTCCGCCGCTGAGAAGCCGGACGCACGGCAGGCGAAGACCGTCAAGATCGGGTTCGCCGCTCCGCTGACGGGCGACAACGCCGTGTACGGCAGGGGCATGCAGCGCGCCGCACAGATGGCGATCGACGAAGCCAACGCGAGCGAGCGCGTCAAGGCCGCCGGCCTGAAGTTCGAGCTCGCGGCGCAAGACGACCAGGGCGATCCGAAGCAGGCCGTGAACGTCGCGACGCTGCTTTCGGGCGACCCAGCGGTCGTCGGCGTCGTCGGCCACTTCAACTCCGGGTGCTCGATCCCGGCTTCGGCCGTCTACCAGCAGGCGGGGCTCGCGATGGTGTCGGTGTCCTCCAACCCGCAGCTGACAGCGCAAGGATTCGACATCGTGAACCGGATCGTCGCGAAGGACGACACGCAGGGCTCATACGCCGCAGACCTGGTGTACGACCGGCTCGGGCTGCGAAAGGTCGCAGTGCTCGACGACTCCACGCCGTACGGTAGCGGGCTTGCTGCCGAGTTCGTGAAGCGGTTCGCCGAGAAGGGCGGCACCGTCGTGCTGCAGGAGAAGGTGCAGGCCAAAGACGTCGACTTCTCGGCGCTCGTGACGCGCATCAAGTCCGCGAAGCCTGAGGCGATCTACTACGGCGGCGCGCACACCGAGGGCGCGCTGCTGTCGAAGCAGGCCAAGGAAAGCGGTCTTCGCGTGCCGGTCATCGGCGGCGACATGCTGTACTCCGCCGAGTACATCTCGATCGCCAGGGCCGAGAACGCTGACGGCGACATCTGCACGAGCCTCGGTCTCCCGCTCGAGCAGCAGCCCAGGGGCGCCGAGTTCAAGGCGGCGTACGAGAAGCGCTACGGCGAGGCTCCCGAGGCCTACGACTCGTACGCGTACGACTCGGCGTGGATCATCGTCGAGGCGGTCTTGGAGGCGGGCGCGGATCGCGCTGCGGTCGCGAAGGCGATCCGCGGGATCTCGTACGATGGCGTGACGGGGACGACCTCGTTCGATGAGAACGGCGACACCCGCAACCAGGTGATCTCTGCCTACCGGGTCGAGGGCGGCGCGTGGAAGCAGCTGCTCGACCAGTAGCGGTTCTCACAGGATTCCAGCCACGGCCCCGGTGCACGCGCCGGGGCCGTTTGGCACAATAGGCGGCACACGGCAGGCGTACGAAGGGGTGGCTCCGGCATGGATCTGGTCAAGGTCAGGCGCGCGCTCATCTCGGTCACCGACAAGACCGGCGTGGTGGACCTCGCGCGGGCGCTCGCAGACGAGTTCGGCGTGGAGATCGTCTCGACGGGCGGCACGGCGAAGGCGCTGGTGGAGGCGGGCGTCCCGGTCCGTCCGATCGAGGACCTCACGGGATTTCCGGAGATGATGGACGGGCGCGTCAAGACCTTGCACCCCAAGGTCCACGGCGGGCTGCTCGCCCGGCGCGACTCTGACGAGCACATGCGGCAGGCCGAGGAGCACGGCATCGGGATGATCGACCTCGTCATCGTGAACCTGTACGCCTTCGAGAAGACGGTCGCGCGCGAGGGCGTCACCGAAGAGGAAGCGATCGAGAACATCGACATCGGCGGCCCGAGCATGCTTAGGTCAGCCGCCAAGAACTTCGCGAGCGTGTGCGTGGTCACCGACCCTGCGTGCTACCCGTCGCTCCTCGACGAGCTGCGCGCCAACGGCGGCTGCACGACGCTTGCGACCCGGCGCGCGTATGCGACTGAGGTGTTCCGGCTCACGAGCGCGTACGACAGCGCGATCTGGATGTACCTGTCGGGCTACCGGCAGACGCTCTTCCCGCACGAGGCCCGCTTCCGGCTCGAGAAGGTCCAGGACCTTCGGTACGGGGAGAACCCGCACCAGCAGGCGGCGTTCTACCGGTTCGTGGACGCGTCCGAGCACACGCTCGCGCGCGCCGAGCAGCTGCAGGGCAAGGAGCTCTCGTACAACAACATCTTGGACACGGACGCGTGCTGGACTGCGGTGCGCGAGTTCGACGAGCCGGCGTGCGTCATCGTCAAGCACACGAACCCGTGCGGCGTGGCGGTGGCCGGCGACGTCGTCGAGGCGTACAAGCGCGCGCACGAGGCCGATCCGGTGTCGGCCTACGGCGGCGTGATGGCGTTCAACCGGACGGTGCCGGCCGCGCTCATCGAAGCGATCTCCGCGAACAAGCAGTTCGTCGAGGTGATGGTCGCGCCGGACTACGAGCCTGCGGCGCTCGAGCTGCTCGCGGCCAAGCCGAACCTGCGCGTGCTGCGCACGGGCGGCGTCCGCCCGACCGGCGGCCACTACGAGTCGCGCGCCGTCGAAGGCGGCATGCTCGTGCAGACGTCGGACGCGGTGACCGAGGACCCCGCGGGCTTCCGCGTGGTGACCAAGCGCCGGCCGACGGAGGACGAGATGCGGCAGCTGCTGTTCGCGTGGAAGGTCGCAAAGAGCGTCAAGAGCAACGCGATCGTGCTCGCGCGCGACTTCGTGACCGTCGGCGTCGGCGCGGGGCAGATGAACCGCGTGAACTCGGCGCGCATCGCGGTGGAGGCGGCCGGAGAGAAGGCGCGCGGCGCCGTCGCGGCGAGCGACGCGTTCCTGCCGTTCCCGGACACGCTCGAGGTGGTGGCGGCCGCGGGCGTCACGGCGCTCATCCAGCCCGGCGGCTCGATCCGGGACGAGGAGTGCGTCGCTCGCGCCGACGAGCTCGGCGTGGCGATGGTCTTCACGGGCGTCCGGCACTTCAGGCACTAGCGCAGTACCCGCGCGGGTATTACAGTCGTTTCTGCTCACGCAACCGCCTGCAAGAGAAAGGGCCTCCGGATGAAGCTGTCGTTCCGGGCGAGACTGCTGGTGAGCCTCGTGCCAGCGGTCGTGCTGGTGCTCGCGATCGCCGGATACGTCGGTGCCGACCGGTTCTCCCGCGTCATGGAGGACCAGGGGCAGCAAGCGGCCGACATCCACATCCAAGTCGCCCGGGACCTGCTCGCCGATCAGATGGAGTCGGTCGAGGCGGCCGCGCGCGTCATCGCCCGCGACCCTGCGGTGAGCGAGGCGGCGCCGAAAGCGCACGGCGCGCTCGGGGCGGCGCTGGCGCGCCAAAGCGGGCTGCTCGGTCTGACGTACGCGGCTGTCGTCGAGCCTGACGGCACCGTCGCCGGCACCAGCATGGGCACCAAGCCGTTCCACACGTCGTGGACTTACCTCGTGCGGGGCCTCGAGTCCGATCAGCCGACGGTGTCGATCGAGATCGTGCCCGGCGCTGAGCTGGAGAAACTCGGGCTCAAAGGCGCGCTTGCGATTCCGGTGAAGGAGACGCCGAACGGCACCGTGGTGCCCGGTGAGAACGAGGGCGCGCTGTCGATCGTGGCGGTCGTGCCGATGCAAAGCAAGCGCCTGGTCGCGGTCAAGACGTTCGTCAAGGACTACTCGCTCGTCGATTCGGTCGTCGCGAAGGTGGGGGGCACCTCGACCATCTTCCAGCGGGGCGTCCGAGTCGCCACGACGGTGACCAACGACGCAGGCGAGCGCGCGATCGGCACGGTCGTGTCGGATGCGGTGCGCAAGACCGTGCTCTCGGAGCGCAAGGCGTACCGCGGCGAGGCGTTCGTGGTGAACAAGACGTACCTCGCCGTCTACGAGCCGCTCAAGAACAGCGCGGGCGACGTCGTCGGCATGATCTACGTCGGCGTCGACAAGACGCCGTATGCGCGAGCGACGCGCTCCTTCGCCGTCACGATGGGCCTGGCGGCGCTTGTGGCCGCCGCCGTCGTGGTGCTGCTCGCATTCAACGTCAGCCGCGTGATGTCCAAGCCGCTTGCAGCGGTGAGCGACGCGGCGGGCCGTGTGGCGACCGGGGACCTCACGGTGCAGGTCCCGTCGACTGGCTACCGCGAGGTCGAGACGCTCGCCGGCTCGTTCAACGCCATGACGAGCGGACTTCGCAGCATCATCTCGCAGGTGGAGTCTGCGGTGATGCAGTTGCGCGCCGTCGCCGGCGAGATCACGGCGGCCTCGAGGTCCTCGGCCGAGCATGCGTCGCTGCAGGCCTCGTCGGTCGCGCAGTCGACCGCGGCCCTCGAGGAGCTCGTGCGCAGCTTCGAGTCGGTGAGCGCGGGCGCTAAGCACGTGCTCCAGATCGCCGAGGACGCGTTGGAGTCGGCCCAGGACGGGGCGGCGCACGTGGGCGGCACCGCGCAGGTGATGGACGAGCTTGCCTCGAGCGCTCGCCAGACCGCCGAGGCGGCAAGCGCGATGGCGGCCGTCGCGCACGACATCGAGGAGATGACCTCGATCATCACGAATATCGCGGGCAGGACGAAGATCCTCGCGCTCAACGCCGCGATCGAGGCGGCGCGTGCAGGGGAGGCCGGCAAAGGTTTCGCGGTGGTCTCGTCCGAGATCCGTGGGCTCGCCGAGTCCGTGAACCAGTCGGCGGGCCACATCGACGAGCTCGTCTCGAACATCGAGGCGGCGATCCGGCGGCTCGAGCAGCTCGCGGCGGCGCAGGCCGAGCTCACGGAGCGCGCCGTGGGCGAGAGCCACGCGTCGCGCGAAGCGTTCGACCAGATCGTGCGCCAGATGCAAGACACCGCGCTCGCCGCTCGGCAGATCGCGGAGGCGGCTGCTCAGCAGAACCGTGCGGCCGACCAGGTCGTGCAGGCCATGCAGCAGGTGAGCGTGAGCTCGCAGGAGACCGCCGCCGCGGCGGAGCAGCTCGCGGACTCCGCGGGCGCGGTCGACGCTGAGACCGAGCGCTTGATCGCGAGCATCAGCCGGTTCAAGACGCAATAGTGGCGCCGTCCGCCGTCACTTCACGACGACGACGTGCGGGTACGGCACCTCGATGCCGTGCTCAGCGAGCGCGGGCAGCAGGCGCCGGATGAACTCGCTTCGGATGGCGAACTGCTCGCCGTAGGTCGGGGCCCGCAAGATGGCGGTGACGCCGACGCCGGAGTCGAGCAGCGCGCGGAACCGGACGATGGGCTCGTAGTCTGTGAGCGCCGGGGCCAGGTCGGCAACCGTGCCCGCCGCGACCTCCGAAACCACCCGCTCGACGAGATCCAGGTCGCTCCCGTACGCGACCGTGAACTCCACCGGCACCGCGAGCGGCTGCTCGGGCAGGGCGTGGTTCGTGACGATCGCCTGCGCGAGCTTGGCGTTCGGCACCACGATCAGGTTGCCGCCCTGCGCGAGGAGCGTGGTGTACCGCCAGGTGACGTCCTGCACGACGCCTTCCTGGCCCGAGTCCAGCGTGAGGTGGTCGCCCGGGTGGATCTGCTTGGAAGCAAGGAGCTGCAGTCCGGCGAAGAGGTTCGACAGGGTGTCTTGCAGCGCGAGCGCGACGGCCAGGCCGCCCACGCCGAGCGCGGTGAGCACCGGCGTCACGGAGATGCCGAGCGCGTTCAAGACGAGCAGCGCGCCGAGCGCGACGACGGCGATGCGAGTGAGGTTGACGAAGATGCTCGTCGACGGGAGCGGCCCGTCGGGCGAGACCGCGTACTCGCGCACGAGCCCGACGGCCACCCGCATCGCGGCCACCGTCAGTGTGATGCCGCCCGCCACGAGCAGCACCTTCGAGAACAGCACGTCGGCGGCGGGCGGCAGAGGCTCTGCCCGCAGCCGCAGCAGTCCGGCAGCGATGGCGAGCCACCATGCGGGCATGCCGAGAAGCCCCTCGAGCACCGCGGCGCCAGCGCGGCCGCCGGTCTTGCGCACGAGCGCTCGGAGCGGCCGGTGCGCCACGGCCTGCACTGCGGCCCCGATCGCGGCGCCGCCCGCGACGTGAGCCGCGAGCAGGCCGATCTGTTCCCACGTAGCGCCGAGCACGGTCATGGCTCCTCCTTGCCCGATGCAATGGTAGCGCTTCTTCGGTCGCCCGGCCGAGCGGCGCCGCGGAGCGCCTGATGGCACCGGCGCAGGTTTGACCCTGGCCTGCTCAGCCGCTAGACTACCGCTTGCGCTTCGGGCCGGTCGGCCGGCTCGGGTCGCGGGCCGTTAGCTCAGTTGGCAGAGCAGGGGACTTTTAATCCCAAGGTCGCAGGTTCGAGACCTGCACGGCCCACCAGGTGCATACGGGCCCCCATCGTCTAGCGGCCAAGGACTCCGCCCTTTCAAGGCGGCAACAGGGATTCGAATTCCCTTGGGGGCACCAGAAATGACGAGGCGTCCCGCGTACGCGGGGCGCCTTTCACGTGCGGGTACCCGTGTCCTGCTCTGTCGACTGCGGCAGCCCTGCTAGAATGCTGATGCGTCAGCGCCGTGGGCGGTTAACTCAGTGGGAGAGTGCCTCCCTTACAAGGAGGAAGCCGGGGGTTCGAATCCCTCACCGCCCACCATCTCTTCGCTTTCCGTGCGGGAGGACGTGCGTCGCCTCGTATCCGTCTCAGCGAAGCAGAGCCTCAGCCGCTTGCGGCCCGCGCACGTGGCAGGCAGCACAGTACGGCGGCTCGTGGCATCCGAAGCACGCCGTGGCTCCGGACTTCGCGACGACCTCGTCGTGCTGGGTCCGCCACGCCCTGCCCGGCGTGCTCTGCGGATGGTGGCACGCGGTGCAGAATCCGCGCCCCTGTGCCTCCGCCTCGCTGCGGGCGTGGCAGCGAGCGCACGTCGCTGGCGATGCGATCCCTGCAGCGCCGTGCGACTTCGCGAAACCCGGCGGGTGCGGCATCTCGAGTCCGTGACAATCAGTGCAGTACCCCCGCGTGTGGCAGGTGTAGCACGCGTTGACGGCCGCGGCGGGTCGGAGGACCGGGCCGGCTGGGTGCTCGACAGCAGGAGCGGCCGCGCTGGCCTCGGCTGTCCGGGACGCCTCAGCGCGGTATGCGGCGGCGTGGCCTCCAGACTCGCCGAACCGGTTGTACCAGTCAGGCGCGTCGTGGCTCGCGGGAACGAGGTCGAATCCCTCGGTGTGGCAGGCCTCGCAGGCTCCGGGCGCCTCGAACTCAGGGGTCGGCAGTGGCCTCTCGAGGGCATGGCAGCGGAAGCAGGCTGACATCGAGAGCCAGTCCTCGTGCTTGCGGTTCCCCGGCAGCTCGTACGTGATCCCGGCTTCCGGGTGTGCGGCGCGGTTATGGCAGGTGGCGCACGTGATGCCGCGTTTCGTGTGAGCGTCGTGGTCGATGAAGATGCCGGAGCTCGGAGTGACCTGACGCGTGCCCAGGTCGTGGCACTGCGTGCAGACCTCGTCCGGCGTCTCGATCGCGACTGCGCTCGACGGATTCAGCGGCATCTCGAACGTGCCGGCGATCGTCGTGAACAGGTCGGGGGCGACCTCGATCTTCTTGAACACGAACACGATGGGCGAGGCGTTCACGGGTTCGTGGCAGGCGACGCACGAGACGCGGGAATGGGAGCCCGCTACGAAGGTCTTCGTGTTGTCGGCGTGCACGACGTGGCACGGCTGCGTGCAGAACCAGTTCGTCGAGGTGCCGACGGTCGCGACCACGGCTGCGACGACTGCAGCGATTGCGCCGACGCCGACCAACACGACGCGCCGTGCGCGCGCTGCGGTGTCTGTGCCCTCTCGCGCCGACCGATGCATGAGGCAGCCCCCTCGACGCGCTCCAGTGTAGCGCATTCGGCGAACGCCGGCACCAAGCCTCGCTCATGCTTCTGGATGTTCGTTCAGACGTGCAGGAACGGCCCCGACCGGGACGAACTGCCTGCCGCGAGGGGATCCGGACGGCAGCGAGACTCTGGGGGACGCATGTTGGATTTCGGCATCCAGACGGACGACGAATCTTTGGGTCGGAGGCGGTATCTGGTCAACCGGCAGCGGGCGGTCGAGCGGTCGCTCGAGCGGTGGCGGCGGGGGCTGAAGGCCGACTGGAACCTGCTGAGCAGAGACGACGTAGCGAATCTCGCCTTCATCGCGGGCGAGCTGTGGGCGAGCGTCACGCGCGACCAGTGGGAGCAGATGCATTTCAGCAAGCTTGGGCTTGACGACACGCGTCGCATCGCGGCCCACGCTGACAGGCTGCGACGTCACGGCGCCGGCCGGAGCGAGACGATCGCCGCGGTCATGCGCATCGTGGAAGAGGCCCGCGTGCGCGCAGACAGCGCGCTCCTCGACGGCGACGCCGTGGGGGCCTGAGGGCCGACCTGACGGGGCTCGAACCTACTCGGCGACCCGGAGCGACTCGACCTCCATGTACACGCGCGTGATCTCCGGGAACTCGGCGCGCAGCCGCTCCTCGATGCGGTGGATGGCGCGATGCACCGTCTCCGCGTGCAGGCCGCGGCGGAACTGGACGCCGACGTTGACCAGCAGGTCGTGCGGCCCCATGTACATCGTGAGGAGATCGGTGACCCGCTCGACGGCCTCGTCGGCCTCGACGATCTTCCTGATGCGCCGTCGGACTTCCGGATCGGCGCTCTCTCCGAGCAGCAGTCCCTTCGTCTCGACGGCGAGCAGCCACGCGACGCCCATGAGGATGAGGCCGATGACGATCGAGGCTGCGCCGTCGAAGTACGGGTTCTCGAACAGGTGGCCGAAGAAGACCCCGAGGAAGGCGACGATCAGGCCGAGCATCGCCGCCGCGTCCTCGAACACCACCGTGAACAGGCTCGGGTCTTTCGAGCGGCGGATGAACTCGAAGGGGCGCACGCCTCTGCGCGCCTTGTTGAACTCTCTGATGGCGACCCGGAACGATATCGTCTCGACGACGAGGGCGAAGCCCAACACGACGTAGTTCCACGTCGGGTTCTCGAGCGGGCTCGGATGCTGGATGTGCGTGATGCCCTCGTACACCGACATGCCGCCGCCGATTCCGAAGATGCTCATCGCGACGATCAGGCTCCAGAAGTAGAGCGCCTTCCCGTGCCCGAACGGGTGCTCCTCGTCGGGCGGTCGCGTCGAGCGCTTGATGCCGAGGAGCAGCAGCCCGCCGTTCCCGGTGTCGACGAGCGAGTGGATGCCTTCGGCGATCATCGCAGAGGAGCCCGTGATCGTCGCTGCTGCGAACTTGCCGGCGGCGATGACGAGGTTGCCCACGATCGCTGCCACGACGGCGGTCTTGGATTCGCCGGTTGCCATGCGGCCTCCTGTGTCCGAGGTGTGCCGGACAATGGTAGCCGACCAAGGGCGCGCCGGGTAGGATGTCGAAAGAGGGCCACGCGCAGACCGGAACGAGGAGGCACCATGTCGTGGATGCAGCGGCTGGCTGCAAGCGCGCTTCTTGCGGCCGCGTTTCTTGCGGCCGCGGGGTGCGCTCGGCAGCCTGAGCCCGCGGCGCCGTCAGAAGCGTTGACGCCCGAGCAGCTGATCGAGTCGCGTTGCACGCAGTGCCACGACCGCGGGCGCATCGACGCGGCTTCGTACGACGCGGCCGGCTGGACGGCGGTGATCGACCGCATGGTCGCGAAGGGCGCTCGCCTCACCGAGGAGGAGAAGGCGGCGCTGGTGGAGCACCTTGCCGCCGACTGACGCGCCACCGCTCGAGATCGCCTCGCTTCCGCTGCCGAGCACGACGCTTCGAGTCGGTATGGCAGGCGACGGCGAGCTCGCCGTCATCGTCCCCGCCACCATCTCGCTCGTCGAGGACTGGGAGGCGATGACGCGCTTCGTCGGCCGCCGGTTCCAGGCGGTGTTCTTCGAGCTTCCCGGCCACGGCGAGAGCCGGCCGTACGTCGGGCCGTTCTCGAGCGGGCTGGTCGCGCAGACCGTGCTCGAGGTCGCTGACGCATTCGGCGCGGAGACGTTCACGCTCGTCGGCTTCTCGTTCGGCGGCCTGCTCGCGCTGAGGACGCTCCAGCGCGCACAACACCGCGTCCGGCGCGTCGCGCTGCTCTCGCCGTTCGTCGGCAGCGACGGCCTCAAGCGCTCCGGTGCCGAGACCGCCATGCTGCGCGCGACCGTCGCCGCCCTTGAGCCGGAGTTCGCGCGTCTCGGGATGCTCGCGGTGCTGCGCAACCCGGCCACAGTCGCCGTCGTGGACTGGTACATGCGCTCCGTAGGCGGGTTCGAGACGTCGGCCGACCTCTCGGCGAGGCTGCGCGGGTTCACTGCCTCGACGCTCGACGTCTTCCTCGCCCAGGTGCGCGAGGTGCTGACCACGTCGGTGGAAGACCTCGCGGGCCCCTTCGAGGCGCCGTGCCTGTTCGGCATGTCCCGCAACGACCCTCTGCTCGACTTCGAGACGAGCCGCCGCTTCGTGCACGCGCAGTTCGCGCGTGTGGAGGAAGTCGTGTGGGACTGGCCGTACCACGCGCCGCCGAAGCCGCTTGCGCTCGCCGACTACGACCGCGATCACCGCGCGCTGCTCGAGTTCGACCTCTAAACCGCGCGGCCGGGTATCCTCTCCCGTGAGAGGAGGCGTCGTGGGAGCGATCCGCGTCGGGACGTGCTCGTGGACCGACAAGACCATGGTGGCCGCGTGGTACCCGCCGAGCGTCCGCAGTGCCGAGCAGCGCCTGCGGTACTACGCCGCGCGGTTCGACACCGTCGAGGCAGACTCGCCGTTCTACGCGATCCCGCGGTCTTCGGTGGCCCAGGCGTGGGCGGAGCGCACCCCTGACGGGTTCGTGTTCCACGTCAAAGCGTTCGGGTTGCTGACCGGCCATTCCGTCGAGGAGCAGCGCTTGTCGGCCGACCTCCGCGAGCTCGTCACGCACGTGGACGCGCGCGGCCGGGTGCGGGACCCGTCTTCGGAGCTGCTGGACGCGGTGTTCGAGGAGTTCCGGACGTTCCTGGAGCCGCTCGTCGTGGCTGGCAAGATGGGCGGCGTGCTCATGCAGCTTCCACCGTGGGTTGCGGCAACAGACAAGCACCGTGCTCACGAGACCCTGGAGCGGCTCGAATACGCCGCCGAGCGGCTCGAAGGCGTGCGGCTCCTCGTCGAGTTCCGGCATCCGTCGTGGGTCTCCGGCCGACAGCAAGCGCAGACGATGCGATTCTTGGCCGATCGAGGCATGGCGTACGTGAGCGTCGACGCGCCGCAGTTCCCGGACGCATCCACGATGCCGCCGCTTGCGGCCGCGACGACCGACTGGGCGTACGTCCGCATGCACGGGCGCAACCGCGAGGCGTACTACGGGAAGCACGCGAGCGCCGCGGACCGGTTCCACTATCTGTACACGGCAGACGAGCTCGCAGAGTGGGTGCCGAAGGTGCGGGAGCTGGCCGGCCAGGCGCAGACCGTGTGGGTCATGTTCAACAACTGCAAGCACGACTACGCCCCGCGCAACGCCCGGGAGATCGCGGAGATGCTGCGCGTCGAGCCGTACGGCTCCGGTAACGCGGGCTCGCAGCAGCTCGACCTGGGCGTGTGAGCGTTCGACGGTTGACGCCGCAGCGCGGCGGGCGTATGTTCTCAGTAAATCCGGTAGGCAATATAGGAAATCGGGGCGAGATCAGGTGCAGCTGACGACGAAGAGCGAGTACGCCCTGCTTGCGCTCATCGAGCTTGCCGAGCGGAGCGACGGCGTTCCGGTGAGCCTGAAGCGCATCGCGCAAGAGCGCTCGCTGCCCGAGCCGTTCTTGGAGCAGGTGTTCACCGCGCTGAAGGGCGCCGGGATCGTGCGCGCGGTGCGTGGTGCGCGCGGCGGCTACCTGCTGACCCGGCCGCCGGACGAGCTGACCGCGCTCGACGTGGTCGAGGCGGTCGAGGGCCCCGTGCGGCCGACGACGTGCGACGCGCCCGCGTGCCCATCGAGCGGCGTGTGCCCGGCAGTGCCCGTGTGGGACCGCGTCACCGCCGCGATGCGCGAAGCGCTCGCGTCGTTCACGCTCTCGGAGCTCGTAGCGCACGACTGCGCGCACCGAGTCCATACGAAGGGATGATAGGCATGGACGGCACGACCTACCTCGACTACTCGGCCACGACGCCGGTGGATCCGCGCGTCGTCGAGGCGATGCTCCCGTACCTCACCGAGCGGTTCGGGAACCCGAACAGCCTGTACCGGCTCGGCCGCGAGGCTCACGCGGCGCTCGAGGACGCTCGCGAGCGCGTGGCGCGAAGCATCAACGCCGCGGCTGCGAGCGAGGTCGTCTTCATGGGGTGCGGGACCGAGTCGGACAACGCGGCGATCTTCGGCATCACCACCGCGAACGGCCGCGACCGCGGGCACGTCGTCGTGAGCGCGTTCGAGCACCACGCGGTGCTCGAGCCGGCGCACGCGCTCGCCAAGCGCGGGTTCGAGGTGACGGAGCTCAAGCCGCGTCCCGACGGGACGGTCTATCCGGAGGACCTCGAAGCCGTGATGCGCGACGACACGGTGCTCGTGTCGATCATGCACGGCAACAACGAGATCGGCACGCTGCAGCCGATATCCGAGCTGGCCCGCGTGGCGCACGCGCGCGGCGCGGCGTTCCACTCGGATGCGGCGCAGACCCTCGGCAAGGTCGACATCGACGTGCAGGCGCTCGGCGTGGACGCGATGAGCTTCTCTGGTCACAAGATCTACGCTCCGAAGGGCGTCGGCGTGCTGTACCTCAAGCGCGGGACGCCGTTCGCGCCGCAGATGCTCGGCGGCGGCCAGGAGGCCCGCCGGCGCAGCGGCACGCAGAACGTGGCGGGAGCCGTGGCCTTCGCCCGCGCGCTCGAGATCATGGACGAAGAGCGGCCGACCGAAGCGCCGCGTCTGGCGGCGCTGCGCGACCGCCTGGTCGAGCGGCTGCTCGCCCGCGTCGAGCACGCGCGTCTGAACGCAGCCGACGCGCCGGAGCGGCTCCCGCACATCGCGAACTTCATCATCCCGGGTTGTGAGGGCGAGGCGATGCTCTTGCACTTGGATGCGGCGGGCTTCGCGGTCTCGACCGGTTCGGCGTGCAGCTCCGGCTCGCTCAAGCCGAGCCACGTGCTGCTGTCGATCGGCCTGCCGCCGGAACTGGCGCACGGTTCGCTCCGCGTGAGCTTAGGGCGGTGGAGCACCGAGGCCGACGTCGATGCGTTCATCGACGCGCTCACGCCGATCGTGGAGAAGCTGCGATCGATGAACCCCTTGTACGAGAAGACCATCGCTGCGCTCGAGCGCGGCGCGTGACGGAGGCGCAGATGTACAGCGAGAAGGTCATGGATCACTTCGCCAATCCCCGCAACGTCGGTGTGATCGAAGACGCCGACGGCGTCGGCGAGGTCGGCAACCCCGTCTGCGGCGACGTGATGAAGATCACCATCAAGGTCGCTGAGGACCGGATCGAGGACATCAAGTTCCAGACGCTCGGGTGCGGCGCGGCGATCGCCACCTCGTCGATCGTCACGGAGATGGCCAAGGGCATGACGCTTGAAGAAGCCGTCGCGATAACCAAGCAGCAGGTCGCCGACGAGCTTGGCGGCCTGCCGCCGGCGAAGATGCACTGCTCAGTGCTCGCAACCGACGGGCTGAAGCGCGCGGTCGACGACTACCTGGTCAAGCACGGCCGCGAGCCGATCGGAGGGCCGATCGTGTCGGACGACCCGCACTTCGATCCGCACGAGGACGACGGCGAGGTGTGACGACCGGTGGCGCGCGTGCTCGTCGGGATGAGCGGAGGCGTCGACTCATCGGTCGCCGTCGCCTTGCTCCTCGAGCAGGGACACGAGGTCGTCGGCGCGACGCTGCGCCTCGGGATCGCGGAGATCCACGGGAGGCCGTGCTGCGGGGAGGACGGCGTCGCCGAAGCGCGACGGGTGGCGGGACTGCTCGGCGTCCAGCACACCGTCGTGGATGTGGCCGAGGCGTTCGAGCGCGAGGTGGTGACGCCGTTCGTGGAGGAGTACGCGACCGGCCGCACGCCGAACCCGTGCGTCGTGTGCAACGAGCGGGTGAAGTTCGCCGCGCTGCTCGCGCGGGCGGATGCGCTCGGGTGCGATTTCGTCGCGACTGGCCACTACGCCCGGGTCGTGACGACGCCTGCGGGAAGCCGTCTGGTCGCACGCGCAGCAGACCGCGGGAAAGACCAGTCGTACTTCCTGTACCGGCTGTCCGACGACGCGCTCGCGCGCACGCTCTTTCCCCTCGGCGGGATGCGCAAGCCTGAGGTGCGGGCGCGCGCCGGAGCGCTCGGTCTTCCCGTCGCGGAGCGCGCCGAGAGCCAGGAGGTCTGCTTCGCGGACGACCACGTCGCGCTCGTGGCGGCGAGGCGGCCGGACGCGGTGCGGCCGGGCCCGATCGAGACGCGCGCAGGCGAGCGCGTCGGGAGCCACGCGGGCATCGCGAGGTACACGGTCGGGCAGCGCAAGGGGCTCGGTATCGGCGGCCCGGGCGGACCGTGGCGTGTGATCGCCCTCGACGCGGCGCGCAACGTCGTGGTCGTCGGCTCGCCGGAGAGCCTGCTCGCCCGGCGGTTCGTGCTCCGAGACGCGGTGTGGCGCGCTTCAGACGCGACAGCGCGGTGCTCTGCCGTGCTTCGCTACCGGGCACGGCCTCTTCCGTGCGAGGCACGGTCCGAGGGCGGCGCTGTCATGGTGACGCTGGACGAGCCGCACGAGGCGACGGCGCCAGGCCAGTCGGTTGTGCTGTACGAAGACGACGCCGTCCTCGGCGGCGGCGTGCTTGAGAGGTGGGAGCCATGATGCGCATGAGCGGGTCTGTCGTCGCGACCATCGGCCGGACGCCGCTGGTCCGTCTGCAGCGGCTGGCCGAAGGGCTGCACGCGGCCGTCGCCGTGAAGCTTGAGTCGCGCAACCCCGGCGGCTCGGTCAAGGACCGCATCGCCTGGGGCATGGTCGAGGACGCCGAGGAGCGCGGGCTGCTGCATCCTGGACGCTCCGTCATCGTCGAGCCGACGTCGGGCAACACCGGCATCGCGCTCGCGATGATCGGCGCTGCGCGCGGCTACCGCGTCATCCTCACGATGCCGGAGAGCATGTCGGTCGAGCGCCGAAAGCTCCTGCGGGCGTACGGCGCCGAGTTGGTGCTCACGCCTCGCGAGCGGGGCATGGCCGGCGCCGTCGAGGAGGCCGAGCGCATCGCGGCCGAGACGCCGGACGCGTTCTTGACGCGACAGTTCGACAACCCTGCGAACCCGCGCTCGCACTACCGCACCACCGGCCCGGAGATCGCCGAGGCCGTCGACGGGATGCGGATCGGCGCGTTCGTCGCGGGTGTGGGCACCGGGGGCACGATCACCGGCGTGGGGCGGTATCTGCGCGACACAGGCGCGGGGGCTCGCGTCGTGGCGGTGGAGCCCGCCGAGTCGCCGATCATCGCGCAGCGCCTGCGCGGCGAGGCCGAGACGCCCGCGCCTCACGGCATCCAGGGCATCGGCGCGAACTTCGTGCCGAGCGTGCTCGACTTGGAGCTCATCGACTCGGTCGAGCACGTGACGACGGAGGAGGCCATCGCGATGGCCAGACGGCTCGCGGCCGAGGAAGGCCTGCTCGTCGGCATCAGCGCGGGGGCGAACGTCGCGGCTGCGCTGCGTGTGGCTGCCGATCCGGCGCTGCACGGCACCATCGTCGTGACAGTGGCTCCGTCGACGGGCGAGCGGTACCTGTCGACGCCGCTGTGGGAAGGGCTGCTGGAGTAGCCGGCTACGCCTGCCCGATAGCCAGCCGGCGCTCCAGAGCTCGGCTCAGCAGAGAGAACGCGAAGGTCAGCACGAAGTACGTCAGCGCGACGACGGCGAAGATTTCGAACGCGCGGAACGTTCGCGAGTAGATCTGATTGGCGATGTTCATCATCTCGGTGATCGCCAACAGCGATACGAGAGAGGTGTCCTTCAGCATGGCAGAGAACGCGTTGACGAGCGGAGGCGTCGCCATGCGCAGCGCTTGGGGCAGGATAACGCTGTTCAACGTGGACAGCCGGGACATGCCGAGCGCATGGGCGGCATCGTACTGGCCCTTCTCGATGCCGGCTAGCGCGCCCCGTATGATCTCGGAGATGTAGGCCCCTCCGTTCAACCCGAGACCGACGACGGCCGCTGTCATGGCGTTCATCACGATGCCGACCTGGGCCAAGCCGTAGTAGATGAAGAACAACTGGACGAGCAGCGGCGTGCCTCGGAAGAACTCGACGTACGCGGCTACCAGGGCATTCAGCCGATGGGGCCTGCTCCGGACGATGCCGACCAACAGCCCGATAGCGAGCGCGACGGCGAACGACATCGTTGTGATCCGCAGCGTAAGCCCTGCTGCGTCGATCAAGTCCGGGACCCAATTCAGGATGATGCGCCACTGGAGCGCGCTACCCATGCTGCCTCCTGCGGCGAGGCGGGGCCGCCGCTTCGCCGCCCCGCCTCGCTGTGAGCCGTACCTCGCGTGTCACTGCTCGATCGTGAGCCACTTCTTGACGAGCGCGTCGTACGTGCCGTCTGCCTTCACGTCGGCAAGCGCCTGGTTGAAGGCTTCAACCAGCGTGGTCGAGCCTTTGCGGAAGACGCCGACGAGCTCCGCGGTCTCCAGAGGCTCGCTTGACACCTCGAAGCTCGGGTCGACCTTCGCCTGCTCAAGGGCGAAGGTGTACCCAGCGATCACCGCGTCGATGCGCCCGGCCTTCAGATCGTTCATCGCGTCTTGGGTGAGCTTGTACTTCTTGAGCTCCTTGAAGCCGACTTCGGTGGTGAGCTTGTCGGCCAGCTGCTCGCTGCCGGAGCCCAGCTGCACGCCGACGACCTTGTCCTTCAGGTCGTCCTTCGACGCGATCGCCTTCGGGTTCCCCTTTGCCACGATGATCACGTCAGGAAGGAGGTAGTAGACGTCTGAGAACTCCACATTTGCCTCGGCAGCTTCCTTCTTCGACATCGCAGAGAAGATCAGATCGTAATCGCCTTTGCCGAGCCCGCCGAGCAGCGCCTGCCACTCAGCAGGCTTGAACGTCGCCCTGACGCCCATCTTCTCAGCGATCGCGTTCATCAGGTCGACGTCGAAGCCCTCGATCTCCTTCGTCTGCTCGTTCGTCGACTCGAACGGCGCGTAGAAGGGCGCGAGGCCGACGATGATCTCGCCGCGGTCGAGGACCGTCTGCAGCGAAGCGTCCTGCTGGGTGCTTTCGCTGGTGCCGCCGGATTGCTCGGGCGCTTTGGAGGCGCATCCTGCCAGAGGCAGCGCCAGCGCCAACATCAACGCTAGCACCGCGGTCGTGAAGTTCCTCATTCCTGCTCCTTTCTGGTCGCTCCTGGTCCGCACGTCACAGAGAATCCTCTGGGACTCCGGAGATGGGAGGTTCGACGCCTCGCTCTCTGAGCATGTCGAGCAGCACTTCGACGAACACGCCCGGCCCTGCTGAGATCTGCGCGTGCTGGGCGGTTTCAGTCGCCCCGTAAACCGCTTCCGGCTCACCGCCGGAGTAGCCCCGGCAGGTCTTCGAGACGCCGCAGCTCGGGCTGCCGTCGATGCCGACGAGGCGGTCTATGACGGCGCCACCGTCGATCAGCGCAGCGACGGTGTCGACGATCGGCTGCAGCAGGTCCCGGCAGTGCTTGCGGAATGCCGGCACGTCGTACTGCTCGTACGTCATTCCCCAGCGGCGAGCGCCGAGATAGGTGATTTCGGGGCAGGGAAGCTGGACCAGCGCGACGCCCTCGCCGATCAGTGCGGCCACCGTCTGTACGCCGTCATCGCTGTTGGTGATGCCGCGGACCTTGGCCAACGGGTCGAGCAGGCAGTGCGCGACCAGAGCGAAGCGCCGGGGAAGAGATGGCATTGCGGCTCCTTATGGCTCACATCAGTAAAGCCTATATAGCATGAACCGCCCAGCTCGGCAACCGGCGCCGATGCTTTCGGTTGCGACAGGCTGGCGCAAGCCGCAGACAAGAGCAGCTCAGGATCCGCCGGTCAGGTACTCGTTGCGCACGTCGCCGATGATCTTGCCGTCGCGGATCTCGATGATGCGGTCGGTGCGCTGTGCGACCGAGCGGTCGTGCGTCACGATGAGGAACGCCGTGCCCAGCTCGCGGTTGATGGTGCGGAAGAGGTCGTAGACCGCTTCCGTGTTCGTCGTGTCCAGGTTGCCCGTCGGCTCGTCGGCGAGCACGATCGCCGGCC
The DNA here is from genome assembly GCA_020725885.1 of Slackia sp. Classification (GTDB taxonomy): domain Bacteria; phylum Actinomycetota; class Coriobacteriia; order Anaerosomatales; family Anaerosomataceae; genus Parvivirga. Next base: position 12,612 of record DYEA01000014.1, on the reverse strand, counting down.
GGTTGAGCAAGGCGCGCGCGATCGCCACGCGCTGCTTCTGGCCGCCGGAGAGCTGGTTGGCGTTCTTGTCTTCGAGCCCGACGATGCCCAGCAGCTCGAGCGTCTCGATGGCCCTGTCTCGCACCTCGGCCGGCCTGGCGCCCGCGACGAGCGCCGGCATGAGCACGTTCTCGAGCACGGTGAACTCCGGCAGCAGGTGGTGGAACTGGAAGACGAAGCCGATGAGCTGGTTTCGCAGCTGCGCTCGCTCGGCCTTGGGCAGGCCGCTCACGCCGTCGCCTTGGTAGCGCAGCGAGCCCGCCGTCGGCGTGTCGAGCAAGCCGAGCATGTTGAGCAGCGTGGACTTGCCTGAGCCCGACTGTCCGATGAGCGCGAGGAACTCGCCTTCGGCGATCGCGAAGGTCGCGCCATCGACGGCGACGGTCGCCGTCTCGCCCTCGCCGTAGACGCGCGTCAGCCCGACCGCCTCGACGAGCGGCCGGGAGGCTGGCCCGATCCCCGTCTCAGCCACCCTGGATCACCTCGATCGGGTCGACGCGGCTCGTCCGCCTCGCCGGGATGATGCTGGACGCCATCGAGACAGTGATGCCGATGCTCGCCGAAAGCGCGATGAAGGTCGGCTCCGGCGAGATCGAGAACTGCACCGGCGCGAACGAGAACCCCCACAGCAGCAGGAAGCCGAGCCCGACGCCGCCCGCAGTCCCTGCGAGCCCGAGCACCGCCGCCTGCCACAGGAAGATGCGGCTCGCTTGGCGATCGCCCATGCCCATCGCCTTGAGGATGCCGATCTGCCGCGTCTTCTGCACCGCGGAGATCGCGAGCGTGCTTGCGATGCCGAGCGCGACCGCGACGAGCACGAACGCTTGGATCATGTACGAGGACGACGACTGGCTCTGCAACGCTGTGAGCAGGTCGGCGTTCTGGCCCTGCCACTCGACGACGCTCGTTTCCCGCAAGCGGCGCCGCCAGTCCTCGGCTACCGCCGCCGAATCGAACGGCTCGAGCAGCTGCACCTCAAGCGCGGTGAACTCGTCCGCGCGCCAGCGGAGCACCGAGCGCGGCAGCCCGGCGTTCACGAACGCCTGCCGCTCGTTGGCAGCCTCCGACCCCAGGTCGACGATCGCGGCGACCCGGAGCGTCCGGCGCGAGCCGTCAGGAAGCGAGAGCGCGAGCGGGTCGCCTGGCGCCAACGAGAACTTCTTCGCGAGCGCCGTGCCGATGACGATGTCGTCGGAGCGCAGGCGCGGCGTGCCTGAGACGGCGCGCTCGCGAAGCCGGTAGATCGCATCCAGGCCGTCGAGGTCGCCGCCTTTGAGCAGGAGCGTCGCGCTTTGCTCGCCGTCGCTCGCGAGCGCGTTGGTCACGCGGACCGCCACCGCAGCGCCGGGCTCGATCCGCGCGTCTTCTCTCACGACGCGCCAGACCCGGTCGTCGATCCGGACCGGCTCGCCCTCTTCCTGCGCCTGGATGGTGACGTGCGGCGTCGAGCCGATGGTCTGCTCGACGAGCGACGCCTGGAGGCTCGTGATCAGCGACCCCACGAAGACTTGCGTGGCGATACCGACGGAGATGCCCGCGGCGATGAGCGCGGACTGCACGGGCGAGGTCTTCAGGAACCTGAGCGCGATCTTGAGCGGCAGCATCTCCGCTCACAGCTCCTGGAGGTCCGTGGCCGGCGCCAGCACCTCGTCGTCTGCCCAGCCGTCGTGGCCGTGCGCGAACGCCGAGCCGGTGACAAGGACGCGCAGCCCGGGCGCAGCCTGGCGCAGCCCGTCGACGAGCGCGCGCAGCCGAAGCCGGTGGTAGTGGGTTGCCGCAGAGAGCACGAGCAGGTCGGCCTCAAGGGCTCGGACGGCGAGCGCGATCTCCTCCTGGGGCACGTCGGCGCCGAGGAAGTGCGCGTTCCAGCCCGCCAGCAAGAACCTGTCGAGCAGCATCCGCAGCCCCAGGTCGTGCATCTCCTCCGGCGGGCAGGCGAGCACGGCCGTGCGTCCGTTGCGTGGAACCTGGGCAGCCTGCTCGTGCACGAGCGGCGCCAAGGACTCGACGATCGTGCGGACGATCCCCGTCGCGTGGTGCTCCTGCCAGACTTCGGTCTCGCCTGCCTGCCACCGCGCTCCGACGAGCGCCATGAGGGGCGCGAGCACGAGTGTGTGCAGCTCGGGCACGCTCACGACGCCCTCGCGGGCGGCCCGGAGCGCAGCCTCGACGGCGCCAGCGCGGTCGTAGGCGCCGATGCGGCGGTCGATCTCCTTCATCAGGTCTCGCGCGACGGCCGCGCGGTCCGCGTTGTCGTCCATGGCGCCCCCGCTCGTCGGTTCCAGGATGTTCCTACCCCGCGCGGAGGGCCGCGTCACCCGAGGAAGCGCCGAGCGAGCGCCGCCTGCAGCACGAGGTCATGGACCATCGCGTCTTGGCCGGCCGCGAGCGCCTCGCGGATGCGGCGTACGAGCTCGAGGTGCGCGGCGTCAGGCTCGACGTCATAGCCTGCGCGGACGAGCGCCCGCCGGATCGGCTCGGGGAAGTAGGGCGAACCCAAGTCGGCGTGCGCGAGAGCCTCCGCGACCTTCGCGTCGAACGACGGGTACGCCTCCCGCACGAACCGCAGGTCTTCGTCCGTGAGCGCGTCCATGCCGAGGAGCTCGGGCGGCGCGCCGAGCGAGTAGCCGGCGCAGGTGAACGAGATGGCGCGCGGCAGCGTGACGGCTCCCATCTGCCGCGCGTAGCCGAACAGCCCCACGTGGAGCTTGCGGGCGCGTCTGCGCGGCACGAACGCCGCGGCGCGGTTGATGGCCGGTGCGAGCGCGGTCACCTGCTCGCGGTACGCCGCGCTGTAGCGTTCGATGAGGTCGCGGACGCGCTCCTCGTCGATGGGCGTCGGAGCGCCGATCTCGCGGGACTTGAGGTGCGCGACCGCGCGTTGCACCTCCTCAGGCGGGAAGTCGTATTTGAACGCCGACTGGATCGTGAACGTCACGACGCTCGGGTACTCCCTGCCCACCCGCTCGGCGGTGTCGGGCCGAAGCCCGCCGCGGAACGGCGCCGAGCCCATGCCGAGGATCGGGTGGATGCCCACCCCGATGCGCTCAGACAGCGCCGCGAGCCGCTGCAACGCGACCTTGTTGGCGAGCGCAGCGGCCACGAGCCCGTAGTTCATCGCGGTGTCCGAGCGTGCGAGGAACACCCGCTGGTCTGCGACGTCTTTGTCGCGCAGGTATTCCTCGACGACGTCGGCTGCGCGGAACATGCCCTCGACGTCCTCGAACAGCGGGATGACCTCGATGCGCTCCGGCGCGGTGGGTCCGACCCACTCCGCGACGGTGACGTCTCCGGGCCGTACCGGCTGGTGCTGGCGGCCGACGATGAAGTCGGCGTAGTAACGGAAGATGCGGTCGACCTCGGCCGTAGAGGTCGTCATCGGCAAGATGACCTCGAAGATCGGCGCGACGTCGCGTCCGTAGAACAGCCGCGCCGCGTCGTACGAGCGCGGGATGCTCTCCAGCGTCTCGAGAAGCACCTTCGCCTCGGCCGTTTCGACGGCGGGGTTCGGGACGCGCAGCGTGAGGCGCACCTCTTCCCCGAGCGTGTGCGTGCGGAAGTACGGCTCGAAGTAGCTCAAGAGCTTCTTGACGACGAACGAGTCGATCTCCTTGCCCTCGACGTCCCACATCTGCTCGTCGCAGCCCAGGTGCGAGTACGCGTAGTAGGCCTCGCGGATCTCGTCTTCGCCGGCGAGGACTTGCGACGAGGCGAAGAACGGGACCGAGGCGTTGTCGGGATGCTGGGTGCTCATGCAGCGCGGGATGCGCGTCATCGGACCTCCTTGGGAACCGCGGGCGGTGCACGTGCGTCTCAGGGGTAGATTCCCAGAAGGCGCGCAAGGAAGGAAGAGCGGTGCGACGCGTAGCGAAGATCGCGGTGGCGGCGCTGCTGCTGGTGGCGGGCGTGACGGGTTGCGCCGGCGGCCCGGCGGAGCGGCCGGACGCGACCGGTGGCGGCTCCTCCGGCATGCCTCCGAAGACGATGCCGCCGGCAGTGCCCGAGCCGCGCAGCCCGGGGCTCACCGACCTCCCCGACGGGCGGGTGCAGGCCCTCGGACGGCTTGCGCGCATCGACCTCGAGGGCGGCTTCTGGGCGATCGTCGGAAGCGACGGCGCCGCGGAGGGCGCGTCGGATGTCGTCGCCGTCATCGCGAACGCCGACGCGTGGGAGAAGAAGCTGTGGGACCTCGAGGGCTCCGTCGTGATCGCGGTGGGGCGCCGCTTCGAGGGCATGTCGATCCGCATGGCGGGGCCCGAGATCTTAGTCGAGGAGCTCTACGAAGCGGGCACGGTGCCCGGCAAGCCGAAGTAGCCGGGGCATCTAGACAGCCCGCGCGCGGCTCGCTACAATCCGTTCGCTGTCCGCGCGTGCGCGGGCGCACGGGGTGTTAGCTCAGTCGGTTAGAGCGCTGGCCTGTCAAGCCAGAGGTCGCGGGTTCGAGTCCCGTACATCCCGCCAGACGCCGTCTTCAGGCCGGGTGCGACGAAAGGTCCGCTCGGCCTGTTGCATTCACCAGGGCGAGCCCGCCCGCGAGCGCTGCCGAGAATCCTCGTGCTGATGCTCGCAATCCATCTCCGTTGTCGTATGATGCACCAAACCGCATGCGGCGCACGATGGGAACCCACGTGCGTCGCATGCCGCGTATCACGGGGACGGAGGGCGTGACATGGCTGAGGACCGCATCGGCAAGAAGATGGCCACCGTGCGCGAGTCGCTCGGGCTTTCGCGCGAAGAGCTCGCAGAGCGCGCTGGCTGCGACGTCTCGGTGGTCGAGCGGCTCGAATCGGGCGAGCTCGCCCCGTCGCTCGCGCCGCTCATCAAGATCACGCGTGCGCTCGGCGTCAGGCTCGGCACGCTGCTCGACGACGACACGAACGTCGGCCCGGTGGTCTGCCGCGCCGAAGACGCGAAGCGCACCGCGCGCCTGAAGAGCCTCGAGACCGCAAGCGATGCCGGCGTGCTCGACTTCTACTCGCTCGCGGCAGGCAAGGCGTCGCGGCACATGGAGCCGTTCCTGATCGACGTCAACCCGGCCGGCGCTTCGACGCACGCGCCGTCGCAGCACGAGGGCGAGGAGTTCATCTACGTGCTCGAAGGCGAGATCGAGGTGGCGTACGGCAAGGACGTCTTCCGGCTCGGGCCGGGCGACAGCATCTACTACGACTCGATCGTCGCGCACGAGGTGAGGGCCGCAGGCGACGCGCCCGCGCGCATCCTCGCCGTCGTGTACGCGCCGCTGTAAGGGGGCGCGGACATGGCGCTGCACACCGAGCTCACGATCGGCGCGTACTTCGAGGGCAAGGTCGCCGAGCGCGGCGACGCGGACTTCATCGTCTACCCGGACCGCGACCTTCGCTGGAGCTACGCCGCGTTCAACGAGCGCGTGGACGCGCTCGCGAAGGGACTCCTCGCCATCGGCATCGGCAAGGGCGACCACGTCGGCATCTGGGCGCGCAACGTGCCCGACTGGCTGACGTTCCTGTTCGCCACCGCCAAGATCGGCGCGGTGCTCGTCACGGTGAACCCGGTCTACAAGTCGCACGAGTTGGCGTACGTCATCAAGCAAAGCGACATGAAGGCGCTCGCGATCATCGACGCCTTCCGCGACGTCGACTACGTGCAGATCATCCGCGACCTCGTGCCGGAGTCGCGCACGCACGAGCGCGGGCGGCTGCAAAGCGCCGAGTTCCCGATGCTCAAGTCGCTCATCTACCTGGGGCCGGAGAAGCACCGCGGCTTCTACTCGATGCCCGAGCTGCTGCTCTTGGGCGAGCACGGTGACGACGCGGCCCTTCGCGCGGCGATTGCGTCGACCGAGAACACGGACGTCATCAACATGCAGTACACCTCGGGGACCACGGGGTTCCCGAAGGGCGTCATGCTCACCCATCGCAACATCCTCAACAACGGCTTCTTCATCGGCGAGCGTCAGAAGTTCACGGAGAACGACCGGCTCTGCCTGCCGGTGCCGCTTTTCCACTGCTTCGGGCTGGTGCTGGGCGTGCTCGCGACGCTCACGCACGGCGGGACGCTCGTGATGGTGGAAAGCTTCGACCCGCTCCTGGTGCTCGCGGCCATCCAGAAGGAGCGTTGCACGGCCGTCTACGGCGTGCCGACGATGTTCATCGCCGAGCTGGCGCACCCGATGTTCGACATGTTCGACCTGTCGAGCCTGCGCACGGGCATCATGGCGGGCTCGCCCTGCCCGATCGAGACCATGAAGCAGGTCATGGAACGCATGCACTGCCCGGAGATCACCATCGCGTACGGGCTGACTGAAGCGTCGCCCGTCTTCACGCAGACCTCGACGGACGACCCCATCGAGCGGCGCGTCGAGACGGTAGGGCGGGCGCTGCCGGAGATCGAGGTCAAGGTCGTCGACCCGGAGACGGGCGAGGAGTGCCCGCCGGGCGTGCCGGGCGAGCTGTGCTGCCGCGGCTACAACGTGATGAAGGGCTACTACAAGATGCCCGAGGCCACGGCCGCGGCCATCGACGCCGACGGGTGGCTGCACTCCGGCGACCTCGGGACGGTGGACGAGGAGGGCTACTACCGGATCACCGGCCGCATCAAGGACATGATCATCCGCGGCGGCGAGAACATCTACCCGCGCGAGATCGAGGAGTTCCTCTACACGATGCCCGGCGTGCAGGACGTGCAGGTGGTGGGCGTGCCGGACGCGAAGTACGGCGAGGTGGTCGGCGCGTTCATCAAGAAAGCGCCGGGCGCGGACATCACCGAAGAGGACGTCCAGGAGTACGCCAAAGCGCGCATCGCGCGCTACAAGGCGCCGAAATACGTGTTCTTCGTGGACGAGTTCCCGATGACGGCGTCCGGCAAGATCCAGAAGTACAAGTTGCGGGAGATGGCCAAGGAGATGCTCGGCATCCGCATCGGCGTGTTCGCGGGCGAGAACGACCCGAGCGCTGCGGTCGGCGAGGGGCAGCAGACGTGACGGGCGGCATGGTCGAGGTGCGCTGGCACGGCCGCGGCGGGCAAGGTGCCGTGACGGCCGCGAAGGTCCTCGCGCAGGCGGCGTACCTGAGCGGTTGGGAGAGCGTGACTGCGGCGCCCTCGTTCGGAGCCGAGCGCCGCGGCGCGCCGGTGACCGCCTCGACGCGCATGGCGGACGAGCCGATCCGCGTGCTCTCGCAGGTGACGACGCCGGACGTGGTGGTGGTGCTCGACGACTCGCTCACCTCGGCGGTGGACGTCGCGGCGGGCCTGAAACCCGGTGGGACCGTCATCGTGAACACCGTCGACGCGGAGTTCGCGGTGCCGCTTCCCGAAGGCGCCCGCCTCGTGCGTGCCGACGTCACCGGGGCCGCGCAGGCGGCCGGCGTGGTGGTCGGCGGCCAGCCGATCGTCAACACCGCCGTGCTCGGCGCGTTCGCCAAAGCCACGGGTCTCGTGACCTTCGAGGCCATCGCCGAGGCGATCGCAGGCGCGTTCTCGGGCTCGGCGGCCGAGCGCAACATCGAAGCCGCGCGCATCGCGTACGAGTGCGTGCGAGAGTGAGACGAGGCAGCATGGACGCATCCGATCTGATCGCGATGTCGAAGCCCGCCCGCGGCGAGGCGGGCCGGACCGGCGACTGGCGCAGCGCCCGCCCGGTCGTGGACGCGAGCGCGTGCATCGCAGCGACGCAGGACCGCGTCACCTGCCAGATCTGCTGGGCGCACTGTCCCGATGCGTGCATCGAGCAGGGCGCACCGCCCGCCGTCGACCTGGAGTTCTGCAAGGGGTGCGGGATCTGCGCGGACGTGTGCCCGGCGCACGCCATCGCGATGGTTCCGGAAGCCGAGCACGGCGTGTGCGAGGCGGCGGAAGGCGGGACGCGATGACGGTGCGGATCATCACCGGCAACGAGGCCGCGGCGTGGGGCGCGCGTCTCGCGCGCGTGCAAGTGGTCGCGGCCTATCCGATCACGCCGCAGTCCCCCGTGGTCGAGACGCTCTCTGCATGGGTCGAGTCCGGCGAGATGCCAGCCGAGCTCATCGCGGTGGAATCCGAGCACTCGGCGATGTCGGTGTGCATCGGCGCAGCCACGGCCGGGGCGCGGGCCTTCACGGCGACGTCGTCGAACGGCCTGGCGTACATGACCGAGCAGATCTGGTGGGCAGCCGGCGCCCGGCTGCCGCTCGTGATGTGCGTCGCCAACCGCTCGCTCGCGGCGCCCTGGAACGTGCTGAACGACCAGCAGGACTCGATGAGCGTGCGCGACGCCGGCTGGGTGCAGCTGTACTGCCGCGACAACCAGGAGGTCCTCGACACGGTCGTGCAGGGATACCGGATCGCCGAGCGTCTGAACGTCCCGGTCATGGTGTGCTACGACGGCTTCCTGCTCTCGCACACCGCGATGCCGGTCGAGGTGCCGGATGCGGCCGCCGTCGATGCCTTCCTGCCGCCGCGGCCGCAGCCCCTGCAGATCGTGGATCCGGCCGACCCGCGCAACATCGGACCGGTGGTGATGGCCGACCCGCGTCGCGACGCGGACGGGGTGCTCCGAGGCGCGTACCTGGAGCTTCGCGCCGCGCATCACGAGGCGCTGCTCGAGGCGCTTGAAGCCGTGCCGGAGGTCGGCGAGGCGTGGGCGCGTGCGACGGGCCGCCCCGGGTGCGGCTTGGTGGCAGAGCACCGTCTTGACGACGCGGAGATCGCGCTCGTCGCGGCAGGCTCGCTCGTCACGCAGTCGACGCTCGTGGCGGACCTGCTCAGGGAAGAAGGCCTTCCCGTCGGCGTGCTCGGCATCCGGTGCTGCCGGCCGTTCCCAGCGGCCGCGGTGCGCGAGCGGCTGCGCGGCGTCCGGGCTGCCCTCGTGCTCGACAAGGCGCTGTCGTACGGGTACGCGGGGCCGATCGCGACGGATCTGCGCGCGGCGCTCTACGGGACGCCCGACGCGCCGGCGGTCTACGGCGCCGTCTGCGGCCTCGGGGGCCGTGACGTCACACCCGAAGCCCTCGCTGAGGCCGCGCGCGCCGCGCTTGCAGACGCACGCGCCGGCGCAGTGGAGCGTCCGCTGGCGTGGATCGGCCGCATGGCTCGCGAGGAGGCGCGATGACGCGGATCACGGACCTTCCCGTCGAGGAGCAGGTGCTGCCGGGAAACCGGGCATGCGCCGGCTGCGGGCTCGGCATCGGCCTGCGGGCGATCCTGAAGGCGCTCGAAGGGCGTGCGGTGATGACGGTGCCGGCGAGCTGCCTGACGGTGCTCGGCGGCATGTATCCGGTGACCTCTGTCCAGATGCCGTGGGTGAACTGCGCGTTCCCCTCCACCGCGGCGGTCGCGGCGGGCATCTCGGCCGGCCTGCGCGCCACCGGCCGGAGCGAGGAGCTCACGGTGCTGGCGATGGCTGGCGACGGCGGCACGGCCGACATCGGCATCCAGGCCCTGTCGGGCGCGGCGGAGCGCAACGACGATCTCATCTACCTCTGCTACGACAACGAGGCGTACATGAACACCGGCACGCAGCGCTCCGGCTCGACCCCAGCCGGAGCCCGGACGACCACGACCTGGCGCGGCAAGCGCGAGAACCCCAAAGACGTGCCGCGCATCATGGAGGCGCACCGCGTGCCGTACGTGGCGGTCACGAGCGCGGCCTTCCCGACCGACGTGTACGACAAGGTCGCGAAAGCGCGGCAGATGCGCGGCCTGCGCTACCTCCACATGCACACGCCGTGTCCGAGCGGCTGGGGCTTCGACCCTGCGCTTTCAGTGCGGCTCGGCAAGATGGCCGTCGAGTGCGGGCTCGCGATCCTGTACGAGGTCGAGCGCGGGGCGTTCCGCCTGACCGGCCGCAGCGCTGCGCTCGCCAAAGCGGGCCGGCCCCTCGAGCCCGTGGACGCGTGCCTGGACGCGCAGTCCCGCTTCAAGGGGCTGGACGCCGAGGCGCGCGCGGCGATCCAGGCGTGGGTCGACGAGCGTTGGGTAGAGGCGCTCGAGCGGCACGAGCGCGGCCGCTGACGCTTACGCGCTGCGCAGCCAGTCCGCAAGCGCCTTGTCGTCGCGCTCGATGTGGGTGGCGAGCCACTCGACGAGGAATCCGGCGAGCTCCTCGGCCGCGACGCGCTCGCCGTTGAAGAAGCGGGCGACGAAGCGCATCGTGTCCGCGGCGAGCTGCTCGTGGCGGCTCTTGTGCGGCCCAAGGCCGGGGTACGAGCGCTCGCGCATCAGCGCCTCTTCGTCGGCGAAGTGCTCGGTGACGTATTCGGTGAGCGCGTAGACCGCGTCCGTCACCGTGTCCTCGTCGCAGCTCTCGTCGAGCGAGCACGTGCTCAGGTTGCGGGCCAGGGCGAACAGCCGCTTGTGCTGCGCGTCGACCGCCTCGACGCCGGTCTCGAGCGAAACGTCCCACGCGAATCTGTCGTCCATCTCGGCCTCCCTATAACAATCTAGCGCAACGAGGCGGACGGCGCTCGGCGGAGTGCCGCCGTGTCGTCGTGTCGCGCGAAGGTGTACGCTTCGCTGGCAGGCCAGACGGAAGGTAAGGCGATGGACGCGGAGGAGATGCTGGAAGTGTTCGACGGGTTCGACCCGTCGGAGCACGAAGACGAGGTCAGGCGGCGCTGGGGCGACACCGACGCGTATCGGGAATCGGCGCGCCGCACCGCGCGCTACACGAAAGAGGACTGGGAGCGCATCAAGGCGGAGGGCGCTGCGGCCGTCGAAGCGCTGGCGGCCGCGTTCGACGCTGGCGAGCCGGCCGACAGCGAGGAGGCGGCGCGTGCTGTACGGCTGTGGTGGGAGCAGATCGACCGCAACTTCTACACGATGACGCCCGAGATCGCGCTCGGGCTGGCGGAGATGTACGTGGCAGACCCGCGGTTCGCCCGCAACTACGAAAGCGTCCGCCCGGGGCTCGCCGCGTACTTCCGCGACGCCATCGTCGCTGCGGTACACTCGGGGCGTCTGGCGTAAGGAGGTAGCGATGCCGATCGTCCACATCCACATGTACGAAGGGCGCACCGTCGAGCAGAAGCGGGAGCTCGTCAAACGCGTGACGGAAGCCATCGTCGAGACCGTCGACACGAAGCCGGAGGCGGTGCACATCGTCATCCACGACATGGCGCGGCACGACTACGGCGACGGCGGGAAGCTCGGCTGCGATGCGTGAGAGCGGCGTCGCGCGGCTGCGCGAGCGCGTGCGGGCGCTGATGCCGCAAGCGGTCGAGGACTTGCGGCGTCTCGTCGCGATCCCCTCGATCGCCTTTCCCGGCTACGACCGAGCGCCGGTGCTCGAAGCCGCAGAGGCGACGGCCGCCGTGCTCGAGCGGGCCGGGTGCTCCGTGCGCTTCCTCGAGATCCCGGACGCGCCGCCTGCGGTGTTCGGGGAGATCCCGGGCCCTGCTGGGGCGCCGACGGCCCTCCTGTACGCCCACTACGACGTGCAGCCGGAAGGCGATGCGGACGCGTGGCTCTCGCCGCCGTTCGAGCTTACGGAGCGTGACGGGCGGCTGTACGGCCGCGGCGCCGCCGACAACAAGGCCGGCATCGTGATGCACGCCACGGCGCTCGCGGCGCTCGCGGGCGAGCTGGGCGTCGGCGTGAAGGTGCTCGTCGAAGGCGAGGAGGAGACCGGCCGCAGCGGGCTCGAAGAGCACGTGCTCGCGCACGCCGACCTCTACGCCGCGGACGTCGTCATCGTGGGCGACATGGGCAACTGGCGGACCGGCGAGCCGACGCTCACCACGTCGCTTCGCGGCGTCACCGACTGCGTGATCGAAGTCCGCACGCTCGCCGGCCCCGTGCACTCCGGCACCTACGGCGGGCCGTTCCCGGACGCGCTCATGGCGCTGATCCGCGCGCTCGACACGCTGCTCGACGACGACGGCGCGGTCGCTGTCGCAGGGCTCGACGGCGGCCCGTGGCATGGGCTCGAGCCGGACGTCGATGGCATGCGGCGCGAAGCCGGCGTGCTCGACGGCGTGCCGCTCATCGGCCGCGGCACGCTCGGCGAGCGGCTCTGGACGCGGCCGTCCGTGAACGTGATCGGCATCGACGCCCCGCCGGTCGCCGGCTCGCGCAACGCGCTCGTGCACGAGGCGCGGGCCCGCGTGAGCCTCCGCGTGCCGCCTGGCGTCGACCCGGCCGACGCGCAGCGCCTGCTTGCCGAGCACCTCGAGCGCGCCGTGCCGTGGAACGCGAAGGTGCGTGTTGTGCCGGGCGCTACGGGCAAGGGCTTCGCCGCGGACGAGAGCGGCCCGGTGTACGAGAAGGCGAGGGCCGCGCTCCAAGCCGCGTACGGCCGCGCGCCGGTCTCGCTCGGATCGGGCGGCTCGATCCCGCTCGTGAGCGCGTTCGCCGAAGCGCTGCCGAATGCCGAGATCGTGCTGTGGGGCCCGGAGGACGGCTCGTGCGCCATCCACGCGCCCAACGAGAGCGTCGATGCCGCCGAGCTCGAGCGCGCGACGCTCGCCGAGGCGCTGCTGCTGGCCGAATTGGGCAGGGCGCGCGGCTGAGCGCAGGCGCCAAGCGGGCAGCGTGGCGCGCCGCTCTTGAAAGCGCGCGGCGCGTTCTCTATAGTTCTATGGCGCGACACGGCCAGGTAGCTCAGTTGGTAGAGCAGGGGAC
>DYEA01000013.1 GCA_020725885.1 Slackia sp. | reverse complement strand
GCTTCGTGTCGCGGGCCTCGACCTCGTACTCCTCGATGTGGATCGAGGTCAGCAGGTCCTCTTTGACGACGCGCTCCGAGAGGATGATCGCGTCCTCGTAGTTGTAGCCCTCCCAGGGCATGAACGCGACGAGCAGGTTCTGGCCGAGCGCGAGCTCTCCGCCATCGGTCGACGGGCCGTCCGCCAGGACCTGGCCTTCCTCGACACGGTCGCCGACGAAGACGATCGGGCGATGGTTGATGCAGGTGCCCTGGTTGGACCGCTGGAACTTCGGAAGCACGTACTCGTCCGTCGAGCCGTCCTCCGCGTCGATTACGATGCGGCGCGCGTCAGCGTACGAGACGATGCCTGCACGCTTCGCGCGCACGATCTCTCCAGTGTCGACCGCCGCCCGGTACTCCATGCCGGTGCCCACGAGGGGAGCGGCCGGGCGGATGAGCGGCACGGCCTGGCGCTGCATGTTCGAGCCCATGAGGGCGCGGTTCGCGTCGTCGTGCTCCAGGAACGGGATGAGCGCCGTGGCGACTGACACGATCTGCCGTGGCGAGACGTCCATGAAGTCGACTTCCTCCGGCCGGACGTCGACCGGTTCGCCGCCCTTCTTCAGGCACAGCACGCGCTCGTTCAAGAACCGGCCGGTCTTGAGGTCGTACGGCTCGGCTGCCTGCGCGATGACGTACCGCTCCTCTTCGTCGGCCGTGAGGTACACGATCTCGTCCGTGACCTTGCCGTCCACGACCTTGCGATACGGCGTCTCGATGAAACCGTACTGGTTGACGCGCGCGTACGTCGCGAGCGACCCCATCAAGCCGATGTTCGGACCTTCCGGCGTCTCGATCGGGCACATGCGGCCGTAGTGCGAGGGATGCACGTCGCGGACCTCGAACCCCGCGCGCTCGCGCGACAGGCCGCCCGGACCGAGCGCCGAGACGCGGCGCTTGTGCGTGAGCCCGCCGAGCGGGTTGGTCTGATCCATGAACTGCGACAGCTGCGAGGAGCCGAAGAACTCCTTGATCGCAGCGACGATCGGCCGGATGTTGATGAGCGACTGCGGCGTGATCTCGTCGATGTCCTGAGTCGTCATCCGCTCGCGGATCACGCGCTCCATGCGCGTGAGACCGAGGCGGAACTGGTTCTGGATGAGCTCGCCGACGGTGCGCACGCGGCGGTTGCCGAAGTGGTCGATGTCGTCCGTCTCGTACCCCTCGGCCCCCTCCCAGAGCTTCACGAGGTACCGGACGGTCTCGACGACGTCCTCGTTCGTCAGTGTGGACTGGCTGTCGGGCAGGTCGAGCCCGAGCTTGCGGTTGAGCTTGTACCGCCCGACCTTGGCCAGGTCGTACCGCTGCGGGTTGAAGAACAGCCCCTCGAGCAGCGTGCGCGCCGAATCGACCGTCGGCGGCTCGCCCGGCCGCTGCCGCTTGTAGATCTCGATGAGCGCGTCGTCGCGGGACTCGGCCGTGTCGCGGTCGAGCGTGTGCTTTATGCATTCGGCGCCGTCGAACAGCTCCAGGATCTCATCAGCCGTCTCGGCGATGCCGAGCGCCTTGAGCAGCACCGTCACCGGCTGCTTGCGCTTGCGATCCACGCGCACGAAGACGGCGTCGCGCCGGTCGGTCTCGAACTCGAGCCACGCACCGCGAGCCGGGATGATCTTCGCTGTGTAGATGACCTTGTCGGTCGTCTTGTCGCGGTCCTCGGCGTAGTAGACGCCAGGCGAACGCACCAGCTGCGACACGACGACGCGCTCAGTCCCGTTGATCACGAATGTGCCGCGGTCCGTCATGAGCGGGAAGTCGCCCATGAAGACCTGGTTCTCCTTGATCTCGCCGGTCTCCCGGTTGATCAGCTTCACGAGCACGAACAGCGGCGCCTGGTACGACATGTCCTTCTCTTTGCACTCCTCCACGGAGTACTTCGGGTCGCCGAACTCGTACTCGCCGAACTCCACTGCAAGGACGCCGTTGAAGTCCTCGATCGGCGAGATGTCCTCGAAGGCCTCACGCAGGCCCTCTTCGAGGAACCACTTGAACGATTCGGTTTGGACTGCGATAAGATTCGGTACGTCGAGGATCTCTGGGAGCTTCGCAAACGATCGGCGCTGACGCTGGCCAGCTGCGGCGGGGATACCTGCTTGACGGCGCACCAGGCGATTCCTCCTTAGAGAACGGGAGAGGCGTACGAGAGTCGCAAACTATCAGTCTAGCCGTAGACTCCCCCAAGGTCAACACTTGTCTTTCGACTGAGCATGCCTCAGACGCGGCCGATGGCCGGCGGCTCGAGCCGCCGGCCATCGCCTCTTGACTGGTGCGATCGCGCTACTTGAGCTCGACGACCGCCCCAGCCTCCTCGAGCTTGGCCTTGGCCTCCTCGGCCTTCTCCTTGTTGACGCCCTCGAGCACCGGCTTGGGAGCGCCATCGACCAGGTCCTTGGCTTCCTTCAGCCCGAGCGACGTGAGCTCCCGGACCACCTTGATGACCTGGATCTTCTTGTCACCGGCCGACGCGAGGATCACGTCGAACGAGTCCTTCTCCTCGGCCGGAGCGGCCTCGCCGCCGCCCGCGGCCGGAGCCGCAGCGGCCACCGCGACCGGCGCGGCCGCGGACACGCCGAAGACCTCTTCCATCTCCTTGACCAGCTCTGCGAGCTCGAGCGCCGGCGCGCTCTTGACCCACTCAAGAACCTCTGCGCGAGTGATGTTCGCCATCGTGTCTCTCTCCTTCTTCTCATCTCAGCCGCGCGGCTCGGCCACACGGCCTCGTGCTTCCTTCTGACTCCTACGCAGCCGCCTTCTGGTCGGCGACCGCTTTGACCGCCCGCGCGAACGCGCCAGCCGGCGCGTTGCACATCGACATGAAGCCGCGGATCGGCGAGACCAAGAGCCCCATCACCTGGGCGACCAGCACGTCGCGGCTCGGCAGGGACGCGAGCGCCTTGACCTGCTCTGCCCCGATGACCGATCCGTCGACGAACCCGCCCTTGAGCTCCAGAACCTTGGACTCCTTGGCGAAGTCCGAAAGCGCCTTCGCCACGGGGACCGGATCGTTCGTCGCAAACGCCAGAACCGTCGGCCCCTCGAGAAGCTCGTCCATGGACGGCAGCGCAAGCTCGCGCAGCGCGATCTGCGTGAGGGTGTTCTTGTAGACCTTCAGGTCTCCACCCGCGTCGCGCAGCTTCGCGCGGAGCGCCTGCATCTGCTTGACCGTGAGCCCGCGGTAGTCCGCCAAGATGACGCCGGACGCGGACACGAACCGGTCCTTGATCTCGGCGACCAGCGCTGCTTTCTCGGCTGTCGGCATGCCCATCCCTCCTTCCGTGCGAACACGTCTGCGCTTCCACGAGGCCGTCGGAAGCGCAGCGGCCGCTCGCACGCCCTTGCGATGCGAAGCGGCCTCCGCCCGAACAGCAGGCGGAGGCCGCGTAGCGATACCATGACGGTGTCTTCGGCTCCACCTCGGCAGGCGGGACGGCCTACGTCCCTTTCGGCCTGGTCTGCTCCAGGCACCGGCTGTCTTCGGCGGCGGTCGTGCTCGATGTTGTCAAACGCGGGCGCGATTATCGCACCCTCGGCCGCCGGCGGCAAGCGCCGACGGAAGACCTACTCCTCCAGCAAGCCCCGGGTCTTCATCGGGTCCACAGGGATGCCGGGCCCCATCGTCGTCGTGATCGTGATCGACTTGAGGTAGCGGCCCTTCGAAGCGGCCGGCTTGGCGCGGATGATCTCGTCAAGCACCGTCGCGTAGTTCTCGACGAGCGCCTCGTCGGAGAACGACTTCTTGCCGATCCCGATGTGCACGATGCCGTACTTGTCGGCGCGGTACTCGACCTTGCCGGCCTTGAGCTCCTTGACCACGCGGGCCACGTCCATCGTCACGGTGCCGAGCTTCGGGTTCGGCATGAGGCCGCGCGTTCCGAGGATCTTGCCGAGGCGACCGACCTTGGCCATCATGTCCGGCGTCGCGACGGTCGCGTCGAACTCGAGGAACCCGTTCTGGATCCGCTCGATCAGGTCGTCGGCGCCGACGATGTCCGCGCCTGCCTCCTCGGCCTCCTTGGCTTTCTCGCCCTGCGCGAACACGGCGACCCGGACCTTCTTGCCGGTGCCGTGCGGAAGGACTACCGAACCGCGGACCTGCTGATCGGCCTGGCGAGTGTCGATGCCCAACCGGAAGTGCGCCTCAACGGTCTCGTCGAACGACGCCGGCGCGATCTCCTTGGCTAGACGGATCGCCTCGAGCGGCGAGTAGAGCTTGCCCGGCTCGACCTTGGCCTGGGCAGCGACGATCTTCTTGCCTCGCTTCACGATACCTCCTCGTGGTCGACGGGCCTGCCGGCCCTCCCACATCCGTAAGCGGCCGTTCGGCCGCCTTGGCTCAGCCTTCGACGACGATGCCCATCGAGCGGGCCGTGCCTTCGATGATGCGCATCGCGCCTTCGACGTCGTTGGCGTTCAGGTCCGGCATCTTCGTCTCGGCGATCTGCCGCACCTGCTCGCGCGTGACCTTCGCGACCTTCGTGCGGTTCGGGACCGCGGAGCCCTTCTCGATGCCCGCCGCCTGCTTCAGCAGCACGGCCGCGGGCGGCGTCTTGAGCACGAAGTCGAACGAGCGGTCCTCGTAGACGGTGATCTCGACGGGGATGATCGTCCCCATCTTGTCCTGCGTGGCCGCGTTGAACGCCTGGCAGAACTGCATGATGTTGACCTGGTGCTGGCCGAGGGCGGGGCCCACCGGGGGCGCCGGGTTCGCCTGGCCGCCAGGGATCTGGAGCTTGATGAAGCCGATCGGTTTCTTCGCCATGTCTCTTCCGTTCCTTCACGCGGCGCGCTCAGCGCCGCACCGTGCTATCCGAAGGGCCCGTGCTCGACCGAGAAGCGCCGGGGTGCATCACTCCCCGCGGTCCAGCCCGCCCCGAATCTCCTGCTATAGCTTCGCCACCTGGTCGAACCCGAGCTCGACCGGCGTCTCGCGGCCGAAGATGGAGACGAGGACCTTGAGCTTGCCCTGGTCGGCGTTGACTTCCGCGACGGTCCCGTC
The DNA here is from genome assembly GCA_020725885.1 of Slackia sp. GTDB lineage: Bacteria > Actinomycetota > Coriobacteriia > Anaerosomatales > Anaerosomataceae > Parvivirga. The sequence continues at coordinate 1,283 of DYEA01000013.1, read as the reverse complement.
GAACTCCGCCAACGGGCCGGACGTGACCTTCACCGCCATGCCCTCGCTGAACTCGGTGGTCGTCTTCGGCTTGGCAGCGGACGTGACCCGGCCCTGGATGCGCTCGAACTCCTTGCGGGACAACGGGACCGGCTTGCCCTGGCTGCCGACGAAGCCCGTCACGCCGGGGGTGTTGCGGACGCAGTACCAGGAGTCGTCGTCCAGCTCCATCTGCACGAGCACGTATCCCGGAAAGACCTTCTTGTCCTGGGTGACCCTTCGGCCGCCCGCCTTGACGTCGGTCACCGTCTCCTTGGGGATGAACACGTCGAAGATCTTGTCCTGCATCCCCATGGTCTCGATGCGGTGCAGCAGATTCGCCTTCACCTTGTTCTCGAATCCGCTGTAGGTATGGATGACGTACCACTTCCTCGCCATGGCCTACCTGCCGATCTTCGCGAGCACGTCGATGAACAGCCATGACGAGATGCTGTCCACGACGAACGTGAACAGGACGAAGAAGGCCAGCGTGGCCACGACGACGACGCTCGAGTTGACGACCTCCTCGCGAGAAGGCCATACGACGCGCTTCATCTCCTGGCGCACGTCGCCGAAGTACTTCGATATGCGTGCGAAGATGTTCGGCTTGTCCTTGGTGCCGTGCTGAGCCATCGTCCACCTGTCCCTCTGAGCCGCAGACGCGGCCGCTCTATCGTCCACGCTGGCTTCCCAGCGAGCAAGCTTCTGGCAGGGCAGGAGGGATTCGAACCCCCAACATCCGGTTTTGGAGACCGGCGCTCTACCGTTGGAGCTACTGCCCTACGAAGCCGTGACCCGCTCGCGCTATCGAGTCTCCTTGTGCAGGGTGTGCGTGCCGCACCACCTGCAGTACTTCTTGAACTCGATGCGCTCGGGGTTGTTCTGCTTGTTCTTCTTCGTCGTGTAGTTGCGCCGCTTGCACTCAGTGCACGCGAGCGTGACCAGCGTCCTCATTCGTCCTCCTCGCGACCCTGACAGGCGGCTGGAACAGCGCCCGTGCCCGGCCGCACGGTAGCGTAATCTAACACCCGCCGCTGAGCAGTGTCAAACCGCAGACACGCGCCCTGAGCGGCGAAAACGGGGCCTGGACGCCTGCCAGGCCCCGTTCATGCATCCACGCCGAAGTTACTTCAGGATCTTCGTCACGCGGCCCGAGCCCACGGTGCGGCCGCCCTCGCGGATGGCGAAGCGCAGGCCCTCCTCCATCGCGATCGGGGCGATGAGCTCGCCTCGGATCTCGACGTTGTCGCCCGGCATGACCATCT
>DYEA01000012.1 GCA_020725885.1 Slackia sp. | reverse complement strand
CGAGGACGCGATCATCCTCTCGGAGCGCGTCGTCAAAGAGGACCTGCTGACCTCGATCCACATCGAGGAGTACGAGGTCGAGGCCCGCGACACGAAGCTCGGCCCCGAGGAGATCACGCGGGAGATCCCGAACGTCGGAGAGGACATCCTCGCGAACCTCGACGAGGACGGCATCATCCGCATCGGCGCCGAGGTGTTCCCGGGCGACATCCTCGTCGGCAAGGTCACGCCGAAGGGCGAGACCGAGCTTACGGCGGAGGAGCGGCTCTTGCGCGCGATCTTCGGCGAGAAGGCGCGCGAGGTCCGCGATACATCGCTCAAGGTTCCTCACGGGGAGACCGGCCGCGTCATCGCCATCCAGAAGTTCTCGCGCGAAGCAGGCGACGACCTGTCGCCTGGCGTCAACGAGCTCGTCCGCGTCTACGTGGCGCAGAAGCGCAAGATCTCCGAGGGCGACAAGCTCGCGGGCCGTCACGGCAACAAGGGCGTCATCGCCAAGATCCTGCCGGTGGAGGACATGCCGTTCATGGCCGACGGGACGCCCGTCGACATCATCCTGAACCCGCTGGGCGTGCCGAGCCGCATGAACATCGGGCAGCTCTTCGAGACGCACCTCGGCTGGGCGGCGTTCGTCGGCTGGTCAGACGAGAAGGACCAGAAGGAGCCGGTCGAAGGGCCGATGCACGTCGCGTCGCCGGTGTTCGACGGCGCGAAGGAGCGCGAGATCGTCGAGACGCTCGCCAAGGCCGACCGGAACCTGAGGCTGAAGGCTGAGCAGCGCTTCGGCAAGAAGGTCTTGGACGCCTTGGTGCCGCACATCGACGAGCACGGCAAGACTGTGCTGTACGACGGCCGGACCGGCGAGCCCTTCCGGGAGCCGATCACGGTCGGCCAGATCTACATCCTGAAGCTGCTGCACCTCGTCGACGACAAGATCCATGCCCGCTCGACGGGTCCGTACTCGCTGATCACGCAGCAGCCGCTCGGCGGCAAGGCGCAGTTCGGCGGCCAGCGCTTCGGCGAGATGGAGGTGTGGGCCCTGTACGCGTACGGCGCTGCGTACGTGCTGCAGGAGATCCTCACCATCAAGTCGGACGACGTGGTCGGCCGCGTGAAGGCCTACGAGGCCATCGTCAAAGGCGAGAACATCCCCGAGCCGGGCATCCCTGAGTCGTTCAAGGTGCTCGTGAAGGAGATGCAGTCGCTGTGCCTCGACGTCGAGATCGTCTCCGAGACCGGCGAAGAGGTCGAGATCAAGGAAGACGACCAGGACATCTTCGCCGCGGCCAAGGAGTTCGGGCTCGACCTCGGCAGCGGCGAGGAGGGCTCCGAGGAAGGCTCGCTCGACGACCTCGATCTCTCGGGATTCGACCTGGGCTCCACGGACGATTCGGCTGACGCCGAGTTCGACAGCGCTTCTGGACAGCTGGACGAGACGGAGGAGTAACGTTGCTCGACGTCGATGTGAACAGCTTCGATCGGCTTCGGATAGGGCTCGCGTCCTCTGACCAGATCCGTCAGTGGTCTCGCGGCGAAGTGAAGAAGCCGGAGACCATCAACTATCGCACGCTCAAGCCGGAGCGGGACGGGCTCTTCTGTGAGAAGATCTTCGGCCCGACCAAGGACTGGGAGTGCAGCTGCGGCAAGTACAAGCGCATCCGGTTCAAGGGCATCATCTGCGAGCGCTGCGGCGTCGAGGTCACGCGCGCGAAGGTACGCCGCGAGCGCATGGGGCACATCGAGCTCGCCGCGCCGGTTTCGCACATCTGGTATTTCAAGGGCGTGCCCTCGCGCATGGGCTACCTCCTCGACATCCCGCCGAAGGACCTCGAGAAGGTGCTGTACTTCGCGGCTTCTATCATCACCTCGGTCAACGAGGAGGCGCGCGAGGCCGACCTGCCGATGCTCAAAGACGAGCTCGAAGGCGACATCCAAGCGCTCGACGCCGAGCTTGCCGAGGAGCGCGCAGCCATCGAGGCCGAGCGCGACCGGCTCATCGCCGTCATCAAAGGCGAGGCGGAGCCCGAGCCGGGCGACGAGGTGGACCCGTCGGCCTCCGTCGAAGAGCAGATCCGGCGTGTCGTGACGGAAGCCGAGCGCGACGTCCGCGACCTCGAGGAGGAGTACGAGGAGCGCAAGGAGCTGCTCCGGGAGGCGTTCGACCGGTTCACGAAGCTCGCTCCGAAGGAGCTCATCAACGACGAGACGCTGTACCGCGAGATGAAGCTGCGGTACGGCACCTACTTCCGCGGCGGCATGGGCGCCGAGGCCATCAAGGATCTGCTCGAGCAGATCGACCTCGATGCGCTGGACGCGGAGCTCCGCGAGCAGATCCGTGAGGGCAAGGGCCAGAAGAAGCAGAAGGCCATCAAGCGCCTCAAGGTCGTCTCGGCGTTCCGGCAGTCGAAGAACCGGCCGGAGTGGATGATCCTCGAGGCGATCCCGGTCATCCCGCCGGACCTGCGACCGATGGTGCAGTTGGACGGCGGCCGGTTCGCAACCTCGGACCTCAACGACCTGTACCGCCGCGTCATCAACCGCAACAACCGCCTGAAGCGGCTGCTCGACCTCGGCGCTCCGGAGATCATCGTCAACAACGAGAAGCGGATGCTGCAGGAAGCCGTCGACGCGCTGTTCGACAACGGCCGCCGCGGCCGGCCTGTGGCGGGTCCGGGCAACCGCCCGCTCAAGTCGCTCTCGGACATGCTCAAGGGCAAGCAGGGCCGCTTCCGCCAGAACCTGCTGGGCAAGCGCGTCGACTACTCGGGCCGCTCGGTCATCGTCGTCGGGCCTGAGCTCAAGCTGCACCAGTGCGGCCTGCCGAAGGTCATGGCGCTCGAGCTGTTCAAGCCGTTCGTGATGAAGCGCTTGGTCGACCTCGAGTACGCGCAGAACATCAAGAGCGCGAAGAAGATGGTCGAGCGCGGGCGCGACGTGGTGTGGGACGTGCTCGAGGAGGTCATCAAGGACCACCCCGTGCTGCTCAACCGCGCCCCGACCCTGCACCGTCTGGGCATCCAGGCGTTCGAGCCGGTGCTCGTCGAGGGCAAGGCCATCCGCCTGCACCCGCTCGTGTGCACCGCGTTCAACGCCGACTTCGACGGCGACCAGATGGCCGTGCACGTGCCGCTGTCGGCCGAGGCGCAGGCAGAGGCTCGCATCCTCATGCTGTCGACGAACAACATCAAGAGCCCGGCGCACGGCCGTCCGCTCACGGTCCCGAGCCAGGACATGGTCATCGGCCTGTACTACCTCACGACGGTGCGCGAGGGCGCTCCCGGTGAGGGCCGCGTCTTCATGAGCCCCGAGGAGGCGCTGCTCGCGTACGACAGCCGCGCCGGTCTCGACCTGCAGGCGAAGATCACGGTCCGCCTCACGCGCGATGTCGTCGAGGAGCACCTCGACGAGAATGGCAAGGTCACGTTCTCCGAGCGGAAGGCAGGCCAGCGCATCGAGACCACGGTCGGCCGCATCACGTTCAACAGGTCGTTGCCGGCGGACTACCCGTTCGTGAACCACTCGGTCGACAAGAAGCAGATCGCGCGCATCATCGAGGAGTGCTCGAATCGGTACTCCACGACGCAGATGGGCGCGGTGCTCGACGAGGTCAAGCGCCTCGGATTCCATTACGCGACCCGGGCCGGCGTGACGGTCTCCGTCGCGGACGCCGAGATACCGCCCAGCAAGGCCGAGATCATCGCAGAGGCCGAGAAGCGCGTCTTCGAGGTCGAGCAGCAGTACGACCGCGGCCTGATCACGCGCGACGAGCGGCACCGCCAGATCATCGACATCTGGACGGAGGCGACCGAGCGCGTCGGCGATGCGATGGCGGACAACTTCGACAAGTTCAACCCCATCTACATGATGGCGCACTCCGGTGCGCGCGGTAACATCAAGCAGGTCCGCCAGCTCGCCGGCATGCGAGGCCTTATGGCCAACCCGAAGGGCGAGATCCTCGACCGTCCGATCAAGTCGAACTTCCGCGAAGGCCTTTCGGTGCTCGAGTACTTCATCTCGACGCACGGCGCCCGCAAGGGTCTTGCTGACACGGCGCTGCGCACCGCGGACTCAGGCTACCTGACGCGCCGTCTTGTCGACGTCGCTCAGGACGTCATCGTCCGCGAGGAGGACTGCCACACGGACGAAGGCGTCACGCTGCCGCTGGTCGAAAAGGGCGGCGCGGTGGATCACGACCTCGTCGGGCGCTGCTTGCTGTCGCCGGCCGTCCACCCCGAGACCGGCGAGGTCCTGAAGGAGGCCGGCGAGTACCTGTCCTCCGATGCCGAGCTCAAGCGGCTCGTCGAGGCTGGCATCGAGGCCGTCGAGGTCCGGACGGTGATGACGTGCCACGCGCGGCACGGCGTGTGCCAGAAATGCTACGGCTGGGACCTCGCGGTGGGTCGGCCGGTCGACATCGGCACAGCGGTCGGCATCATCGCCGCGCAGTCCATCGGCGAGCCGGGAACCCAGCTCACGATGCGCACGTTCCACACGGGCGGCGTCGCGGGCGAAGACATCACGCACGGCCTGCCTCGTGTCCAGGAGCTCTTCGAGGCCCGTAAGCCGAAGGGCCAGGCGTTGCTGGCTGAGATCGGCGGAACCGTCTCGATCGAGGAGGCGGACAAGCACCGCATCGTCACGATCCGTGACGACCACGGCCACGAGAAGCGGTACCAGATCTCCCGGCGCGCCCGGCTGCGCCCAGGCATCGCCGACGGAGCCGTGGTCGAGGCCGGCGCGCAGATCACCGAAGGCTCCGTGAATCCGCACGAGCTGCTCGCGCTCCGCGGGCCGAAGGCCGTGCTCGCCTACATCGTGCGCGAGGTGCAGGAGGTGTACGCGAGCCAGGGCGTCGACATCAACGACAAGCACATCGAGGTCATCGCGCGCCAGATGATGCGCAAGGTCTCCGTCGTCGACCCGGGCGACACGGACCTCCTGCCTGGCCAGCTGGTCGACCGGTTCGTGTTCGAGGACGCGAACGAGCGTGCGGTGCAGGAGGGCGGCGAGCCGGCGACCGGCCACGCGGTGCTGCTCGGCATCACGAAGGCGTCGCTCGCCACGGACAGCTTCCTGTCGGCGGCCTCGTTCCAGGAGACGACGCGCGTGCTCACCGACGCCGCGATCGCGGGCAAGGAAGACGAGCTCCTCGGTCTGAAGGAGAACGTCATCATCGGCAAGCTCATCCCGGCCGCTACCGGCATGAAGCGGTACCGGTCCATCAAGCTCACGTACCGCGGACAGGCCGCTGAGTGGAGCGCCGAGGAGACCGCGGGGCCGCTGCCGGAGTTCGCGCCCGAGGAGCTGCGCGAGATCGAGGCGATGCTGCCGCCGGTCCCGGCCTCGACCGGACTTACGGACGAGGAAGCCGCCGCGATGTTCGCGGACTTCGACGAGAGCGAAGACGAGGACGTCGACGTGACCGGGTTCGCTGGCCGCGTCTTCGAGCCGACGGGCTCGACCTCGGGCGACGCTTTCGACGAGGTCGAGGAAGAGGCAGACGAGGACCAGTGCCAGGCGATCCGCGGCGACGGCACCCGGTGCCCGAACAAGGCCAAGGAGGGCACCCGCTACTGCGGCGTGCACGCGAAGCTGGCCGAGACCGACGGCATGTGCAAGGCCCTGTATGCCGACGGGCGGCCCTGCAAGAACAAGGCGAAGGAAGGCAGCGACTACTGCGGCGTGCACGCGAAGCTGGCGCAGCAGTAGGCATCCAGAGAGCGAGCGCCCGTGCCGCTGCGAGCGGCCGGGCGCTGCTCATGCGGCAGGAATGGCTACACCCGGCCGCGTGGTTTGACATCGAGACCGGCGCTTTGCTACAGTGCCACCTTGTGGCTTCATGCCGGATGAGAACGCCCGGTTCTTGATAGGACGTACGAAGCAGCAAACGATCGAGGAGGGTCGATGCCCACCATCAACCAGCTGGTCCGGAAGGGCCGGAAACGGGCAGCAGACAAGTCCAAGACGCCAGCGCTGAAGGGCAATCCCCAGAAGCGCGGCGTGTGCACGCGTGTGTATACGACCACGCCGAAGAAGCCGAACTCGGCGCTGCGGAAGGTCGCCCGTGTGCGCCTCACCAACCAGATGGAGGTCACGGCATACATCCCGGGCATCGGCCACAACCTGCAGGAGCACTCGATCGTGCTCGTGCGCGGCGGCCGCGTGAAGGACCTGCCGGGCGTCCGCTACAAGATCATCCGCGCCGCGCTCGACTGCGCCGCGGTGAACAACCGCGCCCAGGCCCGCTCGCGGTACGGCGCGAAGAAGCCCAAGAAGTAGCGACGAGATCCGTGCGTTGCGTCCGCGCGTCAGGCAAGCGCGGACGTGCCGTGTAGCAGAGGAGTGACGGAATGCCCAGACGTGCAGCAGCCCAGCGCCGGGAGGTCCAGCCCGATCCGGTGTACAACAACCGGCTGGTCACGCAGCTGATCAACAAGGTCCTGCTCGACGGCAAGAAGTCCGTGGCGGAGCGGATCGTGTACGGCGCCTTCGATCTGATCGAGGCCAAGACGGGCAACGACCCGCTGGCCACCTTCAAGAAGGCGCTCGACAACGTGCGGCCGACGCTCGAGGTGCGGCCGAAGCGCGTGGGCGGCGCCACCTATCAGGTGCCGGTCGAGGTCAACTCCCGCCGCGCGACGACGCTCGCGATCCGCTGGATCGTCGGCTTCGCCCGCAAGCGCCGCGAGAAGACCATGATCGAGCGGCTCGCTGCCGAGATCCTGGACGCCGCCAACGGGACGGGCGCCTCCGTGAAGAAGCGCGAGGACCTGTTCAAGATGGCCGAGTCCAACCGCGCCTTCAGCCACTACCGCTGGTAAACGACCGAAGACGACGAGAGAGAAACCGACTCGATGGCACGGAAGCAGTACCCGCTTGCCAAGACCCGCAACATCGGGATCATGGCCCATATCGACGCCGGCAAGACGACCACGACCGAGCGCATCCTGTACTACACCGGCAAGACCCACAAGATCGGCGAGGTCCACGAGGGCGCGGCGACCATGGACTGGATGGTCCAGGAGCAGGAGCGCGGCATCACGATCACCTCTGCCGCTACTACCTGCTACTGGAAAGACCATCGCATCCAGATCATAGACACTCCCGGCCACGTGGACTTCACCGTCGAGGTGGAGCGTTCGCTGCGCGTCCTCGACGGCGCGGTCGCGGTCTTCTGCGCGGTCGGCGGCGTCGAGCCGCAGTCGGAGACGGTGTGGCGCCAGGCCGACCGTTACGGCGTGCCGCGTATCGCATACATCAACAAGATGGACCGCACGGGCGCGGACTACCTCAACGTCGTGCGGATGATGCGCGACCGGCTCGATACGCGGCCGGTGCTGTTGCAGATCCCGATCGGCGCCGAGGACAGCTTCACCGGCATCATCGACCTCGTCGAGATGAACGCGATCTTCTTCAACGAGGACGACAAGGGCATCAACCCCACGATCGGCGAGATCCCCGCTGAGCTTCGCGACGAGGCCGAGCTGCACCGGCACGAGCTCGTCGAGGCGGCTGCTGAGCAGGACGACGAGCTGCTCGCGAAGTTCCTCGAGGACGAGCCGATCTCGACCGACGAGCTCAAGGCAGCGATCCGCAAGGCGACCATCGCGTGCGCGGTCACGCCGGTGACGTGCGGCGCGTCGTTCAAGAACAAGGGCGTGCAGCCGCTGCTCGACGCCATCATCGACTACCTGCCTTCGCCGCTGGACATCCCGCCGGTCAAGGGGCACGACCTCAACTCGGGCGAGGAAGTGGTGCGCCACGCGGACGCGGCCGAGCCCTTCGCGGCGCTCGCGTTCAAGGTGATGACCGACCCGTACGTGGGCAAGCTCACGTATTTCCGCGTGTACTCGGGCACCATGACCTCGGGTTCGTACGTCCTGAACTCCACGAAGGGCCACAAGGAGCGCATCGGCCGCCTGCTGGAGATGCACGCGAACCACCGTGAGGATGTCGACGCGGTGTACGCGGGCGACATCGTGGCCGCCGTCGGCCTGAAGAACACCACCACCGGCGATACGCTGTGCTCCGAGGACGCCCCGTTGCTGCTCGAGTCGATGGTGTTCCCGGACCCGGTCATCGACATCGCCATCGAGCCGAAGACGAAGGCGGAGCAGGACAAGCTCACGCAGGCGCTCGCGAAGCTCGCCGAAGAGGACCCGACCTTCCGCGTCCGCACCGACGAGGAGACCGGCCAGACCATCATCGCCGGCATGGGCGAGCTGCACCTCGAGATCATCGTCGACCGCCTGATGCGCGAGTTCAAGGTCGAGGCGAACGTCGGCAAGCCGCAGGTCGCGTACCGCGAGACCGCGAGCAAGCCGGTGACGAACGTCGAAGGCAAGTTCGTCCGCCAGACCGGCGGCCGCGGCCAGTACGGCCACGTCATCATCAACGTCACGCCGCAGCAGCCCGGCGAGGGCTACGTGTTCGAGAACAAGATCGTCGGCGGCGTGATCCCGAAAGAGTACATCCCGGCCGTGGACAAGGGCATCCAGGAGGCCATGACCTCTGGCGTGCTCGCGGGCTACCCGGTCGTCGACATCAAGGTCGAGCTGGTCGACGGGTCGTACCACGAGGTCGACTCCTCGGAGATGGCCTTCAAGGTCGCCGGCTCGATGGCGATCAAAGAGGCGCTCAAGAAGGCGAGCCCGGTGCTGCTCGAGCCCATCATGGCCGTCGAGGTCAACACGCCCGAGGAGTTCATGGGCGACGTGATGGGCGACCTGTCGAGCCGCCGCGGCCACATCGAGGGCATGGAGCGGCGCGGCAACGCGCAGGTCGTGCGCGCGCGCGTGCCGCTGGCCAACATGTTCGGCTATGCGACGGACCTGCGGTCGCGTACCCAGGGGCGCGCGTCGTACACCATGCAGTTCAAGGCGTATGAGCCGGTTCCGAAGTCGATCGCTGACGAGATCGTCAGCAAGATGCAGGCGTAGGGGAGCCGAAGATGGCCAAGAAGAAGTTCGAGCGCACCAAGCCGCACATGAACGTCGGCACCATCGGCCACGTCGACCACGGCAAGACGACGCTCACCGCGGCGATCACCAAGTGCCTCGCGGCCAAGGGCATGGCCGACTTCACGCCGTTCGACCAGATCGACAAGGCGCCTGAGGAGCGCGAGCGCGGCATCACCATCGCCATCGCGCACGTCGAGTACGAGACCGAGAAGCGCCACTACGCGCACGTCGACTGCCCGGGCCACGCCGACTACGTCAAGAACATGATCACCGGCGCGGCGCAGATGGACGGCGCGATCCTCGTCGTGTCGGCCGCAGACGGCCCGATGCCGCAGACCCGCGAGCACATCCTGCTCGCCCGCCAGGTCGGCGTGCCGCACATCGTCGTGTTCCTGAACAAGGTCGACATGGTCGACGACCCCGAGCTTCTGGAGCTCGTCGAGATGGAGGTCCGCGAGCTGCTGTCCGAGTACGAGTTCCCGGGCGACGAGATCCCGATCATCAAGGGCTCGGCCCTGAAGGCGCTCGAGGGCGATGAGGAGGCCAAGGGCGCGATCTGGGAGCTCATGGACGCCCTCGACAACTACTTCCCGGACCCGGTGCGCGACGTCGACAAGCCGTTCCTGATGGCCGTGGAAGACGTCTTCACCATCACCGGCCGCGGCACCGTGGCCACCGG
>DYEA01000011.1 GCA_020725885.1 Slackia sp. | reverse complement strand
GCGCAGGAAGCCGAGCTCGGATGCGTGAACCGCCACGAGCGCGTGGTGTGGCAGGCTGTGCAGGCGCCGGAGCGGTGGTTGGCGGGACGCGCGTGGCACGAGGCGCACTCGCCGCCCGACGGATGCCGGAACGCCCACGATGCTGGTGTGGCATGGCACGTCTCGCACGGACCCGACCGGTGGTTCGCTGGGCGCACGTGGCAGGAGCCGCACTGCTGGTCGTCTGGGTGCGTCGCGTCCCACGATGCCGCGGAGCGGTGGCAGGCCGAGCACGCGTTCGAGCCGGTCGAAGCGGTGAGCGATCCGTGCCTGGGCGCGTGGCACTGCACGCAGGCGGTGCGCGAGAGGTCGTGGCACCCGGTGCAGCTGACCGGCGGATGCCCGGCGGCCGCCGTGGACGGCTGCGAGGGAGTCGCAGACGAGGTGCGGACCTCGTACGCCGAGCGGTCGAGCACCCCGGCTGCTGCGAGCGCGGTGGCCGTCACGCTGTGGCCGACGTCGCTGTGGCAGGTCATGCAGGAGCGGCCGCCCCGGTGCTTCTCGTGATCGAACCCGGGCACCCCAGCGTCGATGTTCGACGGCGCGTGACACCGAGCGCAGCGCGAGTCCGGGACGTCGGCGCCGTTCGGGAAGCGCGGGTCGCCGAAGAAGTGGGACCAGACTTCGCCGAGCGCGACCGCCTTGTGCGCGATACGGTTCGCGGTGCCCGGATCCACGTGGCATTCCACACACGAGACGTTCCGGTGCGGGCTTCGCGCCCACGCCGTGTGGTACGGCTCCATCTCGTGGCACGATGAGCAGAAGTCCGGACGATCGGTCGCCTGGGCGGCGACCGCGGTCGCAGCGCCCATGGCCGCCAGTGCGATGAGCGCGGCCAGGAGCTTGCGGCCGTCCAGTCTGACCGACGTCAGCTTCACGCTTCCTCCTTCGCCTGCTGAGATTCTCGGAAGCGTGCATGAGAACGGGATGAGGGCGAGATGAGGAAGCTTTCATCTTCGTGGACGGTCTAGGCCGGTCGGCTCAAGATGCCCACCGCTCGCGCAACGTTCGTTGACACGCCACCGCAAGCCCCGGAGAATACCCGCGGAGCCGGTTCTCGGCTGGTGCCGGGCGCGGTCTTCAAAACCGTCGTGGGGCGTGAAGAGCGTCCCGGGTGCGTTCGATTCGCACACGGCTCCGCCATCGGGTCGTTCCCGCAGCGGCGTAGCGCAGCGGCAGCTACGACGGCGCACGCTGCGCAGGCGCACTTGCCTGCGATCCTGTCACCTGCCGCCGGCGCGCAGCGCCCTGTACGCGTCGAGCGCTCGTGCGCGCGCGGCCGCGTGGTCGACGATCGGGTGCGGGTAGGTCTCGCCGAGCCGCACGCCAGCGGCGGCAAGCTCGGCTTCGGGCGCTTGCCACGGCGCGTGGATCCAGCGGTCGGGCACGCGGGAGAGCTCCGGGACCCAGCGGCGGACGTACGCGGCGGCGTCGAACCGGCGGGACTGCCCTGCCGGGTTGAAGACGCGGAAGAACGGCTGTGCGTCCGCGCCGCACCCGGCGACCCACTGCCAGCCGAGCGTGTTGTTCGCGAGGTCGGCGTCGGCCAAGCGCTCCCAGAACCAGCGTGCGCCGCCTTGCCACGGCACGAGCAGGTCTTTCGTGAGGAACGACGCGACCACCATCCGCACGCGGTTGTGCATCCAACCAGTCGCGGCGAGCTCCCGCATGCCTGCGTCGACGAGCGGAAAGCCCGTCTGGCCAGCGCGCCACGCATCGAGCGCTGCGGCGTCGTAGGTCCATGGGAACCGAGCGAACTCGGGCCGCAGCGGCTCGGTCGGCGTGCGGGGGTGGCTCGCGAGCAGATGGTACGCGAACTCGCGCCACACGAGTTGCCTGGCGAACGCGAGCGCGCCACAGGCCGCGGCCGGATCCGCCTCCGCCGCTCGAAGCGCGCGCCAGTAGAGCTCGCGCGCCGAGATCTCGCCGAACGCGAGGTGCGGCGAGAGCCGCGAGGTGCCGTCGACGGCGGGAAGATCGCGGCGGCGGTCGTACTCGGCGATGGCCTCAGCGAAGAACGCGTCCGCGCGCGCACGGGCGCCGTCCTCTCCCGGCGCGAACGACGCGAGCATCAGGGGCGGAGCGTCTGCCGTGGGCTCCGGCAGCGGCTCGCTCGCAGGGCGCTTCGGCGGCACCAGGATGCGGTTCGGCGCGGGCAGCTGCGCTTCGAGCGCGACGCGCCGCTCGAACGCGCGGGAAAACGCGGTGAACACGAGGTAGGGGCGGCCGTCGGCGGTCGTGAGCGTGCCGGGCTCGTGCAGCAGGTTCGGCGAGTGCTGGACGACCCGCAGGCCTTCCGCTGCGAGCGTCTGCGCGAGACGGTGCAGCCACGCGGCGCGGTCGGGCTCCACGGCGGCGGCCATGTGCACGGAAGCGGCACCCGTCTCGCGCGCGACTGACAGCACGTGCTCGCTCGTCGCGCCGGTGCGCACCACGAGCCACGCGCCCCGCGCTTCGAGGCCGCGCGCGAGCGCTGCGAGCGAGGCGGCACGCCAGGCGCGCGCTGCGGATCCTGGCCGCCAGTCGCCGTGCGCCTCCTCGTCCAGCACCGCAAGCGGCACGACCGGCCCTTCGGCGACAGCCGCGGCGAGCGCCGGGTTGTCGGCGAGGCGCAGGTTGTTCGTGAACAGGACGATGGAGGGCACGGCACTCCTTTGGCGTCTCCGTATCATCGGGTTCGTTCCTGCTGTCGCCCTAGAGCGCCGCTTTCGCTCGCTCCAGGCCGCGTTCGCAGCGGTTGCCCCACCCGGCGAGCGGCTCGGCTTCGCGCAGCACGCAGACGACCTCGCAATTGTTCGGGCAGCCGCCGCACTCCACTCCGCGCGTCGTGAAGCTCGCCTCGCGCACCGAGAAGTCGAAGGGCTCCTCGATTCCGCTCGCCCGCGCGAGCAAGGCGATGCCGATCGCGCCCATCAGGTGACCCATCTCGTCGACGAGGACGTCGTGGCCGGTCGCACGCCGGAACGCCTCCACGACGCCGACGTTCTTGCTCACGCCGCCTTGGAAGACGATCGGCGGCTCGATGCGCTTGCCCTTGCCGATGTTGTTGAGGTAGTTGCTCACGATGGCGTTGCACAGCCCGGCGACGATGTCTTCGAGCGCGTAGCCCATCTGCATCTTGTGCACGAGGTCGGACTCGGCGAACACCGTGCAGCGCCCCGCGATCTTCGTCGGCTGGCGGCTCTGCAGCGCAAGCTCGCCGAAGCGCTCGACGGGAACGCCGAGCCGCCGCGCCTGCGCGGACAGGAACGCTCCGGTTCCGGCAGCGCACAGCGTGTTCATCGCGTAGTCCACCGGCACGCCGTCGCGCAGGAGGATGATCTTGCTGTCCTGGCCGCCAATCTCGAAGATCGTGCGGACGTCGGGGTGGCGCGAGAGCGTCCCCATCGCGTGGGCGGTGATCTCGTTCTTGACGACCTGCGCGCCGACGATCGTGCCGATCAGCTCGCGCGCCGAGCCGGTCGTGCCGGCCGCGACCACCTCGACGCCGCTGCCCGCCAGCCCGCGCTCGAGGTCGGCGACGACGGCGAGCGCCGCGCGGATCGGGCTACCTTCGGTCCACAGGTACGACGACGCGACCACTTCGCCGCGCTCGTCGATGACGACGCCTTTCGTCGAGATCGAGCCGATGTCGAGTCCCAGGTACCCCTTACGCATGGATCGCGCCCTTCCTCCTGATCGCGAGCATGTCGCAGAACGCCTCGACGCGCGTGGCGATGCCGGTCTCCGCGAGCTGCGTGTCGCAGCTGACGAACAGCACCGGCACCTCGCTCTCGCGCGAGTAGCGCTGCAGCGCGGCCATCGCGTTCACCTCGGGCATGCAGCCGAACGGCTTGAGGTGCACGACGCCATCGAACCCGCGCTTCGCGTACTCGTGCGCGAGCGCGACGGACTCGGTGCCATGCGAGCCGAGGTGGTAGCGCACCCACCCGTCGGAACGGCGCACGAGGTCGCGGATGTGGCGGTCTCCTTCGAGCGCGTGGCGGATGAGGTTCGTCAGCGTCATCTCGCGGTGCACCTCGACGCCGTGACGGGCGATCTGCCGCTCGATCCCGAGGTTCGAGAACGGCTCCATCACGACGTAGAGCTCGCCGACGATGCCGACGCGCAGCGGGTCGCCGGGCTTGTCGAGCGGGAGTGCGGCGAGCTCGTCGAGGGTGGCAGCGAGCAGTGCGTCGACTTCGGCGCGCGTCGAGGCGGCGTCGAGTTCGCGCAAGAACCGGGCCTCGATCCGCTCGATCGCGCCCGGCTCGCGCTCGAACCCGAGGTTGGCGAGCACCCACACAAGCACGGCGTCGATCGCCTC
This sequence comes from Slackia sp., assembly GCA_020725885.1. Taxonomy (GTDB): domain Bacteria; phylum Actinomycetota; class Coriobacteriia; order Anaerosomatales; family Anaerosomataceae; genus Parvivirga. Next base: position 94,224 of record DYEA01000011.1, on the reverse strand, counting down.
TCCCTTGCGGAACGCGAGCTCGAACGCGCGCTTCATCTGCCTGAGCGGGACGCCAGGCGCCAGCTTGCTCCGCAGGTCTCGCAAGAAGTCGAAGACGTTGCGGCCCGCGTCGGCGCGCACGAAGCGCACGCGGTACCCTAGGTCCTCCATGATGGCCTGCTGCACCTCCGCGTAGTAGCCGAACCGGCAGCCGCCGATGGCCTGCACTATGGTGTCGGCGCCGAGCTCCGCTGCCTCGATGAAGTTGCCGAGGTTGTACTTGAACGGCACGCACACGAACTCGGGGCTGTGCCGCGCGCCGAGCTCGAGCGTCCGGGCGCTCATCGGCGGCGGCACGACGACCTCGCATCCGAGTCCCTGGGCGAGCGCCTTGAAGCCGATCCAGTACGGCCCCATGTGCGGGAAGGTCACCTTCGGGCCTGGCACGCGCTCTCACCTCCCGACACGGCGGCGCCTGCGCATGCGGAGCATCCGGCGGGGTCGCAGACTGCGTCTGTGACTGCGGCGCTGCCTCGGCTCAGTGTGAGGATGTCGACGAAGCTTTCGAGCCGCGTCTGCAGCCCGGTCGGGCTCGTGAGCTCGTCGAGCACGAGCGCGATGCTCGGCAGACCGCGCAGCCTGCGCTGGCACAGCTCGACCATGAGCGCGTCGGGCCCGCACGGGAACGCGACGACGAACACGACGCCATCCACCCGCTCGTGCGCGAACTCGAGCGCGTTCAGGAGCTGCTTGTTGTACGTCCAGTTGACGTCCTCGGAGATCGCCGCGTGCAGCCCATCGGGCGCGACGTGTCCGAGCGCCTCGGCGTCGATCACGCACACGTCGAGCGCAGACAGGATGCGGCGGACCGGTCCGCCGATGAGCTCGTCGCCGAGGTTGTAGGCGTGCCCGACGAGCAGCACGCGCGGGCGGCCGTCATCGGCGTCGAGCAGCGCCAGCTGCTCCCGGGCCGCCTCGTGCTCGTGCGCGACCTGCGCCGTTACTGCGTCGCCGTACGCCCGTCGGGCGCGGAGCGTGCTCGCGCCGAGCTCGCGACCCAGCCGCACGAGGCCGCGGCGCTCGCTCATGCGCCGGTCCTCGTCGAGCTCGTAGGCGACGAGCGGCACTTCCGGCAGCGCGTGGCGTGCGATGTCGTACGCGCCCATCATCTTCACGCACGCTTCCTCGCCGCGCCGCGGAGAGGTCACGTGCGGCACGAGCACCGCGTCGACGCGGCCCGCGAGGGTCTCGACGTGCCCGAGGAAGAGCTTCATCGACAGGCAGGTCTCGTCAACCGAGAGCGCCGCGCCGCGCTCGAGGGTGCGTACGGTGCTCGGGGGGCTGGCGAGCGTCTCGCAGCCGATTCCCTCGAAGAACGCCGACCAGAGCACGTGGCGTTTGTGATACAGCATGGCCCGTGGCAGGCCGATTCGGACCGTGCGGCTCACCCGTTTCCTCCCATGCCGTCGCGTCCGTGGGCAAGCAGTATGACACATGCGGCGCGCAGCACGGTTTCAGGATCGTGTGCACCCCGCGTTCAAGATGCCGGGTACATACCTCGCTGAACCGACGAGAGGAGGACGGCATGCCCGAATTCGGCTCTCCATTCTCCGGTCTTGCGCACGACCGGAAGCTTACGCACGAGGAGCTGGTGCGCGCTATCCGCTTCATGGTCGCTGCGGAATACGAGGCGATACAGCTGTACATGCAGCTCGCCGAATCGACGGACAACGAGCTCGCGATCACGGTGCTCAAAGACATCGCCGACGAGGAGCGTGTCCACGCGGGCGAGTTCCTGCGCCTGCTCAAGGAGCTGGCTCCCGACGAGGAGAAGTTCTACACCGAAGGCGCGGAGGAAGTCGAGGAGCTGATGGAGGGTGGCGGCTAGGGCTCGGTGTCGGCTCCGCCGACCGCTCGCACCACCAGTTCTGCGATGCGCGCCTCCTCTTCTTCCGTCAGCTCAGCGATCGCGAACGCGACCGGCCACATGCGGCCGTCGTCGAGGTGGGCGACATCCTGGAATCCGAAGGTCGCGTAGCGGGTCTTGAACTTGCCCGCTGGCTGGAAGAAGCAGACGACCTCGCCGTCTTTCGTCCAGGCGGGCATGCCGTACCACATCCGTGGAACGAGCTCCGGTTCGGCCGCTGACACCACGGAGTGGATGCGCTCGGCGAGCTCGCGGTCTTGCTGGGCCATCGAGCCGATGGCAGCCCGAAAGGCCTCGTCGGCCCCAGCTGCCCGGCGATTCGTGCCGTGGCGTGGAGCCGTGCGGCGGAGGCGTTCAGGAGCGGACTCCATGTCGATCTCCTCGGCAGGTCGATGCCATGTCCACACCACGCCCATTCCCGCTGTCCGTTTGGCCGAAACAGTGCGACATGCGTGCTCGGACCACCACGGCAGACAGCCGGCCCGTTGCCGAGCCGGCTGTCTCGTTCCTGTCTGCCGTATGCCGGAGGTCGGTGTTACTGCACGTCGATGAAGATCGGATTGGAGTAGAACCAGAGGTCTGCGTAGGCGCGCTCGGCATTGTTGGGACCCACCAGATCGTCGATGAGCGGGTTGCCCTGGGCGTCCGTCTCGTTCGGCACGCCGATGCCCAGGTTGGTGCCGCGCAGACGGACATACGAGTCCTTGCTGACGTTCTTCAGGGTGTATGACACCGTGTACCACGTCCCTTTGGAGCCCTGCGCCATCCATTCGCTGCCTGCGAAGCGGGCTTCGACTTTCGTTGTCGGGTTCGTCTCATTGCTGTATTCGGGCGTGCCGGGGAGGACCTTCGGCCCCACCTCGCCTTGGATCAGGTCGATGTGGTCCACCCGCAGCCGGTCGCCGTGGTTGTTCTTGTACGGGACGTGAAACCGGACCTTGATGACGACATCCTGGCCTGCTTTGACCCGGAGCGTCTGACCCATGGCCGCTCGGGTCACGCCGTGGCGAGCGGTGAAGTCCAGGCCGTCGATGAGGTCTCCGTGCACCACGAACGCGTTGCCTGAGCGCAGGCCCTCAACCAGGTCTTCGTAGCGGGCGCCCTTCGTGTAGACATAGGTCTTCGTGTACTCGCCAGGCCAGAAGTCGTTGGTCTCATTGTGGTAGTCGCTGTTCGCGAAGATCCAGAAGCGCCGCCCCTCTCCCAGCAGCGCATCCCATGCACCGCCGACCTTGGCCACCATGTAGTCGGCGCCGCCGTAGGTGCGGGCGCGGTAGGTCACGTCTTGACCGGACGCGTCGTAGTAGGGGCCGTTGTCGTAGCCGCCGCGGAACTCCTCCTTCTGGTGGCCAGGGAGACCCTCCATGCCGAACGCCACATCAGGTCCGGCGTTGTTGAAGTCACGGATGTCCGAGATCTTGTATGTCTGCTTGCGTGACGGGTGGTTCAGGATCATCCAGCTGGTGCTCGGGTAGTTGGCCTGCAGCCATGCGACGGCACGGACGGCGCCGGCGTGCGACGTGTTGTCCTTCGAGCGATCCGGGCGCGACGTGTCCTTGTCGCTTGCGTCGAACATGTACTCGAAGTCGCTCACAGCCGTCGGCTCTTCAGAGACGAAGCCGACCGAAGCGTGCTCGTGCGTCGGCACGTTCCACTCCACACCCTGCACGAGAAGCTTGTCAGGGTAGATCGCTCGAAGATCGCGGATGAGCGGCCACGACTGGGTCTTCAGGGTGACCCAGCGCCACGTCGTTGCGATCGGGTTGCCGAACACGTCCCGTTTCGAGGTGCCGCCGTGCTCCGAGTTCGCGAACCAGTCGAGGCCGTACCGGTCGAATGCCTTCTGCACGACCTGGAGCTGTGTGTTGCTCCCGTCCGTCAGGAACGTGTGCGTGTGGAAGTCGCCCGAGGTGTAGCGCGCGCTACCGAGTGCTCCCGCGGCAGCCGGAGCTATGGCCAGCGTAATCGCAGCTGCGGCCAGCACCGCTTTCCAAGGTCGCGTTGAAATGAGCCTTCGCATGCCTGCCCCTTTCTAGACGGTCTCTTCCTGAGACTCCTGCCGTCGGGTGTACCGTAAGACGACCCGGTCGCGCGTTGGTTGAACGTTGCTAACACGTGCGAAAAACGTGTGTGAATCAGTGCGAGGCCGTGCAGTCGGAGCGGCTCGTGTGGCAGCGGGGTACCATGTTGGAGCGGGATGCTCGTGCCGGACACAGGAGGTGCGCATGCCTGAGATCGTCACCGAGAAACCGGTCGTCGGCATCAGCGCGTGCCTGTATGACTGCCCGGTGCGTTACAACGGCAAGCGCTTCGACGCGGTGTCGTCGCTTGGTCGCGAGCACGCCGACTTCCGGTTCATGCCCGTGTGTCCTGAGTGCATGGCGGGTTTCGGCGTGCCGCGCGAGCCGATCCACCTCACCGGCCCGGGCGAAGAGGTGCTCGCGGGCCGGGCGCGGGTCATGACGAGACGCGGGCGCGACGTCACTGAGGAGCTCGTCGCGGGCGCACAGGCGTGCGTGGATGCGCTTTCGCGCGCGGGCGTGCGGGTGGTCGTGCTCAAGGAGGAGTCGCCCTCGTGCGGGCTGTTCAAGACGAAGGTCGGCAACCACCGCGAGCGCGACGTGCGAGCGGCCGGCGTGTTCGGGGCGCTGCTTACGCGCACCGGCTGGTTCCTCTTCTCGGACGCCGCGTTCAACTCGCCGCTTTCGTGGTGGGACTGGCGCAGGCGGATGCACGCGTGGCTGTGGCTCGCGGACAGGTCCATCGCCACCAACGGCGAGCTGTCCGATGCGTGGCACGTGGTGAAGTTCATCGTGCAGGAGACCAAGCGGCGCGAGGCTGACGAGATCGGCCGCGCGATCGCTGCCCTGCCCCGTCACGCGGCCGCGGAGGAGCTCGAAGCGATCCGCGCGCGCATCCTCGACGCGCTCCGTGCGCCCACGACCCGCGAGCGCGCGCTCGCGGCGCTGTGGAAGTCGTACACCTACCATCGCAAGCGCGGGACGCTGGAGGGCGTGGACTTGCACGAGCTCACGGTCCGCTCGCCCGAGGTGCGCCGCAACGCGACGACGCTTGCGCAGGAGCTCATCGCGCTGGAGCGCATCTCGTTCGAGAACGCCCTGTTGTTCGCGGCAAGCCCCGTGCTGTACCGTGAGCGGCGCCGCGTGCGGGCGCGCGACGAGGCGCTCGGGCGGGCGCAGGACGGGAAGGAGCGATGATGGACGCCATCGACGCGATCATGACTCGACGGAGCATCCGGAAGTACACGAGCGAGCCGGTGGCGCCGGAGCACGTCGAGACGCTGCTTCGGGCAGCCATGGCGGCGCCGTCGGCCGGCAACCAGCAGCCGTGGCGCTTCGTGGTGCTCACGGAGCGCGAGCGGCTGGATGCGGCGGCGCAGACGACCCCGTACGGCGCGATGCTGAAAGAAGCGCCCCTCGGCGTCGTGGTGTGCGCCGACACGCGCGACCTCAAGCACCCCCAGATGTGGGAGCAGGACTGCTCGGCAGCCGTGGAGAACCTGCTGCTCGCCGCGCACGCGCTCGGCCTCGGCGCGGTGTGGCTGGGCTTCTGGCCGAAGATGGAGCGCGTCGAACCGCTGAAGGCGGTGCTGGGGCTGCCGGAGGGCATCGAGCCGCTCGCGGTCATCGCGATCGGGCATCCGGCGGAGACCAAGCCGCCTGCGGACCGGTACGACCCGGAGAAGATCCGCTACGAGCGGTGGGCGTGACGGTCGTGGCTGAGCGCGGCCCGTATGGGCGGATCGTCAACAACTTCCTGCACGACATGGCCACCGGCACGTGGGCGGCGAGCGTGCTCGTCATCGCGGTGCTCGACCCGCGCGCCGCGGCGGCATCGGCCGAGGCGTCGGCTGCGCTCCTCGAAGCCATGCGCGCGGTGCTCTGGCTGCTGCTCGCGGCGCTTGCCGTCATAGCGGTCACGGGCGGCATCCGGCTCGCGTACTGGCGGCGGGAGGCGGCGCCGGACGAGGTGGCGGCGAAACGGAAGGCGCTGCTCGTCAAGCACGCGGCGTTCCTGCTCGTGTACGGCGCGGGCACAGCGTGGGCGTGGAGCGCCGTCGCCGGGTAGGGCCTGCCGGCGTGCGGCGTGGGTTGGCGTGGGCGCACCGGCACTCCGTGCAGGTTGTGGCGGTGGTCCGCGGCGAATACTATACGTGGGACTGCACCGAGCGGGGCCGAGGAGCCGCATGAGCGTTTTCGAGCGTTACCTGGACCGTACCGCCAAGAAGTTCGACGAGTACCTGCTCACGTTCTTCGAGGACGGCTCGCACCCGGACATGAAGCGCTACCTGTACGGCCCCCTGCGCAGGTTCTCCGACAACGCCGGCAAGCGCCACCGCCCGCTGATCTGCCTGCTCGCGTGCGAGGCCGTGGGCGGCGATCCGAAGCGCGCGTGGCCGGCGGCCGCCGCCATCGAGCACTTCCACACCGCGGCGCTCATCCACGACGACATCGAGGACTCCTCGCTTATGCGGAGGGACGTTCCGTGCATGCACGTCACGGAGGGCGAGGGGCTCGCCATCAACGCCGGCGACCTGGCGCTCTCGCTCGTGTGCGGCACGGTCGTGCACGACCAGGGGCTCGACGACGCGACGAAGCTGCGGGTGCTCGACGAGCTCGTGGCGATGACGACGCGGACGATCGAGGGCCAGGCGCTCGACATCGGGTGGGCGCGCGACGGGCGGTTCGACCTGACGATCGACGACTACCTCGTGATGGCGAACCACAAGACGGCGTTCTACTCGGGCGGCGTGCCGCTTGCCGTCGGCGCGATCATCGGCGGCGGCACCGAGGAGCAGGTCGAAGCGCTGCGCTCCTTCGGGATGGCGGCCGGGCTCGCGTTCCAGATCCAAGACGACGTGCTCAACCTGGTGGGCGAGAAGGAGTCCACGAAGAAGGACTTCCGGAGCGACATCACCGAGGGCAAGCGCACGCTGGTGGCTATCCACGCGCTGCAGAACTCGGCGCAGCCGGAGCGCGAGCGGCTCGTCGAGCTGCTGTCGGCACACACGACGGACCCGGACGAGCTCGCCGAGGCGGTCGCGATCATGGAGCGAGCGGGCTCGATCGAGTACGCGAAGCAGTACGCGCGCCGCATCGTCGAGGAGGCGAAGGCGGGCCTGAAAGCCGCGCTGCCGGCTTCCCCGGCGCGCACGCTGTTGCTGTCGATGGCGGACTTCTTCGTCAAGCGCGCCGCGTAGGGCGACGGCGGCGTGGGGAGGCAGGCGCACGGCGCAGGCGGTCAGGCCGCCGCGTAGCGGGTCCGCTTCCTCGGGTACCTACATTCGGGCGGCATCGCTGATGCCGGGCAGGCTCTCGAGCTTTGAGGAGGACGGCATGCGCGCAGTGCAGGTCGCTGAGGGCATCTGGTGGGTCGGCGCGATCGACTGGAACTTGCGGGACTTCCACGGCTACGAGACGCCGTCGGGCAGCACCTACAACGCTTACCTCGTGCGCGGCGAGAGCAAGACCGCGCTCATCGACACCGTGAAGGCGCCGTTCGTGCCGGAGCTGCTCGCGCGCGTCTCTGACGTGATGGATCCGGCCGACGTCGACCTCATCGTCGTCAACCACGTCGAGCCCGACCACAACGGCGGCCTGCGCGACGTGATGGCCGCGATGCCGAACGCGCGCGTGGTGGCGTCGCCCTCTGGCGTCAAGGGCGTGGCGGAGTACCACGACGGGCTTCAGGTGGAGGCCGTGGGGGCAGACGACGTCGTCGACTTGGGCGGCAAGACGCTGCGGTTCCTGCCGATGCCGATGGTGCACTGGCCGGATTCGATGTTCACCTACTGCCCCGAGTCCAAGACGCTCATGCCCAACGACGCGTTCGGCCAGCACTTCGCGTGCGAGGAGCGGTTCGCCGATGAGCTGGGGCTCGATGCGGCGCTCGAACAGCTCGGCATCTACTACGCGAACATCTTGCTGCCGCTGGGGACGCAGGTGGCCAAAGCGGTCGAGAAGGTGCTCGCGACCGGCTGGGAGATCGAGGTCATCGCGCCATCGCACGGCGTGGGGTGGCGCGGCGCGGACATCGGGGCGGCGCTGGAGCGCTACCGGCGCTGGACGGCGGGCGAGAAGCGCGACAAAGCCGTGGTGGTGTACGGAACGATGTGGGGCTCGACTGCCGAGCTCGCGACGCGCGTCGTCGACGGCCTGGCTGCCGGCGGAGTCGAGGCGTCGCTCTACGACGTGGCGGTGACGCCGATCGCGCACATCGCGTACGAATTGCTTGAGGCGAAGGCGCTCGTGCTCGGCTCGCCGACACTCCATCACGGCATGCTCTACCGCGTGAGCGGGCTGCTCACGTACCTGGAGGGGCTGCGTCCGAGCGGGCGGCTCGCGGCGGCGTTCGGGTCGTACGGCTGGGGCGGCGGCGCCGTCAAGCAGATGCGCGAGCGGCTGGAGAAGGCCGGGTTCGAGCTCTACGAGAGCGACCTTGCGGTGAAGTTCCGGCCGACGGCGGACGACCTCGCGGCCGCGGAGGCGTGGGGGAAGGCGATTGCCGAGGCCGTGCGGACGAGGTAGGGGCGGCGGAGGGCCGGACGAGCCGGGTTGGGTTGCGGCCAACCCCCTCGTTCGTCGCCGGCGCGGGGGTCGCGCCTCTGGCGCAGCCGACGGCGAGCAAGACCGCGGCAAGGTTCCGTTCAACGTCCGCTGGTACGCTGCTGCGAGAAGCCGTTCGAGCGCGAGGAGGTCCCGTGCCCGAGCCGCGGCTGCTCGACCGCATGCGAGCCGCGCTCCGCGCGCGGCACTACAGCGAGCGCACCGAAGCGGCGTACTGCTTGTGGGTGAAGCGTTTCGTCCGTTTCCACGGGATGCGTCATCCCGCGGAGCTGGGCGAGGCGGAGATCAACGCATTCTTGACGCACCTCGCGATCGAGGGCCGGGTGAGCGTGTCGACGCAGAACCAGGCGCTCGCGGCGCTGTTGTTCTTATACCGGCACGTGCTCGGCCGCGAGATGGGTGGGCTCGACATCGTGCGCGCGCGGCGGCCGGTCCGGCTGCCGGTGGTGATGACGCGGGACGAGGTGCGCGCCGTGCTGGAACGGATGCACGGGCGCGAGCGGCTGATGGCGTCGCTGCTGTACGGGTCGGGGCTGCGCTTGATGGAGTGCGTGCAGCTCCGCGTGCTGGACCTCGACTTCGAGCGGGGCGAGATCGCCGTTCGCAACGGCAAGGGCGACAAGGACCGCGTGACGGTGCTTCCGGCAGCGGTGCGAGCGCCGCTTTCGCGGCATCTGCGCGAGGTGAAGCGCATCCACGAGGCCGATCTGGCAGCGGGCTGGGGTCAAGTGCCTCTGCCCGGCGCGCTCGACCGCAAGTACCCGAACGCATCCGCGGAGTGGCGCTGGCAGTGGGTGTTCCCGCAGACGCACCGTTGGCGGGACCCGGCGACTGGCCGGCAGGGGAGGCACCACGTCGACCCGTCGATCCTGCAGCGGGCGGTTCGGCGGGCCGTGCTGGAGGCCGGCATCACCAAGCACGTGGGCTGTCACACGTTCCGGCACTCGTTCGCGACGCACCTGCTCGAGAGCGGATACGACATCCGGACCATCCAGGAGCTGCTCGGCCACAAGGACGTGAAGACGACGATGATCTACACGCACGTGCTCAGGATGGGCGCGGGCGGCGTGAGGAGCCCGATGGACGCGCTTTGAGGCGTGCGCCAGGACGGCGCGCCTACGCGTCTCGCTTGTGGGTGACGGAAGTCGGGGTGTTACACGGAACCGCATAAGCTGCACTGGCGAGCAGATCCTGGGTGCTTGTGGCGTGCCGTGCAGAGCAATACACTGGAAACTGGAGCTGCACGAAAGCGTTACGTGGTTCTGCAGAATCGTCGTTAGAGCCATCGTGGAGGGCCATGCCAGGCTTCGATTCTGACACCATTCGCCGGCTCAATGCGCTCCACAAGCAACAGCAGGATCTGGCGCGCATGGTCCTGCGGCAGATAAAGCCTGTTCTTGACGCACAAGTGGCGAGCATCAACAGGGCGCTGGCGGGCATCGCCCAGAGCCGCGACCTGATGGCGCAGGCACTCAGGTCTGTCCGCACTCCCGAGCTGCAGGTGCAGCTCCCCAAGGGCGTGACGCCTCAGCTCGCCGAACTACAAGCGTTGATTCTCCAATCGTTCGGTCCTGCTCTTGAGTCCATCCGTCGTGCCGCGCGGCTGCTGCCTACAGTGACGCGTGACGCGCTGATGACGTTAGGGAATCATGGTTGGTACCTCGACCCAAGCCTCGCAATGCAGCTGCTTTGGGAACTGCAGAGCGTGCTAGAACAGGGCGACGTCGAGAACGCGGATCGGATTCTGTGCGAGTACTTCGAGGAACGGCTCGACGCTATTGAGGAGTCGCTCAGGCAGCGCTTTCCACACAGAGCGCATCTGCTTTCTGCGGCCTTCGACGCCCATCGGCGGCGTCAGTACGAGCTTGCGATACCTGTGTTCCTGGCGCAGACAGATGGCATCTGCGCGGACCTCACATCTCGCTACTTGTTCCTCAGACAGGATGGGAAGCCTGAGACGGCACACTACGTTGAGACGGTTGCGGCTGATGCTCTGCAGGCCGCGATTCTCAGCCCGCTCGCTGAGGTGCTCCCGATTGGGATGTCCAGGCGAGAAAGACCGGACGGGTTCGATGCGCTCAATCGTCACATGGTCATGCACGGCGAGTCACTAGACTATGGCACCCGGCTCAACAGCCTGAAAGCGATTTCGCTCTTGAACTACGTGTCAGAGGTGCTGGAAGGTGCTTCTTGAGGCTCTAACAAGCGCATCCAGCGGACGGCCACGCGCTACAATCGGACGCGAGGCGCATCGGCCGCCGCTGATGCGCTAGACGTTAGACACATGCCACGCAGAAGCGACAAGGCAGGGGGAGTTGCTCGGCAACCCGATTCCGTGGCTCGTGCTCGGCGGTCTGGTGGGTGGCGCGTATATCGCGTTCCTCGTGCGTTTCCCCGCCGCGGGAGAGAGCGCTGTCTCCAGTCCTGTGCGTCAGGCGGTGGCCTGGAGCCCCTATGCCTGGCCAGGCATCCTTCTCATGTCCGGCATCCCGTTCGCCATTCTGGGTCGCTGGTGGATCACGGGGATACTGTGGTCGGCAGCGGGCATTGTGCTTGCCGTGTCATGGATCTGGATGGCTCACGACTAGAGGCCAACCGGCAGTGTCTAACAAGCGCATCCAGCGGACGGCGCGAGGTAGAATCGGGAAGTGAGGCGCATCGGCCGCCGCTGATGCGCCAGGCGTTAGGTGGAACCGAGGGGGGCGAATGGCGGAGTTCGAGGCTGTCTCGTCCGATACCGCGGAATCCGCGGTAACTCAGCCGTTCAAGCAGGGCGGTAGTGAGCAGCCCCGTGGCGTCGGTGGATGGCTGCTCTTCTTCTGCGTATCGCTGACAATCATCAGCCCGGCAGTCTCGCTCTTCTTGATTGCGACCGGGTTGCTTCAAAGCATCCCGTACTTCTCGCAGGACATCGGCTCGATGGCGCTCGTGGTTGCTGACACGGGAGTGTCCTTGGCGCTGATTGCCGCCTACATCTACGCCGGCCTCTCCCTGTGGCGCGTCCGCCCGCGGGCCGTGCAAATCGCGCGCGCGGTTCTCATTGCTTCCGCCGCATACGCACTGCTCGCCCCGCTGGAACCGCTCCTGCTGGGCCTGGATGCGTCGGGGCGCAAGCAGGTGCTCGATTCGTGGCTGCAGATGGGGTGGCGCGGCGTCATGTACTCCGCGCTGTGGCTCAACTACCTGATGCGGTCCAAGCGGGTCAGGGCCACGTATCTCGACTGGAATCCACCCATCCCGGACACTGCGCAGCCTGGGCCTAGCGCCAAGTGGTATCACTTCGTCATCGCGTTCGCTGTGTTGGCGGCCATCGTTGCGGTCGCGGTGTTGCTCACCCGCTAGGTGGGCTCGGTCCACCTAACAAGCGCATCCAGCGGACGGCCACGCGCTACAATCGTCCCTGGGCGCATCGGCCGCCGCTGATGCGCTAGGCGTTAGATTCATGACGCTTGACGTATGACGCGCTGCGTCATACCCTCCTCTTGTGATCAAGTCGTTCGCAGACGGCGAGACGGAGAAGGTGTTCGGCCGGCGCTTCTCGCGGAAGCTGCCTGCGGACATCCAGCGGGTCGCCTTGCGCAAGCTGCGGATGCTTCACAACGCCCATGCGATCAACGACCTGCGCAGCCCGCCGGCCAACCGGCTCGAGAAGCTCTCAGGCGACCGCGAGGGCCAGCACAGCATCCGCATCAACGACCAGTGGCGCGTGTGCTTCACCTGGCGCGACGGGGACGCGTACGACGTCGAGATCGTGGACTACCACTGAGAGGAGGAGCGCCATGACGGGCAAGACGTTTCCGCCGGTGCACCCTGGCGAGGTGCTCATGGAGGAGTTCCTCAAGCCGCTCGGCTTGAGCCAGAACCGGCTCGCGCTCGACATCGGCGTGTCGCCGAGGCGCATCAACGAGATCGTGCTCGGCAAGCGCCGCATCACCGCGGAGACGGCGCTTCGGCTCGCCCGCTACTTCGGCACCACGCCGCAGTTCTGGCTGGGGCTGCAGGCGGACTACGACTTGGACGTGGCCTCCGACGAGCTCGGCGAGCGGCTGGACCGGGAGGTCCGCTCTCGCGCGACCGTGTAGCGTCAGAATCTAACAAGCGCATCCAGCGGACGGCCGCACGCTACAATGGTCCCGGAGCGCATCGGCCGCCGCTGATGCGCTAGGCGTTAGAGCGAGCGCCGGCAGCGTTGACGCAGCTCCTCGTGAGGCGTACGCTATGACGTACGTATGAGAGGAGCGACCATGACCACCATCACCGCGACCGAGGCGCGCAAGTCCCTCTACCGCCTCGTCGACGAGGTCCAGGACTCGCACGAGCCAGTGAAGATCACCGGCAAGCGCGGCAGCGCCGTGCTCGTGAGCGAGGACGACTGGCGCGCCGTGCAAGAGACGCTCTACCTCGTCTCCATCCCCGGGATGCGCGAGTCGATCCTCGAGGGCATGGCCACGCCTGTCGATGAGCTCGAAGGCGAGCTCGACTGGTGAGCTGGCGCCTCGTCTACACCAAAGCCGCCCAGAGGGACGCGAAGCTGCTCGCCCAAGCCGGGCTCAAGCCGAAGGCCGAGCGGCTGCTCGCGCTGCTTGCGCAGGACCCGTTCGCGTCGCCGCCGCGCTTCGAGAAGCTCGTGGGCGACTTGAGCGGGGCGTACTCGAGGCGCATCAACATCCAGCACCGGCTCGTCTACCAGGTGCTCGAAGAGGAGAAGGTCGTCAAGGTGCTCCGCATGTGGAGCCACTACGAGTGACGGTGCCGCTCTAACACGCGCATCCAGCGGACGGCCGCACGCTACAATGGTCCCGGAGCGCATCGGCCGCCGCTGATGCGCTAGGCGTTAGGCCCACTTGATCTACCGGGCGGCTGGTGTCCCATTGGGGGGAGTTGCTGTTTGGCAGCTTCGTGCGACTGGGCCGGAGGGCTCTGGATGCCCGTTTGCCATCTGGCAGGCGGCTTCGTGCTTCGTTCATACCCGTGGGCTTGGGAGTATCGCGACGGTGAGGTTGTCCGGGCAACCTTCAGAAAGGTCTCCAAGTTCCCATGGGGGGTGGCAGAGGGCGAGTGCCCCGATGGATTCTGGAGAATCGAGCGGCGTGGCTTCTGGCAGCAAAGGTTCGTGTTCCGTTCGGCTGTCACCGCCATGAGGTCCAGTCCTGTACAGTACACGAGGGTCGGCCTCCGGCGAGTCTACGAGGATCACTCCGGTTTCCGCATCGCCATCGGCGCCCCTGGGCTCCACGAACGGTTCGTGCTGGTCACAGACAAGGGCCTGAGGTTGTTGACTTTCAGGTGGAAGTCATGGGGGCTCCGCACGATCGTAGGACCGGCTGCACGAGAGCGCGAAGACCTCACTGCACTGGTCATGTTGAGCCTGAACTGGATGACCCCAGGAGGCGGCCTGACGTAGAGGCCTAACCCCCGCGCGTCAACCAGACACCGGGTCCGTGATGTATCCTCGATAGCGAAGTCGCAGGAGCGCATCGCAGGTTGCGCGCAAGCGCGTTGGGTGCAGCTGCGGGCCGGCCGTAGTATCCTCGAGCCGGTCTTTATCCGTCGCGTGGAGGCCGCCATGTCAGTCGCTTTCAAGATCGAGACGGAGCTCGAAGACGACGGCCGCTGGATCGCCGAGGTCGTCGAGCTTCCCGGCGTGCTCGCGTACGGCGACTCGCAAGACGAGGCGGTCGCGCGCGCCCAGGCGCTCGCCTTGCGGGTCATCGCGGACCGCCTTGAGCACGACGAGGCCGGCTCCGAGTACCTGAGCATCACCTTCGACGCCGCATGAGCGAGTGACCGAGCACGCGCGCCAAGGCGGTCCTCGCCGCGCTCACGCGCATCGGGTGGGAGGTCAAGCGCCAGACCGGCTCGCACAAGGTGCTCTCCAAACCGGGATGCCCCGACTTCGTCTTCGCGTTCCATGACCGTGACGAGATCGGCCCAAAGATGCTCGCCCGCATCGCGAAGCACACCGGCCTCACGCCCGACGACCTCTAGGTTGCGAGTTCCGCTGCGCACCTAACAAGCGCATCCAGCGGACGGCCACGCGCTACAATCGTCCCGAGGCGCATCGGCCGCCGGTGATGCGCCAGACGTTGGGCACACCGGTGCGCTATCGACGGGCCAGACCTGGCAGAGGGGAATACCGCGTGAACGAGGAAGCATTCCCGGTGGGTCACGGCAACGCCTCTCCCCATGCTATTCAAGTCATTGATGCTATACGGAGTGCGTACGACCGCGACTGGGAGAAGCGCAGGCGCGAGTTCGTACATGAATTTCTGTCTAGAACCTGGGCGGGGATTCCACTACCTGTCCTGTCCGTCTGTGGACGCGGGACGCAGGAGATTAGATACAGCACGTACCTGGCTTACTTCTTGGACTGGTCGCGCCACCACGGCCTGGGTACGCGGCTGCTGGACAAGGTTCTCCGGTCTCTTGGCCACAACGACGTGGACACGTACCGCGCGCGCGTCGAGACTGAGAGGTACATTGGCACAGTATTCGACGGAAAAGAATCGGCGGACTGCTTCTGCGATATCGTCGTAACGTGCGAGCAGTCAGGGCATGTCATCTTCATAGAACAGAAGATCCACAGCGGAGAGAGTCCCAACGGTCGGGTGAAGCTCAGCCAGTTGCAGCGGTACGACTTGGCCATCCAAGAGGGCTCGGAGCTCATCGGACTTAGGCGCATAAAGATCTTCCTCACGCCAGAAGGCAAGGTTTCGAGCAAGGCTCCCGAATGGCAACCGCTCTCATATTCGGCCCTCATCTCTGCTGGGCTGGCCGTCTTGCGGGACGGTGGACTGTCGAGCACTGCACGAGGCAACCTACGGCGCTTCTTGATGGATCTCGCCCTTGGTCCATTCGACAAGGCAGAGAGAGAACTTAATGAGCTCGTCGATCTCGCCGTCAAGGCGACCATGAGCTCGGACTTCCTTGACCGACTTCGCTTCGACGAGGCGTGTACAAGGAATGCGCTGCTCGTTGAACTTCTGATGGAGGGATGAACGATGGACCTGAGCAATAGCGCCAGGCACTATCTCGTCAACTACTTCCTGATGGAACAGACCCGGAGTGAAGCCAACCAGTATCTTGAGACCATTGCGAAGGAGTTGGCAGCCAATGTGGGGCGCTACGTGCAGGAGAACCTGAGCGCGATTCTGGAATTCGAGGGTCCGTGGACGACGAGCGGTGGAGGTGAAACCGGGATTGTGCTCACGGCGCCACGTGCTGGCGGCGCTCCCGAGGGTTCGCATAAGTGGCGGTACTACGTCATGTACCGTGACGCGATGAAGACTCGCGACCTTCTAGATCCCACCCACTGTCTTGTCTGGGGTGAGACCCCCAAGACGCTCGGAGCTCAGAAGCGCCAGGTTGAAGCAGCTGCTGAGGCGCTAGGTCTGCCCAGTCCGTATAGAGTAGAGGAACTGCCGTTGCTCGACGCGTCGCTTGAGGACACAGTGAAGCAAGTGGCAGCTGTATTCGTTGGATTCATGGCTTGCTACGGGCAGATCGTCCGCTCGCTCATCGGGGACGATTCTGCTTAGGCGCCCAACAATCAACAATGAGATCGAGCCGACTCGCTTCGGTCGCGGCTCATCTCGTGCGCGTTAGGCGTATCTCCATCGAGCCTAGTCCCACGTGGCTTCTCCAGCGTGTCTGGTGCTATAATCAGCACCGATATGTAGGTCCTGTTTGGAGGTCCGATGGACTCGCCCATAAGGTTCTCAGAAGATGTCGTCCCGCTGGGCGACCTGAAGGTCAATCCGGGCAAGGTCGTGCGCCGAGTCGACGAGTCGGGCAGGCCGGTGCTGCTCACGAGCCGCGGACGCGGCGTGGCGGTGATTCAGGGGCTCTCGGAGTTCGAGGCCGCCCAGGAGGAGCGCGAGTTCATGCGGGCGGTCGTCGCGGGGCTGGCCGACGTGGAGGCCGGCAGGGTGGTCTCCTTCGAGGACGCGAAGCGACGGCTCGGGCTTGCCTGATGGCTCGCGTGACGTTCGCGGAATCGGCAGTCCGCGACCTCGAGGAGGTTCGCGATTGGTACTCCTCGAAAGGCGTGCCGGAGGTCGGCTTGCGGCTCGTCGGCGAGGCGATCGCTTCGCTCGAGCAGGCTGCCCGGTTCCCGGAGAGCGGCAGGGTCGTCCCAGAGTTCGGCACGCCACGATTACGGGAGCTCGTCCGTCCTCCGTTCCGCATCGTCTATCGCGTAGACGATGACGGGATCGTCGTGGTGCGGGTGTGGCGCTCCGAGAGGCTGATGCAGGAGCCGTGACTGAGAACGCCCGACGCGCGCATCCAGCGGACGGCCACGCGGTACAATCGTCCCGAAGCGTATCGGCCGCCGCTGATGCGCTAGATGTCACGTGCAACAATATGACCACAGCGGGGAAGGCATGCCAACTCACCTCTGGGCAGGCCACAGCATCGAGGTCCGAGACATCCCCGCTGGGCGTTGGGATATGTGGCTGTTGGTCTCGGTTGATGGCGGTCCCCCGGCACGCGGGCATGTCTTCGCGCCCCGCTTGACCAAGTCGGCTCTGCTTGGGCAGTCTCAAGAGGTCGTCGTACCCTTCACGATCGTGCACGAAGGGGAGCCCCTGCCTTCCCGAGTCGAGTTCTCTGTCCCGCCACACCTCTCGGTCGTGAACTACCGGGTATTCGTGCGGGACGAGGAGATTGCGGCCGGTGTCGCGAAGGATGAGTATCCTTGGGCGAGCTTTGCGGTTTGGGTGTCGGCATTCCTTCTCGTATTCGCGACCTTCTGGGTGGTCGCGAGTCTTCGATGACCGGCCAACCGCCTCAACCATGACAAACCGAGGACCCGAGCGCTACGCTCTCGTCGAGGCGGGGCTGCGGCCTCGGGTAGCAAGTTAGGCGCAAGGCGTTAGGCTGAGTGGGGGCACGGTGCCGTACACACTTGCCGGTGACGGCGAGAGCGTGACGGTGACGCTCCGGCCCAAGCGCTGGAACGTCGCTCTGCAGGCCTTCGCTATCGCGTGGTGGTTGCTCGCTCCGCTTGCGATGCTCCGGTTCCTGTCGCTTGTGGGCAGCCTCCCGCTGTGGGGCTGGTTCCTCGTGGCGGTGGCGCCGCTTTGCTTGGCTATCTCAGTCCAGGCGATCGCGCGGCGGACGGTCATCCTGGTGACGCGTCTCGACGCGAGCAGCCAAGTCGAAGTCTTCGGGTTGAAGCTGCGACGCCGGTCCGTGCCTA
Source organism: Slackia sp. (assembly GCA_020725885.1). Classification (GTDB taxonomy): domain Bacteria; phylum Actinomycetota; class Coriobacteriia; order Anaerosomatales; family Anaerosomataceae; genus Parvivirga. The sequence continues at coordinate 76,529 of DYEA01000011.1, read as the reverse complement.
TCGGCGCTCGGAGGTTCGCGGTCTCGCCCAAGCCCAAGTTCCTCAGCTGGGGCGAGTCGGCCCCGTGGGTCATGCTCGACGATTCGTCGTTCAGGTTCGGGCACGATGAGCTGAGCCACCGAGAGGCGGAGGAGGTCGCAGCTGCACTGAACAGCTTCCTGGACTCGACCCGGCAAGAGGATGTCCGGGCGGCAGGACCTGCCTGACACGCGCATCCAGCGGACGGCGGCGCGCTACATTCCGACGCAAGGCGCATCGGCCGCGGTGGATGCGCAGTCGCGTTGGGTAGAACCGAAAGCAGGGCACAGGAGACCGAGGTGACGATCAGAGCCAATGACTCCAAGGGTTTGTGGCTGTACTTCTTGATCGCCTATGCCTTCTCCTGGGCGTTTTGGATACCTGATGCTTTGGCCGCGCACGGGGTTGTCATGCCCGCAGGCCTGGCGGGCTTCCTCGCCAGCCCCCTCAATCCCGCTGCGTTCGGCCCGCTGTTCTCTGCCCTTCTGCTGACCCTTCTTCAACAAGGATGGAAGGGCGTTCTTCAACTCTTGAAGCGCGGGATCGACTTTCGCTTCAAGAAGGCTTGGTTGCTGGTGATCTTGCTGCTCCCCTTCGTCCTCTTCGGCGGGTCTGTTTGGGCTTCCAGCCTAGCGGGCGTAAGGCCGATCGATCTTTCTGTCGTATCCAATCCGCCCTATGCCTTGATCGCTTTCTTCGTCATTCTCTTCACGGCCGGGCCTCTCCAGGAAGAGTTCGGTTGGCGTGGCTACGCGTTGCCGCGGCTGCAATCCAGATTCGATGCGTTGACTTCCAGCATCATCTTGGGCTTCTTCTGGTGGCTGTGGCATCTGCCAGCGGTCTTCATTCCAGGCCGATTCATGACCGACGATCTTGCGGTGTTCTTGGCGCTGTCGGTGGTGATCACCCTGACCGCCATCCTGTTCACGTGGATCTACAACAACACGAATGGCAGTGTCTTGGCAGCGATTCTGGCTCATGCCTCGATGAACTGGTCTATCTGGCTGGCTATGCCGAACATGAAGATGGATCTGCCTACCAGCGGATTCATGATTGCTTTTCTGGGCGCTGCAGTACTGGTGATCGTCAAGAACTGGGGAGCGGCTCAATTGAGTCGTGAGCGCGACTAGAGCGCTACCACCCAACACGTGCGCCCGCCCGGCGCATCTCAGCCGCGCTTCGCGTTGCCGCTCACGCGTCAGGCGTTAAAGCGAACCCTTGTGGCGCTTCCTCGCGTGGCGCCTGATCCATTCCGCGAGGTCGCCTTCTTCGGCCTCGCCCGCCGCGAGCCTGAGCATCGTGGCGACCACGTCGGCCTCATCCGCGACGAAGTCGAGGCCGTTCAGGCCCAGGAACGTCACCGCCGTCACGAACGCCACGCGCTTGTTCCCGTCGCGGTACGGGTGGTTGCGTGCGATCCCGTAGGCGTACGCGGCCGCGAGCTGGGGCAGGTCGGCGGCCGGCTCGTAGTTCCAGCGCTGGCGCGGTCGAGCGAGGGCCGCCTCGAGGGCGTCTTCGTCCCGGGCGCCGAAAAGCCCGCCGTGCGTGGCGATCATGTCCGCGTGGATCGCGTCGACGACGACCCTGCTCACCCAGCGCGGCTCACGTGGCCCTCGCCGTCCCATCGGCTACTTCGCAAGCTCGCGCAAGGCGTTGCGGTACCTGCGTGCGGCCTCGGCTGCGATCGCGAGCGCCTCTTCGGTCTCGGGGTCGTATGGGGTGAGCAGGATGCCGCGGTCGGTTTCGACGGCGATGACCGTGTCGCCGGCCTTGAGCTTGAGTCGGTCGGCCATGTCCTTGGGCAGCGTGGCCGCTATCGAACCGCCTGCTTGCCTGAGATTCACTCGGCGAACCATCATGCCTCCCCAGTCCGATCCAAGCGCATTGTAGCACAGATGTGCTATGTGCGCCGACCACGAGGTCGCTCTGACAAGCGCATCCAGGGACGGGGCGAGGTAGAATAGCAAAGAAGGCGCATCGGGCGCCGCTGATGTGCGGTAGCGATAGCAGTTGAGGAGCCGATGAAGCCGTGGCCATGGGGGTCGTTTAGGATCGTTTCGCCTCTACCGCGAGACGCTGTCGCTGCCGCCGTCGAAGCGGTAACGCGCCCACCCTTCTCGCTCGGAGACGCGGACTCATGCCTCTTCGTCGGCACCGTTTCACCTGACGGGTTCGACCTAGCCCCTCGCGTCGGCTTCAGCCGGATGGGGGGCGTAGTCGTCCCCCGGCTGGTCAGGTTTTTCCTCACGGCCAGCGACGGGACCGTGGTGGTCGTTTCTGCGCGGCCAAGCGCCGTCAGTCTCGTCGTGCTCATCGCAATCCTGTTCATGGGGTGCGGAGCACCCCTGCTTAGCTCCTGGGACAACTTCGTGGGTGTTGTCGAGGGCGGTCCGCTGGCATAGGCGCTCTCGTTGTTGGCGGTTGCGGAGTCCGTGCTGGTGCTGGTGCCCGCGCTTCTTATCGCAGGGGCGTTTTACGCTGGGGTGACGGTCGGGTTCTGGATCCACGCTGACCAGGCCGAGCGCCAGCTGGCTGCGATACTGCGGTCGTCCTCGGCGCGAACATACGCTTCGAAGCAGGCCAGGCGCTCTGGGGTGTAGTCCCGAGTCAGAGGCGTGATTGCGACGTTTTGTGGGCCAAGCGTCAGATCCTCGGCAGAACGATGCTTCGGCGGCGATGGGGGGGCGAGGAAGATGAGGCAGCATCTGACGCTGTGGAGCCGGATCGATCGCGATCGGCTCGCCACGATAGCGGCGCTTGCCGGCGCCTCGGTGCTCGTTATCGCGGCTCTGGTTACGGAGACGTTGTGCCTGGGATTCGGTTGGTGGGGGCTGTACGAGTGGGGGAAATCGGTGGTCCTCGAACAGCAGTACATGGCACTCAAGGATGCGCAGTACGCTTGGCTCCGAATCATGAGCTGGAAGGGGGGCACCGCCGTCCAAGACGAGTATGAGCGTGAAATCCAAGCGGCTCTGAATCGGGTGTCGAGACGCGAGCCTTCGAGCCCGGTGCCGTTCCTCGTCTTGGCCGGTGTGTGCGCTCGCGTCCACTTCATACACGCTGTCTAGGGGCGAACGAGGACTTCTGCGGCGTCTGAAGCCCACCAGGGCCGGCATTGGGAGCGCTCCCGAGACCACGCGCGCCCTCTACGAGGTATGCATAGCTGCCGGACACGCATTTCCCCCGACGCTCTTCATCATCGACGCACAGACCGTGAACGCGGCCATTGTCGGTGCGCCCGGGACCGCAGCATTCAGGCTGCTCGTCACGGAGGGCCTGCTCCTGATGCCGGTCGAGCAGCAGAGGGCGATTTTCGCAAGCCTGCTCGGCCGCAGGCGTTACCATCGCGCCAGAGTGCTCACTTGTACTGCCGGTATCGCAGGCCTGTTCGCGCGCGTCGCGGGTGCGGAGTTCATAGCCCTCAGTAGGCGCTGGAGCATCTTCCCTGGGGAACGGCCTCCGCTGTCCGAGCGCCTCGCAGTAGTGCTCGGTCCGTTGACTGCGAGCACTCTGTTTGGCATCACCATGGTGTTGTTGCTGGACGCATCCGATAAGGGGCTGTCTCTTGCTGTGCTCGAGGCCGCGAAGGATCCGTTCACGGCGCCCGGCATCGTCGGCTTGTCGTTGTTCGCGGGAATCGTCGCAGCACTCCCGGCGATCCTCGCCATCTCATTCGCGCAGCAGACGATCGCTCTGCTTGGCGATGAGGAGGGCATGCTGATCGGCAAGGATCCTGCCGCGTTATACGAGGCGCTCAAGGCCGGCGAAGAACTTGGCACACGCGTCTGGGGAGCCGCGCCGTATGCACATCTCTTCTGGTGCTGGCCGGGGGAGTGCCGCTCGATCCTCAGCTGGAGGAATACGGCGCGAAGGCGCGCAGCTGCGTATGAGTCGGGTCCGTGGGCCGCGGCCGAGGAGGAGCGAAGGGCCGGAGCGTGGTAGACCTTCAGCCATGACCCCGCCGGACAAGCATCCAGCGAGCGGCCGCACGCTACAATCGTTCCGAGGCGCATCGGCCGCTGTTGATGCGCCAGACGTCAGCCGTTCCAGCGGTTTGCTTCAGCCGGGGAGGGGGACGACAGTTGGGTGACGGAGCGGGTGCCTTCGGAGTCGAGTTCTTCTTTGTGCCTGTGTCGGTGCTTGCCTGCCTTGTCTTCGTGGGGTATCCGGTGCGGCGGATCCTTGGTGCCTGGGTTTCGACGTCGGGCCTCGGGTGCTCTGGTTCGCGGGGTTTGCGCTCGTCCCGGTACTCGCGCTCTGGTTCTTCGCATTCGGGCACTGGCCAGTGGGCGATGCTGCAGGCAAGCGCCGGCTCGCTGGCTGACGAGCGCTTCCGGGCAGACGGCATGCCCCGTGAGGCAGGCCCGGCTAGCCGGCGCTCGTCGGCGTGCTCGTGCTGATGGGCGGGACGCCAGAGGTTCCGGCCCATGCCTGGACTGAGGACGGACAGCCCTGGGAGGCGTGGATGAAGAACCGCGATTTCGTCATCGAGCAGTATCGCGGCACGAAGCTCGTGCGTACGTTCGCCCCGTCTGGAGACGACAAGCGCCCGTGGAGGATGACCGTCAAAGGCCGGAGCTACCTGCGGACGAACGGATGGGTGCTGTCGAAGATACTTCCGACGCTTGTCGAAGGGTCGCCCATCACTTCCGTAGCTGTGCCGATCGGCTCTGATGGCTTGGCTCGCGAAGCCGGATGTGGCGACTGACACGCGCTCTCGGGTGACGTGCAGGGGTCGTCGGCTGGACCGAGAAGGAGTCGGCGCGCAGCTGAAACGAGAGGCCGATCGTTGCGCTCTCGCTGCAGGGGAAGACAAGCAAGGGAAATGAGAAGACACCTCGTCGTTTGGTTCTACGTCCTGGCGTTCGGCATCTCGTGGCTTGGCTGGATGCCGATGGTCCTGGGGTCGCACGGCGTCGCTCCGTTCGACCATCCCGGCTTCCAGATGCTTCTCGTCCTCCCTGCCGTGGGTCCGGCGGCGGCGGCCGTCATCGTCACGCGAGCGGCGTACGGCAAGGCCCAATCTGACACCCTGCTCAAGGCGCTCGTCCAGTGGCGGGGCAGCCTGGGGTGGTGTCTCTCAGCCGTGCTGAGTCCAATCGGTCTCTTGCTTCTGGCGCGGGTCATGACGGGGCTCCTCGGTCTTCCTGTGACGCAGCCAGCGCCTCAAGGCGAGCTGCTCCCCGTCGCCCTAGCCGCCTTCGCGACGTCCCTGCTTTCGAATCCGTGGGAAGAGGTCGGCTGGCGCGGCTTCGCGTTGCCGCACCTGCAGAAGCGGCACACGGCTTTGGTCGCCACCCTCGTCGTCGGCGCGCTGTGGGGGTTGTGGCACCTGCCGCTCTTCTTCTGGAAGGGCAATCCGATATCGCTGCAACCTCCTCTACCGTGGTTCATCGGCACGGTAGCGATCGCCTTCGTCTACACCTGGCTGTACAACAGCTCCGGAGGCAGCCTGTTGCCGCCGGCGCTGTTCCACGTCACGCTGAACACGTTCGGAGTCGTGACAGGCGGCGTGTCCACGATCGCCCTGGCGCTCGTGAACGTTCTCGCAGCGCTGGTGTTGGTAGCGGTATTCGGTGGTGCGGATCTGTCGCGTCGGGAGAGAGTGCGCGCGGGCTGACGCGGGCGCTTAGCGGACGGTCACACGCTACAATCGTCCCTGCGTGCATCGGCGTGCCGCTGATGCACGCCCGCGTCAAGCAGTCGGGTCCTCCTCTGCTGCGCAGGGCTTGTCGGAACGATCGGGGGCAGCCGAGTGTCGTATCTCGCGTCTTTCGCCTTGCTGGTGGCGTGCGTGAAGCTAGCGTCGGCCGGCGGTCCGAAGCTCGCTGCGGGGGTCTTCACCGCTGGCAAGGTCGCGATCGCGCTCCTGCTGGGGAGCGGACTGGGCGCAGGGCTGCTGATCGCGCTCGTCGTCGGAGCGTTGTCGTTCGGCTACTTCTGGCTTCTGAACCGGTTCGAGGGCTCGGGCGTGTGGTGGATCCTGCTGGTTTTCGGCGTCCTGCTGCTCGTCTAGGGTGCGATGGGGGCCGTTGCTGTCTGACGAGCGCTGCCGCTGACGCAAGGAAGCCAGCAGCTAGACTGAGAGGCGGTCGGCGCGCCGCCGAAGCGATGCGCCAAGCGTGGCAGCGAAACTGGAGGGCTCAGATGGACTCGCATCCGACAGTCGCGCTTCTCGCCCCGGTGCCGGAGGTCTTTCTGCCTGAAGGAAAGCATCTCTGCGAGAATCCCCGGCGCGGCAAGGTCGCGTTCGGCAGCAGGGCATGGGAGGTCTTCCGGAGGCTTGACGCCCTGAGGGGCGGACTCCCCGTCTACACCCTCATTTACGCATCTCACGCTGGTGCGCCAAGGCCCGTTGCTTCTTGGCGCGGCTACTACATCGGGCACGTCGAAGGGGTGAACGGAGCCCATCCCGATGGGCCGAAGTACCGCCCGCGTACGGCCGTCGAGGACCGAGAGGACGAAGGTTGGTGGGCCGTCTTCTGGGAGGTCACAGGATTGGAGCCCTTGAGCGTCCCCATCTCGATCGGGGAACTGAGAGGTTTCGGAGCGAAGCGGAACTACGCGCCGTTCATCCCAGAAGGTCCCGTGATCATCGAACGCCCGTAACGGGGGAGTGTGCGCGCCGAGCACGAGCGCCCAGCGGACGGCGAGTGTTAGAATCGCCCCGAAGCGCACCGCTCGCCGACGCGCGAGCTCATTCGTGGGGGGATCCGTGCTCGAGCCTGTCAGCGATACGGCGGCGAGCTCCTTCAAAGGGACGCTCGCCGGCGTCGGTTGCGGGATCCTGGCGCTCGTCTTCGCTGCTGTCGCGCTGGCGCTCTTGTTCCTCATCGGAATAGGCGGGGGCGGGGACCGCGCTGGATCAGCCGCGCTCGGGTGGGTCGTGCTCGGCGCGGCCGGGGCCTTGTCGGCGGCCTTCGCTGGGCTGGCTGGAGCGGGCGCGGTGGCGGCGCGCGTGGGCGGCCGCAGGGCCGGCCTTGCCGCGGCGCTGATCGTGTTCGTCCTCGGCGGCCTGGCGCTTATCGCGCGCGTCGGTTTCAGCTCGGCGCTTCAGATAGCTTTCTATCTGTCTCCATTGCCGATCGCCATGGTTGCGGGAGCATTGATCCGCGGACGCAGGGCTTAGGACGGAACGGTGCCGACCCGGGACATGACATCTGAGCGCGACCGACCTTCAGGGCACGAGGCGGCACGGCCGCGGCCGACCGTCTGGGAGATCCTCGACCGCTCTTTGTGGGGAAAGCCCCTCGGGTTCATCGTCGTCGCTCTCGGTGAGGCAGTCCTGATCGCGGCGTTGGTTCTCGTGCCGGCGCTGTGGGCGGCTAGCCTGATAGAGGGCATCGGTTACTTGTCCATGGGACCGTGGTACGGGGTGCTGATCGGCGTGGTCGCGGCCGGCGTCTTGGGGCTTTCGTTCCTGCACTCCGCAGCAACGGTGCGTCGTCCTGGTCAGGCGCTCCTGTCGCGCATCGGAGCGACCCCGCCTGCTCCGGGCGCGTGCCGCGCGGCGGCCTCCGCCTTGCGTGACATCCAACTCGCGTCCGGGATCCAGCCCTATCCTCGTCTGTACGTGTATCCCTCGCCGTTTCCGAACGGCTGCTCCTTCTGCGACTGGAAAGGGCAGCTGCACGTCGCGCTCTCGGCTGCCGCCGCTGGGTCGCTAGGCGAATCGGAGCTTCGTGCGGTGCTGGCCCACCTCGTCGCGAGGGCTCAAGCGCCCGCTTCGCATTGCCTGCTTCTCGCAGCGGGTGCCACCGATTCGTTCGCCGGTCTGGATTTGAAGCGCCTCGAGTCGACCGATCTCTCGCTTCCCTGGGTTGTGGTCGCGGCACTCGGAGTCGCGTTGGGCGCGCTTGCGTTCGGCGGCGTGGGCCTGTCAGCGCTTGCGCTGGGGATCGCTGCGGTTCTGCCTGCGCTCGCCGTGCTTTCACTTGCTCCGCGGGCGGTCTCGTGGGTAAGTGACCGTGTACGGCCCGGGCTCGACGAGTGGTCCGACACCCTTGGGATGCACTACGTGAAAGATCCGAGAGGCGTGCTTCGGGCGGCCACGTCCTTGCTGCGCTCCGACAACGTGGCGCATGCCGGACCGTATGACGCATTGTTCTACGCCCCTACCGCGTGGAGCGAGGCGGTGTATGCGAGCGAGCAGCGACGGCTGGATCGGCTGCAGGCGCTGCTGGGAGCCGAGGGGCTTGGCGTCGAGGCTGCGCCGCTCGCCGCTGACTCAGACGTCGTGCGGGCGGCGAAGGAAACGGGTCACGATCGTTCGAGCGAGAGGGGGCACCCGTGAGGATCCGTGGGTCGATCATGAAGGACGCGATGCTCGCAGTCGCGATCGTCGTGCTCGCCAAGCTCGCTGCGCATGCCGCCGGCATCGAGTTCCTCGACCAGAACGCCCTCCTGACGAGCCTCATCGCGGCAGCGTTCTTCGTGTTCGGCTTGATCTTGGCCGGGACGATCTCGGACTACAAGGAGAGCGACAAGATGGTCTCGGAGTTCGTGTCGGCCGCGGAGAGCGTCATGGCTGAAGCCAAGGCGACGGAGCGCAAGAACCCCGAATATGATTCCCGTGCCGTGGCTCGTCTGCTGGGTTCGGTCATGTCGAGCTTCCGCGAAGGGGTGTCGACCGACGATTACGAGCCCCTCCGCCGCGCAATCGCCGACTTGTCTCCGGCATTCGACGAGATGGAGGTTTACGGCGCGTTACCGCAGTACGTCTCTCGCTTGCGGGCGGACCAAGCGACCATGATGCGGGTGGCCCTGCGCACCGCGCACCTGCAACGCGTGGACTTCCTTCCGTCGGCCCACGTGCTCCTCGTCACGGTCGCGTGGCTCGTGATACTGATCCTAGTGTTCACAGCGATCGAGCCGCTCCACATGTCGGTGGTCTTGTCGGGCTTCGTCGCGTTCGTGTTCTCGTACATGCTCAGGTTGCGTCGCACGCTTGAGAGGCCGTTCCACCGGGCGGGCGAGACGCGTGACGACGTCAGCCTCTTCCTCCTCAAGGCGTGCGAAGCGCGGCTGCAGGAGCATGCCTCCGGCCTTTCGGAGACGCCGTAAGCGATGATGGGCGGGAGCAGCGCAACGGATCTGACCGGGCTTCACCCGGCCCTCCTCGAGGCCGCTCTTCGCCGCGGTAGGACGGGCGGTCGGGCCGTCGTGGCGACGCTGATGCGCGCCGTCGCGGCAGGCGCTGTGCGGGTGGCCCTTGAGGGCGAAGCGCTCGGGTTCGCCTTGGTTCGCGGCGTGGCCACGTCCGGCAGGCCTAAAGAGCACGGCCCATACGTGAAGCGCGAGCACGTCGAGGGTCTCCACCACCTCGACCGCAAGCTGCTCGAGTTCCTGTTCGACCGCGTCGCCGACAGCTCGGCATTCACGACGGACGCGATCGCGGCGCAGATGCGCCTGCGTCCCGCAGAGTATTGGGCGGCCTTGGAGGAGTGGCGGCGGTCCGTGCGCGATGCTCCGCGTCTGGCGGTCGGCCGAGCGGAGGCCAGGCGGTTGCGGCGGGAAGTCTCCGCAGTGCTCGTCGACGCGGGCGCAAACGCGAGCGCGTGGGCGACCGCGGCCAGCCACGCGCACGTTCTCGGTATGGACCGTGCGCTTCCCGCGGCTGCTCGCGCGCGCGCCAGGCTCGACGGGCGGGATCTCGTCGGACCGGCCGCCGTGGTCGCGCTGTGCGCGCTCGGGTCGTCGCGCAGCACGGTTCTCAGGAGGCTCGACCGGCTCTTCGTGCCGTGGGCGCCATCGAAGCACCTGCCAGCGCAGTACGTCGGTCCAGGGCTGCCGAGCTGGTACCGGGTGCGCGTGATCGACGACGGCTCCAGGCGCTTAGGCGGGTGAGCCTTGCCTGGTGCAGGCATCCAGCGTACAGCGCGGGACAGGAAGGATCGGGAAGCAGACGCATCGACCGCTGCTGATGCGCAGCAGTCTCGGGCACGCGCCGCAACGGACGCTGCCGTCAACAGGCGCCGACCCCGTGCGATAGAATCGGGGTCGGGACCCTCCATGGTGATGGAGGCGAGGATTCGATTCCATCTGATCGTCCTGGAGCCGGATGTACTGTCCGCAATGCCGTTCAGAGTACGTCTCGGGCATCGCCGAGTGCCCTGAGTGCGGCGTGGCTCTCGCAGAAGCGCTGCCCGAGCCGACGCGCCAGCAGGCTGAGTCTGAGCCCGTGGTCGTTTTCGCCACCGGCCGGTCCGACCTGATCGCGCTGGCCAAGTCGATCCTCATGTCGGCAGGGATCGAGTTCAGCGTCCGCAACGAAGAGGTGCAGGACCTGTTCGGCTACGGGCGGTTCCCTGGGGGCTCGAGCATTCTGATGGGTCCCATCGAGATCTCCGTTGCCGAGGAACATGCGAGCGACGCGCGGGCCCTTCTGGCGGGTCTGGAGCCTTCCGGAGCGTCAGAGTCCGATGCCGACGCAGGCGGGGCTTACGACACGCCCGAGCCTGGTTCGGTGTGGAGCCGTCTGCGGGCGCTGGGCAAGATCGCGGCGACCGTCATCGTCTGCCTGTTCTTCCTCGAGCTGGTGTGGGGGCTGGTATCCACGGCAGTGGGGTGGTAGCTGCAGGCGGCTCGAGGGCCGGGTGGCCTGAAGGAGGGCGGCGTGAACAGGGCCGAGCGGCGCCGTGCGAGGCGAGAGTCAGGCGAGTCGACACGCGGTGAGGTGCGGATCCCACTGCTGCACGAGCACCCCGGGGAGTGGGAGCGCAACAACGCTTTGTTCGTCAACCGGCTCATGCGTCGCGGGGTCGCTCTCGGCAAGACATTCGGATGGTTGCTCCTCATGGCCGTCGCGCTCGGCTTCATCCAGTTGCCTGCGATGGGCATCCGATCGCTGCTCGCGCGCTGACTTGCGGTGCAAGCCCGGCGGTCGCATGATGCGAGACGGGGCCGGGCGCGATGACCGGCGCCCAGACGAAGCGTGGAGGCATGCCGTATGGCGCGAGCACGTTCGTTCATCACGGGGGTCCTCGTCCAGGCGGCGTTCACCTTCGCCGGGCTCGTCGTGACGCGGTGGAGCTTCCGCTCGTGCCCCACGGGGGCGTACACGGTGGTTCCGTCGCTGATCGGCATCGCCGGCATCGCCGTGGTCGTGGGGCTGGCGTACTGGCTCGCTGTGCGCGGACTGCCGCTGCCGCTGGTCGTAGCGGCGTGGGTCGCAGGGCGCATCGCCGGGGCGTTGCTCGGAGCCGTGCTGCCAGGCGTGGGCATCGATGCGGCCCTGTTGGCGCAAGCGTCTTTCGGTGTGCTCGCGCTTGAAGGCCGCCGCGTCGCGTTCGGCGCACCGTCGCTGACCCCGCTGCTGGTGCAGCTCACCGTCCTCGCGCTCGCGTGGCTCGCGGGAAGCAGGCTCGGGGCCGGCATCCGCGAGCACTGAAGCCGCTGCACGCCCCTACTCGATCGGGTCCCCGACGAACTCCCACGTGAACGGCTTGGAGAACCCCTCGCTGTTGGAGAAGGTGCCTTCGATGGTGCCGGCGATCGTCCCGTCCTCGGCGAGAACGGCTTTGAGCACGCCCTCCCACGTGACCGTCAGCGATGGATAGGTGCCCGGAGGCACCGTCTCGTAGCGGACCTCGCCGGTCTCCTGGTTCACGATCTTCTCCACGTGGCCTTCGTCGCGCCACCGGACGAACTTCGCGGTGCCTTCGATGCGGTTTCCCGTGCGCGTGGCGTCGATCGCCCAGGTGTCTACGGCCTGCACGGCGGTCTTCGGGTCGTCGCCGGACGCGAACTTGTCCGTCTCGCGAGCGGTGAACGTCGTCGCCGTGAGCATCGCAGGCGTCCGGTTGACGGGGTCGAAGCTGCCGTTCCATGGCCCGACCGGCTCGCCGCTGAAGACAAGCCGATAGTTGCCGGGGGCGCGGTCGATGCCGGATTGCAGCTCAGCAGCCCGGACCTGGTTCTGCTGCCACTGCTTGTCGTCCTTGACCTCTTCGGGATCCTGCATGCCGAGGATCGCGTCGATGACTGCGCAACCCATCACGAGGGGCAGCAGGGCGACGGCGAGCAGGGCGATCGCGAGCTTGGACGTTCGCACGGGGGAGCTCCTCTCGAGGTGCGCGGCTCGCACCACAGTAGCGCATAGCGGAGCATGCGGCGAGGGGCTTGCATCCGACGTGATGTGAGCGCACACTCACATTTGACACCGGCGGATCGACAGAATCACGAACGGAGCGCCATGGACGCCATCGTGACCGAACGTCTCACCAAGCGTTTCGGCGACCTGACAGCGGTCGACAGGCTCGATTTGAGGATCCCGAGCGGCGGCGTGGTCGGGTTCGTCGGGCCGAACGGGTCCGGCAAGTCCACGACCATCCGCATGCTGCTCGGCCTGCTCAAACCGACGGCAGGGACGGCGCATGTGCTGGGCGCGCCCATCAGCAACCCGGCGCGGTACGCGCACCGCGTGGGCGCTCTCATCGAAAGCCCCGCCTTCGTGCCGGGCTTGTCTGCTCGCGCGAACCTCCGTTCGCTTGCGGCGCTGCGCGGGTTGCCGATGCGCAGGGTGGACGAGGTCCTGGAGATCGTCGGGTTGAGCGGCCGTGCGCGCGATCTGGTGCGAACGTACTCGCTCGGCATGAAGCAGCGGCTCGCCATCGCGGCGGCGCTGCTGCCCGATCCCGATCTCCTCGTTCTCGACGAACCCACGAACGGGCTCGATCCGGCCGGCGTCGTGGAGATCCGCACCCTTCTGATGGAGCTCGGGCGAGAGGGTCGCACGCTGCTCGTGTCGTCGCACCTGCTCTCGGAGATCGAAGCGGCGTGTGACCGGGTGGTGGTGATACGTTTCGGCGAGATGCTGTACTCGGGATCCCTCGTGGAGCTCAAGGCGCGGACGAGCTCGCGGATCGCTCTCGCTCCCGAGCATGATCCTGACGTTCCCAGGCTCACGGATCTCTGCGTTGCGCGCGGGTATGCCGTGCGCCGCGCGAATGGCGAGCTGGTCGTGGAGGCGCCCGCGGAAGCGGCGGCGGAGCTGAACCGCGCGGCCGCACAGGCCGGCATCACGCTGCGGAAGCTGGTCGCGAGCGAACAGAGCCTGGAAGACGCGTTCCTCCGGATGACCGGTGCAGACGCCGGTGGCGACCGCCGAGCACGCACGGGACCGGGTGCTCGAGCAGCTCACGGGTCGCGAGGCCGGACCGCGCCGGCACGGAAGGAGGGCCACGATGCTTAGGATCATGAGATCCGAGATCATCCGGCTGATGCGGCCTTCGCTCATCGTCGGCGGTATCGGGTCTATGGCCGGGGCCAGCGGCGTCGCCACGCTCATCGGGTTCGCAGCCGCCGGCAAGTCGGGCCCGGGGCCAGGCCAGTACATCCCGACGGAAGCGGCGCTCGCCGCGCCCGACGGCTACATCGCCGGGCTCATGCTGGCCGCGAATCTGATTGGCATCGCGGCGCTGACGGTGTGGGCGATCGCGACGGCGACGGACTTCTCGAGCGGCATGGTACGGCTGCTCGCGCAGGCGGAACCGCGCCGCTGGCGTCTGATCGTCGGCAAGGTTCTCGCGCTGGTGCTGTTCACGCTCGTGGGGGCGCTGGCGGCCACGCTTGCGGCCGCAGGCACGGCGGCAGCGTGCGCGCCGGCGTTCGGCATCTCGACGAGCGCGTGGGCGGACGCCGTCCCGACCCTGCTGGAGACGTTCCGGAACGTCGCGCTGGCCGCCACGGCGTGGGGGGCGATCGGCCTGCTCATAGCGTTGGTCACGAGAAGCGCAGGCGTGGCGATCGCGGTGGGCATCGGATATCTGGTCGTGCTCGAGAACATGATCGTCGCGGCGATTTCCGAGCCTCCGAAGTGGCTGCTGGGCACGACGCTCACGGCGCTCGCCGCGGGCGGTACACCGGCCGTGCCGTTCGAGACGGCGGCCTGGCAGGGTCTGGCGTACATCGTCGGGTGCGTGCTCGCAGCGGTCGCGGTGACGCACTTCAGGGAGATCACGGACTGAGCGAGGGCGCGATGACCGAGCGGGGCGAAGCGACCAAGAAGCGGCTTGTCGACGCCGCGGCGAGGGTCTTCGCGGAACGCGGTTACGGTGGCGCCACCACCAAAGAGATCGCGCGGGCGGCGGGGGTGGCAGAGGGCACGATCTACCGCCACTTCGCTGACAAGCGCGAGCTGTTCGCGGCCGTGTTCAAGGACCGGAGCGCCGCAGACCTCGAGGCGGCCGTCAAGCTGCCGTCGCTGGCTGGCACGCGGACCGTGCGAGAGAACGTGCTGTTCCTGGTCAAGGCGATCGAGGACATCGAACGGGAGGTCGTCCCGCTCCTGGTGGCCGCGCCGGTATCGGTGGACGCACAGCCGATCCCCGCGCAGGCGGTCCCGTCGCTCGCGCCGCTCGTCGCGTATCTCGAAGCGGAGCAGCGAATCGGCCGCGTGCGCCGCGACATCGACGCGCGCGCGGCCGCGTTCGCCCTGTTCGCCGTCCCGTTCGCCGCGGTGGCTCTGGGGAGGCTGCCGTGGGCGAGGACCGCCGTGAGCTGGGAGGACGTGCGCGCTGCTGTTGAGGCCGCTCTCGACGGCATCCTGCCGCCGCGGTGACGGCGCGCGATGGCTCTCTCGCGTAGAATCGAGCCTAGGCGCCACTCGGTGGCGCCGCGCGCGAGCGGCATCCGAGAGGGCCGGTGATGAAGCAGCTCGATCGGTATCGGGGGTGTCTGCTCGGGCTTGCCGTCGGCGACGCCGTCGGCACGGCCGTCGAGTTCCGTCCGCGTGGGAGCTTCGGACCGCTGACGGACATGGTGGGCGGCGGGCCGTTCGGGCTTGAGCCCGGCCAGTGGACGGACGACACCTCGATGGCGCTCTGCCTGGCGGAAAGCCTCGTCGAGCGCGGCGGGTTCGACGCTCGCGACCAGATGGAGCGGTACTGCCGCTGGGCCGAGACGGGGTATCTGAGCAGCACCGGGACGTGCTTCGACATCGGAAACACCGTCGCGGCGGCGCTCGCGCGGTTCCGCCGGACGGGCGATCCGGTGGCCGGCTCGACCGATCCGCAAACCGCAGGGAACGGCTGCATCATGCGGCTCGCTCCCGTCCCGATGTTCTTCTTCCCGGACGCCGACGCCGCAGAACGATGGGCTGCGGGAAGCTCCCGGACGACCCACGGCGCGGCCGAGTGCGTCGATGCGAGCCGCCTGCTCGCCCGCATCGTCTGCCGCGCGCTTGGCGGGGCGGCGAAGGAGGAGGTCGCATTCGGCGATGCCGGCACGTTCACGGGAGTGCGAAGCATCGTCGCGATCGCGCGAGGTGAGTATCGGGACAAGGCGGAGACCGAGATCCGCGGCACGGGCTACGTGGTCGAGAGCCTCGAGGCCGCGCTGTGGTGCTTCGCGCGGACCGAGAGCTTCGAGCGCGCGGTGCTCGCGGCTGCGAATCTAGGCGACGACGCCGACACCACGGCCGCGGTGTGCGGGCTGGTAGCGGGCGCGTACTACGGCGCGAGCGGCATCCCCCGTCGCTGGCTCGACCGGCTGGCGCTCCGCGACCGGATCGAGGGGCTCGCCGACCGGCTCTACGAGGCGAGCGCGGGGAGGGCGAGCGCAGGCGCACCGTGAGCGGCGCCTGAGCGGTGCGTCCGCGGTATGGCGGCTCCGACGCGCGTGGATTCCGCAGTGTCAGACCATCTGCGTACCATGCTGCTGCGGATCGGGATGCCCCGCTCTGGCAAAGCCACCGACCGAAGGAGGATCCATGTACACGAGCGCTCCAGGCGGCGACCCGGGATCGTCCCTTATGGGGATGCTCATGGCCGGCTCGGCGATCTACCTGTTTTTCGTGTTCGCGTCGGTCTTCATCGGCTACTACATCCTGTACCGGGTGACCAAAGCAGCCGTGCGCGACGGCGTGATGGAGGCCATGCGCAAGTCAGGCGGCGTCGCCAGCCCCGGCTTCATCCAGGGCTACCCGCCGGCACAAGCGTACGGCGCCCCGGTCGCTCCGCACGCAGAAGGCTCGGACGGATAGCCGCATCGCTCGACAACAAGAGGCATCTTGATCAAGCGTCGAGCGAGTGGTCTTGGAGTGAGAAGGGCGGGTCATTGACGGACTGGTTGCTCCCGACAGTCGCGGCTTTCGCCGCTACGTTCGGAGGTCTGGCTGGGATTGCGGTCGGCGCCTCTCTGCCGAGCACGAGAGCGCGGATTCTGCAGAACGAGGGCGAGGCCGAGGTCAGACGGACGCTGGCGGTGCTGGCATGCCGTCCGGAATACCACCTCATGAACAACATCACGATCCCCTACTTGGACGGTACTACGCAGATCGATCACATCCTCGTCTCCACGTATGGGATCTTCGTCGTCGAAACGAAGCACTACACCGGCTGGGTCTTCGGTGATGCGAGATCGCCTGAGTGGACGCAAGTCATCTACGAGCGCAAGTTCAGATTCCAGAATCCGCTGCACCAGAACGCCAAGCATGTCCGGGCTGTCCGCCGCCTCCTCCCCTTTGTCCCTGAAGAGGAGGTGCGCTCGGTCGTGGTCTTCTCTGGCGGTGCCGAGCTCAAGACGCGGATGCCGAGCAATGTGGTGCTCCTCGAACATCTCGAGGCATATCTGGGCACGTACTCGACAGAGGTTCTGTCGTTGGAGCAAGTCTGGCTCTGCATCGGGCGCATCGAGCACGCTCGCCGTGCGATCACCAGGCAGACCGATGTGGAGCACCAGGCGTACCTGGAGGGGAGGCGTAGCACGCGCGGCCGAGGTCGCGCTGAATGGAAGGGTCTGGAGTGACCGGCGTCAGACTGCGTGTGCTCCAGCGCCGCACAGTAGTGGACTCTTGTCCGAAGGAAGGGCATTCGATGGAGGATCAGGCTGTCGTCAGGCGCGCCATCGTCGTGCCGACGTTCTACGCCTCCGAGAAGCTGACGGTCACGGGCGCGACGATCGTCGTGCACGGCACCACATGTCCGCTGTCCTCTGTGGCTTCCGTGTCGTCGGGCGGCTGGTGGAGCGCAGCCGGGGCCTTCCTGGCGGCGCTGGGGATGAGCGTGACGACGGGCTTCTTCGGGCTCATCTTTCCGTCCCCGTGGATGTGGTTGATGGCCGGCGGGTCTGCCCTCCTGGCGGTCCTGATAGCGTTGACGGCAGTCTGGACCCGGAGCGTCACCATCGAATTACAGAGCGGAGAGGCGCTCGAAGTCGGCACCTGGGAGCAGAAAGAAGCGGTCGAGATGCGGGAGGCCGTCGAGCGCGCGCTTGAGTACCGCGAGAGCATCGGTGCCCGAGGCGCGAGCGTGGCGAGCGAATTGGAGCGCCTCGCAGCGCTGAGGTCGAGCGGCGCTCTGTCGGAGGACGATTGGGCGCGCGCCAAGGACCTGTCCCTCGGCAAAGCTCCAGATGCGCAAGAGCGCGCCGTCGAGCACCTGCGTGAGCTTCACGATCTGTGGCGCAGCGGTGTGCTGTCCGAGTCGGAGTTCAACGCCAAGAAGTGGGAGGTCTTGTCCCGGCGATGAGCCCGGCACCTGCTCCGGCGCCGGTCAGGCTCACGATCCATCCGGAAGCACGATGTGCCGGAAGGTGACCGTCGTGTCCGGCACCCGGAAGTCAGCAGCCAGCGGGTAGATGCCGACCTCGCCGGGCGTGGCCGGGCTCCCCGTCCCGATCACCCAGCCGTCGCCGAGGTACATCGTGACGTGCGAGACGCCGACGGCGCCGTTCCAGCGGTAGAACAGCAAGTCGCCTGGCGCGAGCTCGTCGAGCGAGCCAAGCGGCCGCTCGCCGGCCGCTTGATTGAACGAACCGTCGGGCAACCTGACGCCCACTGCGGCGTACGCCGCCTTGGTGAACCCGCTGCAGTCGTACTCGTCCGGCCCCTTCGCTCCCCAGCGGTATGGCGTGCCGAGCATCCGGCGAGCTGCGAGGACGAGGCGGTCGCGGTCGGTGCGGGGCTCGACTGGCGGCGGGGGCGGCGTCGGCGCTGTGCCGCTCAGGTCGATCCGCGTGGATGCTGCGCGCATCTCGCCGGTCGGCGGGATGCGAGAGCCGAGCCGAGATGGGATGGCCGTCATGCACACAGCGGCCGCCGTCAGCACGATCGGGAGCGCGATTGAGACAGCTGCCGCGAGCGGCCGGATCTGGGCTCGCTTTCGGACCATGTGGCTATTGTCACGCGGACGTTGCGGCGCAGCGGCGACTGTTCCGCATCCGTTGCCGCCGTGGGCAGCGATCGGTCCGGCTCCCGCGCACCCGGTGACGAGCGCGAACCCCTAGTCTGTGCCGATGCCCTCGATCCGGTACATGATCGTGAGCCGGCCGCTCGCGCCTTCGGGCAGGCCGAGGAAGCTCGTGTACGCATCCGCCGCACGCTTCATCGCGTCGGAGATCGCCTCGCCGCGATGCACGTCCCGCACGCCGCCGCGCAGCCCGTCCGAGAGCGCCTTCAGCCCGTTTGCCGAGGTGTCGAGCCCGGGCAGGTCGTGATCCTGCACGGTCCCGCCGGACGCGAGGGCCGAGAGCGCTGACTTCAGGTGTTCGAGCATCGACGCCGCGTCGGCAAGGTCTTCGAACGTGCCCGCTTGGGCGTCGAGCCCTGCGCTCATCTGCCCGATTCCATCCGCCAGCTGGAGCACCGAGTCGCGGGTGGTCTTGAGCCCCGGCGTCTGCTGCCCGGCCACCACGCCTCCGTCCCGCAGCACGACGAGCGCTGCCTTCAGCTGCTCGAATGCGGCCGGCACCTGGGCGAGCGCGCCTGCTTGCGCCGCGATCGCCGTGAGCCCGTCCTCGGCTTGCTGCAGCCCCTGGGCGAGCGCTGCGACGGCCGCCCGGGTGTCGGCGAGCCCGGGGATCGGCTGCCCGCCAACCACGCCGCCTGAGCGAAGCGCATCCAGCAGCGCCTGCTGCTGTGCGAGGCCGCCTGCCAGCTGCGCGAGCTGCATGTCGCCAGGGTAGGCGGCCGCCCGGTCCTGCGCGAGCGCCGTGAGCGCAGCGTTCGAGGCGCGCACCTGGTCGACGAGCGCGATCTGCGCGTCGAGCAGCGTGAGCACCTGCTCGGCGCCGTCCTGCGCCTGCGACACCCCCTGCGCCAGCTGACCCAGCGCGGCGCCCAGCTGTGCGAGGTCGTCGAAGGCGCCGGCGTCGATGCCGGCGATCACGCCGTCGAGGTACTGCACCTGGGCTCCGGCGAGCGCGCCCACGCCGCTCGCGCCCTCCGCGAGCTGCTGCAGTCCCGAGCGCAGGGTGGCCAGGCCGTCCGCTGCCCCGGCGATGGCTGAGGTGTCAAACCCGTCGAGCCCGTCCAGGATGCCCGTCACGACCTGCCGCTGCCCGTCGGACAGCATCGCCAGGCCGTCGAGCGCGTCGGCGACCTTCGCGAGCTCGCCCGCGACCGAGAAGTCAGCAGACGCCGGCAGTTTCGGGAAGACCGAGACGATGAGCGGCTGCAACTCGATGTCGCGCGCGTCGAGCACGAGCGTCATCGAGGCATCAGGCGTCGGCATCATCGGCACCGCATAGGTCGCAGTCGAGCCGGTGACTGCGATCTGGGCGTTCTCGGGCGCCTCGACCACCGTCATTCTCGTCCCGTCGATCTTGAACTGCGGGATGCAGAGCAACGGCACGCTGTAGGTGACTTCCTCGGAGCGCTCCGCACCCGCGCCGTCCTCGTAGGTCACGGTCTCGCGGCGCTCCAAGCGGTTGTGCGCCGTAAGCGTGATCGAAAGCCGGCCGCTCTTGCCCGCGAGGTCTTCCGGTGCCACCTCGGTCCCGTCGAGCTCGTAGCGCACCGAGATCTCGAGGGGGAGGGCGGCCTTCGTCTCGACCCGGTAGAACACGTCGGCCTGTCCGCTCGACTCCACGCTGCCGCGCACGGTGCCGCCATCGAGCTTCGGCGCGAAGCCCTCGGTGAGCGAGGTGAGCGCCGCGGCCCCGGGCGCGGGGTCAGCGACTTCGAGCAGCCCCTCGCCGGTGAGGTGCAGCCAGTCGACGACGACCGTCTTGGTCACCCGGCCGCTCGCGTCGCAGATCGCGTAGACGGTCTCGGAGTCCGCCACCGAGTCCGGCGTCCTCGTTTGCGGCTGCGAGGCGGCGGTGCCGGTTCCGACGACGGCCGCGAGCAGCGCTGCGGTGATGGCGACCGGCAGCAGGCGGCGTGTCAAGAAGCGAGCAGGACGCATGGTCATCGACCTCTCTTCACGTGCTTCGGCCAGCCGATGCTCAAGCGCTCATACAGCGGCTGGCCGACGACCAGGACAGCGGGCAGCACCAGCAGGATCACCGCGAAGCTCGTCACCGCGCCGCGCGCGATGAGCCCCGAGAGCTTGCTCAGGATGCCGACGCGCGAGAGCAGCGCAAGCGAGATGGTGGCGGCGAACATGGTCGAGGCGCTCACGAGGATCGACTGGCTCGACTCGGCCACCGCGATGTGGATCGCGCGGATGCGGTCGCCGATGCGGCCGAGCTCCTCCTCGTAGCGCGTGGTGAGCAGGATCGCGTAGTCGACCGTCGCGCCGAGCTGGATGGCGCCGATCGCGAGCGCGGCGACGAAGATGAGCTTGCCGCCCGAAAGCGCCTCGAATCCTTGGTTGACGAGGATGGCGAGCTGGATGCACCCGAGGAGGGCCACCGGCACGGCGAGCGAGCGGAACGCGACGGCGACGATCACGAGGATCGCTGCGATCGACAGCGCGTTGATGCGGTCGGCGTCGCCTTGCGAGGCATGCTCCATGTCGCGCGTCAGCACGGTCTGGCCGGTGAGGTACGCGGGACTCGGCCACGAGCGCGCCGTCTCGGCTCGGATCGCGTCGAGCGTCTCATCGAGCCGCTCCGTGTCGTCGAGCCCGTACGCGAGGTCGAGCGTGAGGTACGTGCGTCCTTCCGAGAAGAACGCCTCGCGTGCGCTTGCGGGCACGAACTCGTCGGGCAGGCGCGGGTCGACGAGCGTCGTGTATCCGAAGACGCGCGTCACGCCCGGGACCCGCTCCAGCCGTCCGCGCAGCGCGTCGAGCTTCGCGAGGTCGTCGGCGCCCTCCACGACGAGGTAGACGGTCGAGGCGCGCCCAAAGGCCTCAGAGATCTTGTCGTCTGCGAGCACCGACGGCAGGTCCTTCGGCAGGCTCTGCGTGAGGTCGTACGAGAGCGACACCTTGCTGTACGCCCACGACGCGGCCACGAGCGCGACGAGCGCGACGCCGATGGTCGGCCACGCGTGCCGAGCCACCGCCTCGCCCAGCCGCGAGAAGTCGAAGCGCGGCACGCGGTGGCTCACGCGCTCGATGATCGGCCGGAAGTCCACGAGCAGGCCGGGCAGGATCGTCACCACGCCCGCCATCGCGAACACGACGCCCCGTGCGAGCGTGAAGCCCATGTCCTTGCCGAACCCGAGGTGCATCGCGCCGAGCGCGAGGAAGCCGGCGATGGTGGTGAGCGCTGCGGACGCGATGGACTTGAAGGTCGCGGCCGTCGCGACGGCCATCGCCTCTTCGACGTCGGAGCGGTTGCGTTCCTCCTCGAAGCGGTGATACAGGAAGAGCGCGTAGTCCATGGTCACCGCGAACTGCATGGCGAACACGGTGACGCCGGTGAGGTACGAGATCTCCTGGCCGAGGTAGAACGACAGCCCGAGGTTCACGAACACCGTGGCGCCGATCGTGAGCACGAACAGCACGGGCACCACGACAGAGGGCACCGTGAGCAGCAGCACGACGCTTACCAGCACGAGCACCGCCGCGCCGATGCGCACGCGATCCTGCGCCATGACCTCGGCGAGCTCCATCTGCTGGATGCCGGTCATCGACGCGTCGACGCCCGCCAGGATGCGCTTGATCTCGCGCACCGCCCGTTCCGTGCGCGGGTCGGTCTGCGCCTGCTCGAAGCTCACCTGCACGAGCGTCGCGTCGCCGGCGTAGTAGTTGCGGGCGAGGTTGGGGTCGAGGAACTCGCGGGGCTGCTCGATCGGCGCGACGTCGGAGACCCAGCGCACCTCAGAGACGCCCTTGACCTCTCTGATGCGCTCGACGAGGTTCTTGACGCGCGCGTCGTCCGCGCCCTCGATCATCACCTGCGCGACGTTGCCGAGCGAGAACTCGTCCGTGAGCACCCGGAAGCCCTTCACGGACGGCAGGTCTTCAGGCAGGTACGACAGCAGGTCGTAGTTGACGCGCAGGTTCATGACGCCGAAGACACCGGCGATCACGAGCAGGATCGCAAGCGCCTGGATCGCGCGCCGCCGGCGGACGACGAAGCGGCCGAAGCGCAGGAGAAGCGTCTCGCGGTCGCGTCGGCTGCTCATGCGAGGATCCCCCTCAAGAACAGCTCGGCCATGCGCTCGCCCAGGTCTTCATACGAGGCCGTCACGGGCGGCGACGAGACGGCCAGCGCCTGCGCGGTGACAGGCGCGTTCGTCATGGCGAACAGCGCGGTCGCAGCCGCCCTCGGATCGACCGGCCGGAAGAGACCTTCGGCGATGCCCTCCTCGATGGTGGCGGCGAGCGCGCCAACGATCGCGGAAGCGCGGTCGAGGACCTCGTTCGGCAAGCGCCCCTGGAGGTTCGCGACGCTCAGGATGAGGACGCGCATGGTGTCCGGGTGGCTGCCGAGCAGGTTGCTATAGGCCCGTGCGAACGAGACCAGCCGCTCGGCGGGGCTGCCCGAAGCAGAAAGCGCTTCGCTCGCCACCGACTCCATGAGGTCGGCGGCCTCGAGCACTGCGGTCTCGAAGAGCGTTTGCTTGTCTGCGAAGTGGTAGTAGATGAGGCTCGTCGAGGTGCCGCTCGCGTGAGCGATGTCCGCGACCGACACGGCGTCGAACCCGCGCTCCGCGAAGAGCGGGGACGCTGACGCGAGGATCCGGTCGCGTGCGGTGTCGCCTGTCTCGTGGGTGCGTTCGGCGGAAATCACCGGGAACCTCCTGACTGAACGTTCAGTCAGGATGGTGCGTCCGACGCTGAGATCTGTCAAGCCGAGCATGATGTCCTGTGCTGTGATACGCTTCACGTTGCCTAAGCGTCCTGGAGGGAGGCGTGCATGGGGGTTCTGCCTCGTCGCGCTGCCGTGACGGCTGGCGCGCTGCTCGCATCCATCGTCGTCGCTGCGGCTGCGATGCGCGCAGTCTCGGCGAATGCCGACATGGCTGCCGCGCTGTCCACCGCCGGCGCGGTCGCGTTCGCCGTCTTTGCGGTGGCGGCGGCCTGGAGTCTCGCCTCGCGGCTGCAACGTGGCGAGCCGCTTCAGGTGCAGGTCGCTGCCATCGGTGCCGGGATGGCGGCGCTGGTGGCGGGTGATTTCGTCTATTGGGCGCACGAGTCGCTGCTGCGGGTCGAGCCATATCCGTCCTCTGCCGACCTGCTCTACATCGCATCGTTCCCGTTGCTCGGCGGCGGGCTCCTGCTCGCGCTGCGGGCCTTCACGCGCGGCCAGCGACAGACGGTTCCGCTCGCGGTGAGCGCAGCAGTCTCGCTGGCGGGCACGGTCGCCGTATGGCTCACTGTGCTGGGACCGCTGATGGGCGATACGGAAGCGAGCGTCTTAGAGAAGGCCCTGGGTGCGTTCTACCCGCTCGGGGACTTGTGGTTGCTGCTGTTCCCCGCTCTCGCGCTCGCGCTCGCTCTGGTGCGGTTCGCGGGCGGCCGGCTCGCAACGCCGTGGGCGATCGTCTCGTTCGGCGCTCTTGCGATGGCGGCCACGGACACCGCGTACACCTGGCTCGACTATGCGGGGACGTACGTGAGCGGGTCGCTCGTCGACGTGGGCTGGTGGGTCGCGTACGCCGCGATCGGGCTCGGCCTCGTGACGCTCGCCGAGGTTCAAGGCGTGAGGGGAGGGCGGAGCCGTGAGCGCTGAGGTCGCGCACGCAGCAATCGCGGTGCTCCGCGGCCTGGTCGGACCGGCGATGGCGGTCGTCTACGTGTCCCAGGCTGCGCACGCGCTCGGAAAGGACCTGGAGTCTCTGGAGCCCTCAGACGCGGACGGGCTGTGCGTCGAGCTGCGCAAGCTCATGAGCGGCTACTGCTCGCTCGCGATGCTCGAGGACATGTGCGAGGACGTGCATCGGCAGATGGCGGCGGCCGCTTCAGGCTCCGCGTGATGCAGTCCTGCGCCACCGCTCGAGCGCGCGCGCTGCGTCCTCGACGGTGAGTACCGGCTCAGGAGCGTCGGGCGCCTCTCCGCGCAGCCGCTCGAAGAGCTCCGCGAGGATCGGGGGCCGGATGTTGCTCGCGCGCAGAGCGCTCGCGTTCGCGAAGACCTCTTCCGGCGTCCCGCGCACCGCGATCGTCCCGCCTGGCGCGAGCACGTACGCGTAGTCCGCGAACTCCGGCACCGCGTCGATGTCGTGCGTGGTGAGCACGATCGTCACCCCGTGCTCCTTCGAAAGCCGTTCGAGCAGCGCGAGCACGTGCGCTCGCGACTCCGGGTCGAGCCCCTCGAACGGCTCGTCGAGCACGAGCAGCTCGGGATCCATCGCGAGCGCGCCCGCGAGCGCCACCTTGCGCTTCTCGCCGCCCGAGAGGTTGTGCGGCACGCGGTCCGCGAGGTGCTCGATCGCGAGTTCCTGCAGCGCGCGGGAGACCCGGTCGCGCACGTCGCTTTCAGACAGCCCGTGCTGTCTCGGGCCGAATGCGACGTCGTCGAAGACCGTCGGCATCAGCAGCTGCTCGTCGACGTTCTGCAGCACCACGCCGATGCGGTGCCGGATCTCCAGCCAGCGCTCGGCCGGCGGCACGCCGAACACCGTGACGATGCCCTCGCTCGGACGGAGCAGCCCGAGGACGTGGTAGAGCATGGTCGTCTTGCCGGCGCCGTTCGGGCCGAGGATCGCCACGCGGCGGCCGCGGTGCGCGACGAAGTCCAAGCCGCACAGGTGCACCGACGCGCCGCCCTCGTACGTGTGGCGAGCGCACGAGATGTGGACGACCGCCTCGGCGTCCGGCTCGTCGAGGTGGACGTGGTCGTAGGGGTGGCGGTGGTCATGCATGACGCGTCCCTCCTGATCGAGCGAACCTGACGACGAGCGCAGCGACGAGCAGCGCGGCCGCGGCGGCGAGCGGCATCCAGCTGTACGGCAGCAGGTCCCGCCAGGCGACGCGCCACGCCAGCGCTGCGGCCAGCGCGGCCGTGCCGGCGGCGAGAGCGAGCGCGTCGACGGCAGGAGCGGCGGACCGGCGGACGGGTACTGCGAGCCGTCCTGAGTAGCCGCGCAGCGCCAGGATGTCGTACTCGCGTTGCGCGAGGTCGAACGCGTACAACACGAGGTTGCCGAGCGCTCGGACGGTCGCCCGAGCGCTCCTGATGGGATGCCGGCCCGCGCCCGAGCGGAGCCTGGCGGCCACGATGAGGTCGTCCAGCTTCTCGCCGAGGACGAAGATCGCGCGGTACGTCATGAACAGGGCGTCTCCGACGAGTCCCGGGAGCGTCCGCTGCAGGCTCGCGAACACCTGCGGGTACGGCGTCGTGAACAGCAAGAGCACCACGGCAAGCGCTGCCGTGACTGCCTTTGAGACTATGAGCGCCCCGGAGAGCGCGTCTGGCGCCGACGCCCACGCGAACAGCGCCGCGAAGACCGCCGGGTAGCCCGCGAGCGAAAGGTACGGCCGGAGCGGGATGCGCGAGAGCACCGCAGCGGCCACGACGGCGAGCGCGACCCCCGTGCAGACGAACAGGTTCGTGGTGACTGCCGCCGAGGCGATGACCAGCGCTGCGGCTGCCGCTTTCGTGCGGGGAGACGCCCTGTGCAGCGGCGAGGAGCCGCTCGTGGCGACGGTGTCGACGAGCCGGACGTCCATCACGCGCCTCCGTGGTGTTCCGCGGGGGCCGGGAGCACGGCCGCGGGCGCGCGCGGCTGCACGAGCAGCGACGGGCGCACCCGTGCCAGGTACCCGACGATCGCGGCCGTGACGAGCGCCTCGAGGACCCACCCGATCGACCCGAGCGTGTACACCACCGTCGCGAAGCGCGCGAGCCCGAGCGCCTCGGCGTGCTCGGCTTCGCCCGCGGCGTGCTCGGCCTCCTCCTCTTGTCCGTGCTCGCCGCCAGAGAACAATCCGATGCGCAGGGCGCCCTCGGAGAAGGGAGACGCGAAGGTGAGGTTCTCCGGATCCAGCGCTCCGGTCTCGCGTTCCGTCGCGCCGAGGGTGCCGGAGGCGGCGATCAGGCCGACCAGCATCGTGGTGGTCACGGCGAGGGTTGCCACGGTCGCTGCCGCGGCCACCGGCGCAGCGCGCTTCGTGCCGAGCAGCCGCAGGCCGCCTTGGAGCAGCGCCCACCCGAGCAGCATCTCGCTCGCGGTGAGCAGCGTGTTCAGCCCGACGATGGTGACGCCGCCGTGACCGAGCGCGGCGAGCACGACCTGCACGACGAACGCGGACACGATCGAAAGCGACGGCCCGAGGAGCGCGCCGGCGAGCACCGTCAGGTTCATGTGGTACGCGATGGGGACGACCTCGCTCGACATCGCTACGATCACGAGCGCGGAGACGACGCCGACGAGCGGGAGCCGGCGCCGGGCGGTCACTCGGCGCGACGCCCGGTCGGCGATGAGCAGCAGCGCGACTGCGACGACCCAGCCGCTTCCCCAGAGCCACACGGGCAAGACGCCGTCAGGGACGTGGATGTGCGTCATCGTGAGCCCCCGCGCTCCGAACCCTGGCACTCCGCGCACACGCCGTAGATGGCGACCTCGTGCCTGGTCATCGCGAACCCTGCCGGCAGCGCGCTCGGCACGAAGGCGCACTCCACAGGCGTCACTGCCCCGCAGCGCTCGCACACGGCGTGGTGGTGGTGGCCGTCGTGGCCGCAGACAGCGTACAAAGCGGCTCCGTCCCGTTCGCCGACGCGAGCGAGGTATCCGGCATCGGCCATCGCTGCGACCGCGCGATACACCGTCGCGAGCCCGATGCCCGGTCGCGACGCGACAACGCGGTCGTGGAGCGACTCAGCGGTGAACGCGCCGTCCATGAGCGCCGCCGTTTCGGCGATGGCGCGGCGGGCCGAGCTCATGCGCCGAGATCCGTACGGAGCGGCTGGGCTCGAAAGGCGATCCCTCGCCTCCGTCATCGCGTCCTCCAACTGAGAGCGGTTCTCACTTCACGGCCACTGTATACCCGGAGGTGCTGCGCTACAATCGGGGAATCCGGGATACAGGAGGACGGCGCCATGAATCTCCAGCAGCTGCGGACGTTCGTCGCGGTCGTCGAGCACGGCTCGTTCTCCGAGGCGGCGCGCGCGCTCGGCATCACGCAGCCAGCCGTCACCATGCAGATCCAAGGGCTGGAGAGCGAGCTTGGCGTGACGCTGCTCGACCGGCGCTACCGCCGCGTCGACCTGACCGAGGCCGGCTCTGCGCTGCTGCCGTATGCGCGCAAGATCCTCGAGGAGCTCGAAGAGGCCCGGACCGAGATCGAGACCATGTCCGGCCGGGTCACGGGCCACCTCGACATCGCGGCCAGCACGACGCCCGGGCAGTACATCTTGCCGCGGCTCCTCGGTGGATTCTTGAAGGAGTATCCCGAGGTGAGCGTGTCGCTGCGCGTGTACGACACGGCGGATGTCGTCGGCCGCGTGGAGGCAGGCGACGCGCACATGGGCATGGCAGGCGCGGAGGTGCCAGGCGCCCGGGTCCTCCAAGAGCGGCTCGGCCACGACGACCTCGTCATGGTCTGCCCGCCCGACCACCCGCTGGCGGGCAGGCACGGCCTGCTGATGGAGGATCTGACGGAGCAGGCGTTCGTGATGCGCGAAGCGGGCTCGGGCACGCGCATGGTCGCCGAGGAGGAGATGCGGCGGCACGGCGTCGACCCAGGCGAGCTCGACGTCGTCCTGGAACTCGGGACGAACGAGGCCGTGTTGTCGGCCGTGGAAGGCGGGCTCGGCATCGGCATCGTGAGCGTCTGGGTAGCGGAGAAGGCGCTGAGGCTGGGGACGGTGGCGCAGCTCGAGGTCGGCGGGTTCCCGCTCAAACGCCCGCTCTACCTCGTCATGCCGCGGACGACGCCGACCCGGGCCGCAGACGCGCTTGCTGACTACTTGAGGCAGCGGCTGTAGGGTTCTGCAGAGACTGGAGGCTGCATGGCGCGCGTCGTCGGACGTCTGCACGTCATCGCCGGCTGCATGAGCAGCGGCAAGACTGGGGAGCTCATCAGACTCCTCTCCCGGCACTCGGTCATCGGAGACCCCATCATCGTCTTCAAGCACAGCGTGGACTCTCGCGACGGGCGCGTCGCGCGTTCGCGCCTCGGCACGGAGTGGGAGGCCAGGGTCGTAGGCTCTCCGCAGGAGATCGACCCCGAGGGATGCCGGGTCGTGGCGATCGAAGAGGCGCAGTTCTTCGGCCCCGAGCTCGTTCCCGTCGTCCGATGGTTGCTTGAGAAGCGCCACACCGTGTACGTCACCGGGCTTAACCAGGACTTCCGCGGGGAGCCGTTCGAGCCGATGCCGACGCTCATGGCGCTTGCGGACGAGGTGTCGCTCCTGACCGCCATCTGCCAGAAGTGCCACGGCGTCGCGACGCGGACGCAGCGGATCATCGAGGGACGTCCCGCTCCATGGGACTCGCCGCTGATCCTGGTGGGCGGCGCTGACTACTACGAGGCGCGCTGTCCCGATTGCCACGAGGTGCCTGGCCGGCCGTAGCCGCGTGCCGGGCGCGGCTCCGCGGCCCGGGCGTGTGCGAGCGGTTGCGCGCCTGCGCCGCCCAGCGTATCCTCGTGGCGTCCGCGCGAGCGGACGGCCTCCGAGTCCTGGAGTCCTACGGCGGCTGGTCACCGCTAGGGAGCCAGGACCGATAGGGTCGAGGCAGGAAACTCCTCGGCCTCCCGTGCTCGGAAAGGAGTTCGCGTGACAGACCGCCGCGTCAGGCTCGCCGCCAGGCGGGCCGGACTCCTCGTCGCCGCGCTCACGCTCGCCTCGCTTGCGCTGGCGTCGGGCTGCTCGCGGGAAGAGACGTCGGCGGCCGCGCGCCAGCGCCTCGTGCTCGCGACAACCACCTCCACCCAAGACTCCGGCCTGCTCGACGTGCTCGTGCCGGCGTTCGAAGCTGCGCACCCGGCGTATTCGGTCGAGGTGATCGCGGTCGGCACGGGAGAGGCGCTTCGGCTCGGCCAGCAGAAGGACGCGGACGTGCTGTTCGTGCACGCTCCGCAGGAGGAAGCGGCCTTCGTGGCGGCGGGGCACGGTGCCGAGCGGCGCGACGTCTGCTACAACCGGTTCGTGATCGTCGGGCCGGCTGATGACCCGGCGGGCGTCAAGGCGGCCGCGAGTGCGTCCGACGCGCTCGCGCGCATCGCAGGGCGGCAGGCGCCGTTCGCCTCCCGCGGAGACGGCTCCGGTACCCACACGAAGGAGCGCGCGCTGTGGGGCGCCGCTGGCGTCGAGCCGGGAGGCGCGTGGTACCTCGTGACCGGACAGGGCATGGGCGAGACCCTGAAGATCGCCTCGGAGAAGCAGGCGTACGCGCTCACGGACGAGGCGACGTTCCTCGCGATGCGCGACGCGCTCGACCTGGCGGCGCTGTTCGACCGGGACGCCGCGTTGCGCAACCAGTACGGCGTCGTCGTGGTCGCGGGAGCGCGCAACGAGCGCGGGGCGCGCGACTTCGCGGACTGGATCTGCGGGAACGACGGGCAGGCGCTGATCGGGAGATTCGGCGCCGACCGGTTCGGACGCCCGTTGTTCACGCCCAACGGGGGAGGCGACGCGCAGTGAGCGTGTTCGCGGAGGCCATCGCCGAGGGACTCGATGCGCTCGTCTCGGGTAGCGTGGACGTGTGGGGCGTCGTCGCCACCTCGCTTCGCGTCTCGGGCGCGGCGGTAGCGGTCGCCCTCGTCCTGGGCGTCCCTGCGGGGCTCTACCTCGGCACGCGGCGCAGCGCCACGCGCAACGCGCTGCTCGTGTTGGCGAACGCCGGCATGGGGCTGCCGCCCGTGGTGGTCGGCCTCGTGACAGCCATGCTGCTGTCGCGGCGCGGGCCGCTGGGGGCGCTCGACCTGCTGTACACCCGTCCAGCGATGGTGATCGCGCAGACCGTCATCGCCGTGCCGGTGGTCGCTGCCGTCACGGGGGCCGCCGTCGCTTCGGTGCCGTTCGACCTCCGGCTCCAGGCGCGGTCGCTCGGGGCGTCGCGGTGGCAGGAGTCGCTGCTGGTGCTCAAAGAGGCCCGCATGGGGCTCGTCGCTGCCGTCGCGGCTGGGTTCGGCGCGGTGATCTCCGAGGTCGGCGCGGTGATGATGGTCGGCGGCAACCTCGAAGGCTCGACGCGCGTGATGACCACGGCGATCGTGCAGTACACGCGCATGGGGCGGTACGGCCCGGCGCTCGCGCTGTCTGCAGTGCTGCTGGCGCTCGTCGTGGCGGTGAACGCGATCTTGGCCCAGGTGCAGCGCTCTGCGGAAAGGTTCGAGCGGTCGTGAGCGCAGTGCTCGAGGCGATAGGCGTTCGGAAGTCGTTCCGGAAGCAGACGGTGCTCGACGTCGAGCGCATCGCGCTCGAGCGCGGCCGCACGCTCGCGCTGCTCGGCCCGTCGGGCGCGGGCAAGTCGACGCTGCTTGCGGTGCTCGGGCTGCTCGAACGGCCGGACGCCGGCCGGGTCTTGCTCGACCGGCGCGAGGTGAGCGCCGGCGACCGGGACGCGCGTCTGCACGTCGCGGCGGCGTTCCAGCGGCCCTGGCTGTTCAAAGGGACGGTCGGCGAGAACGTGGCCTACGGGCTTGCGCTCCGCGGCGTGGCGCCGGCAGAGCGCAAGCGGCGCGCGGCGGAGGCGTTGGAGCGCGTCGGCCTGGGCGGGTGGCAGGACCGCTCGGCGCTCACGCTGTCTGGAGGCGAGGCGCAGCGGGTCGCGCTCGCTCGCGCGCTCGCGGTCCGGCCGCGCGTGCTGCTGCTCGACGAGCCGCTCGCGTCGCTCGACGCGGTCGAGAAGCGCCGGCTCGCGCGGGAGTTCGCGCGCGTCCTGCGCGAGGACGGCATGACGGTGCTGTGGGTGACCCACGACCAGGACGAGGCCGCGCTCGTCGCGGACGACGTCGCGGTGATGCGCGACGGCAGGATCGTGGCGAGCGGCCCGGCCGACGAGGTCTTCTTCGTGCCACAAGACGAGTGGGCCGCGGGGTTCCTCGGGCTCGAGGCGCCGATCGAGGGCGTCGTCGCAAGCGTCGAGGAGGGGGTCGCGCGCGTGGCGTGCGACGGGGCGGATGTCTTCGCGGTGACGGATACGGCCGTCGGTACGCGGGTGCGTCTCGGCGTCCGGCCTGAAGACGTCGTGCTGTTCGACGCAGGAGCCGAGGTGCCTGCGAGCTCTGCCCGCAACCGGCTGCGGTGCGTCGTCGCCGACCTCGAGCACACCGGCGCGACCTTCCGTGCGGTGCTTGAGCGAGGCGGGGTACGCCTCGCGGCGAAGGTCTCGAAAGCGGCGGTCCGCGAGCTTGGGCTTGCGCCGGGCGTCGAAGTGCTGGCAGTCTTCAAAGCCACCGCCGTCCGCGTGGCGGAGGTCTCGCGCTCCGGCAGAGAGGTGTCGGCATGAGCGCTGCGGCGACGCAGAAGATCCCTGTGACCGCTGCCGTCCTGGCAGGCGGCCGCTCGATGCGCATGGGCGTCGACAAGACGCTCCTGCTCGTCGACGGCGAGCCGCTGATCGCGCGCGTGGCCGAGGCGGCCGCCGCTGTCTGCGAGCGGGTGGCCGTGGTGACGAACCGGCCGGAAGCGCTCGAAGACGCGGGGCTGCCCGCAGGCGTCGAGGTGTGGGTCGACGAGGTGGCGTATCAAGGGCCGCTCGGCGGGCTCGCCACTGCGCTGAAGAACGCCGGCCACGACTGGGTGCTCGCGCTCGCGGCGGACATGCCGTGGCTCAACCCCGAGGTCGTGCGCGCGCTCTGGGAGGCGCGCGAGGGCGCTCAGGTGGTGGTTCCCCGTACGGAGAAGGGCGTCGAGCCGCTGCTCGCGCTCTATCACCGGGACTGCTTGCCGCACGCACGCCGGGTGCTCGAATCGGGCCGCCGCCGCCTCGTG
The DNA here is from genome assembly GCA_020725885.1 of Slackia sp. Taxonomy (GTDB): domain Bacteria; phylum Actinomycetota; class Coriobacteriia; order Anaerosomatales; family Anaerosomataceae; genus Parvivirga. Next base: position 44,570 of record DYEA01000011.1, on the reverse strand, counting down.
GCGATGTTCCCTGCGCTGGAAGTGCGCGAGCTCGACGCCGAGACGCTTCGCGTGCTCGACCCGGGATTGCGGAGCTTCGTGAACGTCAACACGCCGGAAGACCTCGCGGAGGTGCGCGAGTCGGCGACCGACGAGCTGCAGCCTGCGCCCGCGCAGCCCGCAGCGGTGATCGAGGTCGGCACCCGCAGGGGCCGCAGGATGCCGGCAGAGCGCGCCGTCACGATCAACATGAACGACGCGGAGATCGCCACCGTGCAGGCGACGCCCGAGGACTTGGAGGAGCTGGCCGTCGGCTTTCTCGTCTCCGAGGGGCTCCTCACCGACCGGGCCGCGCTCCAAGGCGTCGACGTCGACCACAAGCGCGGGCTCGTCTACGTCCGCAGCGACGAGCCGGTTCCCGAAGACCTCGTGTACCGCCGCCGCTACATCACGGCCGGCTGCGGCAAGGGCGTGACCTTCGCGTCGCTCGGTCACACGCTCGGTCTCGACGCGGTGACGGACCAGCGCACGGTCACGGCCGACGAGCTCTACGACCTCGTGGGCCAGATGGCGCGCGGCGCCGTGCTCTACCGCGACACGGGAGGCATGCACGCATGTGCGCTCGCGCGCGATGGGCGCGTGGTGCTCGTGCGCGAGGACGTCGGGCGCCACAACGCCGTCGACAAGGTGCTCGGGCGGGCGTGGCTCGATGGGGTGAGCACCGAGGGAGCCGTGCTGCTCACGACGGGGCGGATCTCGTACGAGATGGCGGTCAAGGCGGCCAAGGCGCGGGTGCCCATCGTCGTGTCGCGCACGGCGGTGACCGAGCTCGCCGCGGACATCGCCGAGGCGGTGGGGCTCACCCTTGTCGGCTACGCACGCGGCGGCAAGCTCGTCGTGTACACGAACCCGCAGCGGGTCGCAGAAGGGAAGGACGCAGGATGATCAGCGTCGAGGAAGCGCGCGAGCGGGTGCTCGCCGGCATCGGACGGCTTAAGACGGAGCGCGTAGGGCTCGTCGAGGCGCTCGGGCGGGTGCTCGCCGAAGACGTGGTGTCCGACATCGACGTGGCGCCGTTCGACAACTCGGCCATGGACGGCTACGCGGTGCGCGCTGCAGACGTGGCCAGCGCCAGCGAAGACGCGCCGGTGCGCCTGAAGGTGGTCGAGCACGTGCCGGCGGGCGTGTTCCCGACTCGGCCGGTCGGCCCGGGCGAGGCGACCAGGATCATGACAGGCGCGCCGATCCCCGAAGGTGCGGACGCTGTGGTGATGGTGGAGCGCACGCGCGAGGAAGACGGCGGGGCGGTCGCGGTCATCATGGCGGCCGTCAAGCCCGGCGAGAACGTGCGCCGCAAGGGCGAGGACGTGCGCGCGGGCGAGGTCGTGCTGCGCGCGGGCGAGGTCGTCGGGCCAGCGGCCGTCGGCCTGCTCGCCTCGGTCGGGTGCGCGGAGCCGCTCGTCTACCGGAAGCCGCGCGTCGCGATCGTGGCCACCGGCGACGAGCTCGTCGACGTCACCCAGAAGCCCGGGCCGGGCAAGATCCGCAACTCGAACTCGTACTCGCTTTCCGCGCAGGTGCTCGCTGCGGGCGCCGAGCCGCACGTGCTTGGCGTGGCCCGCGACGACGTCGCCTCCACGGAGGCGCTGCTTGCTCGCGCGCCGGAGTTCGACCTCATGGTCACCACAGGCGGCGTGAGCATGGGCGACTACGACGTCGTCAAAGGCGTGCTCGAGCGTTTGGGGGAGATGGACTTCTGGAAGGTCGCGATGCGGCCCGGCGCGCCGCAGACCCACGGCCGCATCGGCTCGACGCCGTTCTTCGGGCTTCCGGGCAACCCGACATCGACGATGGTGGGTTTCGAGCTCTTCGTGCGGCCGGTGCTGCGCAAGATGGCCGGTCACACGGCGCTCGACCGCCCGCGCCACCCGGTGACGCTCGCTCACGACGTCAAGAAAAGGCCCGACCGCCGCTACTTCCTGCGTGCGCGCGTCGAACGGGACGGCTCAGGCGAGTACGTCGCACGGCTCTCGGGAGCGCAGTCCTCGGCGATGCTCACCTCGATGCACCGCGCGAACGCGCTTCTGGTGCTGCCGGAAGGAGAGTCGCATTTCGCGGCCGGGAGCGTCGTGGAATGCATACGTCTCGACATGGAAGAAGGGACGCCATGAGCACGAGCGGACAGACCAAGCAGGTCGACCCCAAGTGGGCCAACCAAGTGACGCCGGAGCTGGAAGCGGCGGTGCGCGAGAAAGGCGCTGAGGGCAGCATCACCTGCCCGGTGCTGCGCAAGCTCGCCGAGGACTTCGGCGTGCCGTACAAGGTGGCAGGCGCCGCGGCCGACATCGCGGGCGTGAAGGTGAAGAACTGCGACCTCGGGTGCTTCTGAGGTGAGCGGCGCGCACGGCATACCCGTCGTGTCGGTCGTCGGGAAGAGCGATGCGGGCAAGACGACGCTGCTCGAAGGAGTCGTGGCCGAGCTCGTGGCGCGCGGCTACGCGGTCGCTACGTGCAAGCATCACGCGCACGAGGTCGACCTGGACGTCGCGGGCAAGGACTCGTGGCGGCACGCTCGGGCGGGGGCCCGGATGGTGATGGTGTCCTCGCCGGCTCAGTTCGTGGTGATGCGGCGCGTCGAGCGCGAGCTCACTCTCGACGAGATCGCTGCTGAAGCTGCGCGTGTCGGCTGCGACATCCTGCTCACCGAAGGCTTCAAGCGCTCGGCGCGTGTCCGCATCGAGGTCGTGCGGCGTGCCCGCTCTCGCGAGCTCATCAGCGATCCGTCCGAGATCGTCGCGCTCGTCACCGACGACGAGGGCATCGAGGCGCCGGGCGTGCCCCGGTTCGCGCTCGACGACCACCGCGGCGTCGCCGACTTCGTCGAGCGCGAGTTCTTGCGAGGAGCCCGGCATGGCGACTGACGCGTTCGGCAGGCGCATCGACTACCTGCGCATCAGCGTGACGGACCGGTGCAACCTGCGGTGCGTGTACTGCATGCCGAAAGACGGCGTCGCCTGGAAGCCGCATGAGGAGCTGCTCACCTACGAGGAGATCGAGCGCTTCGCGGCGATCGCCGCCGAGCAAGGCATCTCGAAGATCCGGCTCACCGGCGGCGAGCCGCTGGTGCGGCGGGGGCTGGTCGGCCACGTGCGCCGGCTGCTCGCAGTCACGGGCATCGAGGCGATCGCGCTCACCACCAACGGCACGCTGCTCGCGCGCTATGCGCACGAGCTGGCCGACGCTGGCCTCAAGCGCGTCAACATCTCGCTCGACACGCTCAACCCCGATGTCTTCGCGCGCATCACGCGCGGCGGCCGGCTCGCCGACGTCCTCGCGGGACTCGACGCCGCGTTCGCGGCCGGCATGGATCCCGTGAAGGTCAACGTGGTTGTGGTCAGGCGCTTGCAGCAAGACCTGCTCGGATTCGCGCGCATGACCTTCGAACGGCCGATCCACGTGCGCTTCATCGAGTACATGCCGGTGGGCGGCGCAGACGACGGAACGGTGTGCGGCGGTGGAGAGGCCGAGGGGTGGACCGCCGAGGACGAGGTGCCCTCGGACGAGATCCTCGCGCGACTGGCGGCCGAAGGCGCGGCGGCCGGCTTGGGCGAGCTCGTCCCCGTTGCGCGCGACGACGCGCCTGGCGGGTGGGGACCTGCGCGGTACTACCGCTTCGAGGGGGCGCTCGGCACGCTCGGCGTCATCTCGCCTCTCTCGCACCACTTCTGCGGCGAGTGCAACCGGCTTCGCCTCACGGCCGACGGCCGGCTGCGCACCTGCCTGTTCAGCGACGACGAGCTCGACGCGCGAGCGGTGTTGCGGGGCGGGAGCGACGACGAGGTGCGGGCGCTCATCGAGCGGGCGCTTGCCGCGAAACCGCAAAGCCACAACATGCGCGTCGGCACGGTGCGGCGCATGTCGCAGATCGGAGGGTGAGATGGACGAGAAGAAGCTCACGCACGTCGACGAACGCGGAGCCGCCCGCATGGTGGACGTGTCCGGCAAGCCGGTCACGCACCGCAGGGCGGTGGCGCGTGCGAAAGTGCTGATGGAACCGTCCACGCTGGAGATGATCGTCGGCGGCACCGCACCGAAGGGGGACGTGCTTGCCGCTGCGCGCATCGCGGGCGTCATGGCCGCCAAGCAGACTGCCGCGCTGATCCCGATGTGCCACCCGCTCCCGCTCACGCACGTCGCGGTCGATCTGGAGCCGGAGTACTCCGCCATCGTGATCACCGCCACCGCCGAGACGGACGGCAAGACGGGGGTCGAGATGGAAGCGCTCACGGCAGCGGCGGTCGCCGGGCTTACGATCTACGACATGTGCAAGGCGGTCGACCGCAGCATGGTCATCACCGACGTGATGCTGCTGGAGAAGGAAGGCGGCGCCTCGGGCCGCTTCGTGCGAGAGGAGTCGGAGTGAACGAGCCGGCCGCAGGGCTGCCGCAAGGCAGAGTCGTGTCCGTCAACCTCTCGGAGCGCAAGACCGTCCGCAAGACGCGGGGCGTAGAAGGCGTGCTCGTCGAAGGGCGCGGCTTCGAGGGGGATGCGCACGCCGGCGACTGGCACCGGCAGGTGAGCCTGCTCGCCCGCGAGTCGATCGACTCCATGCGTGCGAAGGGGCTCGACGTCGATGCGGGCGACTTCGCCGAGAACATCACGACGGAAGGCATCGATCTGGTGGCGCTGCCGGTGGGGACGGTGCTTCGCGTCGGGGACGAGGCGGTTCTCGCGGTGAGCCAGATCGGCAAGGTCTGCCACACGAAGTGCGCCATCTACTACCAGGCGGGCGACTGCGTGATGCCGCGCGAAGGCATCTTCGCCGTCGTGCGGCGCGGTGGTACGGTACGCGTGGGCGACGCTATCGAGGTCGAGCGGCTCGGGGAGGCATAGATGCTGAGGATCGGTGTGCTCACGTGCTCTGACACGCGTTCACGGGGCGAGGCGGAAGACACCGCCGGCAAGGCGCTCATCGACCTGGTGGAAGCGCGCGGCTGGATGGTGGCGGCCTACCACGTCGTGCCCGACGACGCCGAGGCGATCGCGCTCGCCATCACGGAGATGTGCGACGTCGACCAGGTCGACGTCCTGCTGTCGACCGGCGGGACGGGGCTCGGGCCGCGCGACGTCTGCCCGGAAGTGACGATGTCGCTGGCCGACCGGGAGGTGCCGGGCATCGCGGAGGCGATCCGGGCAGAGAGCATGGCTTCCACCCGGCGAGCGATGCTGTCGCGGGGCGTCGCCGCGCAGCGCGGGAGCACGCTCATCGTCAATCTCCCGGGCAGCGAGAAAGGCGCGCGCGAGGCGTTCGCGATCGTCGCCGACCAATTGGAGCACGCGGTGGAGATGATGGCAGGCGAGGGGCATTCCTGACGCATGGCTCACGACGGCATCATCTACCTGGATCACGCCGCCACCTCGTGGCCGAAGCCGCCCGAGGTCCTCGATGCGATGGCGCGCGCGCTCGGCCCGGCGGGCGGCAATCCGCACCGCAGCGCGCACCGGCTCGCGCTCGAGGCGGCGCGGCTCGTGCTCGAGGCCCGCAGCACGGTCGCGGCGTTCCTCGGCGTGCGCGACCCGCGTGACCTGCTGTTCGTCCCGGGCTGCACGTTCGGCTTGAACATGGTGCTGAAGGGCCTGCTTGCTCCTGGCGACCGCGTGGTAGTGTCGAGCGTCGAGCACAACGCCGTCGCTCGGCCGCTGGCAGCGCTTGCAGCGAGCGGCGTCGAGGTCGTGCAGATGCCGGTCGACGAGGCCGGGCGGGTGGACCTGGACGCCGCGGAGGAGCTCGTGGCGGAGGCTCCGACGCGGGCCGTGGTCTGCCAGCACGCGTCGAACGTGACCGGCGCCATCCAGCCGGTCGCGGACCTCGCGGACATCGCGCACGAGCACGGGGCGGTCCTCGTCGCTGACGGCGCCCAAGCGGCAGGGCATCTGAAGGTGGACCTCGCCGAGCTTGGCGCCGACGCGTACGTCGCCTCCGGGCACAAGGGTCTTCTCGGCCCGCAAGGGATCGGGGTCGTGTACCTGTCTCCCGGCCTCGAGGTGCGCGAGCTCGTGCAAGGCGGAAGCGGCGGGGACTCGGGCGCGCTCTCGATGCCCGTGGTCCGGCCTGACCGCTACGAGGCGGGCACGCCGCCCGTCCCTGCCATCGCGGGCCTTGCCGCCGGGGTCGCCGTGCTCGGCCGCGAAGCCGACGAGCTCTTCGAGCAGGAGCAGCGGATCGCTCGCCGCCTGCTTGAGGGCCTTGCAGCGATTCCGGGGATGCGGGTGCTCGGCCCGGTCCTCGGCGAGGAGCGCGCTCCCGTGGTGAGCGTCGTGCACGAGGAGGTCGAGCCAGACCGGCTCGCCTACGAGCTCGATTCCCGGTACGGCGTCGCCGTGCGCGCAGGCCTGCACTGCGCGCCTGCGGCGCATGCGGCTATGGGCACCGCGGAGACCGGTGCGGTGCGGTTCAGCGTCGGGCGCGGCGTGACAGAGGCCGACGTGGACGCCGCAGTGGAAGCGGTGCGCGAGGTGTGCCTGGCGTGATGGCGCGATTCACGGTCTTCGGGTTCGAGACCACGCACGACGCCCTCGCAGCGGAGCGAGCCCTCCTGGAGGCCGCCGTTCCCGTCGTCGCGGTGCCGACGCCGAAGACGCTCGGGGCGTTGTGCGGCATCGCGATCCGCGCGCCGCTCGCGGATGCCGAACGGGTCGAGCGTGCGCTGGTTGCGGCCGGCATCAGGTGGACGAGGCGGGTCGAGATCGAGGACCGGGCTCCGCACGGCCTCAGTCGATGATGAACACCGGCGTTCCTACGGCGACGCGGTCGTAGAGGTCTTCGATGTCCCACCGGTGCATGCGCATGCACCCGTGCGAGGCGGCCGTGCCGATCGAGTAGTCCTTGTTCGTGCCGTGGATGCGGATGCCCGGGGCGTCGAGGTCGAGCGCGCGCGTGCCAAGGGGGTTGTTAGGTCCCGGCGGGATGAAGCGCGGCATGTCCTTAGCCCAATCCGATCCCGGGTTGCCCCACGTCGGCATGTAGCGCTTGCGTACGATCTGCCAATGTCCCCGCGGGGTCGGGTATCCGGGCGCGCCCACGGCGACCCGGTAGACCTTCACGAGGCGCCCGTCCTCGTACAGGAACAGCCGCCGGTCAGCGCGACGCACGAGGATGGCCGTGCCGAGGTCGTCGGTCGTCACGCGCGGCTCGATGCGCTCTATAGGAAGCTCGACGCGGGTCTTGCCGCTCGCCAGCGCTATGGCGAGAGCGTCGGCGGCGCGGCGTGCATCGATCGACAGGCCGGGTCGCTCAGGCACCGCTACGAGCTTGCGGCCCTGCACGACGAGTGTGGCGTCGACTGCGGGAGCGCCGACGCGCGCGGCGAACTCGGCGACCCACGCGTCGAGGGCCGTCCGGTCGACGCGCGTCTGGGCTGGCAGACGCCTGCCGTAGGGCTCCCGGGTCAGCCTGGCCACGAGACGCCGGCCAAGGCGGGCTTCGCTCTTGGCCTGCGAGAGCGAAGCCAGCATGCGGTCGATGTCGACCTGCACGAAGTCGGCGGGTCTCACGTCGGCCGTCTGGGTGCCGGCTACGACGGTGACGGGCTCGTCGAGCGGATCGAGCAGGCCGGAGCGCAGGGCTTCACGCGCCTCATGCGAGCGGGCGCCGCTCAATTCCGCGCCTCCCGCGGCCGACCCGGGGGGCAGCACGTCCCGCGTCGCGAAATCCTGCGCGACGGCTGCTGCCGCGCCTGCGCTCAGCACGAACGCGACGAGGGCGCCGAGGCACGCGAGCACGCGGATATGTCGGGGCATCCGATGCAACGGCCCTCCTGTCCGGAGGAAGCGGTCAGGGCGTATTCTACAATGGAGGCGCTGGAAGGAGCAGGCGGGAGGCGGATGGAATCCCACGCGACCGAGACGGTCTACCGCGGCAACCTCGATCGCATCATCGCGAAGATCCGCGACGAGCGCGGCCTTGACCTCGCGCAGTATCGCGCACGGTACGTCGAAAGGAGGCTCGCCTCGCGCTTGAACGCGCTCGGTCTTCACAGCTACCGACAGTACGCGGCGTACATCGACGAACACCCGGAGGAGTACGCGAAGCTCATCGACGCGCTCACCATCAACGTGACGCAGTTCTTCCGCGACGCGAGCGTCTTCGAGGTCTTCCGCTCACAGATCATCCCGCGCTTGCTGGAGGACAAGCGGCGCAGGCACCAGCGGATGATCCGTGTGTGGTCGGCTGGCTGCTCCACGGGCCAGGAGGCGTACTCGATCGCCATGTCGTTCCTCGCCGGTATAGGAGAGGCGGGCTCGCATTTCCTGCTGTCGGTCCTCGGCACAGACATCGACTCGAAGGCGCTCGAGGTCGCGCGTCGCGCCGAGTACCCGTCCGAGCAGCTCGCGCACATCCCCCCTGCGGACAGGAGGCGTTTCGTCGAGGAGCGGGGCGAGACGTTCGTCATCAGGCCGGAAGTCACGCGCGTGTGCAGGTTCCAACGGCTCAACTTGTTCACGGATACGCCGATACACGTCGTGGACGTCGTCTTCTGCCGCAACGTGTTCATCTACTTCAACCGGCAGGAGCAAGACAGGTTGCTGGGTGTGTTCTGGTCGGCTCTCGCGAGAGGCGGCTACTTGGTCTTAGGGAGGAGCGAGCGCATCCCGCCGACGAGCGCTCCGAAGTTCGAGCTCGTCAACGGGCGGGAGCGGATCTACCGCAAGCCGCCCTCTCACCCCTGAGACGGTCGGTGGGCGGCGTGTAGTATGCTAGGAGCGCGAGGGCGAACGGTTGTTCCGAGGAGGGGTCGTACATGGCACGAGAGGGCACGTTCCAGCCGGGTTCGAACGCTCGCAAGGGACTGCTGCTCACGTTCTCTCTGTGGACCTGGGCCACGATCGGTCCAGCGGTCGCCATCGGCTTGACCATCACTGGCTTCTTCGCCGTGGTGGTGCTTGGCATCCACGGCGAGAAGCTCTTCTACACGGCGGTCTTCGGGGCTATCGCCATGCTGCTGTGCGCTGTTCCGGGCCAGTTCGCCTGGTGGCGTGCGTTCCGAAGCCGCATCCTCGATCCGCTGCACGACCTCGGCGGGGTCATGGCCAAGGCCGCGGACGGAGACCTCACCGTACGCGCCCACAAGCTTCATGACGACGAGATCGGGACGCTCGTCGAGGACTGCAACCACCTCATCGAGTCGCTCGGCGAGATCGCCGCTGGCGTCCGCCGCTCCTCGGAGCAGGTGACCAACGCTGCAACCCAGTTGTCGGCGTCGTCGCAAGAGATCAACTCGTCGTCGATGGAGATCTCGTCGTCGGTGCAGCAGATTGCGCACGGCGCGGAGCTGCAGTCCCGCAAGGTCGAGGAGACGACCTCGGCGATGGAGTCGATCACCGACACGGTGAACGCGGTGGCGCGGCGCGCGGAAGAGGCGAGCAAGACGAGCGAGGAGGCCGCCAAGGCCGCCCTCCAGGGCGAGCAGGCCACCACCGAGGCGATCGAGAAGATCAACGATGTCCGAAAGGCCATCGAGACGCTCGCCGAGTCGGTGGAGATGCTCGGCAAGCGCTCGGAGCAGATCGGGCAGATCGTGGACGTGATCACGTCGATCGCGGACCAGACGAACCTGCTCTCGCTCAACGCTGCGATCGAGGCCGCCCGTGCGGGCGAGTCCGGGCGCGGATTCTCGGTCGTCGCTGAAGAGGTCCGGAAGCTCGCCGAAGGCTCCGGCAAGGCTGCCGAGCAGATCGGCGAGCTCATCAAGGACGTTCAGGCGGAGACGGCCAAGGCGCTGAAGTACATGGAGCTCGGTGCGAGCGAGGTGCTCGTTGGCAGCGAGGTCGTCGGACGCACGGGCGAGGCGTTGCGCAGCATCACGGAGGCGGTGACGAAGACGGCCACGCTGGCCGAGGAGATCGCCGCCGCGATGGCAGACCAGGCGCGGCGCACCGTCGAGGTGGACAAGGCGATGCACGACATCGCAGCGGTCGTAGAGGAGAATGCCGCTTCTGCAGAGGAGACGGCTGCCGCCGCCGAGCAGCAGACGGCATGTATGGAGGAGATCTCCTCTTCCGCTCAAGAGCTCGCCGAGATGGCGCGGCGGCTCGAGGAGTCCGTGCGTCGCTTCAAGGTGGAGTAGGAGCCACGGATGGAAGGCAAGGCTGGCGACGCGGTCAGGCAGGCCGTGCTGTTCACGCTTGGTGACCAGGAGTACGGGCTGCCGGTCGAGCGGGTCACGAGCATCATCCGATACGAGCAGCCGACGCCCGTACCGCACGCCCCGGACTACGTGGAGGGCGTCATCAACTTGCGCGGCCAGATCGTGCCCGTCGTGGATCTCGGCCACAGGTTGTTCTCTGCTCCGTCCGAGCGCTCTTCTGCAGCCCGAGTGATCGTGACGGAGACCGCGACCGGCCTCGTAGGGTTCGCGGTTGACTCCGCGCACGAAGTCGCTCGCATCCCGGTATCCGCCGTGATGCAGCCCCCCGAATCGATGGCTGCGAGCGACCTTGCCGAGGCGTTCGAGGGCGTGGCCGATCACGAGGGGCGTCTGGTCATACTGCTCCTGCCGGACAAGCTCGTGCCAAGCGTTGGGTTCACCGCGGCTGATGCGGCCGAGGAGGCGACCGTCGATGTCTAGGTCAGTGCTGGTCGTCGACGACGCTGCGTTCATGCGGATGATGATCCGCGACATCTTGTCGAAGGAGGGCTACATCATCCACGAGGCGGTCAACGGCAGGGACGCCGTCGAGAAGTACCTGGAAGTGCGTCCCGACCTGACCACCATGGACATCACGATGCCCGAGATGGACGGCATCGAGGCGTTGCGGAAGATCCGGGAGCACGACCCGAGCGCCCGCGTGCTGATGGTCAGCGCGATGGGGCAGCAGAAGCTCATCGTCGAGGCGCTCGAGGCGGGCGCCATGGACTTCCTGGTGAAGCCGTTCCAGCCCACGAAGGTCCTCGAGACCGTCAAGAAGTGCCTCCAGTCTGCGCCGCGGTGATGAGCGCCGATGCACACGCTGCCGACGATCAAGGTCCTCATCGTCGACGATTCCGCGCTCATCAGGCAGATGTTGTCTCGGGCGCTCTCGGTCGATCCGCGGATCGAAGTCGTTGGGAGCGCCAAGACCGGCGTCGAGGCCGTGGAGCGTGCGGTCGAGCTGCAGCCCGACGTGATCACGCTCGACATCGAGATGCCCGAGCTCACGGGGCTGGAAGCCCTCCCTGTGCTGATGAAGTCCACGCCGGCGCGCGTGGTGATGCTGTCGAGCCTCGACGACCCCGACACCACCTACCAAGCGCTTGCGGCCGGCGCGTCCGACTTCGTCGTGAAGCCGAGGCAAGGCGTCGCCACGTCGCTCACGGAGCTGTCCGAGGTCATGATCAAGAAGATCAAGACCGCCTATCGGGTCGATCCGGCCAAGCGCGTGCCGGCCGGTCCTGCTGCGGCGCGTGGACCCCTCAGGGGCGCGGAGTCCACTGTCGTCCCGCGCGCAGCATCGTCGCTGCAGCGCGTGGTGGCTGTCGCGGCTTCCACGGGCGGCCCGCCTGCGTTGGAGCGCGTGTTCTCGGCTCTGGGTCCAGACCTGCCGTGCTCGTACCTCGTGGTGCAGCACCTTCCGTCCGGCTTCTCACAGTCCCTTGCGCGCCGGCTGGCGAACGTCTCGGGTATCGAGTTCTCCGAGGCGTCGGACGGCTCTAGCATCAAACCGGGAAGGGGGTACGTCGCTCCGCACGGGGCCCACATGGTGGTGGAGCACGGCGCTCTGCCGCGCATCCGGCTCGAGGAAGGCCCCACGCTCCACGGGGTCAGACCGGCGGCCGACCCGCTCTTCGAGAGCGCGGCGCGTACGTTCGGCGATCGCGTCGTCGGCGTGGTCTTGACGGGCATGGGGTCCGATGGGGCCGCAGGGCTCGTGGCGATCAAAGAGCAGGGCGGCGTCACGATCGCCCAGGACGAGGCGACGAGCGTGGTGTGGGGGATGCCGAAGGCCGCTCTCAAGGCAGGAGCCGTGAGCAAGGTGGTCCCTCTCGACAGGATCCCTGCGGAGATCCGGCGGTCCTGCCGCCAGGAGGTGGGCGCATGAGCGACGACATGTCGGCGTACAAAGAGGTCTTCCTCTCGGAGAGCGCGGACTACCTCCAGTCGATCACCGACGGTCTGCTGGCGCTCGAAGCCGACCCGAACGACCTCGAGCCCGTGGAGACGGTCTTCAGAGGCGCGCACAGCCTCAAGGGGATGGCCGCGGCGATGGGCTACGAACGCACGGCCGATCTGACCCACAAGATGGAAAGCCTCATGGACACCGTCCGCAAGCGCGAGCAGGCGGTCGACGCCGAGCTCATCGACCTGATGCTGCGTGCGGTGGACGCCGTCAAGGAGCTCATCGACGACGAGAGCGAGGGTCGGGGCGCTTACGACGCGGCCTCGATCGTCGCTGACCTGGTCGCGCGGACGGAAGCGCGCGGGCCGCTCGGACCGGCGTGGCCGCAGGAGGCCGAGTCCGTTCAGCCTGAAGCCTCGGGCGTTGCAGCGGGGACTGGGACCGTCTATCGGGTGTCGGTGACCGTCGAGCCGACGAGCGTGCTCAAGTCAGTGCGTGCCTACATGGCGATCAAGCGGCTCGGGCACATGGGAACGGTCCTGGACACCGAGCCGAGCGCCCGGGACATCGAGGACGAGCGGTTCGACCGCACGTTCGTCGTGATCGTCCAGACGGTCGAGCCCCCTGAGGCCATCGAGCGCGCGCTTCTCGGCATCAGCGAGATCGCGTCGGTCGAAGTGGCCGTCGACGCGTCTCGCAAGCCGGCCGTGCGCGCCGAGGCCGAAGAGTCCGGCGAGGGCAAGCGGCGGATCGTGCCCAAACTTGCCGAGACGCAGACGGTGCGCGTGTCCATAGGCCACCTCGACACGATGGTGAACCTCGTCGGCGAGCTCGTCATCTTGCGCGCACGTCTCGAGCGCATCGCCCGCGAGCGCGACGACCACGAGCTCGCCGAGGCCGTGTCGTCGCTGCAGCAGATCAGCGCCGAGCTCCAGCACGAGGTCATGCAGACGCGCATGGTCCCCGTCGGGAACATCTTCAACCGCTTTCCCCGGATGGTGCGGGACCTCGCTCGCGACTTGGGCAAGCAGGTGGACTTCGACATGACGGGCCTCGACATCGAGATCGACCGCACGGTGCTCGACGAGATCGGCGACCCGATCGTCCACCTCCTGCGCAACGCGGTCGACCACGGCATCGAGCCGCCCGGTGAGCGCGAAGCCGTCGGGAAGCCCATACGCGGCCGCATCACGCTCAGCGCGGAGCGCGACCGCGACCAGGTCCGGGTCACGGTCTCCGACGACGGACGAGGCATGGACGTCGAGCGTATCTGGAAGAAGGCCGTCGAGCGTGGGCTCGTGTCCCCGGAGGACCGCGACAGCTTCTCCGACGAGGACGTCCTGATGCTGACGTGCGCGCCTGGATTCTCGACTGCCGAGAAGACGACCGCAGTGTCTGGCCGCGGCGTCGGCATGGACGTCGTGAAGGGCAAGATCGAGTACCTGGGCGGTACGGTCGGCATAAAGTCGGAGAAGGGCAAAGGTCTCGAGATCGTCCTGAACCTGCCGCTGACGCTCGCCATCGTGCCGGCGTTGCTGGTCGGCGCGGCGGAGCAGGTGTTCGCGCTGCCGCTCTCGGCCGTCTCAGAGGTGCTGCCCACGGACGAAGTGCGCACGACCACCGTCGACAACGTGCCGTGCATCGTGCTGCGCGACGGGGCGGTGGTCCCCGTCTGGCGCCTCGACCAGCTCGTCTCGGTGTCGGACGAGCCGAGGCGCAAGCCGCGCAAGAAGGACCACATAGTGCTCGTAGACGTGGCTGGGGAGCGGAACGCGCTCGCGGTCCAGCGGCTGGTGGCTCGGCAGGAAGTCGTCATCAAGCCGCTGTCCCCGCTGTTCAAGCGCATCCGGGGTCTCGGCGGCGCGACGGTGCTCGGCGACGGGAGCGTGGCGTTGATTCTGGACCCGCGGACGCTGTTCGAGAGGGGAGGTGCGCGAGGGTGAGGCCGGAGTCTCTGTCGGAGCTGCAGCTCGACGCCATCCGCGAGATGGGGAGCATCGGCGCCGGGCATGCCGCGACGGCGCTCGCGCAGATAACGGGGCGGCCCGTGGACATCGACGTCCCTGAGATCAGGCTCATCCCGGTGGCGGACGTGCCGCACGCGCTGGGCGGTCCGGAGGCTCTCGTCGGGGCCGTGTTCTCCCGGCTGCTCGGCGACGTCGAGGGAAGCGTGCTGTTCCTGGCGACGCGCGAAGCGCTGCTCGGCCTCGTCGACCTGCTGCACAGCCGGCCCGTCGGATCGACCACGTCGCTCGGAGCGGCCGAGGAGAGCGTGATCGCTCAGACGGGGTTCGTCCTCGTGACTGCGTACCTCACTGCTATCGGCCGTCTTGCCGATCTCACCATCTTGCCCTCGAGGCCGGCCTTCGCGTTCGACATGTCTGGCGCGGTCCTGGACTCCATCGCGGCCGAAGTCGGCATGAAGGCCGACACCGCGATCCTGGTCAAGATCACCTTCTCCACAGAGGAGGAGCGGGTGGACGCGGTGGTCCTGTACATGCCGGATCCGGACAGCCTCGAGGTCATGCTCGGCAAGCTGGGCGTCGTGTGAGCGGGGGAGCGGTGCTGGACGGCTCGCAAGCAGCGTGGGGTCACGAGGGCGACGCCGAGTCGTGCTCGTGAACACCGGGGAGTTCGCGCTCGCGGAGCACCCGCAGGTGCTGCTCACCCCTGCGTTGGGTTCGTGCGTCGGCGTCGCGGTCTGGGACGCGGCGCGAAGGAGGGGGGCGCTCGCGCACGTCATGCTCCCGACGCCGCAGAGCACGACGGTCGACGGCAATCCGGACCGGTTCGCGTCGGTCGCGCTGCCGCGGATGGTGGCTCTGCTCGGTGAGGGCGCTGGGCTGAAGCGGTTCGTCGCGAAGATCGCCGGCGGAGCGGCGATGTTCAAGGGCGACACCCTGATGGCGTCGATCGGCGACAGGAACGTCGAGGAAGTCAAACGCCAGCTCGGGCTGTTGAAGATCCCCGTGCTTGCCGAAGATACAGGCGGAAGCCATGCGCGTACGATGGAGTTCCACCTCGACACCGGTTTGGTGATCGTGCGGAGCTACCTGTACGGCATCCGGGAGCTATGAGGTCCGTGGCACGATGATGGTCGACGGCATAGACGCGGCGGGGTCGGCGGTACGGAGGCGCAACGGGCCCATCGGCGTGGTCATCGCAGGCGGAGGGCTGCGCGCCACGTCCGTCTTGCGGCTGCTCACGGAGGTCGAGGACCTCAGGGTGGTGGGCGTGTTCGATTCGAGCCTGAACGCGCCAGCCATGCGGCTTGCTGAGGACCTCGGGATCTTCGTGACGACCGAAAGCGACGACCTCGCGCAGATCGAGGGGCTCGATCTCATCCTCGACCTCTCGGAGGACCCGGCCATCTCGCGTGGCTTGTCGGGCCTGAGCATTCCCGGCGTCGACGTCATCACGGGCTCCGGGGCGGAGCTCGTGTGGGACCTGCTGGTCGCGAAGAAGCGCAGCGAAGAGCAAGAGAAGATATTCGTCGAGCTGCAGGTCGCGTACGACAAGATCCGCAGCCACGAGCGGAAGCTGCAGGCGAGCAAGGAAGCGTTGGAGCGCGCGAACGCGGAGCTCGAGAACCGGCTCGCCGAGATCTTCTTCACGCACGAGTTCTTCAAGGCGCTTACCGTCTTCTCGAGCGTCGACGACGTGGCTTCGCTCGTAGTGGACGGCGCGAACGGGATCCTCGGCGCAGAGATCTCGTGCGTCTACCTCTTCGACCAAGAGACGTGGACGCTGCGCTTGCGTGCCTGCCAGGGCCGTCCGGACGAGTGGTTCCGGGAAGTGGTGCCCGTCTCCGAGACCATCCTTGGGGCGGCGTTCAGGGACGGCTTCACGCAGCAGGCGGACGTGCCGCAAGGGAGCGAGCTCGCCCGGTGGGTCGTGGAGCCGGAGGAGATCCGGTCCCAGACGGCGGTTCCCCTGCGAGCCGGCGACTCGATCCTGGGCGTCCTGGCGGTGGCGTGGACGACCTACCGCGAGCTCGACGTCGCTGAGCGGGACCGCTTGCAGGTGATCGCGAACCAGTCCTCGCTCACGCTCCAGAACGCGCTGCTGCACGAGGAGCTGGAGCGCCTGTCGGTCACGGACCGGCTGACCGACCTGTACAACCACGGCTACCTGCTGCAACGCCTCGAAGAGGAGCTCGGCCGCGCGGCGCGGTTCGGGCACCGGCTGTCAGTCATCATGATGGACATCGACGACTTCAAGCAGTTCAACGACACGTACGGGCACCCGCGCGGGGACCAGGTCCTCAAAGCCGTGAGCGGCATCATCAGGCAGAACCTCCGGGAGATCGACGTGGCGGCCCGCTACGGCGGCGAGGAGTTCGTCATCGTGCTGCCAGAGACGGACGCGGAGGGCGCGCTGCGCGTCGCGGAGCGCATCCGCCAGACCATGGAGGCGTACGAGATCGAAGTCGACCACGGCGGTGCCCGCGACCGCCGCACGGTGTCTCTGGGCGTCGCCACGTACCCGGTGCACGGGCAGACGGTCGCGCGGCTCGTCGACGCGGCGGATCGCGCGATGTACGAGGCGAAGCGGCAGGGCAAGAACAAAGCGGTGTTGGCGCGGTGACGGACGTCGGCGCGTTCTCGGGGGAGGAAGCGTGACGCTTGCGCGGGCGCTCGCTCAGCTGGCGTCGTGCCGTGAGGCCGAAGACGATGTCGTGGCGGTCATGGACGTCTTCGGCCGCCATCCGGGCGACACCGTGCAGGTCCTAGACGTCGTCCGGCAGACCGGCCTTGCAGAAGACCGCGCCGAGGCCATCCTGCGGGCGCTCGTCGCGGCCCTCGTGCTAGACTTCGATGGCGCCGGCGGCTACCGGTATGAGCGCGACGTCGCCGTGGAGATGGAGCTGCGGGCGCTCAAGGACCGGCTGCGCGCTCACCGGGAGCACTTGCAGGGGAACGTGGCGCGGTTCCGCGCCCATCGAGACCTCTACTAGGGGCCCGCACGGGCGCGGGCTGGGAGTTGAGCGATGGCCATCGAGATCCGGCGGGGAGCGCGTGGCGCGGCCGTCGAAGACGTGCAGAAGCGGTTGCTCAAGCTCGGGTACGACCTGGGCCGCTCCGGCGTCGACGGGGTGTTCCAGGGCGCGACCCTGGAAGCCGTCCGGGCGTTCCAGCGCTCGCACGGGCTTGTGGAGGACGGCGTCGTCGGACCCAAGACGTGGGCCGCGCTCGTGGACGCGACGTTCACGCTCGGCGACCGGACTCTGTACTTGCGATATCCGTACTTGCACGGCGCCGACGTCGTCACGCTGCAGTCGGCGCTCAACGTGCTCGGCTTTCCGTGCGGCGAGGTGGACGGCATCTTCGGGCCGTGCACGGAGCGCGCGGTGCGCGAGTTCCAGTTCAACGCCGGGCTGCCGGTGGACGGCGTCGCCGGCGACGAGACGATCAGGGCCTTGGAACGCTTGCGTCACGTGTGGGCAGGCAAGGATCCCGCGGTGCCGGCCCAGCTCAGGCCCGCTCCCGCCAGGGCGGCCTCGGTTCTCGAGCGGTTCTCCGTCGCGATCGAGTGCGCCGATCCTGCGATGCGCGCGGTGTGCGAGCGCGCCGCCAACCTGATGCAAGCCATCTCGGAGAGCGCCCGCGTGGTCGTTCGCCGGCCCGAGGACGCGGCCGCAGACGAAGACGTCCGCGTTCTTGTTGTCCGAGAGCCTGCGGCTGACGGTGCCCTGCCAGCCGCACGGATCGAGCTCGGCGACCCGGCGCGCGCGACGAACCGCATGGTGACGGCGCTCGCGTCGTCGCGAGACAGGCCCGTCCGGATTGCAGCAGTGCTGGAGGAGCCCGCCAGCGACGAGCACGCCCAACGGCTTGCGGTATCTCTGGTCGATGCCCTTACGGGGGCGCTTGGGCGGACGGGCGAGGGGGTGCTATAATCCCCCGGTCATCGCCGTCTGAGTCCGCACGGAGCCGATCAGTGCGTGTGCGTTCGTCATTTGCCAGTGCGTTCATCTGTCTCTTGTGTGCAGCAGCCGTTGCCGCGGCGCCGGTCACGGCCGCTGCGACGCCCGCGGAGTCGAAGCGGCAGCAAGCCGAGCGCGTCAGGGCGGAGATCGCCGCGCTCGACGAGAAGATCGAGATCGCTGCAGAGGAGTACAACGACGCGCAGCTCGCGTACGAGGCCGTCACCGGCAAGCTTCGGAAGACGGAACGGCGCTTGAAGGACCTCGGCGCCCAGCAGCGTTCTCTGGAGAAGCGGCTCGGCACCCGCGCCCGCGAGATGTACCGCGAAGGACCGCTCGGGACTCTCGACCTGCTGTTCGGGGCGACCACGTTCGAGGACTTCGTCACGGCCTGGGACCTGCTGAAGTCGATGAACCAGCAAGACGCGGAGGCCGTGGCTGCGCTCAAGCGGACGCGCTCGGAGCTGGCGAAGTCGCAGGCCGAGCTCAAGCGGCAGCAAGCGGAGGCCAGGCAGCACCGCGACATCATGGCTGCTCGCAAACGCAGCATCGAAGCCCAGCTGGCTGAGCGCAAGCGGAGGCTGGCGGGACTCGAAGACGAGATCGCGCGCATCGAGGCAGAAGAGCGTGAACGGGAGCGCCGGAGCTGGACTCCGCCGCCGGACTTGGGCGATCCGGTGCGGGCCCCTCGGGGGTCGGTCGTGGAGATCGCGTTGAGCAAGCTGGGAGCCCCGTACAGGTGGGGCGCTGCAGGTCCTGACGCCTTCGACTGCAGCGGGTTCACGATGTGGGTCTACGCGCAGGTGGGCGTGAGCCTGCCGCACAGCTCGCGTGCACAGTACGGCTGCGGCGAACGGGTATCGCGCGCGAACCTCCGTCCGGGGGACCTGGTGTTCTTCGGTCGCAGCCGGATTCACCACGTGGGCATCTACATCGGCGGCAACCGCTACGTGCACGCCCCGCACACGGGGGACGTGGTGAGGATCTCGAGCCTCGACCGGGCCGACTACGTCGGAGCGTGCAGGCCATAGGGGAAGGCGGCTGCTCGGCCCGGATCGACGGGGGATCGATCTGAAGAGGGGGACTGGTGCGGATCCTTCAGCCGCTCAAGAACGCGGAGTACCGGAAGCTGTGGTTCGCGCAGCTCGTGTCGGTGCTGGGAGACAAGATCCACCAGATCGCCGCGAGCATCCTGGTCTTCAAGCTCACCGGATCGCTCGTCCACGTCGGAGCCACGCTCGCGGTGACGACGCTGCCTGCAGTGCTCATCGGGATTCCCGCTGGCGCGTTGGTCGACCGTTCGGAGCGCAAGCGGGTCATGGTCGCCGCCGACGTCGTGCGAGCGGCTCTCGTGTTCGCGATCCCCTTCTTGGCCAGGCTCGGAATCGGGTGCTTCTACGCCGCCGCGTTCCTGGTCGCGACGGCGTCCCTGTTCTTCGAGCCGGCCCGCTTCTCGCTCATCCCCGACCTCGTGAGCCAGGAGGATCTGGTGGCGGCGAACTCGCTGGACCAGGCGAGCATCTCGGTCTCCGAGATCGCCGGGCTCGCCATCGGCGCCGGGCTCGTGGCGCGTCTCGGGACGTCGAACGCGTTTTTCGTGGATGCCGCGACGTTCGCCGTCTCTGCGCTGGTGATCGTGAGCATGCGCGTCCCTCGCAAGGAGCGGACGGCAGTTGTGGAAGGTCCATCCTTCTTCGAGCAGATGGCTGAAGGTCTTACGAAGATCCGCGAGCATGCCGTCATCGGGTCCCTCACGGGGACCTACGCGGCAGCGGCGCTTCCGATGGCTGCCGCAAACACGGCGCTGCACGCGCTTGCGCTCGTGAAGTTCGGCGCAGGGCCTGTGGAGGGGCGCGCCGTTGGACTGGCTGCGCTCGATGGGGCGATCACCGTCGGGTTGCTCGTGGGAAGCGTCAGCATCGGCCAAAGCGGTCCTGGAAGCGCCGGCCGCAAGTACGTCTCTGCGCTCGGCGCCGCGGGTCTGCTGCTCATCGGCGCCGCTACGACGCGCACGATCGCCGCGGCGATACCCCTCGTGTTCCTCGTAGGAGTCGCGAACATGTGGTTCTACGTGCCGGCGCGCACGATCCTCCAGTCGCACGCGCCGGCAGAATGCCTCGGCCGTATCTACTCCGTCTGGCGCACCCTCACGCATGCAATGTTCGTAGCGGGCTACGCGCTCGCAGGCGTGTCCGCCCAGCGGTATGGGGCGGCAGCCACGCTCGCGTGGCTCGGTGCGGGCCTGGCTGCGATCTCTGCCCTCGGCTGGAGCATCCCGGCGCTGCGCGAAGCCTGACATCGTGTCGTCGAGCGCGAAACGCGGTATCCTCACTTGGTAGAGACTTTGAGATGTCCGTCTGGTGAGGAACCATGGCTGAGATCGATGCGTTGCTGAAGCTGATGGCCGAGAAGGGAAGCTCCGACCTGCACCTGAAGGTCGGCAGCCCGCCTGCGATACGGCTGAACGGCAGGCTCGTGGTGCTGCGCGAGCTGCCCGTGCTCACTCCGGAGGCGACAAGGACGCTCGCGCTCGGGATGATGGACGAACGGCAGCGCCAGTCCTTCGAGAACCACCGCGAGATCGACTTCGCATACTCGGTTAGGGGCGTCGGGCGGTTCCGCGTCAACGTATTCCACCAACGGGGTAGCATCGGCATGACGCTTCGACGGGTCTCCACCGAGCGTGCGTCCATCGAGGAGCTCGGGCTGCCGCCTGTCGTCCGTCGCCTTGCGGACGAGCCGCGCGGCCTGGTGCTGGTGACCGGCACGGCCGGATCGGGCAAGACGACGACGCTCGCTGCCATGATCGACCACATCAACCACACGCGTGACGGCCACATCATCACCATCGAAGACCCGATCGAGGTCCTCCACGAGGACGTCAAGTGCATCATCAATCAGCGCGAGATCGGCATCGACACCGAGAGCTACGCTGACGCGCTCCGTCACGTGGTCCGGCAAGACCCTGACGTGATCCTCATCGGCGAGATGCGCGACCACGAGACGGTCTCGGCGGCGCTCACGGCGGCCGAGATCGGGAACTTGGTGCTCTCGACCCTGCACACCATCGACGCGACCGAGACGATCAACCGCATCATCGACTTCTTCCCGCCGTACCAGCAGAAGCAGATCCGCCTCATGCTGGCCTCGACGCTCAAGGGCATCATCTCGCTGCGGCTGATCCCGTCCATCAACGGCGGCCTGGTGCCGGCCGTCGAGGTGCTCGTCATGACCGGCACGATCCGCGAGTACATCATCGACCCGGACAAGACCTACCTCATCCGGGACGCGATGGAAGACGGCGAGTACTACGGCATGCAGACGTTCGACAAGAGCCTGCTCACGCTCTACCAGCAGGGCAAGATCACGCTCGACGACGCGACGGCGATGGCCGCCAACGCGCACGACTTCAAGATCAAGGTCCGCCAGCTCGGCATCACGCCGCAGCAGGCTGCAGAGAGCGGCATCTACTGAGCGCGGACCGGCGTGCTCGCCGTCAGGCTGACTGCGCCCGTGAGCCCGGGCCGGTCTTGAGTCCCGAAACCAGCGCGGCGACTTCGGCGGGCATCTT
Source organism: Slackia sp. (assembly GCA_020725885.1). Lineage (GTDB taxonomy): Bacteria > Actinomycetota > Coriobacteriia > Anaerosomatales > Anaerosomataceae > Parvivirga. Next base: position 22,998 of record DYEA01000011.1, on the reverse strand, counting down.
CCCGAGCCCGCCCATGTACTGCTTCAAGTACGAGTTCTCCATGAGGAGCTTCATCGTCACGAGGAAGTAGTCCCGCTTGAACGGGGACATGCTCGGTATCCGCTTCAGTTTGCCCATGTAGAAGCGTCGGTAGCAGTCGATGATCTCCTTCATGAGCTCGTCCGTCGTCATCGCCTTCGGCTTCACGACCGGCGCGACGAGGTTGTAGTCCTCGTAGTCGTAGCTCACGATGTACGGCTTCAGGTCGTCGTACATGTCCGCGTACGGCCACGGCGCGATGGTGAGGAAGAACGCCAGATCCGGGTCGTAGTGCTGCGCGAGCTCGAAAGTCGCCTCGATCGTCTCCTTCGTGTCGTCGGGAAGCCCAAGCACGAGCGAGGTCTCGGAGATCATGTCGTGGGAGTTGATGAGGTCGATGGCCTCCTTGCCCATAGAGACCTTCGTGTTCTTCTTGAACAGGTCGAGCGTCGCCTGGTCGGTGCGCTCCACGCCGACGTAGATGTGACGGATGCCGGCTTCGCGGTACCTGGGCATGATGTCCCGGTCGCGGAGCACGTCGTCGACGCGAGTCTCCATGAGCAGGTGCATGCCGACCTCGCGTTCGATGAGCAGGTCGAGCAGCCGGCGCCAGCGGTTCGGGTCGAGCGTCGGCGTCTCGTCGGAGAACATGACGACGCCGACGCCGAACCGGTCTCGCAGCATCTCGATCTCGGCGACGACGTTCTCGGCTGAGCGCGAGCGCCACGTCCGGCACCAGAACGCCTGCTGGCTGCAGAAAGTGCAGGCCTGGTCGCAGCCGCGAGAGGTGGAGATGACGGCGAGCTTGGTGTCCGGCATGGGATAGAACTGGTAGAGGCTCCAGTCGACGAGGTCCCACGCGGTCGGCAGCGAGTCGAGGTCTTCGACGAAGGGGCGCACCGGAGTAGCGACGACGCTCTCGCCTTCGCGGAATGCCAGGCCGCGCACCTTGGCGAGGTCGTCGTCTGCGTTCAGGCAGGCGATGGCCTCCGGCACGGTCTGTTCGCCTTCGCCGCGGAAGACGAGGTCGACCGCGTCGCCGTCTTGCCCGAGCACTTCCTCGTACATGAAGTGCGCGTGCACTCCGCCGATGCCAGTGACGACGCCAGGAAGCGTCTGCTTGGCGAGCCGCAGCAGCTCGGCCGCCTTCGGATAGGACGAGGTGTACGCCGTCGTGAGCACCATGTCCGGCCGGATACGCTCCAGCTCGCGGGAGATGGCCTCGGAGTCGTGGTTGGCAGTCATCGCGTCGTAGATGACGGGCTCGAAGCCGGCTTCCCGAAGCGCGCCAGCGATGTACATGAAGGCGGCATTCGGCCAGGAGCCCGCTGTCTCGACGACGCCGCTGTGGTACGGTGGCGTGACCAGGGCGACACGCCGTATGGTTGGACGAGGGCTCACGCGGGTCCTCCCGGTCGAGAATCTGCAACGGATGCAACCGACGATCGCATATTGTACCACGTACCACGCAGGCGAGTAACCTCTCGGCGCCGCGAGCCGTTATCCCAGGTAGCGGCGTCGTGGCGGCGTTCCGGAGCCACGATGCGGCAGCAGGACGTTGAGAGGCAGGTCAGAAGGGCGCAGCAGGGCGACGCCCGGGCCTTCGAGCGTCTGTACGACGCGTTCTACGACCGCGTGTACGGGTTCGTCCGAAGCCGTGTACCGGACGTGGAGACTGCGAAGGATTTGGCAGCGACCGTCTTCATCCGGGCCTGGGAGGCGTTGCCTTCCTACGACATCCGCGGCGTTCCGTTCGCGGCGTGGCTCTTCCGCATCGCGCGCAATGCGGTGATCGACGAGTACCGGCGGATGGCGCGCGAGGTCGAGCGCGTCAGCGAGGACGACGCCGCGATGGTCGCCGACGCCGGAGCGGTCGACGAGGCCGTGATCGCGCGCTGCGATGCCGAAACTGTGCGTCGCGCTGTGAGGCGCCTGACCGATGAGCAAGCCGCGGTGATCGCGCTGCGGTTCTTCTGGGACATGCCTGTGACCGACGTCGCGAAGGCTCTCGGCAAGACCGAGGGAGCGGTGAAAGCGATGCAGCACCGCGCGGTGAGGATGCTTGCGCGGATACTTTCGGAGGAAGCGGATGGCCGCCCGGAGTGAATACGACCAGAGGATCGAAGAGGCGTTGCGCCCAGCGCTGAAGGCGGCGCTTCTCTCCGACGTGCGTGAGGCGAAGCGCGAGGCTCGCAGACAGGTCCTCGCAGTCGCGCGCGCAGACGCCCGGTTCGCGCCGTTCCGCGCCCTCTCGATGCGCGCGTCCGCGCTCCTCGTGGCTGTCACGCTGTTGGCCGGCGGAGCCAGCGTCGCCGCTGCCAAGGCCGCTCCGGGCCAAGCCGCCTACGCGCTCAAGCGTGCGGCCGAACAGACCGCGCTCGCGGTCCTGCCGCCAGGCGGCCTGCGGGACGCCCTGCGGGCCCGGTTCGAGCAGAGGCGCGCGGCCGAGCTCCGTGAGCTCATGCGGTCGGGGCTGAGCGCCGAGGATCTCCGTGCTGCGCTGCAGAGCATGGGATTGTCCTCGGGCGGCCCGTCCGAGGATCCGTATGCGGCCTTGCGGCGCGAGCTGGACCGGCTCGACTCGGCGAAGCCTGCCGCGCCGACCGATGGGGGCGACGGAGCCGGCACGGATGACCGCTCGGGTGGGGGCTCCACGCCCCAGTATCCGGCGGGTCCAGGCAACGGCTCCGTCGACGGGGGCGAAGGCAAGCAGGGTGCACCCCAGAACGGCACCGCGCAGCCCGCTCCGGCTGGGCCAGGCAGCGGCGCAGCGCCGGGGAGCGGCTCCGGCGACACCTCCGGCGCGGTCCCGCCCGGAGGAGGCGGGTCTTCGAACCAGGGTCACGGCAGCTCGACAGAGCCGAGCGGCGGCATCCAGCCGGCTCCCGGCCCGCAACGCGGCGACGGCGCCGGCGCCAGGTGAGCCCGCTCAACAGACTCTTAACGAATGAAGCGTCACTCGCTCCCTCCGCGGTTCGTTCCCGTGCATAGAAGCTGCGGAACGAAGGAGGAGAGCGATGCGCAAGTCAGTGCAGACGATCGCGGTCGCTGTGGCGTGCGTCTTGTTCGCATCGACGGCAGCATATGCCATGGGCGGCGGCGCGGCGGGAGCCGCGCAGGGCGAGCCGCTCCGTAACGAGGCGCGCAGCGGCCAGGACACGCTTCCGCCGGCTGATGATGCCGACGTCGTCCGGGAGCGGGAACGCACCCAGGACCGGTTGCAGGACGGCTCCTGCGAGCAGTGCACCGGGTCTGCGACGCAGACGCGCATGCAGTCGAAGCAGGGGACCGCGTCAGGCAGCCAGGCCGGTCAGGGGCTCGCTGCCGGTGCGGCCTCCGGCGCAGATGACGGGGCGCAGCAGCGCGCGCGGGTCCGAAACGCGATCAGGAACCTCGTCCGCGTCGAGATGCGGTTGCAGAAGATGGACGGCGAGTACGCCCACGATCCTCAGCCGACGCTGATCGCGTTCGCGCTCCGTCTGGCGGAGCGGCTGCAAGCGTGGCTCGCCGCGCAGTAAGGCTTCAAAGGGTCACCGGCCGTCCCTGCTCGGCAGGCGGGGCTCCTCGCGGGGCCCCGCCTGTCTGTGTGTGAGCCACCAGGCCAGCACGGCCGCACCGACGAGCGCGCCGGCCGTGTCCAGGGCCCAATCCGCCGGATCCGGCGTCCTGCCCGGGACGAACGCTTGGTGGAGCTCGTCGGTGATGCCATACGCCGATGCGAACGCTGCGGCGGCGAGCCAGCGTGTTGGGTCGGCGAAGCCCGCGAGCGCCAGCGCTCCGAGCACGGCGTAGGCCGCGAAGTGGGCGTACGGCGCGATGCCGCTCGGCACGTCCGAGCCCGGCCGCGACGAGAGCCAGAAGATCACGCCCATCCACACAATGGCGGGGATCCAACGCAGTCTGGCGCTCTGAGCGAAGGTCAAGACGCCTCCTCAAAGGTTGCGTGCGGCCGGGCGGTGAGCGAGTGTAGCACGCAGCGTCGAAGACCGCTTGACGCACGTCCGCAGCGGTGCGACCGTGATGCCCGTTCATGCCAGGACGACGAAGGAGGAGCGGTGAGCAGACGGGCTGCCCTCGCAGCCGTCGTGGTCTCTGCTGCGTGCTTCGGGACACTTGGAGTGTTGGCGTCGCTGGCGTATCGCCAAGGGATGCAGCCGATGCCGCTGCTCGCGTGGCGGTTCGCTCTCGTCGCGGCGCTCCTGGGGGCGTACCAGGCCGTCCGCGACCCATCGCCGCTCTTTGCGGGCATCTCCGACCTGTGGCGTTACGCCGCGCTGTCGATAACCGGGTACGGTGCAGCGTCGATGTGCTACTTCTTCGCGCTCAAGCACGCCAGTGCGTCCATCGTCGCCGTGCTGCTCTACACGTATCCGGCGATCGTCGCGCTGCTGAGCGCGGCGTTCCTTCGCGAGGCGCTCACTCCCGTGCGGGCCGCTGCCATCCTGCTGACCGTCCTCGGGTGCGCGTTCGTCGTGCAAGCGTTCGCGCCGGGTGTGCGCGCGGACCTGGTCGGCGTCGTGCTCGGAGTGGGTGCGGGGCTCGGGTACGCCGTCTTCAACGTGCTGTCGTTCCGATGGCTTCCCGGCCGATCCCGTCTCGTCCTGATGACCTACACGTTCGCGCTGTCCGCGCTCGCCATCGGGGTGGCGTGCCTGTTGACGGGGCAGGACCTCTCTCCCGCGCGCTGGACCGCATCCGGGTGGGCGTTGCTCCTCGCGATCGTCGCGATCCCGACGGTCGCGGCCGTCGTGCTCTACCTCGGGGCGATCAGGCGTCTCGGCGCGGCCCAGGCCGCGATCGTGTCCACGACGGAGCCGCTGTTCACCATCGCGTTCGCTGCAGCGGTGCTCGGCGAACGGCTGTCGGCCGGACAGGCGTTCGGAGCCGCGCTCGTGCTGGCGGGGGTCGTGCTGGCGGAGGTGCGACGCGGCCAGGCCGCGCCCGACGAGCTCGCGACGGTGTGAGGCGGCGCTACCCGCTGAGCAGGGCGCTCGCGATCGTCGCAGCAACGACGCCTGCGGCGTGGCTCCCGTACGCCCAGGCAACCATTCGGAGCGCGTTTCGACTGGAAGCGTCGAACGAGACCAGCGCCCGGTAAGCGAAGACGGCGGACAACGCGAACGCCGCGAGGCCCAGCCCTGGCACCGCCCCGATGGCGAACGGCGGCAACGAGATCGCCCAAGACACTGAGGCCGCGCCCGCGTCGATGCCCGCCGAGGGAGCCAGGGCCCTGAGCACTGCGAGACGCGCGGCAGACCAGACCACGACGGTCGCGCCGTAGGACCACAAGGACGGTCCTGACCTGAGGCCGGCAGCCACCGCGAACCCAGCGGCTGCGGCTATCAGGCACGCCGATGCGGCCACCGCGGCTGGCACGTCCCGGAGGTCCAGTCCTGGCGCCGCCGACGGACGCACCCACGCGCGCGCCGCGCGCCTGATGCCGCCGATCCGGAGGCCGCGCACCGCCTTCCGGGCATGGACGGCGAACCGCGTCAACGCCGTCCGCCAGCCGATGAACGCCGTTCTCCATGCCCTGGCGAGGAGCGACCGAGTCGCCTCGCGTGCCCGCCTGATGCTCGAGCCGATCGCGGCAACGAGGTCGGTGGCGCGGTCGACCGCAGACGTCAACGCGATGCGCCAGCGCAGGAACGCGCCTCGGGCGATGCGGCTGGCCCATGGAGTTCCGATGCTCGGTTTCTGCCGTGCTACCATTCTTCGCGTCCGCCTTGGCTGCGTTTCCCGTCAGGATACCTGAGCGGTGACGATGGGGCAGCCCTGGCAGTACGGAGGTCTCGTCTCGTGCTCGCGACACGGTTCGAGCGGTTGCTGAAAGCCGCCGCCGCTCTGCTCAGCGTGCTTGCCGTCACGTTCACGGCGGCGGGCCTCTACCTGTACGGCCTCTCCCGGCAGCTGCCCGACTTGGATCCGCAAAGCGTTGCGTTCAAGCCCGCAGAGACGTCCGTCGTCTATGCGGCCGACGGCAGCGTCCTGGCCGAATGGCATGCGGAGCAAGACCGGACCGTGATCCCGATCGAGCAGATGCCTCAGCACCTCCAAGACGCCGTCGTCGCGATCGAGGACGAACGCTTCTACCAGCACGAGGGCGTCGATCTGCAGGGCATCGTCCGCGCGCTGCGCGCAAATGCGAGCTCCGGTGAGGCCGTCCAAGGCGGGAGCACCATCACCCAGCAGGTCGTGAAGCTGCTGTTCACGGGCAACGAGCGCACGCTGGCGCGCAAAGTGAAAGAGGCGCTGCTGGCGTACCAGTTGGAGGCCCGGACCGACAAGCGGCGAGTGCTCGAGACCTACCTCAACCTCGTCTACTTCGGCGAGGGCGCGTACGGTGTCGAAAGCGCTGCGAAGCGCTACTTCGGGAAGCGCGCCGCAGACCTCGACCTTTCCGAGGCGGCGACGCTCGCGGGCGTGATCGCCTCACCGGCCCGGTACGACCCGATCGCTCACCCCGAGGCCGCTCGCGAACGTCGCGACCGAGTGCTGCGCAAGATGCGGGAGCTCGGGATGATCTCCGAAGAGCAATTCGCGGCTGCTGCTGCGGCCGGGATCAAGCTCGCCGCCCGTCCCGACGCGGGCGGCCAGTTCGCTCCGTACTTCGTGGAGCACGTCAAGCAGCAGCTCATCGAGCGCCTCGGTTCGGAGACCGTCTTCGAGGGCGGCCTGCGGGTGCACACCACGCTCGACCCTGTGCTGCAGCGGCATGCCGAGGAAGCGGCTCATGCCTTGTTGCCGGACAAGGACGATCCTGAGGCCGCGCTCGTCTGCCTGGACACCGCCACGGGCGACGTGCTTGCCATGGTCGGAGGCCGGGACTTCTCGAAGGGACAGTTCAACCTCGCGGTGCAAGGAAAGCGGCAGCCAGGCTCGGCGTTCAAGCCGTTCGTGCTCGTCACCGCGCTCGCGCAGGGCGTCAAGCCCACGGACGTGTTCGAAGCCACGCCGTACTCGACGCGGGTCAAGGACGGCATCTGGCGCGTGCAGAACTACGAGAACGAGAAGACCGCCCCTGCCATGACGCTCGCGGCGGCGACCAACTGGTCGGTCAACGCGGTCTACGCCCGTCTGGTGATGAAGGTGGGCCCCGACAACGTCGTGAAGATGGCTCAGGCGATGGGCATCGACACGCGTCTCGAGCCGAATCCGGCGATCGCGCTGGGCGGCCTGACCACCGGCGTGTCGCCGTTGGAGATGGCCAGCGCGTACAGCACGCTGGCGACCGGGGGCATCAGACGGGAGCCCGTCGCCATCACGAAAGTCACCGACCGGACCGGCGCCGTGGTGCTCGCTCCAGTGCGCGAGGACAGGAGGGTGATACCGGCCGCGGTAGCGAAGACTGCGAGCGCGATGCTGCACGACGTCGTGGAGCAGGGCACGGGACAGGCCGCGAAGCTTCCCGTGTGGGCGGCCGGGAAGACGGGGACCACGCAGGCGTACCGGGACGCATGGTTCGTGGGCTGGGCCGGCCGGCTGTGCACCGCGGTATGGGTCGGCTACCGCGAGGGCCAGGTATCCATGACCGACGTCCACGGGATCAAGGTGACCGGAGGAAGCTTCCCGGCGCGGATCTGGCAGCGGTTCATGAGCAAGGCGATCGCCGACTACCAGAACCCCCGGGCGTCCGACGCCTCGGCCGCAGCCACCGGCTCTGCCGACGCCTCCCTGGCGCAGGTCAGGATCTGCACCCAGACCATGCTGCTTGCGAACGAGCGCTGCCCTGACGTCGTGGAGATCTACCTCGATCCATCGGTCGCTCCTACTGCCAGGTGCACGGAGCACTAGGTGCGTGACTACTACCGGATACTGCAGGTCGCGCGGGACGCCGAACCCGAGGTGATCGAGAAGGCGTACAAGGTCCTTGCCCGCAAACGGCACCCCGACGCTAGCTCAGGGGACCGCTCGGCTCACGAGGCGATGGTCGAGCTCAACGAGGCGTACGCCGTGCTGAGCGACCCGGCGAAGCGCGCCGCCTACGACGCGAGCCTGGGCGCGGGCGACACCGTGCTCGAAGCGCTCAAGGTGTTCTGGGACTCAGGCCTCGTGGGTCTGTACAAGCGCTACGCGCGCTAGCGGCGGCCGCGTTCGTTGCTCTCAGGCGAGCTGCTGGAGCTTGGACTGGATGGCGCGCAGGATGCCGGGGTACGACACCGCGCCCTCGTACACGGGCTCACCGTCGATGACGGTGACCGGGTAGACCCAGCCGTTCTCCTTGATCGTCGCGATCATCTCCGCGTGCTGTGCTTGCACCTCGGGCCGCGTGGTGTCGAGATACACCACGCGAGCTGCGTCGCCGAACCGCGACTCGACTTCAGAGCTGACCATCTCGGTGATCTCCGCCGGAGACCACGAGGGGCCTCAGCCACCGGAGAAGCAACTGGTCTCGATCGGGAAGTCGAAGACCTCCACCGTCACGACGGGGTTCGCCATCCTGCAGTCCTCCTGTCAGGCCGGGGTGACGGCGCCGGTCGGGCACACGCGGGCGCAGATGCCGCAGCCCGCGCACCGGCTCTCGTCGACTTCGTAGCCATTGTATCCCGGATACGGTCCGCCGGGACGTGGGACGATCGCGCCTTTCGGGCAGACCCGCCTAGCGGGGCACGCCGGCGAGCGGTCGCAAACGCTTGCGTCAACGGTGTACATGCGCATGGTGTCCTCCTGGATCCCTCTGCACGGCATCATATACCCCAGGCGGTATATATGCAAGCCCCTCCGTGCGACCGGTGCGAGCCTGCCGCCGAATTGCTAGTATGTGAGCGTGCGTGACGAGGGGTCGTCCGCGTCGTTTCCGCCGTGAACGAAGCGAGGTCTGTGATGCGCAACGATGTGGGAAGGCGAGAGCTCGTGCTCTTCCTCGTGGCGGGCGCTGCCGTCGGGCTGGTTTTCCCGCCGTTCGCACTGCTCTTCGTCACCCCGAAGAGCGCGGTCGCGCTCGCGATGTTCGTCGTGGCGTGCGTCCTCGCCGGCCTAGCGCTTGGCACCGCGTGCCACGTGATGGCGCAACGCCTGTCGGAGCGGCCGTTCCGGCACGTGCTCGAGAAGGCCGGCAAGACGCTCGGGGTGATGGTCCACGACGCGAAAGGGCTCGACGGGCTCGCCGCCGAGACCGACCGCGTGTTCGCGAACCTGGCGTCGCTGCTCGACCAGATCCGTGCGATGACGACGAACATGCGGGCGTTGACGGCCCAGGTCCTCGCCGCGACGGAGCAGCAGGCCAGCGGAGCGGCGGAGCAGGCGGCGGCTGTCACTGAGACGTCCGCGACCGTCGAGGAGCTTGCGCAGACGTCCAGCCAGATCGCCGAGAACTCGGCGGCGGTGGTGCGCATCGCGGAGCGCACCTTGGCGAGCGCCGAAGAGGGTCTTCAGGCCGTGCACGAGACCGCCGAGGGCATCGAGGAGATCCGTTTGACGACCCAGCAGTCGTCCGACCGCATCCTCGCTCTGGGCGAGCGCAGCCAGGAGATCGGCCGCGTCCTTACGATCATAGACGAGATCGCGGAGCAGACGAAGATCCTCGCGCTCAACGCCGCGATCGAGGCGGCGCGCGCAGGCGAAGCAGGCAAGGGATTTTCGGTCGTGGCCGAGGAGATCCGCAAGCTCGCCGAGTCGGTGACTGAGTCGACGCAGGAGATCGGCCGGGTCGTCCGGGAGATCCAGGCCTCTACCTCCGCGCTGATCATGCAGACGGAGAAGGCCGCCAACAAGGTGAACGAGGGCAAGCGCCTGGCGGAGAGCACCCAAGACGCCCTGGAGCGCATCGTCTCGCAGGTCGAGGAGACCACTGACGCGGCGAAGCAGATATCGATCGCCACCCAGCAGCAGCGGAGCGCATCCGACCAGGTGGTGCTCTCGATGAAGGAGATCGCTTCCGTCTCGCAGCAGGCGGCCGAGGCCGCTCGGCAGGTCGCCGCGGCGATGAACGAACTCAACCGTCTGGTGGATGCGATGGCGGTCAGATGATCGCCGCCCTGGCCCGCCCTGACGCGTCACGCATGCGTGCATCGAGCGGCAGGAACCGCGCTCTGCGAAGCGAAATCACAAGCGGCTTGTATTGTCGCGTCACAAGGGTTCGGATACAGTTAGGCGCATGCAGCGGCGCGAGGGGCCGCTCCTGGCGTGTGCAGCGCTGAGATCCGGGACGAGCGAGGAGAGATGCGTATGGCGAAGATCTCTTTGGCCGGGTTCAAAGATCCGGTACGGCGACCACGGTACGTCATCTGGACAGGCGTCGTCGTCCTGGCGCTCGCAGCGTTCATCATCGTCGCGTTCGGCGCGACGTCGACCTACTGGTTCTGCGCCAGCGTGTGCCACAAGGTCCAGGACGACTCGATTGCGGCGTACAACAGGTCGTCGCACAGCATGGTCTCGTGCATGTCGTGCCACGAGCCGGTGAATGCCGATCCGATCAGCTTCACCTATTACAAGGCCAAGGCCCTCGGCGAGCTGGTGTTGACGGTCACGAACAACTTCGAGCTGCCGCTCAACCCTGACAGCCACCTGGCCATGGATCAGCACCACATGGGTTCCCGGCAGTGCACGCAGTGCCACAACCTTGCGACGCGCAAGGTGACTCCGAGCCCCGGCATCAAGATCGACCACGAGGCGCACGAGAAGAAGGAAGTGCACTGCACGGCCTGCCACAACCGCGTCGCGCACAACGAGAGCGGCGACTGGGAGCCGACCCTTACCGACCCGAAGACCGGCAAGAAGAGCGTGAAGCACCAGAACTTCATGTCGATGACGGCGTGCTTCCGGTGCCACACGCTCACCTCTGAGCCTCCGGCTGGCGGTATCAAGGCCCCCGGCAAGTGCTCGGCATGTCACACGCCCGACTTCGAGCTCAAGCCGCCGTCTCACAAGGAGAAGGGCTTCTACCCGAAGGGCCACGCGAAGCTCGCGATGGCGAAGATCGACCGCTCGACCGGCAAGCCGGCCGAGGGCGAGGCTGCCGAGGCTGAGGAAGGCACTGAGGCGGCCGAGGCCGAAGGTGGCGAGCACGGCGAGGCGGCCGAGGAAGCGAAGGAAGAAGAGGGCCTCCACCTCGTCCCGGTCGACAAGGTCGACTATTGCGCGACCTGCCACGTGAAGGCGACGTTCTGCATGGGCTGCCACGGCATGGAGATGCCGCACCCGGCGGAGTTCAAGGAGAAGACGCACCCCGAGGTCGCCAAGACCAAGATGGACAAGTGCGACCTGTGCCACCAGGTCAAGAAGACGAACTACCAGTTCTGCAACGAGTGCCACCACGGCACCAAGGTCAACTGGAAGTACGATCCGAAGGTCGTCTGGAAGACGCAGCACGCCAAGGCGGTCACCACCAACGGCGTCAGCCCGTGCCTCGGCGCGTGCCACGACCAGAAGTTCTGCGTCGAGTGCCACACCAAGCTCAAGCCGCTGCCGAGCTCGCACAAGGACGCGAAGTGGCTGCGTGACAAGCTGACCGTGACCAAGTACGGCGAGAAGGCGGCCGAACCGTCCGGCAAGCACGCGCTCGCGGCGCTCAAGGCGATCGACAGCTGCGACGTGTGCCACGGTCCTGGCGGCACGAACGCCAAGTTCTGCAGGGGCTGCCACGGCATGGAGATGCCGCACCCGGACACGTTCAAGAAGAACCACGTGTCCGGCCGCAAGACGCCGCAGCTGTGCGCGAACTGCCACACCTTCAAGGAGGTGTGTTCGGACTGCCACCACGCTGGCGCTATCAACGGCGTGCCGTGGCAGAAGCAGCACCCGAAGGCAGTGGCGGCGAAGGGCACCGCGCCGTGCTTCGAGAAGTGCCACCAGGACAAGCAGTTCTGCGTGGACTGCCACACGAGGCTGAAGGCGCTCCCGACGTCTCACAAGGCGCCTGACTGGACGCGGAACTTGGCGATCGGCAAGGCCGCGAAGCACTCGGCGGCGTACAAGGCCCAGACCGACAGCTGCGAGTACTGCCACGGTACCGGCGGCACGGAGGCGAAGTTCTGCAAGAACTGCCACAAGCTGCCGATGCCGCACCCGGCCGATTTCAAGGACACACACAAGGCCGATTTCCAGGCCAAGAAGCTGACGAAGCCGGTGTGCGTGAACTGCCACAGCCAGTTCTTCTGCGACAACTGCCACCACAAGGGCGCTGTCGCCAAGCAGCCGTGGATGACGTATCACCCGAACATCGTCAAGCAGAGCGGCGCGGAGCCGTGCTTCCAGTGCCACAAGCCGACGTACTGTGCGCACTGCCACGTGAACCTCAGCCGCCGTTAGCGCGAGACGCTGTCTGAGCCGCGAGGCGCCCTTGGTCGAGAGGCCCGGGGCGCCTCACTTTACCGGCGGCAGCCCTCACGCTATGATGTCTCCTCGCCGGGATGTGGCTCAGCTTGGTAGAGCGCTGCGTTCGGGACGCAGAGGTCGTGGGTTCAAATCCCGCCATCCCGACCATCGAAGACCGGACGGCAGGCTTCGCAAGGAGCCTGCCGTCTTTGTTCTCGCGGCAGGGAGCCGAAGTGCTGGATCCGTTTCTCCACTGGCTCGGCTACGGGCTGTGCCACCAGCTTCCAGGCAGGTCGTTCTTCGCGGGCGGCGTCCAGCTGCCCGTGTGCGCGCGTGACACCGGGATCTACGCAGGCTTCGCGATGTCGCTCCTCGTCATCGCAATGCTTGAGAAGAGTCGCCGGCCGACGCGGCTGCCGGCGCCGTGGCTCATGGTCCTCGGTGGTGCCGGGGTCGTTGCGATGGCCGTGGACGGCGTGACGTCGTACGCAGGGATCCGAGAGACGACGAACGCGGTGCGGCTGGCCACGGGGCTTGCTGCCGGATGGGCGCTGCCGCTCGTGGTCGTGCCGATGCTCAACGGTCAGATGTGGCGCCGCATGGACGACGCGCCGCTGCTTTCAGCCCGGCGCGGCCTGTGGTGGCTTGCCGGACTCGTCGCGTCCTACGCCGTGCTCTACTGGGTCATGCCCGAGACGGGGCTCGTGTATCCGCTTTCGGTCGCCGGAGCCATCATCGTCACGCTGACCGCGGTCAACCTGGTCTTCGTCACGCTCGCGCCACCGTTCGAGCGAGCAGCGGATGGGCTGAGAGCCGCGTGGAGGCAGCTGGCGCTTGCAGGGCTGTTGACCGTCGCCGAGCTGCTTCTGGCCGGTTGGCTGCGCGCATGGCTGGAACGCATCGCGTCTTGATCGCCGTCTTGTTGCGCTGATGGCCTGGGCGTATGATTGGCCGGAGGGCGGCGGACTGGGGAGTGAGCATGGTCTACACCAAGAAGGACACGGTCCGGGTCATGATCATCACGAAGGATCACCGGATCGAAGGCGACATGTACGTGCTCGAGGGGAGCCGGCTGACGGACTCGCTCAACGCCAAAGGCAAGGACTTCTACGCGCTCACGAGCGCCAAGATCTACAACGTCAGCGACGGAGCGCTGTTGGCGGCCCCAGAGTTCGTGGCTGTCGCACGCGAGGGGATCACGGCGATCTTCCCCGTCGAGGAGCAGTAGCCGCGGCGCAGGCAGTCCGCCCAGCAGAGCCTCAGAGCGCGCCGGACTCGACCACTGCGAGGCTCGAGCTGTCGAACACCCAGTACCTGCGCGCGGATAGCGCGCCGCCGCCTCCAGCAGCAGGTCTCGCCTCCACGACGATCCAGCAGTCCCGTCCGTCGACGGATGCGCGTTCGACGTACACGGGAACGCCGCGGTAGTCCGCCGGCAACTGGGCGGTCAGCGCGTCTGCAAGCTGCTGGGCATCTTTCCCGTGCGAGCGCAGCTCCGTCAAAGCCTGGGTTCTCAGGTCCGCGGCTTCGTCGGCCGCAGACTGGCCGGCGCGTCCCAGGTCGGTGGCCCGCGCAAGATCCGCCACCTCTGACAGGCGCAGCGTGCGGCCGGAGTCGCGGTACTGCAGGATCCGCTGCGAGCAGCCGTGAGCAAGAGACGCGACGAGCGTCAATGCCACCACCACGGGTATCATGCTGACAGGACGACGCAGCATGGCTGGCCACCTCCTCACCGTGGTGCCATCGTACGACAAGGCTGGCCTGGACGCGACAGACGCTTGGAGCCGACATGCAGTCGATCATCTGCTTCACGTCCGATTTCGGCATGGGCGACACCTGGGTCGGGATCTGCCATGCGGTGATCTACAAGGCGTGCCCCCAGGCGAGGGTCGTCGACCTTGCTCACGACGTGCCGCCGTACGACATCCGGAAGGCCGCGGCCGTCGCCGCTGCGGGCGTGTGGCAGCTTCCGGACGCGATACACCTGGTGGTCGTCGATCCGGGGGTGGGCGGCCCGCGCAAGGACTTGTGCCTCGTCACGGCCGGAGGCACGGTGCTGGTCGGCCCAGACAACGGCGTCCTGCTCCCGGCGTCCTGGCGCTCTGGCGGCGTGTCTGAGGCCTACGCCATCCAGCCGGAGGTGCTGAAGTTCGAGGGGCCGCTCGCGACGTTCCATGCCAGGGACGTGCTCGCGCCGGCCGCCGCCGCGCTGGCGTGCGGGATCGAGCCGGCGGCGTTGGGGGAGCGGATCGATGCGGGCAGGCTCGCTCCGCCGCCGTTCTCCCAGGCGCGCCGGGAAGGAGACGTCTTCGTCGCAGAGTCGGTCGACATCGACCGGTTCGGGTCCGTGCGCATCTCGGTATCGTCGGACGACCTGCGTTCCGAGCGCGTGCCGGATCGCGTCGAGATGGCGTTCGGGCACACCGTCATGGAAGTGCCGTTCCGCAGGACATTCTCCGACGTCGGCGAGGGCGAGCCGGTCGCGCTCGTCGACTCTTCGGGTTGGCTCACGCTTGCGGTCTTCAAAGGCAGCGCGGCAGACCGGTACGGGATCGAGCCGGGAACGCCGTTCCGGGTGCGGCTGCTCTAGCCGCTGGGCGTGTCAGACCTCCGTGCGACGATCGCGCTGGTCGCAGCGAAGCGGAGGGTGCCATGAAGACGGAACTCGCAGCCGCCCTCGTCGAGGGACAGCGCGTCGATACCGTGTTCTCGCTCCGGACGCGTGAGCTCCGGTCGACACGGTACGGCGAGGCGTACCTGTCGCTCGAGTTCGCTGATCGCTCAGGAGCCATCGGCGGCGTCATGTTCAAGCCGACGCACGAGGCCGAGTCGATCCCTGCGGGCACGGTGGTGCACGTGCGCGGCGTCGTCACGGCGTATCGCGGAGTCAAGCGGGTCTCGGTCGAGGACATGCGGCCTGCGGAGCGCTACGAGATCGCCGATCTGCTGCCGAGGTCGCCTCGCGAGCGCAAGCAGGCCGTCAAGCAGCTCCGCGCGCTGGCGGATTCGATCCGCGACGCCGCGCTGGCTCGGCTCGTGAAGGCGGTGTTCGGGGACGCGGCGTTCTTCCGGGCCTTCGCCGCGCTCCCGGCGAGCGTGGCCGACCACCGCGTGTACGTCGGGGGCCTGCTCGAGCACACGGTGGCCGTGGCCTCGGCGTGCCGTGCGTGCGTGGAGCAGTATCCGGACGCAGACGCCGATCTGCTGCTCGCCGGGGCGCTGCTTCACGACATCGGGATCGTAGACTCGATCCGGCTGGGATCCGGTTTCGAACAGACGACGGAAGGCCGGCTGCTCGGGCATCCGATCCTGGGCGAGCGGCGCGTCGCAAGCGCGTGCGAGCGGCTCACCGGTTCCGTCGACCGCGAGCGCATGACGCACCTGGCGCACCTGGTGCTGAGCCATCACGGGGACGACGGCGGCTGGCTGGCGCCGTGCTCGCTCGAGGCGCTTGTCCTGAGCCGCGTGGACGCGCTCGACCGAGACGCTTCCAGCTTCACCGCCGCAGTGCGAGGCGCGTTGCGCGTCGAGGAGGAGTGGACGGACTCCGGCAACCGCTTCGGCCGGCCGCTGTATGCCGCTGCCGGCGCGCGTGCCAGGAGCGCCTGACTCCTGCCGATGGTCTACAATCTGTGCAGCAATCCGTCAGATCGTCTGGAGGTGCGGGCATGGGTCTTCCACAGGCCGAGATCGGCGTGTTCGGCGGCAGCGGGTTCTACTCTTTGCTCGACAACGCCGAAGAGGTCCGCGTCGACACGCCGTATGGGGCTCCGTCAGCGCCGGTCACCATCGGAGACATCGCCGGCAGGAAGGTGGCGTTCCTGCCGCGCCACGGGACCGCCCATCAGTACCCGCCGCACATGATCAACTACCGGGCGAACGTCTACGCGATGAAGCTGCTCGGCGTGACGCGCATCATCGGCCCGAACGCATGCGGGTCCTTGCAGCCGCACGTGAAGCCGGGCGACTTCGTGATCTGCGACCAGTTCGTCGATCGTACGTGGGGGCGCAAGGACACGTTCTACGACGGCCCGACAACCACCCACGTGTCATCTGCCGACCCATACTGCCCGGTCATGCGCCAAGTCGCCATCGACAAGGCCAAGGAGCTCGGCATCACCGTGCACGAACGTGGGACGGTCGTCGTGATCCAGGGGCCCCGGTTCTCGACGCGTGCCGAATCCCGCTGGTTCGCGTCCCAGGGCTGGGAGGTCATCAACATGACCCAGTACCCCGAGGCGTACCTCGCGCGCGAGCTCGAGATCTGCTACTGCAACATCTCGCTCATCACCGATCACGACGCGGGCGCGGAAGGCGTGGAGCCGGTCACCAACGAAGAGGTCATCCGCGTCTTCAACCAGAACAACGAGAAGCTCAGGGCATTGCTGCACGCGATGATCCCCGCGCTGCCGGAGGAGCGCGACTGCCTGTGCGCGCACGCCCTCGAGGGCGCGGCGTTCTAGGCGTCTCGCGCGGGCGGCGAGTGAGAGGAGGCGTTCGGTGTTCGGCTCGCCGTCCCGTCCGATCGGCAGGCTTTTCGGGATCCCGATCGAGGTCAACTCGAGCTGGTTCCTCGTGTTCTTCTTGGTGTCCCTAGGCCTGGCGACGAGCTACTTCCCGCAGGCGCTGCCGGAGCTGCCGGGGACGGCGCATGCAGCGCTCGCGTTCGCGACTGCGCTCGCCTTCTTCGCGTCGATCGTGATCCACGAGCTCGCGCACTCGCTCGTGGCGCGAGCGGGCGGGCTGAAAGTCCGCAGGGTCACGCTGTTCATGTTCGGTGGCGTGTCGCAGATGGAGGAGGAGCCGAAGAGCCCTCTGCGCGAGCTGCTGATGGCGCTCGCCGGCCCGATGACGAGCTTCGCGCTGGGCGGCATAGGGCTCGCGGCATTGACGGCCTTCGGCTCCGCGATGCCTGACGCGCTGCGCGTGCCGCTCGAGTACCTGACCTTCATCAACTTCTCCGTGGGGGCGTTCAACCTGCTTCCTGGATTCCCGCTCGACGGAGGCCGGGTGCTGCGTTCGATCCTGTGGGGCCTCTCGAAAGACATTTTGAAGGCGACTCGATGGGCGACGAGGACGGGCCAGGCCATCGGCTTGTCGCTCGTAGCGATCGCCGTGTACGGCGTGCTCCGCGGCCAGATCGACGCGATCTGGCTTGCCGTCATGGGGTGGTTCATCTCGCTTCTGGCCTCCAACGCCTACGCGCAGCAGGTCGTGCGCAGCCGCCTCGCCGCCATCCGGCTCTCGGAGGCGATGAGCTCGCCCGTCGTCACCGTGCCTGCGGATACCCCGTTGGCGGAGGTCGCTGAGGCGTACGTGCTCGGCGGCCGGCACTCGCGGTACCCCGTCGTCGCGGAAGGGCGCGTCGTCGGCCTCGTCGACCTGGCTTCCGTGCGGAGCGTGCCGCGGGACGCGTGGCTGCAGACCACCGTCGGCGACGTCGCGATGCACGACCTCTCGAGCGTGGTGGCTGCTCCTGAGGCCAGCGTCGAGAGCGTGCTTCCGCAGCTCGAGCCGGACGGACCAGGCGCCGTGCTCGTCGTCGAGGGCGGCCGCCTTGCCGGGATCGTGACCCGGGCGGACGTCATACGGCTGCTTCGGGAGCGGCCCGCGCAGCCCTGAGCAGCCTCTTGGCGGCAGCGCGCAGGTATTGCGCGACATTGTGACTCCGAGTAACAATGTCCTTGCCTACGTCGATTGGATTTCCGATGCACCTGACCGAGCAGGACATCCCAGCAGGCGTCATCGAGCGGCTTCCGATCTATCTCGGAGCGCTGATCCAGCTCAGGCAGGAGGGTCGCACCACGGTTTCGTCCTCGCGGCTCGGCGAGCTGACGGGCGTCAACCCGGCTCAGATCCGCCGCGACCTGACGCGGTTCGGCTCGTTCGGCAAGCGCGGCGTCGGCTACGACATCGCGCTTCTGGTCGACAGCATCCAGCGCATCTTGGGAGCGGACCACGTGCACCGCATCGCGCTGGTGGGAGCCGGGAACCTCGGCTCCGCCATCGCTGGCTACGACGGCCTGAGGCAGCACGGCTTCCACGTGACGGCGGTCTTCGACAACGACCCCCGGAAGATCGGAAAGCGCATCGGCGACGTCGTCGTGCGGCACGTCGACGAGCTTCCGCAGGTGGTCCGGGACCAGAACATCCGCATCGCGGTGCTCGCTGTCCCTCCCGAGGCCGCCCAGCAGGCCGCCGACCTCGTGTGCAAGGCCGGCGTGCGCATCATCTTGAACTACACGCCGGCTCTGGTGCACGTGCCTGAGGACGTGGTCATCCACAACACGGACCCGGTTCTCGAGCTGCTCCACACGCTGTACTACCTGTCGCGCGCGGAGGGCGCGAGCAAGGTGTGAACGCCGGTCGACGCCTGGCGCCGGCCGTGCGTGGGTGCTACTGTATGAGGGCGCTCGAGAGCTGTGCGGTCCTCGAACGGGGTACGGGACAGAAGGAGGAAAGATGGCGCTGTTTGGTGTGCCGGGTGGCTACGAGTGGCTCTTCATACTCGTGATCGTGCTCATCCTCTTCGGGCCCTCGCAGCTGCCGAAGCTGGCCAAGATGGTCGGCAAGTCGGCCAAGGCGCTCAAGGAAGGCATGGAGGCCGGGCTCGAGGAAGACGAGGACAAGAAGGCCGAGCCGGCCAAGTCCGAGAAGAAGGACGCCGAGTCGACTGAGTGACCCATCGCTGAGCTCGCGAGCGCTCGTCGATGCCGTGCGGCGTCGGCGGGCGCTTGTGCATGCTGCAGCATGATGTATACTCTCACGAGCGTTTTTCCGGCAGCGAGCGTGAAGCCCGCGAGCCACGTGACCGATCAGGAGTCGCTATGCACAAGGAAGTCGTGCTGACCCCCGAAGGCCAGGCACGCCTGGAGGCCGAGCTCCACCACCTCGAGACCGTCCGCCGCAAAGAGGTCGGCGAACGCATCAAGGAAGCCAAGGAGTTCGGCGACATCTCTGAGAACTCTGAGTACGACGACGCGAAGAACGAGCAGGCGTGGGTCGAGAGCCGCATCGCGGAGATCAACGCCATCCTTGCGCACGCGACCATCATCGAGTCGCCGAAGAAGAGCAGCAAGGTCGTGCTCGGCTCCAAGGTCGAGCTGAAGGACGTGTCGACCGGAGAGATCCAGACTTTCACGGTCGTCGGCTCGGCAGAGGCGGATCCATCGCACGCCAAGATCTCGAACGAGTCTCCCGTCGGCCAGGCGATCATGGGCAAGAAGAAGGGCGAGGTCGTCACGGTCACCACGCCGCGCGGCGCGGTGATCGAGTACGAGATCGTGTCGATCAAGAACTGACCGATGCCCGACGACGCGCACAGTCTCGAAGCATCTCAGGCCGACGACCCTATCGCGGTCCGTCGCAGCAAAGCGGAAGCCATGCGCTCCTCTGGCGAGGAGCCGTACAAGGACCGGTACGGCCGGACGCACCTGGCGGCCGAGCTCCACGCGGCGCACGCAGCGCTTCCTGCAGGAGAGGACAGCGGCGTCACGGCGGCGGTCGCAGGCCGGGTGCTGGCCAAGCGCGACCAGGGCAAAGTCGCGTTCCTCGTGCTCCGCGACGGGAGCGGCGAGATCCAGCTCTTCTGCAGAGCGGACGCGCTCGGCGCCGAACGCTTCCGTGACGCCATCGATGCGATCGACGTCGGCGACTGGGTCGGGGCGAAGGGCGAGGTCGTCCGCACGCGGCGCGGCGAGCTCTCGGTCGTGCCGACGGAGCTCGTCGTGCTATCGAAGTCGCTCAGGCCGCTTCCCGAGAAGTTCCACGGGCTTACGGACGTCGAGACGCGGTACCGGCAGCGCTACGTGGACCTCATCGCGAACCCCGAGGTGCGCCAGACGTTCGAGAAGCGGTTCGCGGCCATCGCGGCGATCAGGCGCTACATGGAGTCGCGAGGGTTCGTGGAGGTCGAGACGCCGATGCTGCACCCCATCCCCGGGGGAGCGGCTGCGCGGCCCTTCGTGACGCACCACAACGCGCTCGACATGGACCTGTACCTGCGGATCGCCCCCGAGCTCTACTTGAAGCGGCTGCTCGTGGGCGGGTTCGAGCGCGTGTACGAGCTCAACCGCTCGTTCCGCAACGAGGGCATCTCGGTGCGCCACAACCCGGAGTTCACCATGCTCGAGGCTTACGAGGCGTTCACGAACCTCGAAGGCATGATGCGGCTCGCCGAGGGCATCGTGACCGCAGCTGCTGAGGCGTCGTGCGGCTCGCTCGTCGTCGAGTACCAAGGGACGCGCATCGACTTCACCCCGCCGTGGCCTCGCCGGACCTTGCTCGAGCTTGTGAGCGAGGCCGCAGGCGAGGAGGTCTCGTTCGAGCGCTCGCTGGACGACCTGCGCGCGCTGTGCGACCGGCACGAGGTGCCGTGGGAGCCTGCGTGGGGCAAGGGCAAGCTCATCACGGAGCTGTTCGAGAAGCTTGCAGAGCACGCGATCGTCGGGCCCATGTTCGTGGTGGAGTATCCGCTTGAGACGTCGCCGTTGGCGCGCAAGAAGCCCGGGCAGCCCGAACTCACCGAGCGGTTCGAGGTCATCGTCGTCGGCCGCGAGATCGCGAACGCGTTCTCCGAGCTCATCGACCCGGACGACCAGCGCGAGCGCTTCGAGGCGCAGGCGCGCGCGAAGGCAGGCGGCGACGAAGAGGCCATGGGGTACGACGAGGACTACCTGCGGGCGATGGAGTACGGCATGCCGCCGGCGGGAGGGCTCGGCGTCGGCATCGACCGCCTCGTCATGCTGCTCACCGACAGCCCGTCGATCCGCGACGTCATCCTGTTCCCGCACATGCGGCCGGAGGCGTGACAGACGCGGCGCCCGTGCGCGGCCGGCTCTGGCGGCGTGTGCCCGTCTCAGCGATCGCCAGCCCTCCGGTGGCCGGGACTCCCACCGCGTCAGCCCGCCGGGGTAGAATATCCACAGGAATCTCCCGTCTTCCGAGACGGCATCACAGATAGCGAGGCGAGACGCCATGTTCGAACGATTCACCGAGAAGGCCCGGCGCGTCGTGGTCTACGCGCAAGAAGAGGCCCGCATGCTCAACCAGAACTACATCGGCACCGAGCACCTCTTGCTCGGGCTGATCCGCGAGCCTGACGGCGTGGCGGCCAAGGCGCTCGAGTCGTTGCGCATCTCGCTCGACGACGTGCGCCAGCAGGTCGAGGAGCTCATCGGTCGCGGCACCTACGTTCCGACCGGTCACATCCCGTTCACGCCGCGTGCGAAGAAGGTGCTCGAGCTGTCGCTTCGCGAGGCGCTGCAATTGGGCCACAACTACATCGGCACCGAGCACATCCTGCTCGGGCTGATCCGCGAGGGCGAGGGCGTCGCGGCGCAGGTGCTCATCAACCTCGGCGCCGACCTCGAGAAGGTGCGCTCCGCGGTGATCCAGCTCTTGTCTGGATACTACGGGCGCCAGGCCGAGGGCGCGGAGGAGCGCAGGAGCCGTGGCGGCGAGGGCGGGTCGCTGCTCGACGAGTTCGGGCGCAACCTGACGCGGGCGGCGCTCGAGGGCAAGCTCGACCCCGTGGTCGGCCGCCAGCAGGAGATCGAGCGCGTGATGCAGATCCTGTCGCGCCGCACCAAGAACAACCCGGTGCTCATCGGCGAGCCGGGGGTGGGCAAGACCGCCGTCGTGGAGGGCCTGGCGCAGAAGATCGCGCGCGACGAGGTGCCGGAGACGCTGCGCGACAAACAGCTGTACACGCTCGACCTGGCGGCGCTGGTCGCCGGCAGCAAGTACCGCGGCGAGTTCGAGGAGCGCCTCAAGAAGGTCATGAAGGAGATCCGCGATCGCGGCGACATCATCCTGTTCGTGGACGAGATGCACACGCTCGTCGGAGCGGGTGCGGCCGAAGGCGCGATCGACGCCGCGAGCATCATCAAGCCTGCGCTCGCGCGCGGCGAGCTGCAGACGATCGGCGCCACCACGCTCGACGAGTACCGCAAGTACGTCGAGAAGGACCCCGCGCTCGAGCGGCGGTTCCAGCCGATCATGGTCGGGGAGCCGAGCGTCGAGGAGACGAAGGCGATCCTGTACGGGCTGCGCGACCGCTACGAGGCGCACCACCGGGTGTCCATCACCGATGCCGCCATCGACGCGGCCGCCACGCTCGCCGACCGCTACATCTCGGACCGGTTCTTGCCCGACAAGGCCATCGATCTCATCGACGAGGCCGGCTCGAAGATGCGCATCAAGACGATGACGGCGCCTCCGGGCATCCGCGAGGTCGAAGAGCGCCTGAAGCAGGTGCGGCAGGAGAAAGAGGCCGCCATCGAGGCGCAGGAGTTCGAGAAGGCGGCCGCGCTGCGCGACAAGGAGAAGCAGATCCTCGCCGAGAAGCGCCGCATGGAAGAGGAGTGGCGGCGTCCGGACAACAACCGCGTGGTCGAGGTCACCGAGAAGGAGATCGCCGAGGTCGTCTCGATGTGGACCGGCATCCCGGTGGCGTCGCTCACCGAAGAGGAGACGCAGAAGCTCCTGCGCATGGAGGCGTCGCTGCACGAGCGCATCGTCGGGCAAGATGAGGCCGTGACCGCCGTGAGCAAGGCGATCCGCCGCACGCGCGCGGGCTTGAAGGACCCGTCGCGTCCCGCCGGGTCGTTCATCTTCCTCGGCCCGTCCGGCGTCGGCAAGACCGAGCTCGCGAAGGCGCTCGCGGAGTTCCTGTTCGGCAGCGAGGACGCGCTCATCCAGCTCGACATGTCCGAGTACATGGAG
>DYEA01000010.1 GCA_020725885.1 Slackia sp. | reverse complement strand
GTTTCAATCGGCTGAGCCGTCGAAGCTCATCTGAGCCTCTACCGCGATTTTGCACCATTCTACCTGCGCAAACAAGACGGTTTGCGTGCATCTCCGATCCGAGGGCGTCCGACAGGCCGAAAAACGGGCCGTTTCCGGGTGCGATCGCTCCCGTTCACCTTGCCTGACCTGCGCTTTTGCTCTTCGCGTGCATCTCGTGCTCAGAGGGCCGTTCCAGGAGATGCACGCAAACGGCCGCACCCGGTCTGAGCAGGGAGAATGCTGCATCAACCGGGTGCGTGCATCTCCGGGGTCAAGAATGATGCAGGTGTGAGAGCAGAATCAGCGCGCAGTGGTTGCCAGGGTGATGCGGACCGCTAAGAATGCATACGAAGCCGTGCTCGATGCAGCTTGCCATGCGCAAGAAAGACAGACGGGGCGGCGGCGATCCGGTTGTCTTGGAACCGGCGCCGCCGCCCCGTCGGGCGGAAACGGCATGGCGGCTCTCGCTCGCTACACCAGCGCCACCGGCTGCCGATGGCGAAGGTGCTTGCTCTTCTTGCCGAAGCGAGCCAGGACATCCGCCGGCTTCTCGATGCGCAGCTCGAGCAGCGCTGCCAGAGCCTCCAGCTCCGGCGGGTAGAAGTACGGGATGACGACGTCCTCGTGCGGCGTCAGGAAGTCCAGCAGCTCATCGAACCCGATGCACGTGATGCCATAGACGCCCTCATCAGGCTCGACGCCCTCAGGCAGTCGCGGGTAGATCGCCACGACCGCCGTCAACGCGTTCGACATGCGGTGCCAGTCTTTGGGCCGGACGAGCGACGGGTCGAACCGTCGGGGCAGCCGTTCGTCGAGGGCGGGGACGTGTTCCGCGAGCTCGTTCATGACCGTCTTGGCCGCCCGGACCGCCTGGCGCATCGCCTGGATCGCGCGCGTCGTGCTCACGAGCTCCCCAGCGGACGTCTCCACCTCGAAGACGTCGTCGAAGAATGCCTTGGACCGGGGCGCCTTCAGCTCGACGACGACGATGCCGCGCGCGGGGTGCAACACCACGAAGTCTGCCTGGTTCGTGTAGAGCCGCGGCGGGAGGCCGTAACGCTCCGGTACGATCGCGCGGAACGTGCGCCCCGCGATCACGAGCGCGTCGGTGTCGCCCAGCGCGTGCGCGAGGTCGCGCAGCGCGTCGGTCTCCCTCGACTCCGGGTGCCGGGGCTGGTCTTCGCAAACAGAAAACAGGGCCATCGCTCCTCCTTCGGACTGGCGCCCGATCGGCGCTTCGTCCGGGATTAGGGATGGCCCTGCCTGCGACCGGAACGGTTGCGGTGAGCGCGAGCTTACGGGTTGCCGTTCACATCATCGTGGGCACCGAAGCGGCGCATCTTCAGACGGGGCTCGCCTCCGCCTTCCACGGTGTAGCTGATGCGCAGGGATTGCGTGACGCGCGCGTGCTCGATGCCGGTGTTGCGGAGCGTCTCGCCCTGGAGCGCCGGGTCAGTCTTGAGGCGGGCGGGGTCCCGGTGCTCCTCGAGGATCGCCGCCATGCGGGCGAGCGTCTCTTGGAGCCGGCGACGGTCGTCAGGCTCCCGTTGCTTCTCCCAGTCCCTCAGGAACATCTGCTCGTATTCGATGCGCGGCCAGGCCAGCAGGCGCTCAGGGTAGATTCGCCGTGAAAGAGTCTGGAGGACGGCCAGGCCCCAGGCCGACAGCGTCGCTGTTCCGGCTTCGTCGACGACGTAGAGGATGTCGGGCACCCCGGCGTCGCGCATGCGCTCGGCGTCAGGCATGAGCTCGCGGTCCATCATCTCGAGCAGGGCGAGCGCGTCATCCGATACCTTGGACTCATCGAAGACGATAGGCATCGCGGGTATCCGCAAGAGCCCCCCGGTTTCGAACATGAGGAAGACGGGCGCGCCCTTGAGCAGCCCGAAGGCGGTCATCATCGCCACCATCGACTTGAAGCCGCCGGAGACGTTGAAGATGACTTCGGCTTGCTTGCCCTGTCGCGCGACGAAGCTGTCGAGCTGGTTTTGGAGCGTTGCCAGGAACTCCTTCATGGCGTTCTGGAAGGCAGTTTCGGACTCCGTCGTCAGCCCTCTGACCGCCACGACATCGACGGTCTGGCCACGCCGCTGGAAGATCTGCCGCAGCCGCTCGGCGACCTCTTTCCCCTGGAAGGTGTCGGAGGCGATGAGCATGTGGTAGTCGTCCGGTTGGAGCGTGCCGTAGGCGGCCTCGTACGCCTTGATCGTCGAGATCTCGGCGCTGTCCGGCTTTTCGAGGGCCTGGTCGAGCAAGCCGGCGACCGTCTGCCTCCACTCAGGTGAATGCGGCTCGCGGTCGTTGGCGTGCCGGTAGAGCTGCGAGACGAGCTCTTGCCCGACCTTCTTCGCCTGATTGGTAAGCAGGCTGGTGCCTACGGTGGTGACGATGAATCTGCTCATCGGCGGCCTCCTCTGCCGTGCTGGTGGCGGTGCTGGTTCCCGCGGTTGCCGCGCGGAGGCGGGTCTGCGGGGAGGATCGGCAATCCGCGGTCGAGCAGGACGTGCGGAAGCGAGTAGAGGTGCTGCTGTTGCGGGTCGTGCCTGTTCCAGCGCTCGTTCGCCACGAACCACTTGAAGTTCTCGCCTTCGGGGTTCTGGGGAATCTGCTGCTGGGCAGGTTGAGTCCCTGCGACCGCCCGCGGATAGTGGACCGGCAGGCGGTCCTCGAAGCCCTTGCTCACCAGGACGAACGCCCTCAGGAAGTCGGCATTGCGGTGCTGCGCCAACTGGAACTTCTCGCGGACGCGCGTCTCGAAGGCGTCTTTGAGCTCATCCGCCTCCTCGGGTTCGAGGGCCCGAGACGGCGCTTTCCCGAGCTCCCGCCAGTGCGCGCGCCATTCGGATCCGCGCATGAGCGTGCTGGCTTCGGGCACCCAATCGATGCGGACGCTGCCGAACCCGAGCGGTTTGCCGCCGCCCATGCGGAAGCACGCGCCTTCTTCCATCGAGAAGAGCCAGAGAAGCGCTCCGAGCTCGAAGCCGGTGAGGTTCGTGACGTGCACGTCCACCTCGAACTCAACGCCAGGTTTGACCCAGGACGTGACGGACCGGTTCTGGTTGTCGCGCTGGGCGCCGTCCTTGCAGTCGGGCCGGCGGTACTCTTGCGCCCAGCCGCCCTGCACGTTCCTGGTGCGGTCGCTCATCGGATCGTCCCAGTAACCGTCCGGCACGCGGTGATGCGGGTACACCTTGTAGCCTCGGAGCCCGGAGCCGTCGCTGCCGTAGCCCGTCCCGCGTTCAACGCCTCTGTCGAGCGGCGTGCCGTTCTTGTCCTTCGCGACGTAGAAGCGTTCTTGCTGCGGCTTCGGCTGGCCGAGGATGGCGAGCGGCACGCCCGGGTGCGGGAACGAGTCGATGGCGTCCTCGGGCTTCTCTGCTAGGCAGCGCACCCGGCCGATGCGCAGTTTGCCGCGGAAGGCGCCCTTGCCCTCTGGAGCCGTCCAGCCGAAGAGGCGCTCCGCCGGCGACAGCTCCTCTATGGATCGAGCGGGCTTGAGGTTGTCCGGTACGAGATTCTCTGGCGCTTGCTCATAAATCTTGCGGCTGATCATCACAGGGCGCAGCTCCTTGACGGTCATGCGCCCGTGCTCTTGTTTTGTTCGCGCCCAGCACAGATGGCCTTCTTCGAGGCTCTGCAGTTTCTTGACGTGGTATCCCCACTCCGCATCTTGTGCTGCGCTTGGTCCTGTTGAGCCGGCGGCAAGCTCTTCCTGATGGATTGAATGGTAGTTCGCGAGCAGGTCATTGTAGGCCTTGGCCACGTTGTCGGGGATTTCGGCCTCTTCGCGCGTTTGACCGATGTAGAAGACACGCTCGTGCTTCTTCGTGTCCATGGTCCGCCCGGTGCGAAGCAGCCATCCCTCGTGCATTCCCGGCGGCTTTGGCCCGGTAGCGCGCACCATCTCGCAAACCTTGCCCCTGTCAAGGCGGATCCAGACGCGGTCGCCGTTCTCGAAATCACGCCAGCTCACGTTGCCTGGCCTCGGGTACATGTGCACGCGCGCAGCTTGGAGGATTTGGACCCGGAAGCGCCCTTCGGCGTCCTTGACGATGCGTACGGGCTTCAGGTCTCTCGTCTCGTCTGTCGCTGAGCGGTAGGCTAGCCGCGAACCCCAAAGCGCCTCGTCGATGACTCTGTAACGCGAGTTCGTGATGATTTCGTAGGCAGTGCTGATGGCGCCTTTGAGTGTCGTGGCAGGGATGTACGGCTTTCCGTCCGTGTCGACCCGAGCGGGATAGGCGCGATGGTCGCTGCGTTCCGTTCCTTCAACGGCGACGGCATGCTGCGCGTCGCAGATGAGCAGCGGGGTCTCGGTGCGCAGGCGAAGCCGGATGGTGCCGGTCCACTGCTCATCGAAAAGCTTGTGGTGCCAACGAGGCGGTGCGACGTTCTTGGGCTTGCCGTCGACTGTGGGCCGAGCGTCTCCCAAGTCCGGGTCTGCGAGCACCTGTTTGCGCGGCAGGCGCGGGATGAACGTGTAGGGGTTGTGGAACATCGCCGGCATCCCTCACACCTCCTCAGCGGGTTGGACGTGCAGCCCGACCAAAAGCTCGTCGGCCACGCCCACGTTGCCGTGCTCGTCTTCGATGCGCAGGTGCTCGACCGCCGCGATTGCGGCACGCCCGCGCTCAGGCAGCCCCTCGACGGGCACCGCAAGCGAGCCGATGCGCGGCTCGGCGACCTCGCTCCAGCCCGGGGCGACATCGCGACCCGTGGCGGTGCCCCACAGGACGTAGTCGTGCTCGATGGTGCCGCAGCACGCCAGGGACGGCAGCGGGGCGAAGCCGGCTCCTGCGGCCGATCCCGCAAGCGCTTCGTCCGCCGTGACGAGCACCGCGGCGCCGAGGCCGTCTCCTTCGTGCAGCCAACGAAGCTCGCCTTGGCTGCTGAAGCAGCGAAGCTCGAAGGCGTCCGTGGGGATCTCGCGGCCGGCGCTGTCGCGCAGCGCGCCGCCGTCCGTGCGGGCGAGCACGCACGCGGCCGGCGTGTACGCGATGGCGTACACATCGCCGAGGAGCGAGACCGCGTGTGCGGCTGCCTCCGCTGCTCGCAGCCCTTCTTTGCGCGCGTAGTGCAAGCGATGCTCACTCATGAGCGGCCTCCTGCCGAGTCGCGGGGTCGCACCACTCCAACCAGCTGTCGCTCACCTCGTCGAGGATCGGGTCGGGTATCGTCCGGAATCCGCCCTCGGCCACAAGGCCATCGAAAGCTTCGAAGGGCGTGCCGTCGAGCCCCCAGCCCTCGACGCGGATGCGGTTGACGACCACGCCGCCCATGCCGCGGTTGACGGCGAACCCGAGCGGCAGCCGCCCGCAGCTCAGCTCGTGGAGCGTCAGCGCGAGCAGGGCGATCGCTCGGCGCGGAGTGTCGTCGTCTTCCGGCCATCCGAGGCGCGCGAGGTCGAGCTCGAGCACGAGGGGCTCCCACTCGGTGTCGAGCGGCTCGATGCCGCTGAACAGGCGGCCGGCCACCGCGCCGCCCGTCCAACGGTCGACGGAGACGTGGTACGCGACGTGGAGCTCCTCAAGCCCTGCCCTCACGGCCGCGTCGCGGCACGCGACCGCGTCTTCTGCCTGCTCGATCTTGCGCCACTGCTCGGTGTCGACGCGCCATTTCGCGTGCGTGTCGAGCACGGAAAGCGCTCCGCGGCCGAGCCTGTCCTCGTCCCTCTTGCCCGTTGCGCGCCGAGCGGGGGCGCCGAACAGGTTCTTCACGAGAGGGAGGTCGATCTGGTCGGCGAACGAGGTGCTCAGTCCTGCCTTCGCGCCGCTGCCCATGATCGTGCGCACGATGCGTTCGGCCGTCGAACGGAGCGCGCCTTTCACGCTGGAGCCGCTCAAGACGAGCGTCGTCTTGCCGTCGATCGTCGTCACGAGCGGCATCGCGTCGACGGCGAGCCCGTCCGTGCCGCTTCGCACCATCACAGGCCCGTCGGAGCGCATCTCGACGACGAAGCGGAGCCGCGGCGCGGGCTCGGGGCGCCACGTAGCCCCGGCACGCAGGTCGTCGAGCTCGACCTCATCGGCCTCGCCGAGGAGCGCTGCGATCATCCCGTCGCGCGTGGCGAGGTTCTCGCGCCGGATCGTCAGGTCTTCCAGGCGTATGCGGCCGTAGCCCCGCGTGACGCCAGCGCCAAGGGCGATCCAGCCGCCTCGGAGCGCATCGATGATGTCGGCGAGCAGAGCCGCAGCGGGGTCATCCGTGCGTTCGGCCTCGAACACGAGGCGCAGCGGGAAGCCGGTGCCCACTGGCAGCACGGCCCGGTCGTACAGGATGTGCTCGGCTGCGGCGCCCGTGACCCGGTCGATGCCGACGCCCTCGCGGATCTCCGGCGTGGCGTTCTCGATCGGGGCGTCCTCGATCACGAGCCTGCTCGCGGCGCCGTCGTCACGCTTCTCGCGTTGGAACCCGAAGAGCGCATCGACGACGTCTGGCGTCGCCCGGTGGTGCGCCCAGGACCGGAGCGCTCCGGCCAGGCTGGTTCCCGGCACGTAGTAGCGGTGCCGCCCGTCGCGCGCCAGCTGCAGGTCGGCGTCCGGATCGCCGCCGAGCCCGCCGACGTGCAGCGGCGTCGTGCAGCGCACAGTGCCTTCGACGAGGTACCGGAGGTTCGTCCCGCGAGCCATCACGCACCACCCCCTTGCGCGGTTCCGTTGCGTTTCTCGGTGTCGCGCTTGTGCGCGCGGCAGCACGCGTCAGCCACCGCGCGCACGGCGTACGCCCACAAGTCTGTCTTCAGGCTCGCTGCGGCCGCGGAATCGCGCGAGAGCTCGTGCGCCCATTCATCCGCCTCGAGCAGGTGCCACACGCGACTCGTGTCGCGGAGGAGCTTGCGGATCCGCTCGAAGCGCTCGTTGGAGGACAGCTTCCCACCGTCCCACTTCTCGGCCCGGTTCTTGACCTCTTTCAGGTGTTCGAGCCAATCGAGGGCGAATCTCGCGCCGTCTCCGGGACCTTGCACCGTGCCGAGCGCGTTCCTGAGCGCCGCGACCTGGGACAGCGGCGGGACGCCCGCGCCGTTCGTGAGGGAGAGCCCGAGCGCTTCCATGCGGAACTTCGGGTCCGCGGCGAGCCGTGCGCTCTCGGCGTCGATCTTGTCGAGCCATGCGGCCCGCTCGATCGCGTCGAGCGCTGAGGAAGCCGAAGCCGCACCGGCAGGCGCTTCCCGCCGGGTCGACACGCCAGACGCCACCTCCAGGCGCGCCGCCTCTGCAGGCAGCGGTGGGGCGATCCGGAGCTGGCCGAAGCCCTCCGCCCGCCGCTCGCCGATGCCGGACGCCTCGAGCTCTGCCACGCGCGCCGGGTCAGGCGACCCGTCGAACTCGACGTCGAACGCTGAGCCGGCCGCCAGGCCGATCAACGACGGCCGCGGGAGCCCCCACGAGCGTTGCCAGGACTCGATGCGAGCCGCGTCGGTCTCGGCCCGAATCACGCGGCAGCCGACGCCGAGCGCTCGGCCGAGCGCGGCCGCGAAGGCGTCCGGGGACGACGAAGGCCGGAGCCGGTCGTCGCGGATCAAGGTGTCGGAGGTCAGCCAGACGGTTGCCCGGGACGGCACCTGCCGCGTGGCGCCAGCGACCGGCGCAGGCTCGCCGAGCGGCTGGGCCTCGCACCGCCCGTATTCGGCCGACTTGGCGGCGCCGAGCAGCCACTGGCCCTGGAGCCGCTCGTGCCACGCGGGGTCTGCGCTCGAAAGCGCCTCGGCCACCGGCTCCCTCAGCCTGAGCTCGAACAGCAAGGGCGTGCCGGGAGCGATGGCTTCTACGGTGTACACGCCGCCTGCCCCGGCCGGGCGCTGCGCGTCGTCGTCGATCGAGTTGTGCGTGGTCGACGAGATCTCGGGCCGCGCCACGACGACGACGCCGTCGTGCAGGCGCACGTACGTCCCGGTCAGCGGCCTCGGCTGCTCGAGCGCCGTGTTCCCGAACAGGTTGTGCACCTCGCCGCCGGCGCCTTTCTTCTCTGTGGCGAGGCAGCGGGGGGCGGGCAGCGCGGACTCGCCGTCGATCGCGATGCAGGCGTCGGTGACGACGAGGTCGCCAGCCGTGATCGCCGGCCGCAGGTCGACGCCCGTGGCGCCGAGGGCGCGGGCGACGGCAGGAAGCAGCTGGTATCCAGGGATGCGGTCGAGCGTCTCGATGACGTTGCCGACCGTGCGGCGCGGGACGCAGACCGGGCCGACGGTCGTGAGCGCGACCCGCAGCGACACCCAGCCCGAGCCGGCCGCTGCAGACGCGAACGAGGCGGCTGCAGGCGTGCTCTCCGCGGCCGACGGAGACGCGAGGTCGGGATCGGTCCGCAAGAGCTCGAACAGCTCGCGGCGGTCGGCCTCGCTCATGCCGGCCACCAGCGCCCTGACGCGGCCCGTGCCGCGGCGCCGCTTCCCGCCGAGCCGCTCAAGCCGCGCCAACCCGGCCACCAGGAGCGCGGAGGCCGCGAGGCGCATCGCGTTCGGGGCATCGGCCGGCAGCTGCAGGACTGCCGGCGCCTCCAGCTCCAGTCCGCCGCGCGCGACCTCATCGAACCGAAGGCACTGCGGCTCCGCGGCGCCGGTCTTGTACGAGATTTTCACGCCGGGCTTGACGAACGTCGTGGCGCGCGCGAGCGCCGGCTTGGCTCGCAGCACCGCCGCGTCGGCTTCAGGCAGCCGAGCGTCGCCGAGGTGCAGCACGCCGGCGCGGGGCGGCCGCGCAGGGTCGTCTGTGCGCAGCGACGGCTGGTCGCCGAAGACCGCCTCGAGGACCTCGTGCCACGGGCCTTGCGAGCCCTCGTCGAGCCCGTACGCCACCTGCTCGCAGGCGTCGCGGAGCACGCCGCGGAGCGTCTTGCCCGGGACGTACGGCAACCCGTCGCGGTCCCGACGCACGGCACGGTCGACGGTGGCGTCGCCGTAGCCCGTGCCGACGTGCCAGTCGGACAGCATCTCAAGGCGGATCGTGAACGAATCAAGCGGTCGTGCCGGCATCTCGATCACACCCCCCGTCCAGCATCGTCGGCGCTCGGCGCTGCGGCGTCGGCGACTTCCCGCCTGTCCGAGATGCGCGCCAGCGCGAGCGCGTCCACGAGCAACGTGGCGTGCCGCTCCCGGCCTTCGGGATCCGTCTCTGTCCAGAAGAGGGAGCCAGCATCGCCCTCGAGGTCTTTGAGCGTCGCCTCCGGGTAGCGGTGCTTTGCCAGCTCGTATGCCGCGTCGCACTGCTCCTTGCCGAGCCGGGCAGCGTCGGCCCACGCGTTGAGCTGGCTCGTCGGCACCGCGCGCACGCCCTCGTCTCCGTCCGCTGACGCGCGGGTCTGCAGCACGGCCCGCACCGCGCGGCGCAGGCGGTCGTAGCTGTGGGCGGCGAGCCAGCCGTCTGCAGCGCCGTCGCTCGACACCACGTACGGAGACCCGTAGAGCCGCGCTCCGTCGTGCTCGGCCCGGCGACGGATGTCGTCGAGCGAGGTCGCGGAGGAGTCGAACAGCACGTGCAGGCTGAGCGCCGAGACGCCGGCAAGGCCACGGGCGCGGCACTCGCGCTTCGCTTCCGCGCACAGCTGCTCGGCGAGCTCGTATGCGGCGCTGAAGGGGAAGTGCGGCTTGATGAGCACGACCCCGCCGCTCGCGGTCAGCCGCGCTCCGCCGAGCGCCCGGCTTGCGACCTCGCGCAGGATGCCGCCTTGTGCGCCAGGGTCGTTGGCGAGCCGCTCGAACGCTGACAGGTACGCCGCGGCGATGTCGAGGGCAGCCGAGCCCTTCTCGCAGTGCACGGTGACGTCGTCGCCCGCTAGCACGAGCGGGAGCGCCTCCGCGCGCTCGGGGCCGCCGAAGGTCAGGACGGCTTCGCGGAACGCCGCGTTCGTCGCTTCGTCGATTGCCGTCGAGAACCGGCGCAGCTTGTCGAGGTACGTCCGGGCGGAGCCGCCAGGGTTGTCGATGTGGTCTTCGAAGCGCAGGAACAGGCGGCCGAAGCCGTTGCCGTCGGCGTGGAAGATCGCGGCCCAGGATTCTTCGGCGCTGCGGTCGTTCGTCTGGGCCGCGGCGTCCCAGCCCATCCTGCGGTAGGCCTCGCGCACGAGCCCCCAGTCGGACTTGCACGCGACCTCCCGCGAAGCCGGCCGCTGCCCGCCTTCCTCATCGCGAACGAGCACTTCGGCAGCCCACCCGCCGTACGCGCACTGCGCGACGACGGGGAGGCGGGGTGAGCGCTCCGCCGGGCTCGTGCGCCGCGCGCGCAGGGCTCGAGCCTCCGCGTGGACGCCGCGAAGCGTTTCGGCAAGCTCGCGCGCCGAGATGCGGTCGACGGGCCGGAGTTCGGGGCTCACGACCCCCATGACCTGCAGGCCGGGGGCCTCCCGCAGCGTCCGCTCGGTGACTGCCCGCACGATCGCGACGCCGTCCTCGCGCTGCGGCACCAGGAGCAGCGCCTTGCCGGACGCGAGGTAGACTACCTCGGGGCTGCCGGTGCGCTCGATCGGGCCGTTGCGTCCGGGATCCAAGACGTCTTCGCGCCGCAGCTCGACCCCGGCGGTCTCGCGCAGCGCGTCTAGCACCCAGTCTGTGCCAGCGCGCCTGAGGAGCTCGGATGCGCCCACGTTCTCGCGCCTTCGTCGGGTCGCGAAGATGTAGCGCTGGTTGCCTGCCGTTTCGACGAGCACAAGGTGCATGCGGCCCCCTCTCCTCAGGCGATGGCCAGGTCGTGCAGCAGGCGGGGGTCGGCGGCGCGTGTCCCCGGATGCCGAGCAGCCGCCGTCGAGCCGCCAGGTGCTACCAAGTGAACCATATCTCGTGCGCCTGACACCACCGAGTTTTCACACTCCTTCATGCGCATGCCACGTCGAGGACCTGCTCCGCGGCGCGCCCGTCGCCCGGGACGTCGCCGAAGCGGAGCGCGCGCGAGGCGCAGCGGCCGCACAGCCGGTACACGTCCGCCCGGTCGCCCTCGCGCACGAACCGCGACACGATGCGGCGCACCTCTGGCAGCGCCGCGTCCGGGCACTCGAACGCCGAGTACTGGATCGCGATGCCGTGCTCCCAGAGCTGGTCGTGGAGCTTGCGGCGCCGCTTGTCGTCCGAGATGTCGTACACCACGAGCAGCATCAGCGCACCTCCAGGGGCTGCCACTCGGTGCCCGGGGTGCGGAGCGCGTGCGCGAGCGCCGCCGCGTCGCGCGCCATGTGCTCGAGGTACGTGGTTCGCGCTCCGTCGCGTCCTGTCACTTCGCGCTTGCAGACAGCGCCGTACAGCCGCAGCACGCGCCTGATGCCCTCGCGGGTCAGCAGCGCCTGCCCCTTGTGCGGCCAGAAGTCCCGGTCGCCGACGACCCGCTTCGTGAGCAGCGCGGCCGTGGGTGCGAGGCACAGCATCGGCCGGTAGATGTCGGTCAGGTCGAGCGCGAGCGCCGGGCCCCCTCTGCTGTTGCCGTGGTTGAACCCGACGGCCGGGTCGAGCCCGACAGCGCGCAGCATCGATGCGGCGTGCCCTGCGGTTAGCGAGCCGAACAGGCTGAGCAGCGCGTTGGGAGGGTCTGGAGCGGGCCGGCGCTGCCGGGTCGAGAACTCCGCGTACGGTTCGAGCACGACGCCGAGAGCGCGGTAGGCGAGCTTCCACGCGCGGCCCTCGAGCCCGCGAAGCTCGTCGAGCGTCGTGGCGTCGGGCACCATGCTCCTGAGCTCGGCGATCTTCGTTGCCGCCACGGCGACCTCCTCGTCGTCACGTCGGAGGCCCCAGCGGCGCACGACCGCGTGCAGGTTCGCAAGCTGCGCGCGGGTCGCGGCTCTCGCCAGCGGGACTTTGCCCGCTTCGTACGCGAACGCCCGGTACTGATTCACGCGCGCGAGCGGGAGCCCCTGCTCTTGCGGCATCAGGCAGCCCAGGTACCTGCCGCGGCTGGACAGCAGGTGGACGGGTGCGTTCTTCTTGAGCAGCAGGTCGAGCGCTGCGCGCGTCACCTCGACGTGCCCGAATGCGATCACGCCTTCGACGTCGTGCTTCAGGTACTCGGCCTCGATGGCCGAGCCGTTCTTGACCACCAGGCGCCCCTTCGACACAGCCACCTGCGCGCCGTCTTCGTCTACGAGCACGAACATGGCAACCACTCCTCGGTCTCGTCACACGTGCAGACCGTCTGGTACTGGAAGCTGAGCGCAAGGAGCGCCGAGGCGACGGCTCCGGCAGCGTGGACGACGTAGGCCTTCCGCAGCTCCGCGACGAGGTCTGCGGCGCAGCGGACGCGCTCCCAGTCGATGACCCGGTCGATCGAGAGCACGACTTGCCGGGCGTGCAGACGCGACAGGTGCCGGAGCTCCTCTACGCAGGTCTTGTCGAGGGCGGCCTCCACGTACTCGGCGGCGCTCAAGACGAGCATCGCGTCGTCGATCTCGCCGACGGGTGCAGAGCGCACCCACTCGACCAGCGCCTCCATCTCGCCCGGCTGGTGCAGCCGCTCTGCGGCCTCGGGAAGCGACACGGGGTCGCCGTAGCGCGCCAGCGCGAACTCGCACGCGGCGAAGAAGCTGCGCGCCGCGTCCGGGTTCTCGGCCGGCGGGATGCGGCTGAGCGGCACCTTGTCGCCGCGCTTGGTCGTCACGAATACTCGCTTCGTCGTGCCCATGCGCCCTCCCTTACCGTCGGCGGCCGTCTTGCCGCTCCGCCAGCGCGTAGCGGTCGTGCGTGCGCGCGAGCTCACGTACAGCGAGCAGCCGCTCCTGCGCCGTGGACAGCACGAGGGCGTCCCAGAGGATCTCGCGCACGTCGAACAGGGACTTGGGGCGCCGCTCGCCGATGAGCTTGGAGCAGGTCATGCCGGCGTACGCTTCCACGGGGTCGTCGGGCGGGCCGCCTGCCCCACGCGCCCGCAGGTCCTCTGCGACTCCCATGAGCAGGAGTGTGAAGAGGTCTCCGGTGCGGGTCTTGGTGCCGGCGGCTTTGGCGATGCTGTCGAGGTGCGCCCGGCGGCCGTCCTCCGAGGAGAGCAGCCGCAGGGCGTCCTCGAGCGTCCCCTCGCAGCGGTCCTGCTCGACGAGGAAGGCGAACGCCTCGTAGCAGATCTCGAGGTCGACCCCTGGCTCGCAGAGCGACTCGAGGTCGTGCCATTCGCCGGTCGAGCGGCTCTGGAGCCGGATGGTGAGCTCAGCCATCGTCTCGTCCTCTCCGGGCCCGTCGCCCTAGAACGGGATCTCCTCGCCATCGATGTCCTCGATAGGCAGAGGCGTTCTGCCGCACCCGCTCTCGGCCACGTAGCGTTCCTCGT
Organism: Slackia sp.; assembly: GCA_020725885.1. Lineage (GTDB taxonomy): Bacteria > Actinomycetota > Coriobacteriia > Anaerosomatales > Anaerosomataceae > Parvivirga. Next base: position 1,938 of record DYEA01000010.1, on the reverse strand, counting down.
ACTCGCTCCAGGGCATGTCGACTTCGGTGCGGAATCCGAAGATCTCCACGAGGTCGTCCTGGACGTAGTCGTAGTCCTGCCAGTCCATCTCGCCGAAGCGCTGACCGGTCTCGTCGTCGTACTGCGGCGGCGTGTACTCTGCGCCTCTGATCAGGCACCGGTACAGCAAGACTTCGCCGCAGCGCTCGACGACCGTCTTCAGACGCGCCTCGTATGCCGACTTGAGTACCAGCGCGAGTTCGTACAGGTTCTCCGGCTTCACGAACCTGAGCCGAGGATCGAGGACCTCTTTCAGGCGCGGCGCGTCGGCTGCCCACTTGAAGAGGCGGCTTATCGGAGGGTGGCCGTCGTCTTCGATGTCGTAATCGATGTCGTCTTCGATCCAGTCCTTCTCGATCGACCGGGCTTCGTGCTTGGCGATCGCGATGGCGGTATCCGGGTTCACCTTCTCGAACCGCGCCTCGATGTAGCTCCTCGCGATGCCCATGAAGAGGCTGAGGTTTTCGAGGCTCACCAAGGGATGCTCCTTCAGCTCGCGGTACACCCAGGCGCCGGCGAGCATGTGCACGGCGTGGGAGTCGACGCGCGCGTCGAACATCGTGGGCTTGCCCTTTGCGTGCTTCACCACCGCTGCGGGCGTGCCGTCGACGTAGATCGTGATGTCGTACGGCCGCTTCTCGTCGCGCAGGCGGTACGCTTCCTCGATCGCGTCGAGCGGGCTGTCGTACTCGTTCTCGAAGACTCGGTATGTGGGCTTGTCCTGCATGGCTGCTCCTTTCGGTCGGTGCTGATCCGCTGAGAACTAGGCGACCGGCCGGACGGGACCGGAACGGATGCGCCGATCTGGCGCGCGAGGCCGGGCTTCGCTTCGTCCCTGGACTGATAGAGAAGATGCCGAAGGCGACCGGAACGGCGGGCTCAGCGCATGGCGGCGAGGGAGGTCACGAGCCGAGGAAGCGGAGCGCGATGGTGATGAGGAGCATGCCGAGCGGTGGCGAGACCTGCATGAGCAGCAGGCCGAGAATGATCAGTATCGGCGTGCGCATGGCGACGAGCGCCCGGGTTCGCGCACGGCGTCTCTCTTCGCGCTGTTGAGGGGTTTCGTTTTCGCGCATGTCGGGTCCTCGGTCGTGGCGCGCAGCGCTCAGGCGCAGGCGCCGTCACGGGTTAGATACCCGGAGCGGCTGAGCGGGCCGCCGGGGTGCCTGCCGGCAGGACGCAGCGGCGGCTTCGCCATCACGACAGCTTCCTGATGCCGAAGGATATGTCCGCTGCGACGATCGTTGCGGCGGCGGCGGCCAAGAACAGCTGGAGCGCCGGGTGCCAGTGCGTCTTGGTGATGAGGACGAGGGCGCCGGCGAGAAGCAGAAGGTCGAACGCGATGGCGGCCCTCAGAATCGTGGACTTCTTGATGACGATCTTCATGCTTTCTCCTTTCGCTGCTCGCGTCTCGCTTCAGAGTCTTACTAGGAGGAGAAAGGCTGAGGACCCGAACGGGATGCCATTCCCGCAAGCCGGCTTTCGGACATAAAGGTTGGAGCCTCGGGTGCGCTGATCGTGAGAGGCATCAGCGGCTTGCTTGTGACTCTCTCGCGGCTGACACCCTATCGTCGGAGCCGACGGCACGCAAAGCGGGCTGCCGCGACGTCCGTGCGGTGCGGCCATGCCGTCGACGGCGGCCCCAATCGGCTGAGCCGTCGAAGCTCATCTGAGCCGAGAAGTTGATCGCCGAGCTCGAGGCGGCGTCAGCGTTTCAATCGGCTGAGCCGTCGAAGCTCATCTGAGCCCCAGGCTGGCGTCGTCGAGGCCGACGGCGGCGTCACGCGTTTCAATCGGCTGAGCCGTCGAAGCTCATCTGAGCCAGGCAAGAAAGGAGGATGCCATGATCTTCGGCATCCGCATGTTTCAATCGGCTGAGCCGTCGAAGCTCATCTGAGC
>DYEA01000009.1 GCA_020725885.1 Slackia sp. | reverse complement strand
GGCACGACCGAGAGCGTGGCCTGCCTCTATGACGCGGCAGGCGCGCCTTTGGCCGGCATCTACGAAGGCAGCGCGAGCGCTTCGCCTGTCGCCTTCTTCATCTTGACGACCGCGCGCGGCGATGCAGCCGAGCTCCTCGATGCATCCGGCGCGCCCTTCGCGCTCTATTCCTACGACGCCTACGGCAACCCCGGGGCGGTCCTGACGGACGCAACGGCGCGCATACCGGCTGCGCTCGCACAAGCGATCGCGGAGGCGAACGTGCTCCGCTACGCGGGCTGCGCCTACGACGCGCACTCGGGCCTGTACTACCTGTCGAAGCGGTACTACGACCCGGCCACCGCGCAGTTCCTGACCAAGGACCCCGCCAAGGCAGACGGCGAGGAAAGCCCGTACCAGTACTGCGGAGGCGACCCCGTGGGGAAGGTGGATCCGAGCGGGGAGCTTGCTTCGGACTACTACTCCAAGGAGTACTTCGACTACTACCGACCAGGGCATGTCGGAAGGATGATTCTGATCTGTGCGACCCAGGTAGGAGAGAAGGAGCGGCGAGACGGTTCGACGAAGTACGGAGAGTGGTGGGCCAAGCGTGTCGGGGACCGGTCGTTCCGGAAGGCGCCGTGGTGCGATATGTTCATCTCTTGGTGCGCGTATCAGAGCGGATGCGCTGGGTCGGTGGGCCTTTTCGCCAAGTCCGCGTGGCATGCACGCTGGTTCAAGAGCAAGCATCAGTGGGGCCACGAGCCCAAGAGAGGTGCAATCGCGTTCTTCAATTTCCATGGCAACAAGTCCGTCGGTTCTGTCGAACATGTCGGCATCGTTACGGACGTGTTGCCGCATGGGAGGATAAAGACGATTGAAGGGAACACACGATCTGGCGATGCTGGCAGCCAGCGCGACGGAGACGGCGTGTATCGGCGCGTGCGCAGCCGCTCGGTGATCGTGGGGTTCGGCTATCCGGCATACCTGTAGGCGGTCGAGGAAGGAGCGCGATGAGCCGCACGCGCGCGCGAGCGATAGCATGGTTCTGCTGCCTCGGGTTCGTGACACCCGTGGCCCTGGTGCTGCTAGCGTCGTGCACCGGGCAGCCCGGTCGGCCCGATCAGGCTTCTGGGCCCAGGCCCGCGCCTGCGCCGCTCGTGCTCGAGGAGACCGCATGGCGCTGGATCGGTGCGGTGCCGTACCCCTACATGCTGAGCGTGGATGTCGCCTACGTGGTCCGCAACCCAAACGTGGAGGCGGGGGCGCGCGAGGCGACGCTCGTCGTCGAGGTCCGCGGCCCGGGCGGCCAGACCCATCGCGAGGAGGTCCCTCTCGGGCCGGTCCGCCCAGGTGAGACCGTGGTCGGCGGCGCCCAGGTGTTTCCAGGCACGGAAGCCGCTCCGTCTGACGTGTCGTTCACGCTCCTGCAGCCGAAGGCGTGGGAAGCCCGCGCCAAGTGGGAGGGGAGCGAGCTCGTGCGGCTTGCGGTGCGCGGGCTCGAGCGGCGCGACGCCACAGGTCCTCCGGCTGCAGACGACGTCGGCTTCGCCGAAGGCCATTCGTGCTTCACCGGCACGGTCGTCAACGACAGCGGGTCCAGCGTCCACGAGTGCCGGATCGCCATCGTGCACCGGGACGGCAGCGGCAGGATCGTAGCATGCTACGAGACGTTCGCCGACGGCCCGCCCGCGCACGGGTCCGTCCCGTTCCGCTTCGACGTCCCCGACAGGCTTCCTGCGAGCGGTTCGTACGAGGCGTTCGCCTACCCGTGGTCCGACAGGCAGCCGTAAGGTGTGAGAGCACGCCTGCGACACCGGCCGCCTCGCCGGCGACCAGGGCGCTCCCGGGGCGTGTCTGAGCTCTACGCCCACGACGCCTACGGAAACCCCGGGGCCGTCCTGACGGCTTCAACGGCGCGCATCCCGGCTGCGCTCGCAGAAGCGATCGCGGATGCCAATGTGCTCCGCTACGCGGGCTACGCTTTCGACGCGCACTCGGGCCTGCACTGCCTCTCGAAGCGCTGCTACGACCCCGCCACCGCCCAGTTCCTTACCAAGAAGGACCCCGCGAAGGCAGACGGCGAGGAAAGCCCGTACCAGCACTGCGCAGGCGACCCGGCAGGCAAGGTCGACCCGAGCGGGGAGGTCCTGAGGCCCGTCGCTGCCCTGTGGCGTGCGGTGGTCCGGGAGCGGCCGGGTTCCGAGTGGTCCTTGAAGGTGCCTGGGCTGAAGGTCCTGGTGGCGGCAAAGAGGTTCGCGTGGTACTTGAACAATGCAAGGTGGTTCATGAACACCGCTCGGTGTATCGTCTACAACGATTACCGGCACAGCGATCCTTGGCGCTGGAGGGAAGCGCGCAACTACGCCGAGAGCATGGGCGTGGAATGGGGCCTGCGTCAGTTCTTCCGTAGGTATGAAGACGCCAGCTACTCCTGGTTCGCACGCCGGTACACCAGGGATGCAGCGCGCATGGCCGAGATCTTGGGCGGGGGTTTGAAGGTGGGGAAGCTGAAGCGATGGGTGTGAAGCTGCCTTCCTGGGTGAGCCGGCTCGCGGTGGCGGCGGCGGTTCTCGCCGTGGTCGTGCTCGGCGGCGTTCTCGCAGTCCGTGCCTATGTGAACAGGCTCGTCTCGCAGGACAGGGGCTTTGAGATCTTGGGCCCAGGAAGCCAGGTCGAGCTCGGACCGGGCGCTCGGCTCGAGGTGCCCGAGGGGTTCGTGGCGCTCGTCCAGGAAAGCAGCGCGTCGAGCGGGACGGTCGAGACGATCGAGCTTTGCCGCGAGCCGGACTACGCAAGCCCGCTCCTGGCCGTGGACCGGTTCGAAGACGTCAGCGTGTTGCGGCGGGTGGTCGGCTTCTCCGTGGAACGAGACTCGCTTGTAGAGACGTCGGCCCTGGAGCCCTTGGGGTCCTCCGAAGGCTGGCGGTGGTACGGGAAGGAGGGCCGGACAGGGTCTCGGCTCCGGGCGCTTGCCGTCAACGAGCGCTTGCGGCTGATGGTGAGCGTGTTCGAGGGCCACGGGGAGGCTGACGCTGCAGAGGCCATCGGCCGCTTCGTGCGATGAGCCCGGCGCGCCATGTCCGCGCCCTTCTTGGTCGCGACGGCCGCGCGCATCTCCGCTGAGCTCGCAGAGGCGATCGTGCGCGCAAACGCGCTTAGCTACGCGGGCTACGCGTACGACGCGCACTCGGGCTTGTGCTGCCTCTCGAAGCGCTGCGACGACCCGGCCACCGCGCAGTTCCTCGCCCAGGACCCTGCCAACGCTCACCGGACGAATTGCCCCTGTACGGTGGCACAGCGGCTGCGACCGGCGGGATGCACGCCGCTCGCTATCCGAGCGCATATCGCGTGGCGTGCTGGGCCGGCGTCCGGATCAGCCGTCTCCCGCCGGCCCCGCAAGGCGGAACCGCTCGATGAACTCAGCCGGCGACACCACGTGAACGCCTGAGCGCGATTCGGGCGGGAAGTGCGCCACGTTGCCAGTGACCAGGAAGTCGGCAGAGCAGGCCAGAGCGACTTCGAGGAACGGCTCATCGTCGGGATCCGGGAGACGCGACGCAAGCGGCTGGGACGCGCAGGTCTCGCCGACGGAATCGACGTAGTCGAGGAGCGCAGCGACCGCGTCGGGATCGAAGCCGAACCTCGGCCTGGCGAGCACCGCCTCGTACTCGGAGCGGATGCGGGCATCGAGACACAGGATCACCGTGCCTGAAGACACCATGCGGACGATCTCACCGGGCGCACCGAAGGGCGAGAGCAGCCCCGAGACGAGGACGTTGGTGTCGAGCACGATCCTCAACGGGCGCGCGCCTTGCGGACAGCGGCGATCTCGGCTTCGATCTCTTCAGCCGACAACGCGTCGGTTCCTCGGGCGACCGAGCGCCGCTGGATCGCAGCGACCGCGTCGATGGCACGCGCACGGCGGAACGCCGCGAGGGACTCCTCGAGGTTCGACTCGCTGACGGCGGCAAGTATGGCGACCGGCCGCCCGTTGCTGGTGATGACCATCTCGCGCTCGTCTTGCAATTCGCGCCAGATGTCGGCTGACTTCCCGCGCAAGTCGCGGACGCTGATGAACTTCATCGTGCGCCTCCAATCGTGACACCATTGTGTACACGATAGTCACGCACGTCAAGCGGAAGCGCGCTCCATCCAGGGGCTCTGGCCGATGCGATTGTCTCGTCTCGAGCTTCGGGAGGCGTGCGCCGCGCAGTTCGCTGGGTGCGTGAGCTCAAGGCGGCATCCGCCTCCTCCCCAGTCTTGCGCGCCTCTTGTAACCCGTGTTACAGTGCGGCAACCTCGCCCCCGGACGGGTCTCCCCCGGTGCCCGCCGCGCGGGCGTTGCCGTACCTTGGGTATACCTTGGGCGGCTGCGTGCTGTGTCCGGGGAGGAGGTGCGGAGTGCCGTGCACACTGCCGCTCTAGACCACCTGACGCTGGCGGCGTTCGTCGTCGTCGGGGCGCTGTTCGTGCCCCTGACGGTGTTCGCCTCGAACCTCCTGGCGCCCCGCAAGCCTGACGCACGCAAGGGCGCGACCTACGAGTGCGGCGTCGAGCCGGTCGGCCCTCCGTGGGTGCAGTTCCGCATCGGCTACTACGTCTACGCGCTGCTCTTCGTCGTCTTCGACATCGAGACCGTCTTCTTGTATCCGTGGGCGGTCGCGTTCAACGCGCTCGGCGCGTTCGTGCTCATCGAGATGCTGTTCTTCATCGCGATCCTGGCCTTCGGGCTGTGGTACGCCTGGAAGGAGGGAGCGCTCTCGTGGCGCTAGACCGCCTCACCGGCGAGAACTCGATCCTCTTCGCGCGAAGCGAGCAGCTGTTCGACTTCGCGCGGCGCAAGTCGCTGTGGTACCTCGCGTTCGGCATCGCGTGCTGCGCGATCGAGGGACTCATGCACGCGAGCGGCCCGCGGTTCGACTTCGACCGCATGGGCGTGTTCTTCCGCGCGAGCCCGCGGCAGGCCGATGTGATGATCGTCGCGGGCACCGTCAACCGCAAGATGGCCGAGACAGTCCGTCGCCTGTACGACCAGATGCCCGAGCCGAAGTGGGTCGTGGCGATGGGCGCGTGCGCATCCACGGGCGGCCCTTTCCGCGAGTACCCGAACGTCGTGCTGGGCGTGGATGAGATCGTGCCGGTGGACGTGTACGTGCCCGGCTGCCCGCCGCGGCCCGAGTCCGTCCAGTACGCCTTCATCCAGCTGCAGAAGAAGATCGCCGAGAAAGCGAAGGAGCGCGTCGATGCTGCGCGCGGCTGACGTGGAGCGCCTGCTTGCGGGCGTCGATTCCGCCGAGGTCGCCGAGGAGCGGCTCGGCGTGGTCGCGCGCGTCGGGCGCGCGGCGGTCGCAGACGCGCTCGCGGCGCTTCGCGACGCGGGCTTCGAGTCGCTCGTCGACCTGCTCGGCATCGACACCGGCGAGCACGTCGAGGTCACCTACCACCTGCGCTCGTACGCAAGCGGCCAGGACCTGTTCGTGAAGACCGCGCTTCCGTACGACGGCGAGCTGGAAAGCGTCTGGCAGGTCTACCCCTCGGCGCTCATGCCCGAGCGCGAGACGGCCGAGCTCTTCGGGCTTCGGCTCTCCGAGCACCCGAACCCGAAGCGGCTGCTCACCACGGACGGCGTGCCGCCGCTCCTGCGCAAGGACGTGCCCGTGCGCACTCCGGAGGAGTTCACGCGATGAGCGATCCGCGCTACGAGATCTACGAAGCCGGGCTGATCGGCGAGGGCATGCACACCCCGCCGGTGCTGCCGGCCGGCTTGCGGCGCGCACCCGGCGGCGTCGACGGCCTGCGGACCGAGCACCTCGTCGTCAACATGGGCCCGCAGCACCCGTCCACGCACGGCGTGCTCCGGATGATCGTGGAGCTGGACGGCGAGGAGGTCGTGACCGCCGAGGCGTCGATCGGCTACCTGCACCGCGGCATCGAGAAAGTGGCCGAGCACCGCCGCTACGACGCGCTCGGCACGCTCATGGACCGCGGCGACTACGTGGCCGGCATCATGGGCGAGCTCGCCGCGGCGCTCGCGACCGAGCAGCTGCTCGAAGTCGAGGTGCCGCCCAAGGCGAACTGGCTGCGCTCGCTTACGAGCGAACTGAACCGCATCGCGAGCCACCTCGTGTGGTTCGGCACCTTCGGGCTGGACACGGGCGCGATGGGGCAGTTCCTGTACGCGATGCGCGACCGCGAGGCGCTCCTCGACATCCTCGAGGCCATCAGCGGCCAGCGGATGATGTTCAACTACGTGCGGCCCGGCGGCGTGGTGCGCGACCTGCCGCCTGGCATCGACGCGAAGATCCGCGAGTTCGTGGACACGTTCGAGAACGTGTACCTCCCTGAGCACGACGCGCTGCTCGGCGGCAACGAGATCTTCCAGTCGCGCGTGAAAGGCATCGGCGTCATCACGCGCGAGCAGGCGCTCGCCTTCGGGCTCACGGGACCCAACCTGCGCGCGAGCGGCGTGAAGTACGACGTGCGCGTGGACCGACCGTACGCAGCGTATCCCGAGTTGGACTTCGAGGTCCCGGTGGGCGAGGCCGGCGACGCGTGGGACCGCTATCTGGTGCGCATGGAGGAGATGCGGCAGGCCGCGCGCATGATCCGCCAGTGCATCGACGGCATGCCGGAAGGCCCGCACATGGCGAAGGTGCCGAAGCTCATCAAGCCGCCTGCGGGCGAGGTCTACGCCGCCGTGGAGTCCGCGCGCGGGGAGACGGGCGTGCACCTGGTCTCGGACGGAAGCGAGCACCCGTACCGCTTCCGCTACCGCGGCCCGTCGCTCTTCGCGCTGCAGGCGCTCGAGGAGATCTTGCCTGGCCACCTGCTTGCCGACGTGGTGATGATCATCGGCTCGACCGACGTGATGATGGGAGAGATCGACCGATGAGCCCGCTTGCCGCATCGCTCCTGAAAGTCGCGGCCTGCCTCGGGCTGATGCTCGCCAACGGCGTCGTGATGATCTGGATGCTGCGCAAGGTGCTCGGCCACCTGCACCTGCGGTACGGGCCGCTGGAGGCGGGCCCGTCCGGCATCTTCCAGACGACGATGGACGTGCTCAAGCTCCTGACGAAAGAGGACGTCACCCCGAACGCCGCCGACCGCGCGCTGTTCTACGTCGCGCCGCTCGCGGTGTTCGTTCCGTCGCTCGCGGCGTATGCGGCGCTTCCGTTCGCGCCCGAGTTGCGGGCGGTGCGGCTCGACGCCGGGCTGCTGTACACGTTCGCGGCGCTTTCGCTCGTACCGATCGGCATCCTGATGGCGGGCTGGGCGTCGGCGAACAAGTGGTCGCTCATCGGCGGCATGCGCGCGGCAGCGCAGCAGATCGCCTACGAGGTGCCGCTCCTGCTCTCGGTGCTGCCGATCGTGATGCTCGTCGGGAGCGCGGATCTGGGCCGCATCGTGGAGGCGCAAAGCGGCGTGTGGGCGGGCTTCCTGCCGCGCTGGTTCATCTTCGACCCGCTACTCCTGCCGACGTTCGTGGTGTTCGCTGTGGCGGCGCTCATCGAGACGAACCAGACGCCGTTCGACATGTCCGAGGCCGAATCCGAGCTCGTCGCCGGCTGGGCGACGGAGTACTCGGCCATGAAGTTCGGGCTGCTGTTCCTCTCGGAGTTCAGCAACCAGTTCATCATCTCGGCGCTTGCGGTGACGCTTTTCTTCGGCGGCTGGCTGCTGCCGTGGGTGCCGGAGAGCGTGAGCGTCGCGCTCGCGCCGGTGACGTTCCTGCTCAAGACCTACGTCGGCATCTTCATGCTGATGTGGATTCGCGGCACGTATCCGCGCGTTCGGATCGACACGCTCATGCAGTTGGGCTGGAAGCGGCTGATCCCGATCTCGCTCGCGCTCGTCGTCGTCATGGGCGTGGTCATCAAGGCGCTGCCCGCGCTCGCGAGGGTGGTGGGCTGAGATGTGGGGCGCAGGGCTGCTGAACGGGCTTCGCATCACGCTCCGCAACATGCTGCGCGGGCCGATCACCGTGAAGTACCCGCACGAGAAGGTCGAGCTGCCCGAGCGCGCGCGGTGGGCGGTGGAGCCGACGTTCTTCGAGGACGGCTCGCCGCGCTGCACCGCGTGCCTGACCTGCGTTCGGGTGTGCCCCGACCACATCTTGTCGCTCGACGTGGAGACGCGCGAGGACAAGTCCAAGCGCATCGTGCGGTTCGGCTACGAGATCGGCGCGTGCATGATGTGCGGGCTGTGCGTGGAGGCGTGCCCGTTCGACGCGATTGAGATGGGGCACGACTACGAGCTCGCGGTGACCGACCCGGCGGAGCTGCGGCGGACGCTGCTCGCGGACGTGGACGCGGCGAGCGCGGCCAAGCACCGCGAGGAGAAGGCGAAGGCGTCAGGGGAGGCGGGTGAGGGTTCCGATGCCTGAGACCGTCAACGGCATCGCGTTCTTCTTGCTCGCGTTCGCGACCATCGGCGGCGCGGTGATGATGCTCTCGACGAGAAACGTCGTGCACGCGGCGTTCTGGCTGCTCGAGACGATGCTCGCCACCGCCGGGCTGTACCTCTTGCTCGACGCCGAGTTCCTCGCGCTCGTGCAGGTGCTCGTGTACGCGGGCGCGGTGTCGGTGCTCGTGCTGTTCACGATCATGCTCACGCTCAGGCGCCGCGAAGACGCGGTGCGGCCGTTCGAGCCCGGGTGGGGCGGCATGGCGCTCGCCGCGCTGTTCGGCGGCGCGATGCTCGTGGCGATCTCGCGGGCGCAGCTGCCGGCGGCGAAGCTGCCCGAGGCGCCTCCCACGGTCGCCGACTTCGGGCGCGTGCTGTTCACGCAGTGGGCGGTGCCCTTCGAGATCGCGTCGCTCGTGCTCCTCGTCGCGCTCGTCGGCGCCGTGTGGTGGTCGGGAGGTGACCGGCGATGACGATCGGCGCGCCTGCTGGCGCCGCGCAGTTCATGGCGCTGTCGGCCGTGCTGTTCTCGCTCGGGCTGTACGGGGCGCTCTCGCGCAAGAACGCGGTGATGGTGCTCATGTCGCTGGAGCTCATGGCCAACGCCGTGAACCTGAACCTGGTCTCGCTCACGCGGTTCGTCGACCCGGCGGCGATGACGGGCCAGTTCTTCGCGGTGTTCTCGATGGTGGTCTCGGCGGCCGAGATCGGGCTCGGGCTCGCGCTCGTGCTCGCGATCTACCGCCAGAAGAAGACCGTCGAGCTCGAGGCGATGGAAGAGCTGAAGGGGTAGGCCGTGGGCTACGTCGCGCTCATACCGCTCCTGCCGGCGCTGTCGTTCGCGGTGCTCGCGCCGCTTCCGCGCGCGTGGCGCAACTGGCTCGTGCCGGTCTCGGTCGCGGCGGTCGTGGCCTCGCTCGGGCTGTCGGTCGCGGCGTTCGCGGCCACGTGGCCGGGCGGGCACGAGGCGCACGCGCAGACGGCGTTCGAGGCGGTCTTCGCGCACATCGGCGGCGCGGAGCTCGCGTTCCGGCTCGTCGTCGACCCGGTCTCGGCGCTTATGGCGCTCGTGGTGACGCTCGTCGGCACCGCGGTGCAGGTGTACTCGGTCGGCTACATGCACCGCGAGGAGCGCATCGGCTGGTACTTCGCGGCGCTGTCGCTGTTCACCGCCGCGATGCTCACGCTCGTGCTCGCCGACAACTTCTTGCAGCTGTACATGGCCTGGGAGGTCATGGGGCTGTGCTCGTACCTGCTCATCGGCTTCTGGCACCAGCAGCCCGGGCCACGCGCGGCGTCGATGAAAGCGTTCTTGACGACGCGCGTGGGCGACGTCGGCTTCGCGCTCGGGCTGCTCGTGATGTACGCGAACGTGGGCTCGTTCGACTTCGCGGCGGTGCTGCACGAGCACGCCTGGCAGCCTGCTGCGGCGACGGCGGTGGCGCTCCTGCTGCTGTTCGGCGCGATGGGCAAGTCCGCGCAGCTGCCGCTGCACGTCTGGCTGCCTGACGCGATGGCGGGCCCGACGCCCGCGTCCGCGCTCATCCACGCGGCGACGATGGTGGCGGCGGGCGTGTACCTCGTCGGGCGCGCGATGCCGATCTTCGAGGCGAGCGGCGTCGCGCTCACGGTGACGCTCATAGTCGGGGCGCTCACGGCGCTTGTGGGCGGCCTGCTCGCGGCGGTGCAGCACGACGTCAAGAAGGTGCTCGCGTACTCGACGATCAGCCAGCTCGGCTACATGTTCGTGGCGCTGGGCGCGGGCGGGTTCGTCGCCGGCATGTACCACCTCGTGACGCACGCTTTCTTCAAGTCGCTGCTCTTCCTCGGGGCGGGCGTGATCATCCACGCGGCGCACACGCAGGACATGCGCGAGATGGGCGGCCTGGCGAAACACATGCCGGTCACCACGGCCGCGTTCGGCGCAGGCGCGCTCGCGCTCGCTGGCGTGCCGCCGATGGCAGGCTTCTTCAGCAAGGACGAGATCTTGACGGTGCTCGTGCACGAGCACCAGTACGCGGCGCTCGCCATCGCGCTCGCGGCGGCGTTCGTGACCGCGTTTTATGTGGCGCGGCTGTTCTTCCGCGTGTTCACAGGCCCGCCGCAGACCGAGCACCTGAAAGAGGCGCACGTCGAGATGCTCGCCCCGATGGTGGTGCTCGCGGCGATCACGGCGGTCGTGGGGTTCGCCGGGCCGGCGCTCGGGGAGTTCCTCGGGCACGAGATTCCGTGGCCGGAGCCGGGCGTGGCGGCGCTCTCGGTCGGCGTGGCGGCGGCCGGCCTCGCCGCGGGCTGGTGGGTGTACGGCCGCAGGACGGTCGTGCTCAACACCCGGCCGCTCAAGGAGCGCTTCGGCGTGCTGTACACGGCGCTTTCGCTCAAGCTGTACTTCGACCTCACCTACGACAACTTCGTCGTGAAGCCGTACGCGCGGCTGGCCGCGTGGCTCGCCCGCTTCGACCTCGGCGTGATCGACGGGGTCGTGAACGGGGCCGGACGGCTTTGGCAGGCGCTGTCGGCTGCCGGATCGTGGTTCGATACGCGGGCGGTCGACGGCGCGGTGAACGGCGCCGCTGCGGCCGTGGTCGCGAGCGGCGAGCGCGTCCGCGCCATCCAGGTCGGGCGCGTGCAGGCGTACCAGGCGCTGATGTTCGGCGCGATCGTGCTCGTCATGCTTCTGCTGGTCGTGAAAGGGGTCTGAGCGGTGGCCTCCCATCTTCTGACTGCGATCGTCTTTGTGCCGCTTGCGGGCGCGGTGGCGTGCGCGCTCGCGCCGAGCGCGCGGGCGTCGCGGGCGCTTGCGCTTGCGGTCTCCGGCGTCGTGCTCGCGCTGGCCGTGTGGCTCGTGGCCGCGTTCGAGCCGGGCGCCGGCATGCAGTTCGTCGAGCGCGCGCGGTGGATCCCGCAGATCGGCGCGGAGTACCACCTCGGCGTGGACGGGATCTCGCTGCCGATGCTCGCGCTCTCGGCGCTGCTCACGCTGCTCGCCGTGGTGGCCTCGTGGAACGTCTCCGAGCGCCCGAAGACCTACTTCGCGCTGCTGATGCTGCTCGCGGTGGGCATGAACGGCGTGTTCGTGGCGCTCGATTTCGTGCTGTTCTACGTGTTCTGGGAGCTCGTGCTCGTCCCGATGTACTTCCTGATCGCGTGGTGGGGCGGCCCTCGCCGGCAGTACGCGTCGATCAAGTTCTTCCTGTACACGCTGTTCGGCTCGGTGTTCATGCTCGTCGGCATCATCGCGCTCTACCTGCACCCGGCGGGCGGGACGCTCGACATCACGGCGCTTGCGGGCCGCGGGTTCCCGGCGCAGTTCCAGATGTGGGCGTTCGCGGCGTTCTTCTTGGGCTTCGCGGTGAAGGTGCCGGTCTTCCCGCTGCACACCTGGCTGCCTGACGCGCACGTCGAGGCGCCGACGGCGGCCTCCGTGCTGCTCGCGGGCATCCTGCTCAAGATGGGCACCTACGGCTTCATCCGCGTGACGCTCCCGATCCTGCCGGAAGCGTCGCGCGCGTGGGCGCCTGCGGTCGCGGCGCTCGCGGCGGTCTCGATCGTGTACGGCGCAGCGCTCGCGTTCGCGCAGAAGGACCTCAAGAAGCTGGTCGCATACTCGAGCGTGTCGCACATGGGGTTCGTCATGCTCGGCATCGCGGCCGGCACGGCCGAGGGGATCTCGGGCGCCGTTGCGGTGATGTTCTCGCACGGCGTCATCACGGGCATGCTGTTCCTGCTCGTGGGCATGGTGTACGAGCGCACGCACACGCGCATGATCGAGGACGTGTCGGGCCTGTCGGTGCAGACCCCGGTGGCGGGCGGGCTGCTCGCGTTCGCGTCGTTCGCATCGCTCGGCCTGCCGGGCCTGTCGGGGTTCGTCGGTGAGTTCTTGAGCCTGCTCGGCGCGTGGAAGTCCGAGCTCGTGCCGGCCGGGTGGGTCGTGGTCTCGGCGGTCGGCGTGCTGCTCGCTGCGGCTTACATGCTCTCGGTGGTGCAGCGCGTGGTGCTCGGCGAGCCGTCGAAGGCGGTGGCGGGCATCTCCGACCTTTCGCTTCGCGAGGTCGGCGTGCTCGTGCCGCTTGTGGCGCTCACGCTCGTCGTCGGCGTGTGGTGGGACTCGCTTTTGCGCTACGTGGCGCCGGTGGCCGCTGAGCTCGCGAAGAGGGCGGTGGGGTCGTGACCGAGCTCGCCGTCCTGCTGCCTGAGGCGCTCGTCATCATCGGCGCGCTCGCGGCGCTCTTCGCCGAGCGGCTGCCCGGCGGCGACCGCACCGCGGCGCGGCTTGGGTCGGCGCTCGCCTTCGTCGCGGCGCTTTCGGTCGCCGCCATCGGCACGGCATCGCCGATCGCGGGAGGTGCGCTCGCCTACGACGCGATCGCGCGCGACGCGCGGCTTGCGGTGGCCGGGCTGACGGCGCTCTACCTGCTGTGGCTTTCGGGCGCGGACCTCGAGCGGGTGCGCGAGATGGCCGCGTTCGCGCTGTTCGCCGCGCTCGGCGGGATGCTCATGGCATCAGCGCAGGACCTGATGGCGCTCTTCATCGCGATCGAGCTCGGCACGATGCCCGCGTACGTGATGATGGGGTACGAGCGCGGCGACGCGCGCACGCTCGAAGGCTCGCTCAAGTACTACCTGCTTTCGATGACGACGAGCCTCGTGATGCTGTACGGGTTCTCATTGCTGTTCGGGCTGACGGGCACGACGCGGTTCGACCACGCCGGCGCTCTGGCTCCGCAGGGGTTGCTCGGCGCGTTCGCCGCGGTCTTCGCGCTCGCCGGGCTGTTCGCGAAACTGTCGGCGGCGCCGTTCCACTTCTGGACGCCGGACGCCTACGCGGGCGCGCCGGCCTCGGCGGTGGCGTTCGTGTCGACCGCGCCGAAGATCGCGGGCACGGCCGCGCTGTTGCGCCTGGCGACGGGCGTCAGCGCGGGCGAGGTGGTGCCGCTGTTCTTCGGAGCGGCCGCGCTCGCGTCGATGCTGCTCGGCAACCTCGGCGCGTATCCGCAGCGCGACATCCGGCGCCTCATGGCGTATTCGGGCATCGCGCACAGCGGCTACGTGCTGCTGGCGCTCGGCGCAGGCAGCGCGAACGGGCTTGCGTACGCGATCATCTACGCGATCCCGTCGCTCGCGGTGATGCTCGTCGCAGCGGAAGAGGGGACTGCGGTCGACGACTGGGCCGGGCTCGTTCAGCGACGTCCGGCCGTCGCGTGGGCGCTAGTGGCGCTCCTCCTGTCGCTCGTCGGCGTGCCGCCGATGGTCGGCTTCTTCGGCAAGCTGGCGGTCTTCGGGGCGGCGCTGGATGCCGGCAGGACGGCGCTCGTCGTGGTCGCCGTGCTGATGAGCGTGGTGTCCGCGGGCTACTACTTCAGGCTCTTGAGGCCGGCGTTCTTCGCCGAGGGCGTGCTGGAAGCGGCCGAAGGGGTCCAGCGGCGGGCGTGGACGTCTGGCGCGGCCATCGCGATCGCCACTGCGCTCACGTTGCTGCTGCCGCTGGGTCTAAGGGCGCTTCAGACGCTTTCTGGCCTCCGTCTGTAGGTCGCGGTCGGCCCGTGCGCGCGGGAAGCCTGCGTCTGCGCGATCAGCGGGGTGCTGGCGTGCGACGCGCAGCAGCAGCGAAGATTCTGTGAAGAGCCTGGGAAGGCCGTCGGTGTACCGTGACGGCGGGGGTATCATCGCCGGTGCGATGTGCGTTCCTGTCCGTCTCGGAGGTGTGGAATGTCTGACGACGTCGCTCCGCAGTCCGCGCCCGTTCCGCCGGTGGTGCCGCCGCCCGCGTGGGTCCCGCCGACGGCGCCGCCTCCGGAGCCGCCACGGAGAAGCGGCCTGCGTCCGTTCGTCTTCGGGCTCATCGGGGCCTTCATCGGCGCGGGGCTCGCGGCAGCGCTGCTGTTCGCGCTCGTCGTGCCCGTGCAGCGCGCCAACAGCGGCAGCCAGCCCCAGGCGCCGGTCGCTCAGCAGGCGCCCGTGAGCATAGAGGTCACCGGCGAGGTGAGCTTCGCGGAGGCGGTAGCAGCCAAAGCGACGCCCTCGGTGGTGTTCGTCCAGATCGAGCAGCTGCGCTTCGACCCGTTCACCGGGCGGACGGTCGCCCGGGCGGTCGGCAACGGCAGCGGAGTGATCATCCGTCCTGACGGCTACATCCTGACGAACAACCACGTCGTGGCGGGCGCCGACCGGCTCGTCGTGACGGTGGGGGCCGAAGACGTCACCGCGACAGTTGTCGGCACGGACCCCTCGACCGATCTCGCCGTCGTGAAGGTGGACAGGTCAGGGCTTCCCGCGGCCGAGATCGGCTCCTCGGCCGAGCTGCGCGTCGGCCAGCCGGTGGTGGCGATCGGCGCGCCGTGGGGCCTCGAGAAGACCGTCACCGCAGGCATCATCTCGGCGCTCGGCCGTTCGAGCGTGGCCGAAGGCGCGAGCGGCCTGACCGCCTACACCTCGCTCATCCAGACCGACGCCGCCATCAACCCGGGCAACTCGGGCGGCGCGCTGTGCGATGCGCGCGGCCGGGTCATCGGCATCAACACGCTGATCCAGTCGACGTCTGGAGCCTTCGCCGGCATCGGGTTCGCCATCCCCATCGACTTCGCGATGGGTGTGGCGAACGAGATCATCGAGACCGGCCGGGCGACCCACCCGTTCCTCGGCGTTGCCACCGCCACCATCGACGAGGCGACGGCGGAGCGGTTCGGACTTCCCGTCTCCGCAGGCGCGTATGTGCAGAACGTGGTCTCAGGCTCGCCTGCTGAGGAGGCGGGCATCCGGGCCGGCGACATCATCGTGCGCATCGGCAAGGACGAGATCGCGAGCGTCGAGGACGTCTTCGCGGCCGTGCGGTCGCACAAGGTGGGCGAGAAGGTCGAGGTCGAGGTCGTGCGCGGGAACAAGCGGCTGACGCTCACAGCCACGCTCGCTGCGGATACCGGTCGCCGATGAGGATCGTCGTCGCAGCCGTCGGGCGGCTCAAAGAGCCGTACTTCCGGGCAGCGGCCGAGGAGTACCTCAAGCGGCTGCGTCCGTATGCGGAGGTGCGCGTCGTGGAGGTGCCCGACCAGGATCTCGCGAAGGGCGCCGAGCGCGCGCGGCAGGCCGAGGCCGACGGGTTGCTGCGCGCGCTGCCGGACGGCGCTCACGTCGTCGTGCTCGACGTGCGGGGGCGTCAGCGGAGCTCGGAGGAGCTCGCCGCCCGTCTCGAAGAGCTCGCAGTCGCCGGCCGATCGACCGTCGCGTTCGTCATCGGCGGCACAGCGGGGCTCGACGAGCGGGTGCTCGCCCGGGCGGACGAGACGCTCTCGCTCAGTGCCATGACGCTGCCGCACCAGCTGGCGCGCGTCGTGCTGCTGGAGCAGGTCTACCGCGCGTTCCGCATCATCCGCGGCGAGCCGTACCACTGGTAGGCGGCTGGCCGCCGCTCCACACGCGTCTGTGCATCAGCGGTTGGTTCGCGATGCGCGCTGCGGTATCCTGGAACGCCACACAGGACCCGGCACGAAGGAGCCGCCACGGTGCGTGACGTCGTCGAGCAGCTGCTCGCGCAAGCCATCAACGAAGCGATCGAAGCGGGCGAGGCCGCGTTCTCGGAAGCGCCGGTCGTCGAGGTCGAGCGGCCGCGGGACCCCTCGCACGGCGACTGGGCGACAAACGTCGCGCTGAAGTCGGCACGCTCTGCCGGCATGAAGCCGCGCGACCTCGCGGAGATCATCGCGCGCCGCGTGGCCGAGCATCCCGACATCGCCTCCGTGGAAGTCGCTGGCCCCGGATTCATCAACGTGCGCCTCGCGCCTGCGGTCTTCCAGCGGGAGGTCGCGCGGGTCCGCCGCGCGCGCGAGCGCTACGGCGCGAAGCCGCCGCTGGGCGAGCGCATCCAGGTGGAGTTCGTCTCGGCCAACCCCGTCGGGCCGATGCACGTCGGGCACGGCCGTTGGGCGGCGCTCGGGGACAGCATCGCCCGGCTGCTCGAGCATGCGGGCTACACGGTCGAGCGCGAGTTCTACGTCAACGACGCGGGCGTCCAGATGGACATCTTCGCCGCGAGCGTCTCTGCCCGCTATATGGAACTGTGCGGCCGCGACGTCGAGTTCCCGGAGGACGGCTACCGCGGCGCGTACATCACCGACATCGCGCGCGAGATCTTCGACGAGGAAGGCGACGCGTGGGCCGACCGGCCCGCGGACGAGCGCGAGGCGCACTTCAAGGAGAAGGCCTACCAGCAGGTGCTCGAGCACCTGAAGCGCGTCTTGCACGCCTTCGGGGTGGACTTCGACGTCTGGTTCTCCGAGCGCACGCTGCACGCGCCTGGCCCCGACGGCGGCCCGAGCGAGATCGAGCGCGCGATCGCGCGCCTGCGCGAGGCGGGCCACGTCTACGAGCACGAGGGCGCCGTGTGGTTCCGCTCGACCGCGTTCGGCGACGACAAGGACCGCGTGCTCGTCAAGGCCGACGGCTCGTACACGTACTTCGCGGCCGATGTCGCGTACCACTGGGACAAGTTCGGCGTGCGCGGTTTCGACCGCGTCAT
Organism: Slackia sp.; assembly: GCA_020725885.1. GTDB lineage: Bacteria > Actinomycetota > Coriobacteriia > Anaerosomatales > Anaerosomataceae > Parvivirga. Next base: position 55,956 of record DYEA01000009.1, on the reverse strand, counting down.
CGACCTGTGGGGCGCCGACCACCACGGCTACGTCAAGCGCATGGAGGCGGCTGTGGCCGCACTCGGTTTCCCGGGGCAGCTCGAGGTCATCATCGGCCAGATGGTGAACCTGTTCCGCAACGGCGAGGTCGTGCGGATGAGCAAGCGCACCGGCGAGATGGTGACCTTCGAGGAGCTGCTCGACGAGGTCGGCGCGGACGCGGTGCGCTACTTCTTCTTGAGGCGCTCCACTGACCAGTCGCTCGACTTCGACATCGGCCTTGCCAAGCAGCAGACGAACGAGAACCCGGTCTTCTACGTCCAGTACGCGCACGCCCGCATCTGCTCGATCCTGCGCAAGGCGGCGGACTCCGACTCGGACGACGTCGACGCGCTCGCCGCCCGGCTCGTCCCTGAGGACACCGACCTTTCGCTGCTCGCCGAGGACGCCGAGCTCGCGCTCGTGCGGAAGATCGCTGAGTTCCCGGATGTGGCGGCTGCCGCTGCCGAGCAGCGTGCGCCGCACCGTCTGACGCGGTACGCCGAGGATCTGGCGACCGCGTTCCACCAGTTCTACACCGTCTGCCGCGTCATCGATCCTGACGAGCCTGCGCTCACCGCGGCACGGCTCGCGCTGTGCGACGCAACCCGTCTCGTGATCGCGGCGGCGCTCCGTCTGCTCGGCGTGAGCGCGCCCGTGCGGATGTGAAGGAGCAGCCATGGCAGCCCGCCCATCGACGCCCCGCCCGCCCGCAACGCCCGACCTGCGCACCGCTGCCGACCTGGCCGCGGTGCTGCCGATGACGGCGGAGGTCCGCGACGGCCATCTGTGGATCGGCGGCGTCGACGTCGTGGAACTGGCGCGCGAGGCGGGCACGGCGCTCTACGTCATGGACGAGGCGACCATCCGCCACCGATTGCGCGAGTACGTCCGCTGGACGCGCTACCACTGGCCCGAGGTGGACGTGGTGTACGCAGGCAAGGCGTTTTTGACGCTCGCGATGGTGCGCATCGTCGAGGAAGAGGACTGCTGCCTGCTGTGCGCCTCCGGTGGCGAGCTCGCCTACGCGCTGCGCGCGGGCTTTCCCATGGAGCGCGTGCAGGTGCACGGCAACAACAAGACGCCCCAGGAGCTCGCAGAGTGCGTGGAGGCCGGCGTCGGGCGCATCGTCGTCGACAACTTCGTCGAGTTGGACCGGCTGTCGCGGCTGGCCGCCGAGCGCGGCGTCTCGCAGAAGGTCCTCATCCGCGTGACGCCGGGCATCGCCGCCGACACGCACGACTTCATCATGACGGGCGCGGAGGACTCGAAGTTCGGCTTCGGGCTGAACCAAGGGCTCGCGATGGAGGCGGTCGAGCGCGCGATCGCGCTGCCGGGCGTCGACTTCGAGGGGCTGCACATGCACATCGGCAGCCAGATCTTCGCGCTCAAGAGCTTCGCGAAGGCCATCGAGGTCATGGTCGCGTTCATGCGCGAGATCCGCGACCGCACGGGCGTGGACGTGCGCATGCTCGACGTGGGCGGCGGCCTCGGCGTCAAGTACGGCGTGCCGGACGAGCCCTCGTCGATCAAGGACTTCGGCAAGGTCGTCGTCGACGGCATCAAGGAGGAGTGCGAGAAGCACGGTCTGCCGGTGCCGCGCATGGCCGTCGAGCCGGGGCGGAGCATCGTCGCCAACGCCGGCGTGACGCTCTATACCGTGGGAGCAATCAAGGAGATCCCCGGCATCCGCACCTACGTGGCCGTCGACGGCGGGATGAGCGACAACATCCGCACCTCGCTGTATGACGCCCACTACGAGGCGCTCATCGCGAACAAGGCGAGCGAGCCGCGCACGGTGGTGGTGACGATCGCCGGCAAGCACTGCGAGAGCGGCGACGTGGTGGTTCGCGACGCGCCGCTGCAGGAGCCGGAGGTCGGCGACGTCGTGTGCGTGTGCGCGACCGGCGCGTACTGCTACTCGATGTCGAGCAACTACAACAAGCAGGTGCGACCCGGCATCGTGTTCGTGAACGACGGCTCCTGGCGCTGGTCGGTGCGCCGCGAGACGTACGACGACCTCATGGCGACCGACCTCGGCTGAGGCAGGAACGGCGCCGGTGCGCGGCGACCGGGCTGCGCCCTTCGCGACGCCGGCTTCCGGTGGGGGAGCGCCGATGCGCTCCGGTACAATACCGGCGAGACACCATCACACCAGGAGGCACCCATGCGCACCATCCGCGTCGGCCTGGTCGGCCTGGGCACCGTCGGCAGCGGCGTCGTCGAGATTTTCCGGCGCCACCGGGGCGACTTCGCGAAACGGGCGGGCGTCGACGTCGAGCTCGCGCGCTTCGCCGATCGCAACCCTGAGCGCTTCGCGCAGCTCGGCCTGCCGCCCGAGGCGTGCACGACAGACGCTGCCGAGCTCGTCGCCGACCCCACCCTCGACGTCGTCATCGAGCTCATCGGCGGCACGGGCGCCGCGCGCGAGGTCGTGCTCGCAGCGCTTCGCGCCGGCAAGAGCGTCGTCACCGCGAACAAGGCGCTCATGGCTACGCACGGCCAGGAGGTCATGGACGCGGCCGAGCAGGCTGGCGTCGACATCATGTTCGAGGCTGCCGTCGGCGGCGGCATCCCCATCATCTTGCCGCTCAAGCGCTCGCTCGTGAGCAACGAGATCCAGGCCGTGTACGGCATCGTGAACGGCACGACCAACTTCATCCTCACGCGCATGGCCGAAGACGGCCTCGACTACGCCACCGCGCTCGCTGAAGCGCAGGAGCGCGGATACGCGGAGGCCGACCCGACGGCCGACGTGGACGGCCTCGATGCCGCTGCGAAGATCGCGATCCTCGCGTCGATCGCGTTCAACTCGCGCGTCACCTTCTCGCAAGTCCCGGTCGAAGGCATCCGCGCCATCGAGCCGGTCGACATCGCGTACGCCGCCGAGATGGGCTACGCGATCAAGCTGCTCGCCGTGGCGCGGCGAACGGAGCGCGGCATCGACGTGCGCGTGCATCCCGCGATGATCCGCGCCGACCACCCGCTCGCGAAGGTCTCCGGCGTCTACAACGCGATCTACGTCGTGGGCGACTCGGTGGGCGAGACGATGTTCTTCGGCGAGGGGGCGGGCTCGCTTCCGGCGGCGTCCGCGGTCGTCGGGGACGTGATCGAGGTGGCGCGCCACATGCAGACGGGCTGTGTCGCGCTCGTCGGCTGCACGTGCTCCGAGGACCTGCCGGTACGCGAGATGGGCGAGCTCGTCACCGGCTACTACGTGCGCCTCCACGTGCTCGACGAGCCGGGCGTGCTCGCGTCGGTCGCCGCGGTGTTCGGCGCCCACGGCGTGTCGCTCGCCTCGGTCATCCAGAAGCGTTCCGTGAGCGACGGCGTCGCTGAGATCGTGTGGCTCACGCACGAGGCTTCCGAGCGCGCGGTCAAGGCCGCGCTGGACGACATCGGCGCTCTCGAGAAGGTGCGCGCGGTAGCGAACATGATCCGGGTGGAGAGCTTGTGACGTTGCCACGGCGAGCGGTCGTCCGGGTCCCTGCGACCTCGGCCAACCTCGGCGCGGGGTTCGACTCCTTCGCGCTCGCGCTGGATGTCGCGGACGTCTTCGAGGCCGAGGTCGCCGACGAGTGGTCCGTCGAGGTCGCAGGCGAAGGCGTCGGCCGGCTTGCGTCTGACGCGACAAACCTGGTGGCAGCGGCGGCGAGGCGCGTGTTCGAGGAAGCAGGCTTCGCCGGGGCGCTCCGCATCCGCTGCGAGAACCGGGTGCCGGTCGGCAAGGGGCTCGGCTCGTCAGCGGCTGCGATCGTCGGCGGCGTCCTGCTGGCCGATGCGCTGTGCGGTTGCGGCATGTCGCGCGAGGAGATCGTGCGTCGTGCCGTCGAGGGCGAAGGCCATGCCGACAATGCAGCCGCGGCGCTGCTCGGCGGTTTCGTGGTGGCTCGCCGCGAGGGCGATGCGTGGGCCGTCGAGCGTTTCGAGCCTGGCTGCGGCGTCGCGGTCGTCGCCGCGATCAGCGAGCGTGAGCTGCCGACGGCGGTCTCGCGTCAGGCGTTGCCCGATTCCGTGCCGCACGCCGACGCCGCGGCGAACGCGGCGCGTGCGGCGCTGTTCGCGCTCGGCATCGTGACGGGCCGGGACGGGCTCATCGCGGCTGGTGCGCGAGACTACCTCCACGAACCCTACCGGGCGCCGCTCGTGCCGGACATCGAGCAGGCCCGCTGCGCGTTGCTCGATGCTGGCGCGACCGCCGCGGTCCTCTCGGGAGCCGGCCCGACGGTGCTCGGGCTGTTCACCGGTGACGACGACGCCGAGGCGCTCGAGCGGGCCGAGGCGGCCGCCCGGGCGGTCTCGCTGCCTTCCGGCAGGACTGCGCTGGTGGCGCCCGTCGACCGCCGAGGAGCGGTCGTCGAGCGCGTCGCCTGAGAGGGCGACGAAGTGACCGACTGGAGCGCGCATACGCGGAACGGGGCGTTCGCCGCCGCGCTGCTCGCTTCGTCCGCTCTCGCCGGCTGGGCGGCCGTGGCGGGAGCGCAGTGGGAGCCGTACGCCGCGGCGACGGCCGGTCTTGCGGGGCTGGCGCTGTTCGCGCTCGGGATCGCGTGGCCGTTCGGCGGTCTCGTGGCGTGGCTGTGCGTGCTGCCGTTCTTCGACGCGCTTTCAGTCGGGCCGCCTGGCGTCCCGCTCACCGCGGCGCACGCCGCCCTCGCAGGTCTGCTGGCCGGATGGATCGTGCGCATGCCGGCCGCTGGGACAGGCATCCCTCGTTCTGCCGCGCCCCTGCTCGCAGCCCTCGCCGGTCTGCCGGCAGCAGGGCTCGTGTCGGCTGCGGCCGCTCCTGATGCTGCCGCGGCCTTCGGTGCGAGCGCGCGGCTCGCGCTGATGGTGGCGATCGCGGCCGTCGTGGCGGCTCTGGCGTCGGACGTTCGCCGCGCCAAGGCGATCCTCGGCGCGCTCGTCGCCGTGGGCGCCGCGATGAGCGGCGTCGCAGTCGTGCAGCTGCTGGTCCCGGAGCTCGAGATCGGGCGGGCGGCCGTGCAAGGACTGAGCGCCTTCGAAGAGGTCGTGCGTCCGGCCGCGTTCTTCCGCGACCCGAACTTCCTTGGCGGCTACCTCTCTGCGGCTGCGGTGTCCGCCGCGGCGCTGTCCGTGCACTCCAAGCGGCTTGGTGACGCCGTGCCGTGGCTCGCAGGCGGCATGGCATGCGCTGCCGGCGTGGTCGTGACCTCCTCGCGGTCGGCGCTTGTCGGGCTTGCAGCCGGAGCTGCGTTCGTCATCGTGACCGCGCCGAAGAAGCGGCGCGCTGCCATCGCGGCAGCGCTCGTGGCGCTCGTCGTCGCGTCGGCGCCCTTCGTGCCGAGCGGTGTGTGGGGTCGGATGGCGCAGCTGCTGCGCCCCGCGTCCGCGACGTCGCTCTCGACCCGCTACCTCATGGCCGTCTCGGACCTGCGCATGTTCGTGGATCGCGCTCCTGCCGGCATCGGGCTCGGCGCGCACGACGCGGTCTACCCCGAGTACCGGCTGCCCGGCGCGCTTCCTCGCATCACGCATCCGCACCAGGTTCCGCTGTCGTTCGTGGCGGAGACGGGCGTCCTCGGCGCGATCGCGCTGATCGCGGCCGCCGCTGCCGGGGCGCTCGCTGCCAGACGCGCGGCCCGCGCGGGCTGGCCTCCGATCGCCGCGGCCGCTGCCGCCGGCGCGCTCGTGCTCGTCGTCGAGTCGCTGTTCCAGTACTATCTGTACTTCGAGTACCTGTGGATCTTCGCAGGCCTCTTCGCTGCTTCGTGCGGTCGCGAGTGTATGGAGCTTGGTGAGGCGAGTGCGATCTGAGCCGCGCTCTTGGGACGCCATCGTGAGGCGGGAGTGGTGGGTCCCCGTCGTGGTCGCCGCGCTCGCAGTGACAGCAGCGCTCGCGTTCGCGAGCCGGCCTGGCAAGCCGCTGTTCGAGGCCCGGGCCGTCATCGCCATCGACGCGTCGTTCCTGCAGAAGTACCCCGACCTGCCGCGCCCCGATCACATGATGCAGGAGGCCGAGAAGGACGGCGTCGTAGCGCGGGTCGTCGAAGCCTCTGGCGCCACGACAGAAGCGTTGCGCGCAAGCCTGTCCGTCTACACGCTCGACGATCCGCAGTCCCGGCTCGTCGTGCGCTTCCAGTCCCGCGACGAGAGCCAAGCCGCGGGCGTGGTCACCGCGATGGCGCGGGCGCTCGTCGAGCGCGCGGTGGAGATGGGCGGCGCCGAGATCCGTGCGCTCGAACAGCGGATCGAAGACACGGAGAAGAGCCTCACCGCGGTGCGGCGCATCGACAACCAGACCTCTGGGCGGCGGGACGCGCAGCTGTCTCTCGACATCGTCGCGACGCAGTGGCAGATGCGCATGAAGCTGTACGAGGACAAGCTCGCGCTCCGGCAGATGCGCTCGACGTACTACTACAACGGCAACGTCGCGACCGACGACATCGCGCCGGCGCGCAGGCGGGGAGCATCTGCGGCGACGGCAGCGATCCTCGGGCTGGCGCTTGGCGTCGTGCTTGCGGCGCTGCGCGAAGCGATGCTCCTCCGCGACCGCTCCGAGACGGCTGCCGGGGAAGCCAGCGACCCGGACTGACGTTCGCTGCGCCCCTCTTGACTTGCACGCCCCCGTTCTGGGAACAATAAGCGCACACCCCCTGTCCGAGCACGTCGCCAGAATCCCGCATGCGTCCGGGAGGTCCCGTGAGCGACAGCTATCCCCGCATCGTGGTGCAGATCTCAGACTTGCACCTCGGTTCGCAGTACCACATACCGAGCCTCGCCACGCGCGTCGTCGACGAGATCAACGAGCTTGAGCCAGACGCCGTCGTGGTCACGGGCGACCTCACGGACATGGGGTTCCGGCAGGAGTTCCGGGCCGCCAAGCGGCTGCTGTCGCGCATCCGCGTGCCGCGCATGATGGTGCTCCCGGGCAACCACGACGCGCGCAACGTGGGCGACATGCACTTCGAGGAGCTGTTCGGCGCGCGCTCGAACGAGATCGTCTTCGACGGCATCCGCATCCTCGGGCTCGACTCGTCGGAGCCCGATCTGGACACCGGGCGCGTCGGCCGCGAGCGGTACCGATGGATCGAGGAGCGCTTCTCTGAGCCGGACGAGTTCAAGATCGCGGCGCTGCACCACCACCTGCTGCCGGTGCCGGGCACGGGACGCGAGCGCAACATCGTGCACGACGCGGGCGACCTCTTGCGCATCCTCACGAACTGCGGCTGCGACATGGTGCTGTGCGGCCACAAGCACGTGCCGAACGTGTGGCGGCTCGAGCAGATGGTGGTCGTCAACGCCGGCACTGCGTGCACCTACCGTCTGCGCGGCAAGGCCAAGGCCTGCTACAACATCGTGGAGATCCACGAGGAGCGCGTGAAGGTCGTCTTGAAGCGGCCGTTCGACCCGCCGGAGGTCGTGGCTGACTTCCCGCGGGCGACGCGCACCGTGGATGTGCCGAAGCGGGAGGCTGTGCCTGTGCTCGGAGGTGACGCCTCGTGAGCACCGTGGTGGCGCTCATCGACGGCGAGCACTACCCGCCGGTCGTCCGTTCGGCGCTCGCCGCCCTCGCCTCCGAGTTCGACATCGTGACGGCGGCGTTCGTCGGCGGCACGGAGAAGGTGGATGCCGGTCAAGACGACGTGTACGGCGTCCCGGTCGTGCGCGGCGAGACGGCCGAACGGGCGCTCGTGGCGGCTATCGAGCGATACCGCCCGCACGCGGTCGTCGACCTCTCGGACGAGCCGGTCCTCACCGCTGACGACCGGTTCCGGCTCGCCTCTATCGCGCTCGCGCACGGCGTGGAGTACCGCGGCGCGGACTTCGTCTTCTCGCCGCCGCGCGCGAAGCTCGACTTGAGGACGCCCGCGCTCGCGATCATCGGCACCGGCAAGCGGGTCGGGAAGACGGCGGTCTCGGCGCACGTCGCGCGGTGGCTGAAGGCCCGAGGCGTGGACGTCGTCGTGGTCGCGATGGGCAGGGGAGGGCCGGTCGCGCCCGAATTGATCCGCGGCGACGAGGTGGCGCTCACCACGGCTGACCTGCTCGCGCTTGCGCGCCAGGGCAAGCACGCGGCCTCGGACAACTACGAGGACGCGATGATGAGCCGCGTGACGACTGTGGGTTGCCGAAGGTGCGGCGGCGGCCTTGCCGGCGAGACGTTCTTCAGCAACGTCGCCGAAGGCGCTCGGCTCGCCGACACGCTCGGCAAGGACCTGGTGATCCTCGAGGGCTCTGGAGCGGCCATCCCGCCTGTCGCGGCCGACGCGACGTTGCTCGTGATCGGCGCAGGGCAAGGGCTCCGCTACGTCGAGGGCTACTTCGGGCCGTTCCGCCTGGCGCGCGCCGACGGCGTGGTGATCGCCGGCGCCGAGGAGCCGGTGGCGACACCCGAGGAGGTGCGCGGGCTCGTCGCGGCCATCGAGCGGATCCGACCGGGCGTGCCGGTCGTGCGCACCGTGTTCCGCCCGAAGCCGCTCGAACCGATCGACGGCGCTCGCGTGGTGTTCGCGTCCACCGCGCCGCCCGCGCTCCTCGAGCACCTCGTCCGCCATCTCGAAGCGGAGCACGGCTGCACCGTCGTGGCCGCAAGCCCGCACCTCTCGAACCGCGCGCGGCTCCGCGAGGACCTCGCCGCGGCCGCGGGCACGGCGGACGTCTTCCTGACCGAGCTCAAAGCCGCCGCGATCGACGTCGTGGCGGCGCTCGGCGAGGAGCTGGGCATCCGCACCGTGCTCGCCGACAACGTGCCCCAGCCCGTCGAGGGAGACGATCTCGATGGGCTCATCGAGGCGGCGCACGCCCTCGCGCTCGCGCGCGGCGGGAAGGCTGGTGCGTGATGGCGCCGCAGGTCCCGCCGATCCTGATCAAGGACGAGAAGCACGGGCTGCCGTACAGCCGCGGGCTGATGACGCAGTCGTTCACCGCGACGGGGCTTTCGCCTGCCCGCGCCTACGTCGCGGCGCAGCGTCTCCAAGACGAGCTCGTCGAGCGCGGCATCAAGCAGATCACGCTGCGAGAGCTCCAGCAGATGGCGGAGCGCATCTTGCGCCAGCACGCCGGCGACGAGTACGCGGACCGCTACGTCAAGCTGATCGAGCTCTCGAAGCTCGAGCGGCCGCTCATCATCATGATCGGCGGCACCACCGGCGTCGGCAAGTCGACGATCGCCACCGAGATCGCGCACCGGCTGGGCATTACCCGCATCGTCTCGACGGATTCCATCCGCGAGGTGATGCGTGGTATCTTTGCACGCGAGCTCATGCCGGCGATCTACGAGTCGTCGTTCAACGCATGGCGCGGGCTCAGGGTCCCTGTGCCCCACGGGGCGAATCCGGTCATCGTCGGCTTCCGGGAACAGACCGCCGTCGTCGTGACCGGCGTGCGCTCGCTCATCGAGCGCGCCACCATCGAAGGCGAGAGCCTGGTGGTGGAAGGCGTGCACGTCGTCCCCGGGTACATCGAACCTTCGCAGTTCTCGAACGCAGTGGTGGTGCAGCTGCTCATCGCGGTCGACGACGAAGAGGCGCACAGGAGCCGCTTCTACATCCGCGAGATACAGACGGACGGCACCCGGCCGTTCGAGAAGTACCGGGCGAACTTCGGCAACATCCGGCTGCTCGGCCGCTACATCGAGGACCTGGCGGTCGAGCACGGGGTGCCGGTGGTGCACAGCCACCAGTTGGACCGGACGGTGGCCGAGGTGCTGGAGCTGGTCGTGAACGCCGCGATACGGCACGACGAGGACGGAAGCCCCCGCGCAGCGGGCGAATCGCACGAAGGAGCGAACGAGGCATGAAGTTCTTCCTGGACACGGCAGACATCGGCGAGATCGAAGAAGCGGCTTCGTGGGGCGTGCTCGCCGGCGTGACCACGAACCCCACGCTGTACGCGAAGATCGGCGGGAAGCTTTCCGACTTCCACGCGCACATCAAGCGCATCTGCGAGATCTGCGACGGCCCAGTGTCGGCTGAGACGGTCTCGCTTGACCGCGACGGCATCGTGCGCGAGGGCGAGGAACTGGCCGCCATCGCGCCGAACGTCGTCGTGAAGGTGCCGGTGATGCCCGAAGGGCTCGCCGCGACCAAGACGCTTGCTGAGCGCGGCATCGCGGTGAACATGACGCTGTGCTTTACCGTGCCGCAGGCGCTCATGGCGGCGCGCGCCGGCGCCCGCTACGTCTCGCCGTTCGTGGGCCGCTTCGACGACATCTCCGAAGACGGCCTCGAGCACCTCGGCAACATCGTGGCCGCGCTGCGCAACTACGTCTTCGAGCACGACGTCGAGGTCATCGCCGCTTCGATCCGCCACAACCAGCACGTCGTCGCCGCGGCGCTGATGGGCGCCGACATCGCGACGGTGCCGTTCGCCGTCCTGCAGAAACTCGTGAAGCATCCGCTGACCGACAGAGGCCTCGAGGCCTTCCTCGCCGACTGGGAGAGAGTGAAGAACGCATGAGCGCACGACCCCGCAAGCGCGGGCGCCGCGGAGGCGCACCGCAGGAAGTCGCACCGTCCATCACCCGCCAGGAGCTTGCCGCGAAGACCGTCGCGGAGCTCCGCCAGATGGCCGCCGAGTTGGAGCTCGACGTCAAGGCGCTGAAGAAGAAGGACGAGATCGTCGAGGCCGTCTACGAGGCGAAGGTGCGCGCCGAGGGCTTCGTCGAGGTGCACGGCATCCTCGACATCCTGCCTGAGGGCTACGGCTTCTTGCGCACGAGCGGCTACTTGCCGGGCGACAAGGACGTGTACTGCTCGATGTCGCTCATCCGCAAGCACGACTTGCGCCGCGGCGACCTGGTGCACGGCCAGGTGCGGCCGCCGCGCGAGTCGGAGAAGTACCCGGCGCTCATCAAGGTCGACCGCGTCAACGGCATCGACGCCGAGGAGGCGAGGGGCCGCAAGGACTTCCGCGACTTGACGCCGGTCTACCCCGACCAGCGCCTGCGTCTCGAGCACGGGCCGCAGTTCATCACCGCGCGCGTCATCGACCTCGTCGCGCCCATCGGCAAGGGCCAGCGCGGACTGATCGTCTCGCCGCCGAAGGCGGGCAAGACGACCGTGCTCAAGGACATCGCCGCTGCGATCACCGCGAACAACCCTGAGGTGTACCTCATGTGCCTGCTCGTGGACGAGCGGCCTGAGGAAGTCACCGACATGGAGCGGTCGATCCACGGCGAGGTCGTCTCGTCGACCTTCGACATGCCGAGCGAGAACCACATCGCCGTGGCCGAGTTGGTGCTCGAGCGCGCAAAGCGGCTCGTGGAAAGCGGCTACGACGTCGTCATCCTGCTCGACTCGATCACGCGCCTGGCGCGCGCGTACAACCTCGCGACGCCGGCCTCGGGCCGCATCCTTTCAGGCGGCGTCGACTCGACGGCGCTCTACCCGCCGAAGCGGTTCTTCGGCGCGGCTCGCAACATCGAGAACGGCGGCTCGCTCACGATCCTCGCCACCGCGCTCGTGGACACGGGCTCGAAGATGGACGAGGTCATCTTCGAGGAGTTCAAGGGCACCGGCAACATGGAGCTCCGCCTCGACCGGAACATGGCCGACCGCCGCATCTTCCCGGCGATCGACGTGGTCGCGTCGGGCACGCGCAAAGAGGAGCTCTTGCTCGATCCGATGGAGGCGCCGTTCGTGTGGGGGCTGCGGCGCATCCTGCACGGTGTGGACTCGCCGGAGCGCGCGCTCGAGATGCTCATCAAGGGCTTGAAGCAGACCTCGTCGAACATGGAGTTCCTCACCAAGATGGCCAAGCGCGCCGAGGACAAGCGGGTCACCAACGGCATCGACTTGTAGGGGCGTGCGGGGAGCGGCCGTGACTGCGTGCGAGAGACGAGAGACCAAGGCGCGCCGGCGCCGCGTCCTCGGCGCGCTGGAGCGGATGAAGTCCATGACCGAGGCGTACCCGCTGCTCGATCGAAGGCCAGGGCTGGAAATCCTGCGAGAAGTCAGGCGCTTCGACGACGCGACGGACGCGAGCGACGGCGGTGCACGGAGTCTCGACGAGGAGTGAGCCCGAGACCCTCATCGGGTAGGCCCGGGAATCGTCTCGGTGGCTCGGACGCCGCGCTCTCCCCCCAACGTCGGAAGTGGTCTATGCGGTGACAGCGCGAGGTTCTGGCCTGCTCGGTGTACGACGCGGCAGGCAACCTCACCTGCGACGGCAAGCGCCGGTTCGCCTACGACGCCGCAGGGCGCCTGGTCTCGGTGGCAGACGCATCCACAGGCGCGACGATCGCCGCCTACGCCTACGACGCCTTCAACCGCAGAATCTCCGCGACCGAGGGCACCGCGACCGTCTTCTACCGCTACGACGGGCTAAGCGCGCGCGTGATCGCCGAGACCGACGCTGAAGGCGCGATCCTCGCCTCGTACGCCTACGATCCGTCTGGTAGGCTCTTTGCGATGACGAGGGGAGGACAGACGTACTTCTACTGCCTGAACGCCCGGGGCGACGTGGTGGCGCTTACCGACTCTGCGGGCGCCGTCGTCAACGCGTACTCCTACGACCCGTGGGGGAATCCGCTTTCTGCGCACGAGTCCGTGCCCAACCCCTACCGCTACGCCTCCTACCGCTACGACGAGGCGACCGGCCTCTATTGGTGCTGGAACCGCTACTACGCGCCTGGGCTCGCGCGCTTCCTTGCGCGCGACATCCACCCCGGCGAGCTTTCCGACCCCGTGAGCATGAACCCGTACCTGGTCATCCGAGCGGGATGATCGTTGCCGGCGGAATGGCCGTGATCCTAGTTAGCCACTTCCCATGTCACTCTGCCTCCGCGGGAGCTTCGCTCTTGTCGTACGATTCTCATATCGATATAGTATTCGTATGTCGATTGGAGGCGTCGCCATGGATACGGTGACCATCTCTCCCAAGTATCAGATCGTCATCCCTAAGTCGGTGCGCAGACAGTTGCGCCTCGTCCCTGGGCAGAAGGTGCAGGTCATCGCATACGGCGATAGGATCGAGTTCATCCCGCTGAAGTCGGCACGCGAGCTTCGCGGCATGCTGCGCGGCCTAGACACCACCTTCGAGCGCGACCGGGAGGACCGGGTGTGAACGTCGTTGATTCCTCGGCATGGCTCGAGTACTTCGGCGATGGCCCCAACGCTGCGGAGTTCGCACCAGCGATCGAGGATCCGGAGAGCCTGGTCGTGCCCACGCTGACCCTGTTCGAGGTGTTCAAGCGAACATCCCAGATCGCAGGCGAGAGCACGGCGCTTGATGCCGTCGGCGTGATGATGCAAGGCACCGTCGTCGAACTCTCCGCCTCGCTCTCGTTGGACGCCGCACGGCTGTCGCTCGAGACGGGGCTTCCGATGGCGGATGCGATCATTCTTGCCACTGCGCGCTCACACGAGGCCGTGCTGTGGACGCAGGACGCCCACTTCGATGGAATGGACAACGTCGAGTTCCGCCCCAGGCGTTAGGGAGTGGCTGACAAGCGCTTCCACACAGACGGCGCGCCTCGTGCGGTAGACTCGGGACACGCGCTCGCCGGCGCGCCGCTGGTGAAGCGCCGAGACGTTTACCCCAACCATGCCAGGCGGTTTGAGTCCGTTAAGAGCACGGTAGACCGTAGCAACGTATCGTGTCCGAGGTGCCCCATGGCTCGACTCCGTCCATCGACCGATGTTCGACCGGTCACTGAGTTCCGCGCGAACACGTGTGCCGTGCTTGATCAGCTGCACGCGACCAAGCGGCCGGTGATCTTGACGCAGCATGGTCGGAGCGCTGCTGTGCTCATGGATGTCGAAATGTACGAGGGGCCGCTCGACGAGATCGCGCTCCTGCGGGCCGTTCGCTCCGGCGAGCAGGAGATGCTCCAAGGTGACGTTGCGCCGCACGGCGAGGTCGAGGCGCCCGTGCGTGCGAGGCTCGCCCGGTGAGAGTCGTCTGGACCCGCCAGGCGCAGTCGATGCTTGATGAGGCGGTCGACTGCATGGCTGCAGAGCGGTCGGCCTCCGCGCTGCGCCGGCTTGATGAGACGATGGAGCGGGTGCGCTCCCGTGTGCGCTTCCCCGACCTCGGACGTATCGTTGCTGAGCTGCGTCAGATAGCGTGCCGAATGCCAAGAGGCGGCGCGCAGTCCGCGAGCCCCTCGCCGACTCCGCTCTTCCGCCCTGCTTGCATTCCGCTGCGCAGGCGCTAGAATAACCACGCACTCGGGCCGTTAGCTCAGCTGGCAGAGCAGGGGACTCTTAATCCCAAGGTCATAGGTTCGATCCCTATACGGCCCACCAGCGCACACAAGGTCGGCGCGGAAACCGCCCGGCCTTTTTGCTATAGTGATTCCTCGGCTTTGCGCCGGTGCGTGCGGGCGTGGCGGAACTGGCAGACGCGCCGGGTTTAGGTCCCGGTGAGGCGACTCGTGGAGGTTCGACCCCTCTCGCCCGCACCACGCCCAGAAGACATCCCTGCACGACAGGAGGACCATTGCAGACCACCGTAGAGCGCCTCGAAGGCAACCGCGTCCGGCTCACCGTCACCGTGCCGGCCGAGACGGTCGATGCGGCGATCGACGCATCGTACAAGGAGTTCTCGAACAAGCTCAGGATCCCGGGCTTCCGCAAGGGCCGCATCCCGCGGCCGATCATCGACACGCACGTCGGCCGCGAGGCCGTGCTTGCGGACGCGCTCGAGCGGCTGATCGACGACACCTACATGCGGGCGCTCTCGATGGAAGACCTGCACACGATGGAGCCGCCGGACACCGGTGAGCTGGACGCGCTCCAGCCCGGCCAGCCGTACACTTACACGGCGGAGGTGGCGGTGCGGCCGGAGCTCTCGCTCACTTCCATCGACGGCCTCGTGGTGTACGCCGGCCCGGCCAGGACGAGCGAGCGGGAGATCGACGCGCAGATCGAGCACTACCGCGAGCGCTTCGCCACGCTCGAGCCGGTCGACCGCGGCGTGCAGACGGGCGACTTCGTCGACCTGTCGTTCGTGGGCACCGTCGACGGCGAGCCGTACGAGGGCAACACCGTCGACCGCTACCTGTACGAGACCGGCCGCGGCCTGATGCCCGAGGAGTTCGAGCGCGCGCTCGTGGGCGCGAAGGCGGGCGACAGGGTCGTCGCGGAGTTCGAGATCCCCGAGACCTCGTCCGTGCCCGAGTTCGTGGGCAAGCAGGCGCGGTTCGAGATCGACGTGCACGAGGTCAAGGCGAAGGTGCTGCCTGAGCTCGACGACGAGTTCGCGACCTCCGTCGGCGGGTTCGACACGCTCGAGGAGCTTCGCGAGGACATCCGGCAGAAGCTCGACGGCGCAAAGGCCACCGGCCGTCAGAAGCGCATCGAGGTGCTCGCGCTCGACGCGCTCTCCTCACGCCTCGAAGGCGAGGTGCCGGAGCAGCTGGTGCAGAACCGGGTGAATTCGATGACGCGCGAGTTCTTCGAGACCCTGGAGCAGCGCGGCATCACGCTGCCGGACTACGTCGAGGCGACCGGTGTGACGGTCGAGCAGATCCAAGCCGACATCCGCCGCCAGGCGGAGCTGCGGGTCCGCGAGGAGTTGGCGCTCGAGGCGCTGTTCCGGGCGGCCGGGCTTGCGCTTACCGACGAGGACGTGGAGCAGGCCGTCATGCAGATGGCCGACGGCGACGCCGAGCAGGCGCGCCGCCTTCGCGAGCAGCTCGAAAGCGCGGGCACGCTCCCGATCCTCAAAGAGAGCATCCGTCAGACCAAGGCGTTCGAGTGGCTCATGGCGAACGTCGAGGTGAAGGACGAAGAGCCGCCGGCCGAGCAGCCAGCGGAAGACAAGCCGAAGAAGCGGCGCACGAAGAAGGCGGCCGACAAGGAGGGATCCGAGGAATGACGCCGGAAGCCAAGGGGCTCGTTCCTATCGTCGTCGAGCAGACCGCGCGCGGGGAGCGCTCGTTCGACATCTTCTCGCGCCTGCTGAACGACCGCGTGGTCTTCCTCGGGCACGAGATCGACGATGTCGTCGCCAACCTCGTCATCGCGCAGCTGCTCCACCTGGAAAGCGAAGACCCGGAGAAGGACATCAGCCTGTACATCAACTCGCCGGGCGGCTCGGTGACGGCGGGGCTCGCCATCTACGACACGATGCAGTACATCCGCTGCGACGTCTCGACGATCTGCATCGGCCAGTGCGCGTCGATGGCGGCCGTGCTGCTCGCCGCCGGCGCGCCGGGCAAGCGCTACGCGCTGCCGCACAGCCGCATCCTGATCCACCAGCCGTGGGGCGGCGCGCAGGGCCAGGTCACCGACATCGAGATCCAGGCCAAGGAGCTCTTGCGGATGCGCGCGCAGCTCGACGACATCCTGGCTCGTCACACCGGCCAGCCGGTCGAGAAGATCCACACGGACACCGAGCGCGACAACATCATGATCGCGAGCGAGGCCAAGGAGTACGGCATCGTCGACGCGGTGATGGAGACGCGCGAGAAGAAGGTCGAGGCGTAAGGGCGCATGGATCGCTCCGAAGGACACGAACAGCTGCGCTGCTCGTTCTGCGGCAAGCCGCAGCACCAGGTCCGCAAGCTCATCGCAGGGCCCGACGTGTTCATCTGCGACGAGTGCGTCGAGCTGTGCAACGAGATCGTCGAGGAAGAGGCGCTTCCTGAGCCGCACTTCACGCCGGAGTCGCTGCCTACGCCCAAAGAGATCATGGCGATCCTCGACGAGTACGTCGTGGGGCAGGACCTCGCGAAGAAGACGCTCTCGGTCGCGGTGTACAACCACTACAAGCGGATTCACTGCAAGCCGTGCGACGGTGCCGAGGACGTCGAGATTGCGAAGAGCAACATCCTGCTCCTCGGTCCGACGGGCTGCGGCAAGACGCTGCTCGCGCAGACGCTCGCGCGCATCCTGAAGGTGCCGTTCGCGATCGCCGACGCGACGACGCTCACCGAGGCCGGCTACGTCGGCGAGGACGTCGAGAACATCTTGCTCAAGCTCATCACGGCGGCCGACTTCGACGTGCAGAAGGCGGAGGTCGGCATCGTCTACATCGACGAGATCGACAAGATCGCCCGCAAGGCCGAGAACCTCTCCATCACGCGGGACGTCTCCGGCGAGGGCGTACAGCAAGCGCTGCTCAAGATCCTCGAGGGCACGGAGGCTGCCGTCCCGCCGCAGGGCGGGCGCAAGCACCCGCAGCAGGAGCTCATCCGCATCGACACGACGAACATCCTGTTCATCTTGGGCGGCGCGTTCGTCGGGCTGGAGAAGATCATCGCCGACCGTATCGGCAAGAAGGGCGTCGGCTTCGGCGCAGAGTTGGTGGACGCCCGGAGGCACGACACAGGGACGCTGCTCGCGCAGGTGCTGCCCGAAGATCTCCACAAGTTCGGGCTGATCCCGGAGTTCGTCGGCCGCATCCCAGTGATGGCGCACGTCGAGGAGCTCACCGAAGACGACCTCGTGCGCATCCTCACCGAGCCGAAGAATGCCCTCGTCAAGCAGTACCAGCGGCTGTTCGCGCTCGAAGGCGTTGAGTTGGTGTTCACCGACGAGGCGCTGCGGGAGGTGGCTGCTCAGGCGATCAAGCGGGGGACAGGCGCGCGTGGCCTGCGGTCGATCCTGGAGTCGCTCCTGCTCGACTTGATGTACGAGCTGCCAGGCCGCACGGACGTGCTGAGCGTGACGGTCACGGCCGAGGCGGTGCGGGGCGAGGCCGAACCCGTGCTCGAGCTCGGCGATCTGCGACGCGGCGCGTCAGCGTAGCGCTCGAGCGCCGGTGCGGTGACCGCGCGGCGCCGTCACGGCGAAGCCGTCAGGCGCGGCCTTCGAGGATCGCCTTAGCGCGGTCGACCTGGCTCGGATACAGGTCGGCGGGCACCGCTTCAGGTCCGAGCGCGTCGGCCACCATGAACCGCGCGCACTGGGTGTGGTCGGTGCGGCAGTAGCGCTGCTTGATGATGCCGGCCATCGAGGGCATGTCGGCCATCTGGTCGTTGAAGAACGGGCACTTAGCGAGCCGTGGGCAGTCGGCCATGGTGAACCTCCATGTATGCAGCCAGCGAAGTCGTCACCGCAGAAGATACCCGTTTCAGGCGCGCTTGAGCAAGTGTTCACATGAACGAAGTGAGACTTGTCGGGGCGTGAGGCGTGTAGTGCGGACAGTCCAGCGCTCCGAGCGGCTGCGAGCGGTCAGCGCATCGCGTAGAATCTGCTGTCACGAGACAGAAGGGAACGCAGATGAGCGAGATGCCCAAGGCATACGACCCGAAAGCGGTCGAGCCGCGCGTGCTCGAGCGCTGGTTCGAGGGCGAGTACTACCGGCAGCCCATCGTCGAGTGTGAGCGCCCTTTCACGATCGCCATCCCGCCCCCCAACGTCACCGGCTCGCTCCACATGGGGCACGCGCTCAACAACACCATCCAAGACGTGCTGATTCGCCGCTCGCGCATGACGGGCCGCCCGACGCGCTGGATCCTCGGGACGGACCACGCGGGCATCGCCACGCAGAACAAGGTCGAGCAGAAGCTGGCGAAAGAGGGGCTCTCGCGCTACGACGTCGGTCGCGAGCGCTTCGTCGAACTCTGCTGGGAGTGGCGCGCCGAGCACGGCTCGACCATCATCAGCCAGCTCAAAGCGATGGGGTGCTCGTGCGACTACTCTGACGAGCACTTCACGATGGATGAGGAGTACCAGCGCGCGGTGCGCAAGGTCTTCGTCGACCTGTTCAACGAAGGGCTCATCTACCGCGGCAAGCGCATCATCAACTGGTGTCCGCGGTGCGCGACTGCGCTCTCGGACATCGAGGTCGAGCACGAGGAGCTGGACAGCCACCTGTGGCACATCAAGTACCCGCTGAAGGAGCCGGTCGGCGGGCGCGACCACGTGGTCGTCGCCACCACGCGCCCCGAGACGATGCTCGGCGACACCTGCGTCGCCGTGCATCCCGAGGACGAGCGCTACCGCGAGCTCGTCGGCGCCACCGTCGTGCTGCCGCTGCTTGGCCGGGAGATCCCGATCGTCGCGGACGCCTACGTCGACCCATCTTTCGGCACCGGCGCCGTGAAGGTCACGCCCGCGCACGACCCCAACGACTTCGAGATCGCCGAGCGGCACGGCTGCGAGAAGATCAACGTGCTCACAGCCGATGCCCGCATCACCGAGGCAGGCGGGCCGTACGCGGGTCTCGACCGCTTCGAGGCGCGCCGCAGGGTGGTCGAGGACCTCGAGGCGCAGGGGCTGCTCGTGCGGGTCGACGACCACGTGCACTCGGTGGGGCACTGCTACCGGTGCCACACCGTGGTCGAGCCGTGGCTTTCCGATCAGTGGTTCGTGGACATGAAGCCGCTCGCCGAGCCTGCGGTGGCCGCGGTGCGCGAGGGGCTCGTGCGGTTCAGCCCCGAGCGCTGGGCGAACGTCTACTTCCACTGGATGGAGAACATCCGCGACTGGTGCATCTCGCGGCAGCTGTGGTGGGGGCACCAGATCCCCGTCTTCTACTGCGACGCGTGCGGCGCGATGACGGCGAGCGTGGACGACCTCTCGTCGTGCCCGCAGTGCGGGGGGCCGGTGCGCCAGGACCCCGACGTGCTCGACACATGGTTCTCCTCCGCGCTGTGGCCGTTCGCGACGCTGGGCTGGCCAGACGACACGCCTGAGCTCCGGTACTTCTACCCGACGACCGTCCTGTCCACTGCGCGCGACATCCTGTTCCTGTGGGTGGCCCGGATGATCATGTGCGGGTTGAAGTTCGCCGGCGACATCCCATTCTCGGAAGTCATCATCCACCCGACGGTCTTCAACGCCGAAGGCAAGCGCATGAGCAAGTCGCTCGGCACCGGCGTCGACCCGCTCGACCTGATGGACAAGTACGGCGCCGACGGCATGCGGTTCGGGCTCATGCTGCAGACGACCGGCAACCAAGACATCCGCTTCGCGGAAGAGAAGCTTTCCAGCAGCCGCAACTTCGCGAACAAGATCTGGAACGCGAGCCGCTTCGTGCTGATGAACCTCGGCGAGGACTACGAGCCGGGCCCGCCTGCTGCCGAGACGGTCGCTGACCGCTGGATCCTCTCGCGGCTCGCCGCGCTCGCGGAGGCCGTCGACCGTGGCCTGGACTCCGAGGCGGCGCGGGCGGCGGGCGAGGAGCCGTTCCAGTTCGGCGAGGTCGCGCGGGCGCTCTACGACTTCTTCTGGAGCGAGTTCTGCGACTGGTACATCGAGTTGGCGAAGCCGCGGCTCGCAGCGGGCGGCGAGGCGGCGCTCACGGCCCGACGCAACCTGGTGTTCGTGCTCGACAAGGCGCTTCGGCTGCTCCACCCGATGATGCCGTTCATCACGGAGGAGATCTGGAGCCGTCTGCCGTTGCCGGAAGGCGAAGGCGTGCCGGCCCTCATGGTGGCGGCGTGGCCGACGGGGCTTGCGCGGTTCCGGGACGAGGAGGCCGAGGCGTCCATGCGCGTGCTGCAGGAGCTCGTCACCGAGGTCCGGGCGATCCGTGCGCGGTACGCGATCCCGCCGAAGGCCCGCATCGAGGTGATCGTCCGCGCGTCGGGCGCCGATGCGATGCTGGTCGAGTCGCAGCGAAGCTACCTGCACGACCTCGCTGGCGTCGAGACGCTCGTGGTGGACGCGGCGGCTGAGCGTCCGCGTCACGCGGCGGTCGCCGTGGCCGCGGGCATGGAGGTCTTCGTGCCGCTCGAAGGCGTCGTCGACCTGGCCGCGGAGCGAGACCGCATCGCGCGCGAGCTGCAGAAGGCGGAAGCCGAACTCGACCGGCTCACGAAGAAGCTTGCCAACGAAGGGTTCCTTGCCAAGGCGGATCCGCAGGTGGTTGAGAAAGACCGGGCGCGCGCGGCGGAGCTCGCGCACACGGTCGGCCGGCTGGCGGAACAGCTCTCGGCGCTCGTGGACTGAGGCGGCCGGTGGAGCGTTCGTACGAGCAGGTCCTCAAGGAGCTCGACCGGGCGCTCAAGTTCGGCATCAACCCGTCGCTCGACGGCATCCGTGCGCTCACGGAGACGCTCGGGCATCCCGAGGGCGCTTTTCGCGTCGTCCAGGTGACGGGCACGAACGGCAAGACCTCGGTCACGCGCATGGTCGCGGCGCTTCTGCGCGCGCACGGCGTCCGCACGGGCACGTACACGAGCCCGCACCTCGTGGACTACGAGGAGCGCATGGAGGTCGACGGCCGTCCGGTCTCCCGCTCCGTGTTCGCTGCGGGCGTGTCGGCGGCGCTGGATGCTGCAGAGCGCCTCGACGCGGCGGCCTCTGAGGCGCTCGGGGTCGAAGCGGGCTCGACGTCGTTCACCGAGTTCGAACTGCTGACGGCGGCTGCATTGCAGGTCTTCCGTGACCAGGGAACCGAGTGGGCCGTGCTGGAAGTCGGCATGGGCGGGCGCTGGGACGCGACGAGCGTGACGAGTCCCGAAGTCGCCGTCGTGACTGGCGTGGCGCTGGACCACACCGACCGTCTCGGCTCGACTCGCGAGGAGATCGCGGCCGACAAGGCGCACGTCATCAAGCCCGGAAGCGTGGCGGTGCTCGGTCCGGGATGCGCCGGCGTGGAGCACGTGCTGCTGGAGCGGGCGAGCATGGTGGGCGCTCCGACGGTCCGCGTGGGGCAAGGCGAGGACGACGTCGCCTGGCTCGTCCGGTCGCGCCCCCGCGGGCTCGCAGAGCCGCTCGTCCTAGACGTGTTCGGCGCCGAGCGCACGTACCGGGAGATCGCGTTGCGCGCCCCCTCGTACCAGGCGCCGAACGTCGCGACGGCCATCGCGGCCGCCGAGGCGGCGCTCGGTCCGTTCGACGCAGCGGCGGTGCGAGCGGCCTTCGCGGACCTGCGGCTGCCGGGGCGTTTCGACGTGCTCGACCCGGCGATCCCGCTCGTCGTGGACGGCGCACACAACCCGGAAGCGGCGGCGGTGCTCGCGGAGGCCGTTCGCGAGCTGATGCCGGGCAAGCCCACCGTTGTGCTGGGGGTTATGGCCGACAAGGACGCCGCAGGCATCGTCCGCGCGCTCGTCCCGGTCGCGGACGGGTTCGTGTGCACGCGGAGCGCCTCGCCGTGCGCGCTCGATCCCGAAGTGCTCGCGGAGATCGTGCGCGAAGCGGGAGGGAAGGTGCTCGCAGTCGAGCCCAGCGTCCCTGCGGCGGTCGAGCGGGCGATCCGTGCGTCGGAGTCAGGAGTGGTGTGCGCCGGGAGCCTCTACGTGGCGGGCGAGGCGCTGGCGGCGTTCCGCTGCAAGACCGAGCGGTAGGCGTCGAGCAGCGCCTCGGCATGCGCCTCGAGTCCGTAGCGCTGGGCGATGCGCTCGGCGCGCGCGGCGTACTCCGCGCGGAGCGCAGGGTCTACCATGAGCCGCCGCACCGCCGTCGAGAACCCGCTTTCGTGGCAGGCGAGGTACGCGTCGTCGAACAGCGGCCGGTATACGTCGAGATCGCGCAGCACGAGCGGCAGACCCGCAGCGGCCGCTTCGACGATGGTGAACCCGAAGGTCTCTTGCCGCGAGGGGAACAACAGGCAGTCGGCGGCCGCAAGGTATCGCGGGACCTCCTCGTGCGGCACCTCGCCAAGGAACCGGCAGTTGGGCGGCACCCGCTTCGTCGTGCGCATCATGCGCCGGAAACCGGCAGTGAGCATCTTGAAGGGCATGCCGCCGAGCCACAAGAACGTCGCGTCCGGACATTCGCGCGCCACTCGCACGAAGGTGTCCACGCCTTTGCGCGGCTGTATCTGACCCGTCGAGATGGCCACGAACGCCTCAGACGGGATGCCGAGCTCGCGCCGCACCTCGTCGCGCTGTCCGGCCCGCGGCCGGAAGCGACGGACGTCGATGGCGTTGGGCACGACCCGGACTGGCACGCGGAGTCCCATGCGTGCGAGCCCCTCGGCGACGGCGGGCGAGACGGCGAGCACGAGGTCTGCCCGGGAGTAGAAGAACCTCATGTAGGCTCGCGCGATAGGCAGCCACAGCCGGGCGAACGCGAAGCTGCCGACGAGGGACTCGGGGACGATGTGAGCGGTGACCACGACGTGGCCACGCTCCTGCAGCAGCGCCTTCAGGCCCTGCGGCCCCATGGTCTCGATGTGCGCGACGTCGCAGCAGCCCGGTTCGTTGACGCGCACGTCGATCCCGGCGCGGCGGAGCGCTTCGAGGGTCTGCGTGAACGCGGTGTGCACGCCGTGCCCCGTCGCGCCGCCGACGGTCTCAGAGACCAGGTTCACCGTGATCCGGCCCTGGCGGTCGTCGCTCATGTCCAGGTTTCCCCTCGTGCCTTTTCTCGACGTGCCTCAGCAATCATACAGGTTGCTGCCCGCCGCCGCCGCGTGTGACTCGCCGCCCGATGCGCTAGAATCGCCCGTGACCGTGCCGAAGTCCGCGCGAATGCCGCGCGCAGGGAAAGCGCAGGGAGCCGATGTTCAACGAGCTGCTCCAACCGGTGCTCGACCACCCGCTCGTGCAGTTGTCGCAACGCTTGTGCTGGCTGTTCTTCGTCATCTTCTCGCTCGCCCTGGTGTTCTGGACCTGGCGTGACGCGGACCGCCGCGGCGCCATGTCGTGGTTCTGGGCGCTCGTGGTGCTCCTGTTCAACGTTCCCGGGTGGATCGTGTACATGGTGGTTCGGCCGCCTGAGCTGCTGGCCGATGCGCGCGAGCGCGAGCTGGAGATCCGGGCGCGCGAAGCGGAGCTGCAGCGCCGGTTCCCGTCGTGCCCGGCGTGCTTCAAGCCGGTGGAGGACGACTACCTCATCTGTCCCTCGTGTATGAAGAAGCTCAAGAAGGAGTGCATCAGCTGCGGGAAGGCCTTGAAGCTCGATTGGACGGTCTGCCCGTACTGCAAGACGAAGCAATAAGCGCCGCCGGGCGCCTGCTCGACCGCAACGGAGGTCTGTCATGCCTGGCATCAGCGTCCGGCTCCCGGACGGAAGCACCATCGAAGTGGACGAAGGCGCCCGCGTCATCGACGTGGCCCGCGCCATCGGTCCGCGCTTGGCCGAGGCGGCCGTCGCTGGCCGCGTGAACGGCGCGCTCGTCGACGTCTTCTCGCGCGTGCGCGACGGCGACGAGGTCCAGGTCGTGACGGAGCGCGACCCGGACGCGCTGCACGTCTTGCGCCACTCCGCGGCGCACGTGATGGCCGAGGCCGTCAAGGACCTGTTCCCGATGGCGAAGTTCGGCATCGGCCCCGCGATCGAAGACGGCTTCTACTACGACTTCGACGTCGAGCGCCCGTTCACTCCGGAGGACCTCGCCGCCATCGAGGAGCGCATGCGCGAGATCGTGGCCGAGGAGAAGGTGTTCGAGCGGGCCGTGCTCGACCGGCTTGAGGCGCTCGACGAGTTCGCCGGCCAGCCGTACAAGCAGGAGCTCATCGCCGAGCTTCCCGAGGGCGAGCAGATCTCCGTGTACACCCAAGGATCGTTCACCGACCTGTGCCGGGGCCCGCACGTGCCGCACACGGGCTGGATCAAGGCGTTCAAGTTGATGAAGGTCGCGGGTGCGTACTGGCGTGGCGACTCGTCGAAGCCGATGCTGCAGCGCATCTACGGCACGGCGTGGTTCTCCGAGAAGGACCTGAAGGCATACCTCGAGCGCCTCGAGGAGGCGGAGCGGCGCGACCACCGCAAGCTGGGGCGCGAGCTCGACCTCTTCAGCTTCCACGAGGTCGCAGGCGCCGGGCTGCCGGTGTACCACCCGAAAGGCGCTCGAATCCTGCGCATCCTGCAGGAGTGGCTGCGAGGCGTGCTGTACGAGCGAGGCTACGTCGAGGCCATCACGCCGCACATCTATAAGGCCGACGTCTGGAAGATCTCCGGCCACTACGACTTCTACCGCGAGAACATGTACTTCTTCGAGGTCGACGAAGGCGACGGCCGGATTAACGAGTACGGCGTCAAGCCGATGAACTGCCCGGGCCACGTGCTCATCTACGCCAACGACGTGCGGTCGTACCGCGACCTGCCGATGCGCATCTTCGAGTTCGGCACCGTGTACCGCCACGAGATGTCGGGCGTCGTGCACGGGCTCATGCGTGCGCGCGGCTTCACGCAGGACGACGCGCACATCTTCTGCATGCCGGAGCAGGTGCACGACGAAGTCGTCGCGATGCTCGACCTGGTGGACTACGTGCTCAAGGACGTCTTCGGCTTCGAGTACAGCGCCGAGATCTCCACGCGGCCCGAGAAGTCGATTGGTGACGACGCGATGTGGGAGCACGCGACGCGCTCGCTCATGTCGGCGTGCGAGGCGCACGACCTGCCGTACCAGATCAACGAGGGCGACGGCGCGTTCTATGGGCCGAAGATCGACATCAAGCTCAAGGACGCCATCGGCCGGACGTGGCAGTGCTCGACCATCCAGGTCGACTTCAACTTCCCGTCGCGCTTCGGGCTGACGTACCGGACGGCCGAGAACACCGAGGCGGTTCCGTTCATGCTGCACCGGACGATCCTCGGCAGCATGGAGCGGTTCCTGGGCATCCTGATTGAGCACTACGCTGGCGCGTTCCCGACGTGGCTCGCGCCCGTCCAGGCGGTGCTGGTGCCGATCGCCGACCGCCACCTGCCGTACTGCGAGGAGGTCGCGGCTGCGCTCCGGCGCGACGGCGTCAGGGCAGAGGTGTATGCTGAGAACGAGCCGATGCGCATCAAGATCGCCAAGGCGCAGCAGCAGAAGGTGCCGTACATGCTGGTCGTCGGCGACCGCGAGGTCGAGGGGGGCACCGTCGGCGTGCGCGAGCGCAGCGCAGGCGACCTCGGCGCGATGAGCGTGCCGGCGTTTGCAGAGCGGGTGGCTGCCGAGCGGCCATAGGAGGGCAGGGAGCGGCGCATGGAGTGGATGCTTGCCGCGATATCGGCTCCTCTGTCCGCGTCTATCATCACGGCGGTGCTGTTCTTCGCGTTCGCGCGTTCGGAGCGGGACAAGGCCCTGACGCTCCTGGCGTGGTCGTGGGTCGTGTACGCCTCGAGGCTCACATTCGAAGCCGTAGCGCTGCTGATTCCCGCGGCACCCTGGATTTGGTATCTGGTACAGGTGGCGGCCGTCGCGTCTGCGCTCCTCATGCTGAGCGGCGTGGCGCGGCTCGTGGGAACCCGGGCTCCGTGGCGCATCTTCCTGGCGTTCGGTCTCGCGGCCGTCGCCGCGCTGTACGTCTTGGGCCAGACGGAGCTTCACCCGGCGATCGTCGCAATGCCTTCGTTCGCGCTTCAAGGCGTCGCGCGCATCATGACAGGGGTTGCGTTGCTGAAGGTTGAGCGCGAGAGGGGGGCCTTCCCCACGGCCGCAGGTATCGCGTTCATCGTATGGGGGTTGCACGCTTTCGACTATCCGCTCAGGTGGGTGTTCCCGGACTGGTTCGGCTATGCGGGCTATCTGCTCAGCTCGGTGCTCGTCGTGACCGTCGCATTCGCGACCGTGATGAGCTATCTGAGCGACGTCCGGTCGCGTCTCGCTGTGAGCGAGGCGCGGTATCGGTCGCTGTTCCAGGACAGCGCCTCGGTGATGCTGCTGATCGACCCGGCGGACGGGTCGATCAAGGACGCGAACAAGGCGGCCGAGCGCTTCTACGGCTGGTCGCGCGACGAGCTCGTGCGGATGCGCGTCTCCGACATCAACACGCTCTCGCCTGACGAGATCAAGGCTGAGATGGAGCGGGCCCGGACGCTCCAGAAGAACCACTTCGAGTTCAAGCACCGGCTGGCGAGGGGAGAGATCAGGGACGTCGACGTGTACTCAGGTCCTGTGGTCGGAGAGGGGGGCCAGACGTGGCTGTACTCGATCGTCCACGACGTCACCGACCGTGCAGCGGCGCAGCGTGCTCTCGCGGAAAGCGAGGCGCGCTACCGCACCATCTTCGAGGAGAGCGAGCAGGCCATGCTGCTCGTGGATCCGGTTGGGGCACGCATCGTGGATGCGAACGCGGCGGCCGCGGCCCTGTACGGCTGGACTGAAGCCGAGCTGGAGTCGAAATCCATCGCTGACCTGAGCGCGCACGACGGGCTCGACGTCGTCTTGAGCGAGGTGGACAAGGCGCTGCATGCCGGGCAGCACTTCGGGGCGTACCAGCACCGCACCGCATCCGGCGAGATCCGGGACGTCGAGATCTACGCGACGCCGTTGTGGTTCAGCGGCAAGCAAATGCTCTTCACGGTCGTGATGGACGTGACGGCGCGGAAAGAGGTCGAACGGGAGCTGGAGCGCTATCGCCGTGGGCTCGAAGACGAGGTCGCCGAACGGACGGCGCAGCTCGAGGAGGCGTACGAGCAGCTGGAGAGCGCCAACCGGGCGAAAGAAGAGTTCTTGCGCAGCATGAGCCACGAGCTCAGGACGCCGCTCAACTCGGTGATCGGATTCGCCCGGCTGCTCGAGCAGGAGCTGCCAGGCCCCCTCAACGATGAGCAGAAGAAGCAGATCCGGATGATCCGTGATTCGGGCATGCACCTGCTCTCGCTGGTCGATGACGTGCTCGATCTCTCACGGATCGAGGAAGGACGGGTGAAGGTCGAGAGGGTCGACGTAGATCTCGGCGTGCTGGCTCGAGATGCCGTCGCAGCCGTCAAGCCGCTTGCGGACGAGAAGGGGCTTGTCCTGGAGCTTCGCGGCGAGCCGAGCCTTCGGTGCGCCACAGACCCGCAGCTGGTGCGCCAGATCGTCTGGAATCTGCTTTCGAACGCCATCAAGTACACGTCTCAAGGCTCTGTGACGGTCAGCGTGGAGGACGCGGGCGCTGCAGCGCGCATCGCCGTGGCCGACACCGGCCCAGGCATGGCATCGGACCAGATCGAGCACGCCTTCGACGCGTTCACCCGCTTCCGGCCGCCGGGCGATTCGCCGGGCACCGGCCTTGGGCTTGCGATCTCGAAGCGCCTTGCCGAGCTGCTGGGCGCGCGGCTGCTCGTCGAGAGCACGCCAGGGGTGGGCTCCACGTTCACGCTGGAGATCCCGTGCTGAGGAGCTGCGCGCCGCAGGCGCAGCCAGTCTAGACAGGCAGCGTCCGGTCCGCGTATACTCACGCAGCCAATCGAAGAGAGGTCAAGCGGGACGCAGCGCGTCCCCACCCTACGGCGCCGCGTGCAGCTGTACGGTCGAGGAGAACGCTCGGGAGCACCGGGCGCCTTGTCCCTGTGCATGCGTCGCACGGGGACTTTCTGTTGCAGGGGCGATCTTCGAGGATCGCTGACGATGGAGGTGGAACGCCTATCAGCACGACCGAGCCGAGGATCAACGACAGGATCCGGACGCCGCGGTGCCGGCTCATCTCGTCTGAAGGAGAGCAGCTCGGCATCTTCAACACGATGGACGCGCTGAGGATCGCGGACGAGCAGGGCCTGGATCTCGTCGAGATCGCGCCGAACGCCGACCCGCCAGTCTGCAAGATCATGGACTACGGCAAGTACAAGTACGAGCAGGCGATCAAGGCGAAGAAGGCGCGCAAGCACCAGGCGACGGTGCAGGTCAAGGAGATCAAGTTCCGCCCGAAGATCGACACGCACGACTACGAGACGAAGAAGCGGCACGTCGTGCGGTTCCTCGAGGGCGGCGCTCGCGTGAAGGTGACGATCATGTTCCGCGGCCGGGAGATGGCTCACGCCGAGCGAGGGCTCGCCATCTTGGAGCGCCTCGCCGAGGATGTGAAGGAACTCGGCACGGTCGAGAGCGAGCCGAAGCTGGAAGGCCGCAACATGCTGATGGTGCTCGCTCCTGTCAAGCGCGACGCGAAAACGTCCAAGCAGAAGGCGAGCGAGGAAGACAGCGCAGGCGTCGATGCCGGCTGACGAGACAGCACGAAGGAGCAAGCCATGCCGAAGATGAAGACCCACAAAGGGACCGCGAAGCGGTTCCGTGCCACCGGCGGCGGGAAGATCCGCCGCGGCAATGCGTACTCGAGCCACATCCTCGAGAAGAAGAGCCCGAAGCGGAAGCGGGCGTTCCGTCAGCCGTCGCTCGTGAGCGCCGCTGACGCCAAGGTGATCAAGAAGAACCTCGGCATCGGGTGACCCGGGCCGCGCACCTGAGGAGTGATGAGCAATGCCTAGAGTCAAGCGTGGTGTCACTGCCAAGAAGAAGCGCCGCACTATCCTCGAACGCGCTAAGGGCTACTACGGTGCCAAGAGCCGTTCGTATCGCGCCGCCAAGGAGCAGGTGCAGCACTCGCTCCAGTACCAGTACCGGGACCGCCGCAACAAGAAGCGCGAGATCCGGCGTCTGTGGATCGCGCGCATCAATGCCGGCGCGCGCCAGAACGGTCTGTCGTACTCGGCATTCATCAACGGCCTGAAGCGGGCGGAGGTCGACCTCGACCGCAAGGTGCTCTCGGACCTGGCGGTCAACGACCCCGCGGCGTTCGCCAAGCTCGTCGAGCTCGCCAAGGAGAAGCTGAGCGCGTAAGAGCGCGGTGCTCCGGCTGTTGAAGAGGGCCCCGTCAGGTGCGGGGCCCTTTCTTCGTGCGCGAGGCCAGCCCCGACGCATAGTACGCATCGGTTCAGGTCGGCGGAAGGCGCCGGTAAGGGCCGTGTGCGACACTGCGTTCGGCCGCGTCGGGCGGCCGGACACGCAGACGCCGTCCTCCCCTCGGTCGGCACGGACGAAAGGGGAGGAGCATGAAACGGACCATCGTCATGGCGGCATGCGCAGTGTTGGCGGGCCTGGCGTGCCTGGGAGGCGCCGGCGCCTTCTTCACGAGCCGAGCGGAGGTGCCCGACAACGTGATCCGGGCCGGGACGGTCGCGGTGTCGACCGAGCCGACCTCGGCGGCGCTCACGATCGATGCGCTTGCGCCAGGGGGAATGTGCGAGCGGACTGTCGCGGTGGCCAACACGGGCACGCTTCCGAGCACCGTGGTCGTCACGTGTGCGAAGAAGGCGGGCATCACCGACTTCTACAACGCGCTGACGTGCGACGTCTCGGTTGATGGAGTCCCTGTGTACACCGGGCCGCTCGCCGAGCTGAGGACCGTGCCGTTCGAGATCGCGCCCGGCGCGCGTGCGCGGATGACGTTCGCCGTCGGCCTTCCTGCGACGGCTGGCAACGACCTCGCAGGGGACTACGTGAAGCTTTCGCTCTACTTCGACGCGGAGCAGGTGCACTGATGCCGGAAAGGGACGTTCGGCAGACAGGCGTGTGGGTCAGGCGGTTGCTCGGGCTGTGCGCGCTCGCGGTTTGGGCCGTCGTGCTGACCAAGTACGGAGCGACGGTCGTGCGCGGCTCGTCGATGGAGCCGGCTCTCGTTCCCGGAGACGTCGCGGTGTACGTGCGAGGTTCGGGTTTCGTGCAGGCGGGCGATGTCGTGCTGTTCGAGCACGACGGCTGGCCCGGCGGCGTCCTCCATCGGGTGGTCGCCCGGTTGCCAGGCGGGCTGCTGAAGACGAAGGGCGATGCCTGCTCCGCTCCGGACAGAGACCCGCTTCCGCGCACGAGGATTCGCGGCGTGGTATGCACGGTCGTACCCACCGGAAGGTGGTTGCAATACGCGGCTGAGCGCATCAGGGGTTGTGCTATACTCAACCGCCAATCGAAGAGCGCAACGCGATGACGGAGAGGCGCGGCCGCCAGCGGTCCGGCCAGGGAAGGGCCCCGCTGACTGGAAGGGCTCGACGGACGAGCGGACGCGGTTCACTCCATCAGCAGCGAGTTGAACGGGTGCAAGCCCTAGTAGGCGAGCCGGTTCCCACCGATACCGGGCGGCTGGCGCGAGGCCAGCAGCGCGGATTCGCGCACTGAGCGGGCGCTTCAAGCGCCAACCAGGGTGGTACCGCGGGAGCCGCTCCCGTCCTTGGGGTTTCCTGAGGGGGAGCGGCTCCTTCCTCTTGTGGCTAGAAGACGCGAGGAGTGCAGAGTGCGGATGGAGATCACAGAGCGGCTGGTGGATCTGCGCGACGAGGCGCTGTCGAAAGTCGCTTCGGCGAAAGACCTCGAGGAGCTCGAGTCGGTCCGTGTCGCGTACCTCGGGAAGAAGGGCGCGCTGACGGCGGTGCTGCGCGGCCTCGGAGAGCTCCCCGCACAACAGCGGCCAGCGGTAGGGCGCATCTCGAACGAGGTGCGAGAAGCGCTGGAAAGTGCGTTGGCCGAGCGGAAACAGGCGCTCGAACGGGAGGCGCTCGAGCGGCGCATCGCCCGTGAAGCCGTCGACGTGACGCTGCCCGGCAGGCAGCGGGTGCTTGGGCATCAGCACATCATCCACCAGATCGTCGACGAGATCGTCGACGTTTTCGTCGGCCTGGGCTATCGCATCGCCGAAGGGCCGGAAGTCGAACTCGACTACTACAACTTCACCGCGCTCAACCATCCGCCAGAGCATCCGGCCCGCGCTGCGACCGACACGTTCTACGTGCGGGACATGACGGGCGCGTCCTCCCCCGACGCTTTCGACTCCGAAGTCCTTCTCCGGACGCACACCTCGCCCGTGCAGGTGCGCGTGATGGAGAAGCAGCGCCCGCCCATCTACGTGCTGGCTCCAGGCAAGGTCTTCCGCAGGGACGTCGCCGACCCCAGCCACCTGCCGCAGTTCACGCAGATCGAGGGGCTCGTGGTGGACGAGGGCATCACGTTCGGCGACCTGAAAGGCACGCTCGAGCGCTTCGTCCACGAGATCTTCGGTCCTGATCGGCGGGTACGGCTGCGCCCGCACTTCTTCCCGTTCACGGAGCCATCGGCCGAGGTCGATGTGTCGTGCGCGATGTGCGGCGGGGAAGGGTGCCGCTCGTGCGGTGGCGAGGGGTGGCTCGAGGTGCTCGGGTGCGGCATGGTCGACCCGAACGTCTTCCGGTACGTCGGCATCGACCCGGAGCGATACAGCGGGTTCGCGTTCGGCATGGGCGCCGAGCGCATCGCGGCGCTCAAGCACGGCATCCCGGACCTGCGCCTGCTCATCGAGGGCGACATGCGCTTCTTGCGCCAGTTCTGACGTCGGATCGACGGATCGAGGAGATCGAAGCATGCGTGTCTCGCTGAAGTGGCTGAAGGAGCTCGTCGACGTCGACCTGCCGGTCGAGCAGCTCTGCGACCGTCTGGACATGACGGGCACGAAAGTCGAGCAGGTCATCAAGACCGGTGCGGCTCTCGAAGGCGTCATCGTCGGGCAGGTGCTCACCAAGGAGCAGCACCCCAACGCAGACAAGCTGTCGTACTGCCAGGTCGACGTCGGCGCCGGGGAGCCGCTGAAGATCGTGTGCGGCGCGACCAACTTCGCGCCCGGCGACAAGGTCCCCGTCGCCACGGTCGGCGCGACGCTTCCCGGCGGGGTCACGATCAAGCGCGCGAAGCTGCGCGGCCTGGAGTCGGAAGGCATGATGTGCTCGGCTTCGGAGCTCGGCGCTGGCGCCGACGCCTCCGGGCTGCTCGTCCTGCCGCCCGACGCTCCGGTCGGGCTGTCCTACGCCGAGTACGCCGGCCTGTCCGACACGATCCTCGAGCTCGAGGTGACGCCGAACCGTCCGGATTGCCTGTCCATGGTCGGCGTCGCCCGCGAGGTGGGGGCGGTGCTGGGCCGCGAGTTCCGCGCGCCGAAGTGGGCCCTCGAGACGAGCGGCGCTCCGGTCGAGCGGGACGTCGCGGTGACGATCGAAGACCCGGACCTGTGCCCGCGCTACACTGCGCGGCTGATCCGCGGGGTGCGCATCGGGCCGTCGCCCGAATGGCTCGTCGAGCGCATCGTCGCCGCAGGCG
This sequence comes from Slackia sp., assembly GCA_020725885.1. GTDB lineage: Bacteria > Actinomycetota > Coriobacteriia > Anaerosomatales > Anaerosomataceae > Parvivirga. The sequence continues at coordinate 23,378 of DYEA01000009.1, read as the reverse complement.
CGCGTCCCATCAACAACGTCGTGGACGTGACGAACTACGTCCTGTTCGAGCTCGGGCAGCCGCTGCACGCGTTCGACCTGGCGACGCTCGCGCGCCGCGAAGGAGTGGTGGAGGTCGTCGTCCGCAGGGCGCGCGAGGGAGAGACGCTGACGACGCTCGATGGCCAGGAGCGCCGGCTTTCCCCCGACATGCTCGTGATCGCCGATGCCAGCGGGCCGGTCGCGCTCGCCGGCGTCATGGGCGGCGAGGCGACCGAGGTCTCCGAGACGACGGTCGACGTGCTGCTGGAGTCCGCGTGCTTCGACCGGGCGTGCATCTCGAAGACGAGCCGGGCGCTCGGGCTGATCTCCGAGTCCTCGCTCCGCTTCGAGCGCGGCGTCGACCCTGAGCTCGCGGCGCTCGCCTCTGAGCGCGCCGCGCAGCTGATCGCCGAGCTCGGCGGCGGAGAGGTGGCTCCCGGCATCGTCGACATGTACCCGCGGCCGGCGACCCCGCGTGTGCTCACGGTGCGGGTCGGCCGCATGAACGCCTTCCTCGGCACCTCGCTCGCATCCGACGAAACCGCCGCCATCCTGCGCCGGCTCGGCATCGCCGTCGAGGGGACGGGCGACGCGCTGACCTGCACAGTCCCGACCTTCCGGCCGGACCTCGAGCGCGAAGTCGACCTGTACGAGGAGGTCGTGCGCATCTGGGGCATGGAGCGCGTGCCGTCCACCCTTCCCGGCGGTCGTGAGCGGGTCGGCGGCCTCGATGCTGTCCAGCGCATCCATCGGCGTATCGGCGCCGTCATGAGGGCATGCGGCTTGAACGAGCACATCGGGCTGGTCTTCGAGGATCCTCGCCGGGTGGAGCTGTGCGGCTTCGAGCTCGGTCCGGACGAGACCCTCGTCGAGCTCATCAATCCCATGTCGAGCGAGCAGTCCCACCTGCGCGTGAGCACGCTCACAGGCCTGCTCGACGCGGTCTCGCACAATCAGCGCCACGGTGTGACCGATGTGCACCTGTACGAGATGGGCCGGGTGTTCCGCACCTCCGCGGGCCGGAAGCTGCCGAAAGAGCGTCTCGTGCTGGGCGCCGCGCTTGCCGGCTCGTGGGACCGCCAGCAGTGGTACGAGCGCCCCCGTCCGCTCGACTTCTTCGACGCGAAAGGCGTGGTGCAGTCGCTGTTCGACGATCTCGGCATCGAGCCGTGGCGGCTGGACGCCGCCGAGCACGCGTGGCTGCAGCCCGGGCGCGCAGCGGACGTCGTCGTCCGCGGGGAGGTCGTCGGCTGGATCGGGGAAGTCGCGCCGCGCCTGCTCGAGGCGTTCGACGTCGCTGGGGCCGTGGCGGCCTTCGAGCTCGACGTCAAGTCGATCGTGCGTGCGGCAGGCGGCGTGCGCCGCTACGATGAGATCCCTCGGTTCCCCGCGGTGAAGCTCGACGTGGCGTTCGTCGTCTCACGCGACGTGCCGGCTGAGCGCGTCCTTGCGGCCATACGGGCGCACGGCAAGCCGCTGCTGGCCGACGTGCGGCTGTTCGACGTGTACGTCGACCCCGATGATGCCGTAGAGCGCCGTCTGCCTGAGGGCACCAAGAGCCTGGCGTTCTCCTTGGAGTACAGGGCGGCCGATCGCACGCTTGCCGACGACGAAGTGCGCGCGGTCCACGAACGGGTGCTCGCGAAGGTATGCTCCGAGGTGGGGGCGACGCTGCGCGGCTGACCGAAAGGCGGCTCCAAGCACCGCATTATTGGATACTGCGGGCCCAGGATTCACATTTTTCGCATACCCATTGACCGATATGCGATTCATACGGTAGTCTGGCCTGGCTATGGACGCGGCATCTGAAAGGAGCGGCATGGCACGGGCGGCTATCGTCGGCGCCGCGGGGTATACGGGTGCGGAGCTGATACGGCTCGCGCTTGGCCATCCGCACATGCATCTCGTCGCGGTGACGTCTGCCGCCGACGCCGGGCGCCCCGTCGCCGACCTCTATCCTGGCCTCGCGGGCTGCGGCCTGGTGTTCGAGGAGCCGTCGCCCGACCGCATCGCGGCTGTCGCGGACGTCGTCTTCCTGGCGGTTCCGCACACCGCCGCGATGCCGCTCGTCCCGGCGCTGCTCGATGCGGGACTTCTCGTCGTCGACCTGTCCGCGGACTTCCGCTTGCAAGACCCGGCGGTCTTCGAGCGCTGGTACGACGCTCAACACTCCGCTCCCGGGTTGCTGCCGCAGGCGGTGTACGGGCTTCCCGAGCTGTGGCGGGACGGACTTCCGGGCGCGCGGCTGATCGCGTGTCCCGGCTGCTACCCGACTGCGACGCTGCTCGCAGCCGCGCCTGCGGTGCGTGCCGGCCTCGTCGCGGATCCGCACGTCGTCGTCGACGCCAAGTCCGGCGTTTCGGGAGCGGGCAGGACGCCGAGCGCGGGCACCCACTTCGTCGCCGTGAACGAGAGCATCGCTGCGTACAAGGCCGCTGCTCACCGTCACACGCCGGAGATGGAGCAAGGCCTCGCCCGCTGCGGCCTGGAAGAGCCGGTCGTCACGTTCGTGCCGCACTTGACGCCGATGACGCGGGGTCTGCTCGCCACGGTGTACTTGCGGTGCGAAGACGGCGTCGCGCTTGCCGACGCGCACGCCGCGTACGTGGACGCGTATGCGGGCGAGCCATTCGTCACTGTGCACCCTCCCGGCAGGATGCCTTCGACCCGCGAGGTCGCAGGCAGCAACCGGGCGCACCTCGGCCTCGCGTTCGACGAGCGCGCATCCACGCTCATCGTCACCTGCGCGATCGACAACCTCGGCAAGGGCGCGTCGGGCCAAGCAGTGCAGTGCGCGAACGTCGCGCTCGGGTACGAAGAGACAGCGGGCCTCGATTCGCCCGCACCGGTCGTGTGAGGGAGAGCATGGCAGCTGAGGCGTTCACGTACGTCGAAGGAGGCGTCCTTGCGCCGCGCGGATTCCTCGGGGCGGCGGTGAGCGCGGGCATCAAGCGGTCCGGCAAGCGCGACCTGGCGCTCATCGTCGCGGAGGAGCGCTGCCCGGCTGCAGCCGTTTTCACGCGCAACGCGATGGCGGCAGCGCCCGTCATCGTCTCGCGCGAGAACGTCTCGGACGGGCATGCGCGCGCCGTCGTCGTGAACGCCGGCAACGCCAACGCGTGCACAGGCGAGCAGGGGATCGCGGACGCGCGCGAGATGGCCGCGGCCGTCGCGGCGGCGCTCGGATGCGACGCGGCAGACGTCCTCGTGGCGTCGACCGGTGTGATCGGCGTGCCGCTGCCGATGGACCTCGTGACGGGCGGCATCGCCGAGGCCGCCGAAGGCCTCGACGTGGTGACGGGCGACGCGATTGCCGAAGCGATCATGACGACGGACACCTTCCCGAAGCAGTTGGCTGTCCGGCTCGAAGTCGACGGCCGAACGTACACGGTGGGCGGCGTCGCGAAAGGCAGCGGCATGATCCGCCCGGACATGGCGACGATGCTCGCGTTCCTGACGACGGACGCGCCCCTCGGCGCGGCGGCGTGCGACGTCGCGCTGCGTGCCTCGGTGGCGCGCACGTTCAACCGCGTCACCGTGGATTCCGACACCTCCACCAACGACATGTGCGCGCTCATGGCGAGCGGTGCCGCCGGGGGCGCCCCCATCCCGCCTGGCGATCCTCGCTTCGAGCCGCTTGCCGCCGCGATCGAGCACGTGTGCGGCGAGCTCGCGAAGATGATCGCCCGCGACGGCGAGGGCGCGACCAAGCTCGTCACCGTCACCGTCACCGGTGCGCGCGACGAGGCAGACGCCGAGCGCGCGGCCTTCGCGATCGCCGAATCCCCGCTCGTCAAGACGGCGATCTTCGGCGGCGACGCCAACTGGGGCCGAGTAGCGATGGCGATCGGCAAGTCGGGCGCCACCCTCGACCCCGCTCGCGTCCGCATCGTCTTCGCGGGCGTGCTGACGTGTGAGAACGGCACGGCCGTGCCGTTCTCGGAAGAAGAGGCGGCGCGTGCGCTTGCTGAACCCGAGGTCGAGATCGTCGCCGACCTCGGGGTCGGTACTGCGTCCGCCACGGTCTGGACCTGCGACTTGACGTACGAGTACGTGCGGATCAATGGGGAGTACCGCTCATGAACGAGCACATGCAGACGCTGCTCGACAAGGCGCTCACGCTCACGGAGGCGCTGCCGTGGATCAAGCGGACCTGGGGCCGCACCGTCGTCATCAAGTACGGCGGCTCGGCGATGACCGACCCTGCCATGCGCGCGTCCATCGCGGACGACATCGTGCTGATGAAGCTGGTGGGCGTGAATCCCGTCATCGTGCACGGCGGCGGCCCCGACATCACCGCGTACATGGAGCGGCTCGGCATGCCGGTCGAGTTCCGCAACGGGCTCCGCGTCACGCCGCCCGAGGCGATGGAAGTCGTCAAGATGGTCCTCGTCGGCAAGAACAACAAGGACATCGTGAGCGACATCAACAGCCACGGACGGTACGCTGTCGGCATCTCGGGCGACGACGGCAACCTCATCCGGGCGCGCCAGCTCGACCCTGCGCTCGGCATGGTGGGCGAGGTTACGGGCGTGGACACGACGGTCGTCGACGACCTCATTTCCGACGGCTTCATCCCCGTGATCGCCACAGTCGGTGCGGGCGAGGACGGTGCGTCGTACAACATCAACGCGGACACCGCGGCAGGCGAGATCGCGGCCGCGCTCGGCGCCGAGAAGATCATCTTCCTCACCGACGTCGACGGCCTGTACGCCGACTTCGCCGACAAGGGCTCGCTCATCAGCGCGCTTTCGCTCGAGCAGGCGCGCGCGATGGTGGCGCGCGGCGAGGTCGAGAAGGGGATGCTGCCGAAGGTCCAGGCGTGCGTCCGCGCGCTGGAAGGAGGCGTCTCGCGGGCCCACATTCTGAACGGGACGACCCCGCACGCGCTGCTCCTCGAGGTCTACACGGACGCCGGCGTCGGCACGATGATCACGCGTAACGGGGAGCGCGTGACCGCGGCTGAGGATGGTGCCGTGTGATGAGCGACGCGCTTCAGCACGCTCTCGATCTCGACGCGCAGTACGCGTGGCCGACCTACGCGCGCAAGCCGGTGCTGTTCGTGCGCGGCTCTGGCATGCGGCTGTACGACGACGACGGTGCGGAATACCTGGACTTCGTGTCGGGAATCGGCGTCGTCAACCTCGGACACGCGCACCCAGCGGTCGCGCGTGTCGTCCGGACGCAGGTCGAACGGCTCGTGCACGTGAGCAACCTCTACCACGTCGAGCACCGCGCCGAGCTGGAGGAGCGCCTGTGCCGGCTGTTCGGCAAGCCCTCGCGCGTGTTTCTCTGCAACTCGGGCACCGAGGCCGTCGAGGCCGCCATCAAGCTCGCTCGCGCGTGGGGCAGGCAGGCCCGCGGCGACGGGTGTTACCGGATCGTCGCGGCGGAGCGCTCGTTCCACGGGCGCACCTATGGGGCGCTTTCGGCCACCGGCCAGAGCGCCAAGCAGCAGAAGTTCGCTCCGCTCCTGCCTGGATTCACGCACGTGCCGCTCAACGACGTCGCAGCGCTCGAGGAGGCCGTCGGCGAGGATGTGTGCGCGGTGCTGCTCGAGCCCGTCCAGGGCGAAGGCGGGGTCTACCCGTGCACGCCTGAGTACCTGCGTGCAGCCCGCGCGCTCTGCGACGAGCGCGGGGCGCTGCTGATCTTCGACGAGGTGCAGTGCGGCCTGTGGCGCACGGGGCCGGTCTTCGCGCACCGGGCGTACGGCGTCGAGCCTGACGTGATGACGCTCGCCAAGGCGCTCGCCAATGGGCTGCCGGCCGGCGCCGTGCTCGCGCGGGACCACGTTGCGGACATCCTCAAGCCGGGCGACCACGGTTCGACATTCGCGGGCGGCCCGGTAGTGTGTGCCGCAGCCCTCGCGACGCTGGATGCGCTCGAAAGCGAGCACCTGGGCGAGAATGCGGAGCGCGCGGGCGCATATCTTGCGGACGCGCTGCGTGCGCTCGGCGAGCGCACCGGGCTCGTCACGGATGTCCGGGGCCGCGGTCTCATGGTCGGCGTCACGCTCGCGCGTCCTGTTGCGCGCCAGGTGGCAGACGCGGCGCTCGAGCGCCGCATCCTGCTCAACGCCACGAGCGACGACGTGCTCCGCTTCTTGCCGCCGCTGGTATGCACAGAATCTGAGATTGATACACTTATGGGCGTTCTGGAGCACATCCTGGGGGAGTTCTGATGCAAAGCCTCAAAGGCAGAGACCTCTTGACCCTCGGCGAGCTGACGCCCGAGGAACTGCACGCCGTGCTCGAGCGTGCGGCCGCGCAGAAGCGCATGCGGGCGACGGCAAAACACCCGCCGCAGCCGACCGGGCGCTCGGCGGCCCTCATCTTCATGAAGCCGTCGATGCGCACCAGGGTCTCGTTCGAGCTCGCGTGCGTCGATCTCGGCATCCATCCGGTGGTGCTGGGCCCGGGCGACGCGTTCTCCCGCAACGAGACCATCCACGACACCGTGAAGGTGCTCGAGCGCTACGTGGACGCCATCGTCATCCGCACGTTCGCGCAGGCGGACGTGGAGGAGGTCGCGAGGCACGCGTCGGTTCCGGTCGTCAATGCGCTCACCGACGACTACCACCCGTGCCAGGTTCTCGCCGATCTCCTCACGATCGTCGAGCACAAGGGCGCGCTCAGCGGCCTTCGTCTCGCGTACGTGGGCGACGGCAACAACATGGCCAACACGCTCATGCTTGGCGGCGCGCTGGCGGGCATGGACGTCGTGGTGGCCTCACCGGAAGGGTTCGAGCCGAAGCAGAGGTTCGTCGACGACGCCGTCGGGCTCGCCGAGCGGTACGGCACGGGCGCGGCCGTGAGCGTGGTGCGTTCGCCCGAGGCCGCCGTCGAGGGCGCCGACGTCGTCGTGACGGACACCTGGGCCTCGATGGGCCAGGAAGCCGAGCACGACGCGCGGGTGGCGGCCTTCGCGGGCTACACGGTGACGCCGGAGCTCATGGCGCGCGCCAAGCCGGACGCGATCTTCATGCATTGCTTGCCCGCGCACCGGGGCGAGGAGGTCGTCGACGAGGTCATCGACAGCGCGCAGTCGGTCGTGTTTGACGAGGCCGAGAACAGGTTGCACGCACAGCGGGCGTGGCTCTCGCTCGTGCTCTGAAGACGGAGGGTGGTCGATCCACGTGCGGAAACGGAAGCAGCGGCAAGAGGCGATCAGGAAGATCGTCCGGCGTGAGCACATCAAGACGCAGCGCGAGCTTGTCGAGCGGTTGAGCCAGCACGGCTTCGACTGCACGCAGGCCACCGTGTCGCGCGACATCGCCGACATGGGGCTTCGCAAGCTGCCCGACGGCTTCTACGTGCTGGCTGAGGACCTGCATCTGCAGCGGATGGTCTCCGAGTTGGTGACCTCGGTCGTGCGCTCGGGCCAGCTGGTGCTCGTGAAGACGACGGCGGGCGCTGGCCAGGGCGTGGCAGCGGCCATCGACGGCGCGGAGTTGGACGAGGTGCTCGGCTCGATCGCGGGCGACGACACGATCTTGATCATCGCGCGGAGCGACGCTGACGCCCAGACGGTGGTGGAGGGCATCGAGCGGTATCGCGGCAGGCGGTAGCGGAGATCGGAGCGGCTCGGCGTGTCGAGCCGCATGACGAACGAGGAAGGCGGTCTTCTGTGTCCAGACCTAAGTGCGTGCTCGCATACTCCGGCGGCCTCGACACCTCGGTGGCCATCCGGTGGCTGATCGAGAACAAGGGCGTAGACGTCATCGCACTCGCGGTAGACGTCGGGCAGGAGCGCCAGGACCTCGAGATGGTCCGCGCCAAGGCGCTTTCGATCGGCGCCGTCGAGTCCATCGTCAAAGACGTGCGCGAGGAGTTCGTCGAGGACTTCCTCGCAAAGGCGCTGCGCGCGAATGCGCTGTACGAGAACAAGTATCCGCTCGTGTCAGCCCTCTCGCGGCCGATCATCGTCAAGCACCTCGTCGAGGAGGCCCACCGGCACGGCGCGCGCTACATCGCCCACGGCTGCACGGGCAAGGGCAACGACCAGGTGCGATTCGAGGTCGGCATCGCCGCGCTCGACCCCGACATCGAGGTCATCGCGCCCGTGCGCGAGTGGGAGCTCAAGACGCGCGAGCAGGAGATGGAGTACGCCGAGGCGCACGGGATCCCGGTGCCGACCACGAAGGCGAGCCCGTACTCGATCGATGACAACCTGTGGGGCCGGGCGATCGAGTGCGGCGTGCTCGAAGACCCGTGGGTCGAGCCGCCGGCCGACATCTACACGTTGACGGCCGATTCCCGCGGCGGGGCGTGCGACGAGCCAGAGTACGTCGAGATCTCCTTCGAGCAGGGGCTGCCCGTCGCGCTCGACGGCGCGCCGATGAGCTTCCACGACATCATCATCCGCATGAACGAGATCGCCGGACGCCACGGGTTCGGCCGCATCGACATGATCGAGAACCGCCTCGTGGGCGTGAAGAGCCGCGAGATCTACGAGGTGCCGGGCGCGCTCACGCTCATCACGGCGCACAAGGCGCTCGAGGACCTGTGCCTGGAGCGCGAGGTCTTGCACTACAAGCTCGGCGTCGAGCAGAAGTGGGCGGAGTTGGTCTACAACGGCATGTGGTACTCGCCGCTCAAGGAGGCGCTCGACGGCTTCATCGACACCACGCAGCAGTTGGTGACGGGCGACGTCCGCGTGCGGTTCTACAAAGGTTCGTGCGTCACGGTCGGCCGGCGCTCGCCGTACTCGCTGTACGACTACAGCCTGGCGACGTACGACGCCGCCGACACCTTTGACCACGCGGCCGCAGCCGGCTTCGTCCAGCTGTGGGGGCTTCCCACGAAGGTTTGGGCGCGCCAGCGCCGGAAGGTCGGCAAGGAAGGGGAGGTGTAGCGCGTGGCGGACGCCGGCGATACCCGGGAGCGCACGCCGTGGTCGGGCCGCTTCGAGCGGACGCCTGAGCGCTTCCAGCAGCGGTTCGGCGCGTCGCTTCCGATGGACAAGCGGCTGTACGCCGAGGACGTCGCCGGGTCGATTGCGCACGCGCGCATGCTCGGCGCGCAGGGCGTGCTCTCGTCCGAGGACGTCGAGGCGATCGTCGGCGGTCTCGAAGCGATCCGCGACGACATCGAGGCAGGGCGGCTCGAGTTCGACGTCGCCGATGAGGACGTGCACATGGCCATCGAGGGCGAGCTCGTTCGCAGGATCGGAGACGCGGGCAAGCGCCTCCACACCGCCCGCTCACGCAACGACCAGGTGGCCACGGACACACGGCTGTACGCGAAGCGCCGGACGCGCGAACTCGTGACGCTGGCCAACCGGCTGCGGGCCACGATCCTTGAGCTTGCTGAGTCACACCTGGGCGTGGTGATGCCCGGATACACCCACCTGCAGAAGGCGCAGCCGGTGCTGTTCTCGCATCACCTGCTCGCGTACTTCTGGATGCTCACGCGCGACGTGCGCCGGCTGCAGGCCGCGCACGCGGCCGCCGATGCGTGCCCGCTTGGGTCGGCGGCGCTGGCCGGGACGACGTTCCCGATCGACCGCCGTGCCGCCGCCGCCGAGCTCGGCTTCGCAAGCGTCGTCCCGAACTCCATGGACGCCGTGTCCGACCGCGACTTCGCGCTGGACGCGATCTACGCGTGCGCGGTCGGGATGGTGCACCTCTCGCGCCTGTGCGAGGAGCTCGTGCTCTGGTCGACCGAGGAGTTCGGTTTCGTGACGCTCGATGACGCATGGTCCACCGGCTCCAGCATCATGCCGCAGAAGAAGAACCCCGACTTCGCTGAGCTCGTGCGTGGAAAGGCCGGCCGCGCGATCGGCGACCTCGTCTCGCTGCTCGTGACCCTGAAAGGCTTGCCGCTCGCGTACAACAAAGACATGCAAGAGGACAAAGAGCCGCTGTTCGACGCGCTCGACACGTACGCCGACTCGCTCGTCGCGGTCCACGGGATGCTCTCGACGATGCGGGTGAACGAGGAGCGCATGGCGGCGGCTGCGCAGGGCGGCTTCATGGCCGCCACAGACCTCGCGGACCTTCTCGCCTCGAAGGGTGTTCCCTTCCGCGAGGCGCACGAGATCGTCGGACGGCTCGTGCTGGAATGCGAGCGCTCTGGCAGGAGGCTGCAGGACCTCGGCCCTGAGGACTTCGCGGCCGTCTCGCCGCACCTGGGCCCCGAGGCGGTCGATGCCGTGGACATCGCACTGGTGGTCGCGCGGCGCAGGAGCGAGGGCGGCACGGCGCCGGAGCGGGTGCGCGAGCAGATCGCTGAGGCGGGGGCGGCGCTCGCCGCGGACGAACGCTGGCTCGCCGAGCATCCTGCGGCGTAAGGAGCTCTGCCGTGCCCGAGCTCGACAACGCGGCGGTGGCTCGGCTGCTCGAGCAAGCAGCCGACCTGCTCGAGATCTCCGGCGCGGACAAGTACCGGTTCCTGGCGTATCGCACGGCCGCCCGCAACGTGCGGTCGTGGCCTGAAGACGTGTCGAAGACGGCCGCCGAGGGTCGCCTCACGCAGATACCCGGCGTGGGCGCGAAGCTGGCGGCGGCCATCGAATCGATCCTCGCCACCGGCTCGTTCCCCGAGCTTGACGAGGTCGCGGCCGTGCTGCCGCCGTCCCTCGTGACGCTCATGCAGATTCCCGGCGTCGGTCCGAAGACCGCCCGCACGCTCTACGACGCGGCGGGCGTGAGCACCGTCGACGACCTGGAGCGGGCCATCGCCGACGGCACGGTGCGGTCGCTGCCAGGCTTCGGCGAGGCGACCGTGCGCGCGCTGCTCGAAGGGATCGAGCGCTACCGGCGCCTCGGCGAGCGCATGCTGCTATCGGACGCGCTCCCGCTCGCCGAGAAGGTGGCGGCAGAGATCGCGGCGGTCCCTGGCGTCGTCCACGTCGAGCCAGCTGGCAGCATCCGGCGACGCAAGGAGACGGTCGGCGACGTCGACCTGCTCGTGGCGAGCGAGGAGCCGGCTGCTCTGGCGCGCGCGCTGCCTGGTCTCCCCGTCGTGAGCGACGTGATCGCCAGCGGGGAGGCGTTCCATCGTCTGCTCACCTCGAGCGGGATCGAGGTCGACCTGCGCGTGGTCGAACCGCGCTGCTGGGGAGCGGCGCTGCAGCACTTCACGGGCTCTGCGGCGCACAACGTCGCGCTCCGCGAGCGAGCCAAGCGCATGGGCCTCAAAGTCAGCGAGTACGGGCTCGCGCGCCGCTCCGACGGAGCGGTGCTCGCGTGCGCCACCGAACAGGACGTGTACGGCGCGCTCGGGCTGGCCACTCCACCGCCCGAGATCCGTGAAGACGCCGGCGAGATCGAGGCGGCTGAAGCGGGGATGCTGCCGCGCCTGGTCGAGCTTTCCGACATCCGCGGCGACCTGCACGTGCACTCCGTAGCCACTGACGGGCGCTCGACGCTTGAGCAGATCCGCGCGCGAGCCGCCGAGCTCGGGTACGAGTACGTCGCGGTCACCGACCACGCGCTCGGGCTCCGCATGGTCGGCGGGCTCGACCTCGACGCGCTGGAGCGCCAGTGGGACGAGATCGACCGGCTGAACGCAGAAGGCAGAGGACCGCAGCTGCTCAAGGGAATCGAGCTCAACATCGGCGAGGATGGGGAGGTCGACTACCCGCTAGAGGTGCTCGCCCGGTTCGACCTGTGCATCGCGTCGCTCCACACCGGCTGGGGGCAGCCGCGGGAGCGGGCCACTGCGCGGGTGCTTTCGGCGATGGAGAACCCGTACGTCGACGTCATCGGCCATCTCACGGGTCGCGTGCTTCGACGCCGCGAACCGATCGCTCTCGACGTCGAGGCGATCGTCGCGAAGGCCGCAGAGACCGGCACCGTGCTCGAGCTCGACGCGTACCCAGACCGTCTCGACATCGACGATTCGATCGTGCGGATGGCGGTCGAGGCCGGCGCGCTGATCTCGATCGACACCGACGCGCACGAGGTCTCGCAGATGGCGTTCATGCGCTACGGCGTGTGGCAGGCCCGCCGCGGGTGGGCCACGCGGGAGCACGTGCTCAACGCCCGGTCCCTCGACCAGATGCTGGGCGCGCTCAAGCGCTCCCGGCCTCCGCGATTCTGAGCGCAGCGCGTCCGCTCCCGTATAATCCTCCAGCATGAGCGTCTTCGACCTGCATACGGCCCGCCCGCTCGGCCATGAGTTCTTCGAGCGCCCCACGGCCGAGGTCGCCCGTGACCTGCTCGGCAAGGTCTTGGTCAGCCGCATCGGCGGCGTCGTCGCCGGCGGCAGGATCGTGGAGGCCGAGGCATACCTCGGGCGCGACGATCCCGGATCCCATGCAGCGACGAAGGGCATCACCAAGCGCAACGCCGTCATGTATGGCCCTCCTGGCTGCGCGTACGTGTATTTCACGTACGGCAACCACCACATGCTCAACCTGGTGACGGAGCCCGACGGCGTGGCAGGGGCGGTCCTCGTCCGCGCGATCGAGCCGGTCTTCGGTATCGAGGCCATGCGGTTGCGGCGCGACGGCAAGGAGGGCCCGGAGCTCACGAACGGGCCCGGCAAGGTCGCGTCGGCGCTTGGCGTGACGCTCGAGCACAACGGCGCGCGCCTGTCTCCGGCTGGGCCGTTGTGCTGCTACGACGCGCCGCCGCCGCCGGAGCCCGTCCGTACGAGCGGCCGCATCGGCCTTTCCGAAGGCCACGACGCCGAGCTCAGGTTCTTCCTCGAGGGAAACCCGTTCGTATCGAAGGCGCGTCCGGGGCGACGGCGTCCGGGACGCGCCACGAGAAGAGAGGCGAAGGCATGAAGCTCGAAGACATCTACCGCACGTGCGTCGAGATCGGCGTCCGCAACGACGAGCGGGGAGAGGAAGGCGTCGCGAGGGTGCTCGAGGACGCCAAGAAGGAGTACGAGAAGCTGGACGAGGCCGAGCGGGCGTTCTTCGACGTCGAGCGGCTCACCAACCCGTACGACGACACGCGCATCTGCGCCGGCGACCCTGGCGCCGAGATCCGGGGCCTCGTGGCCGGCATCGACATGGAGGTCGGGGAGGTCCTCGTCGCAGACCGTCTGCGAGAGCGGGGCGCTCCCATCGACCTGGTCTTCGCACACCATCCCGAGGGGCCGGGTTACGCAAACTTGCATCGGGTCATGCAGATGCAGGCCGACCTCTGGGCGAGCGCAGGCGTCCCCGTCGGCGCAGCGGACGCGCTCATCGCGCCCCGCGCCGAAGAGGTCCGCCGCCGCATCCTGCCCGTCAACCACTACCGGGCGGTGGATGCGGCCGTTGCCCTCGGCCTTGCGTTCATGTCCTGCCATACTCCGGCAGACAACGCCGTGAACCGCTTCGTGCAGCGGCACCTCGACGAGGCGGCCCCTCGCACGCTCGACGACGTCGTCAAGGCGCTGCGGTCGGTGCCGGAGTACGCGGACGCCGCGAAGAAGGGCTACGGCCCGACGATCGTCCAGGGAAGCGGATCGCAGCGGTGCGGCAAGGTCGTGGTGGACATGACCGGCGGCACGGAAGGCCCCGTGGATGCCCTCGACCGGCTGGCGCAGGCCGGCGTGGGCACGCTGGTCGGCATGCACTACTCGGAGGAGCACCGCAAGCGTGCCGAGGATCTCAAGCTCGCGCTCGTCGTCGCCGGCCACGTCTCATCGGACGCGCTGGGCATGAACCTCGTCTTGGACGAGATCGAGGAGCGAGGCGTCGAGGTGTTCACGCTCTCTGGCATGGTGCGGGTGCGCCGGACCTGACGTCCCGTGTGCTGTGAACGCAGCGCCGCCCCCGGCACTTCCGGGGGCGGCGTCGTCTTACGGCGTGGCCGTCGGCTCAGGAGTGCCGGTCGGCGGAGGCGGAGGCGGCGGAGGCGGCGGAGGCGGCGCGTTCGGGTCCGGCCCCTTGCTCACGACGATCGTGACCGTCTCTCCGGGCGCGAGCTTCGTCCCGGCGGCAGGAGTCTGGGAGATGACCGATCCTTTCGGGACGGTGGCGCTGTACGCGTACGCCACCTCCACCACGAACTTCGCGTCTTCGAGCGCCTTGACGGCAGCAGCCTCGGTCATGCCGACGACGCCCGGGACCTTGGTGTCCGGGACGTCCCACTCCTTCTTCCACGTGTACTTGGGGGCGGGGGCAGGAGCGAAGTCGCGCGCCGGCCGGCCCTTGAGCGCTTCGATCATGAAGTCGTGCCAGATCTGGGCGGGGAAGGTGCCGCCGAACACCCGGCGGCCGTGCACGTTGCGCATCGGACGCTCAGGCGTGTAGCCCATCCACACGGAGCAGGCCAGTTCGGGCGTGTAGCCCACGAACCACGCGTCGCGGTAGTCCTGCGTCGTGCCCGTCTTGCCTGCCGCCGGGCGTCCGATCCGGGCCCGCGTCGCGGTGCCGCTCGTGATGACGCCCTTGAGGATCTTCGTCGCGGCGTAGGCGACCGAGTGGCTGATGGCCTGCTCGGCCTCCGGCTTCGCTTCGAAGATCGTCTTGCCGCTCGCGTCTTTGATCTTCGTCACGGCGATGGGCGGGTAGTGCCGTCCGTTCGCGGCGAGCGTGCCGAACGCCGATGCCATCTCGAGCGGCGTCACGCCTTGCGTTCCGAGCGTGATAGACAGGTACGGTCTCAGAGGGCTGCGGATGCCCATGCGCTTGGCCGTCTTGACGACCTTCTCCGCTCCGAGTTCCTTGATGAGCCGCGCGTAGCAGGTGTTGACGGAGCCGACCGTTGCGGCTTGCAGCGTGATGTAGCCCCTGCCGTGGCCTTCCGCGTTGTTGACGACCCACGGCTTCCCGCCGGTCTGGATGACGGCCGGCGACGACGAGTCCAGCTTGCGGTGCGGCGGCATCCCTTCTTCGAGCGCGGTGACGAGAGTGAAGACCTTGAAGGCCGAGCCCGCTTGCCGGTGGGCCTGCGTCGCGAAGTTGAACTTGTTGGTCTCCCAGTCCTTGCCGCCTACGAGCGCTTTGATGTGCCCGTTGTTGGGGTCGATGGCCACGAGAGCGGCATCGGGGTCGTCGGGCCGGTCGAGCACGCCGCGCACCGCATTCTCAGCGATGCTCTGCATCCGGGTGTCGAGCGTGGTGTACACCGTCAAGCCGCCCTTGAACACCAGCGCCGTGCCGTACTTCTCCTGCAGAACCTTCTTGACGTGCGCCACGAAGTACGGCGCCTGGTACACGCCCGTCTCCGCTACCTGCGGCGCGCGCTTGAGCGTGATAGGCTCCTCCTTGGCCGCCTCGTACTCGGCTGCCGTGATGGCGCCAGTCTCGGCCATCCGTTTGAGCACCCACTGGCGCCGTGCGAACGCCGCATCGGGGTTGTCGTACGGGTTGAGCCTGCTGGGGCCCTGCGGGAGTCCCGCGAGCAGCGCCGCCTCGGCGATCGTGAGGTCGGAAGCGTGCTTGCCGAAAAAGGTGAGCGCGGCGGACTCGGCCCCGTACGCGCCCTCGCCGAAGTACACCGTGTTCAGATACATGCTCAAGATGTCCGTCTTCGACATGCGCTTCTCGAGCTCGTAGGCGAGGTACGCCTCCCGGACCTTGCGCTTGAGCGAGATGTCGAAGCGCTCGTCGGCGAGCACGGTGTTGCGCACGATCTGCTGCGTGATGGTAGACGCGCCCTCTTGCACGCCACCGGCCCTGAGGTTGGTAATGGCCGCCCTGACGATGCCGATCGTGTCGAACCCTTTGTGGGTCCAGAACCGCTCGTCCTCGACGGCGATGATGGCCTTCTGGAGGTGCGGCGAGATCTTCGTGAGCGGAACCACCTGGCGGTTCTCGAGGTACAGGTTCGCGAGGAGCTTCCCGTCAGCCGAGTAGATGCGCGTCGTCTGGGCGACGGCAAAGGCGCTCTTGTCGTCGATGCTCGGAAGGTCCTTGAGCCACGAACCGATCAGCGCGGAGCCGGCTGCTGCCGCGATGGTGCCGGTGAACAGGACCATCGCAGCGGCCGATGCGACCACGGTCAGCATCACTCGTGCTGCCGCGTGTCGCGAGCGGCGGCGTATCCGCGCCCTGCGCGTCATCGGTCTCCTTTCTTCAGGAACATTGTGACTGGAAAGCGCCGCAGCTGCCAGTTCGTGCGGCGGCATTCGAGTACCATACCCGCATACAGGCCCGCATCGCGCGTGGCCGGCCAAGTCGAAACCGGAACGAAACCGATGCCCTCTCGCCCGAAGCCACAGATCCCTGAGCTCCTTGCCCCCGCTGGAGGCCGGAAGGCGCTCGTCGCCGCCGTCAACAACGGGGCGGATGCGGTCTACCTCGGGCTTCGCTCGTTCAACGCCCGCCGGGGCGCGGAGAACTTCGACCTCGAGGGGCTGTCGTGGGCCTGCGATTTCGCGCATCTGCGGGGAGCGAAGGTCTACCTGACTGCCAACGTGCTCGTGCTGCCGGACGAGGCGCCGGACGCCCTGGCCACCGTCGCCGACGCATGGGCCGCAGGGGTGGACGCAGTCATCGTCCAAGACGTCGGCTTGGCCCGGATCATCCGCGAGCAGCTGCCTCACGTGCGCCTGCACGCCTCCACGCAGATCGATGCGCACGATTCCGCGACCGTCAGACAGCTGGAGCGCCTTGGCTTCTCGCGCGTGACGCTCGCTCGCGAGACGCCGCTCGCGCGCATCGCTGCCATCGCTCACAGCAGCACGGTCGAGGTCGAGACGTTCGTTCACGGCGCGCTGTGCTTCTCGTACTCAGGTCAGTGCCTGCTGTCCTCCGCGGTCGGCGGCCGCTCGGCAAACCGCGGCATGTGCGCCCAGCCGTGCCGCCTTCCGTACGACCTGCTCATCGACGGCGTCCAGGCGAAGACTCCGGGCAAGCACCTGCTCTCGCCGAAAGACCTCGCGGCCATCGAGCGGCTTCCTGACCTCGTCCGCGCGGGCGTTTCGGCGCTCAAGATCGAGGGCCGGGCGAAGGCTCCAGAGTACGTGGCGATCGTGACGGCAGCCTACCGCGCGGCGCTGGACCGGTTCGCGGAAGACCCAGAGCGGTGGGCAGTGCTGCCATCCGAGCTCTCGATGCTTGAAGAGGCGTTCAGCAGAGGCTTCACGGACGCGTATCTGGATGGGCGTTCGGGCAACGACATGATGTCATACACGCGGCCGAACAACCGGGGGGTGCCTATCGGCCGGGTCGTGGAGGCGGCGGGCGGCTTCGCGACGGTCGTCCTGGACCGCGATTTGCACGCGGACGACACCATCGAGTTCTGGACCGCCCGCGGACGGCACGCCCAGCGCGTCGGACGCATCTTCGCAGGCCCGAACGCCGTGCAGGCGGCCGCTGCTGGCCAGCGCGTCCGGATCGCTGTCGAGGCGCCCGTGGCCGAGGGAGACCGGGTGTTCCGGGTCTCGAACGCGGCGCTCGCCGCCGCCGCACGCCGCACCTTCGAGCCGGCAAGCGCCGTCGACCTGCGAGCAGCGGAGGTCCAGGTCCTTGTCGGGTTGCGCATCGGCGAGCCCGCGCGCATCACCGTCCGGCTCGGCGAGCACGAGGCATCGGCCGAAGGGTCGGTCGTCGAGCCCGCGCGCACGCGAGCAGTGACGGTCGAGGACGTCGTCGAGCATGTCGGCAGGATGGGCGGGAGCGGCTATCGCGCCGGCTCGTGGTCGATCGACCTCGACCCCGGGGCGGGGATCGGATTCTCAGTGCTGCACCGGCTGCGACGAGAAGCGCTCGCGGCGCTCGACGAGGCCCGTCTTCGCCCGTGGCGCGATCGGGTCCAGGCGCACCCGGCGGTCCCGCATCTGCAACCTGTCGGGCGCCCGGCCGGGCCGCCGGAGCTCGTCGCGGTCGTCTGGAGCGCCGAGCAGGCGCAGCGAGCGCTCGAAGCGGGCGCTGACGCGGTGTTCGTCCGCGTCACCCGCCCAGACGACCTCGCGACGCTTCCGGCGGGGACGTGGCCTGCCTTCCCGCGCGTCACCCCGCAAGATGACGTGCCCGGAGCGTGGCTTGCGGACGGCGTGCCGGAGCGCTCCATGGCGGCGACGCTCGGTCTTCTTGCGGCTCTGGCTGACGCTGGTTGCCGGGTCGAGGCGGACTGGCCGCTCAACGCGGTCAACCCGTGGAGCGTCGCTGCGCTCGCGGACCTCGGAGCGGCGCGCGTATGGCTGTCGCCGGAGCTGCCCGGAGCGCTTCTCGCGACGACCGCGAGGCGCGCGCCGGCGCAAACCGGGGTTCTCGTCGCTGGCCGCCTCGAGCTCATGGTGGCCGAGCACTGCGTGATCCAGGCTGCTGGCCGCTGCGGCTCCTCGTGCGATGCGTGTCCGACGCGTCGCCGGGCCGTGGTGCTGAAAGACAGGAAGGGCTACGAGTTCCCGCTCGTCGTCGATTCAGGCGGCCGGACGCACCTGTACAACGCCGTGCCGCTCGACCTGTCGCGCGTCATCGGCGAGATCGTCGAGAGCGGGGCGAGCGCCGTGCGGTTCGACGCGAGCGTGGAGCAGGGAGACGAGGTCCGCCGGGTCGTATCGGCGCTTCGGGCGGTTGTGGACGGCTCAGATCGCGTCCCGCCCCTGTTCGCGCAGGCGACGACGGGCCACTACTACCGCCGTATCACGTGACCGGCCACGGTCAGCAGCTCACCTGACTTGCACCGTGGTCGTCTTGCTCTGCGCGACGCCCCGATCGTCGGTGACCCACAGCGTCACTGTGTAGGTCCCGGGCGCCGTGTATGCGTGCTGCACGACTTTGCCGTTGGCGATCGGGCTACCGTCGCCGAACTCCCACGCGTAGGTGACGATGGTTCCGTCATCGGTCGATGCGGACGCGTCGAACGTGATCGTCTCGCCCGCGCGCGGGTTGGCTGGCGTCACGGTGAAGGCTGGTTGCGGAGGTTGGTTGGGCGGAGCGCCCTTCGACACGACGATTGTGACGACGGTCTGGGTGGTGCCCACGCTGCCTGCCTTCGGGTTCTGGTCGAACACGATGCCGACGGGCACGGAATCGTTCGGGCGCTCGACGACTTTGAACAGCAGCATGAGCTTCTTGAGGAGCGCGAGAGCCTCTTCTTTCGCCATGCCGATGAGGTTCGGGACCTCGATCTCAGCCGGTGCGGTGTGGATCGTGCACTTCTCAGGCAGGCGGCCGGCGAGGAACAGGGCCTGGGCCGTCTGGGTGCAGTACTCGCTCGCAAGCTGACCGGACTGCAGGCAGATCGATGCATTCTTCAGGCCCTCGGGCTTGGTGAAGTCCCGCTCTGGCGTGCCCTTGAGCGTGGCTTTCATGAACGAGGCCCAGATCTCCGCGGGGAACGAACCGCCGGTGACCTTGCGGCCGTGCACCGAGAGCATCTCGCGCTGGGCGTCCGGGTAACCGACCCACACCGATGCGACCAGATCCGGCGTGTACCCGACGAACCATGCGTCGCGGTACTGCTGCGTGGTCCCCGTCTTGCCGGCGGCCGGGCGACCGATGCGGGCGGCCGTGCCCGTGCCCTTGGAGATGACGCCTTTAAGGATGTCGGTCGCCAGGTACGCGACCTCCGCCGGGATCGCGCGGGAGGAGGCGGGTTTGGCGGAGGCCAGGCGGCTGCCCTTCGCATCCGTGACCTCGAGGATCGCGTGAGGTTCGACGAGGACGCCGCCGTTTGCGAGGGTGCCGTACGCGGCGGCCATCTCCAAGGGGCTCACGCCCGTGTCCAGGCCGCCCAGGGCGATCGCCGGCACGGGCTTGATCGGCGTCGTGACTCCCATGGCCTTCGCGGTCTCGGCCACCTTGTCGGCGCCGACGTCGAGCACGAGAGCCGCGTAGACCGAGTTCACGGACTTCTCGGTCGCCTCACGCAACCGCATCGGCCCTTTGCGGCCGCCGGGTGCGCCGGTGACCTTCCAGGTCTGGCCGTTCGGAAGCGAGAAGGTCCGCGGACCGCACTCGTAGGTCTGTTCGGGGGAGACGCCCTCGGCGAGCGCAGCCACCAGGACGAAGGGCTTGAATGCGGAGCCCGGCTGCCGGAGCCCCTGGACAGCCACGTTGAACTGCTGGGTCGCGAAGTCGCGGCCGCCGACCATCGCGCGGATCTCGCCGGTGGCTGGTTCGATCGCGACGAGGGCCGCAGACGGGTCGCCTTTGCGGTCGAGCGTCGAGCGGATGGCCGTTTCGGCCGCCTTCTGCGCCTTGAGGTCAAGCGTCGTCTTCACCGTCAGCCCGCCGCGGTACACCATGTCGGCGCCGTACTGCTCGGTGAGGAGTTGCTTGACGTACTCGACGAAGTACGGCGCGACTGCGCTGGAGGCCTTGCGCGGGGCGAGCGCGATCTCAGAGGCGGCGGCGTCGTCTGCCTCCTGCTTCGAGATGAATCCCAGGTCGACCATCTGCGACAGCACCGTCGCACGGCGCTGCTTCGCTGCGGTCGGGTCGATGATGGGGGAGTAGCGACCCGGCGACTTGATCACTCCGGCAAGCATGGCGCACTCCGCCAGGTCGAGGTCGCGGACGTGCTTGTTGAAGTAGGTTTGCGCGGCCGCCTCTACGCCGTACGCGCCGTGACCGAAGTAGATGGTGTTCAGGTACAGCGCGAGGATCTGGTCTTTCGAGTACCTGCGCTCCAGGCGGTACGCGAGCATCGCTTCCATGACCTTGCGCTTGAGCGTGCGCTCGGGAGTGACGATGGCGACCTTCACGTACTGCTGTGTGATCGTCGAGCCGCCGTGCAGGACGTTCGGTCGTGTGATGTCGACCCACAAAGCTCGCAGGATGCCGAGCGGGTCGACGCCTTTGTGCTGGTAGAAGCGCTGGTCTTCGGTGGCGATGACGGCCTGTCTCAACGCTGCCGGGATCTCCTCGAGAGGGACGTCCGTGCGATTCTGCTCCGCGAAGAGCTTCGCGATCACCGAGCCGTTGCGATCGTAGATGACGGTGGTCTGGTCTCGTCCCTTGAGAGGAGCGCCGATGTCGGGAAGCTCTCGAGCGATCGCCGCGTAGGTGATGCCTCCTGCCAGCACTGCGGCGGCCGAGACGATGCCGAGCAGCGCCGCGGTCCGCTTGAGCCAGCGGTTCCCGCGCTGCCGCCGTCGAGGTGCAGCCGAGGGTCTGCTGGAGCGCGCTCGAGGCTGCTGCTCGCGTCCGGCCGCTCGGGATGCCCGCGAGCTCGGTTCGCGGTACGCGCCGCCTCGGGTCGCTTCCGTCGTCCGGCGGCGCGGCCTCGGCCTCGGCCGCGGCCGGCCAGCGCCGGAGAGTCCTGTGTCGCCTGTGCGCGGGCTCATAGCTCGCTGTGGTGCTCCTGTCGTGGCTCGTCGTGTCCGGCGCGGGGGTTGCCCGCCGTCGTGTTAGTATGACGGTCGACCGCCCCGGCAGCCAACCGGGGCGACATCTGTAGGACGATCGTGTACGACGATGCGCGGAGGACGTGCGAATTGGACGCCACTGCACAGCTGCACGTGATCAAGAGCGGGATCGCGGACCTCGTGCCCGAAGACGATCTTCTCCGCAAGCTTGCGACGGGCAGGCCGCTTCGCGTGAAGCTCGGCGTCGACCCGACCGCTCCCGACCTGCACCTCGGGCACGCCGTCCCGCTGCGCAAGCTCCGGCAGTTCCAGGACCTCGGCCACACCGTTGTGCTCATCATCGGCGACTTCACGGCGCTCATCGGCGACCCCTCTGGCCGCAACACGACGCGTCCGCCGCTGACGCGCGAGGAGGTCGAGGCGAATGCTGCGACCTACATCGAGCAGGCGTTCAAAGTCCTCGACCCCGAACGCACCGAGATGCGCCGGAACTCCGAGTGGCTCGCGCCTCTCAGGTTCGAAGACCTGCTCCGCCTGACGAGCCAGTTCACCGTGGCTCGCATCCTCGAGCGCGACGATTTCCAGAAGCGGTACCGCGACGGAGTCGGCATCTCCCTGCACGAGCTTCTGTATCCGGTGGCGCAGGCGTACGACTCGGTCGCGATCCGGGCAGACGTCGAGATCGGGGGCACCGACCAGCTCTTCAACCTCCTTGCCGGCCGCGACCTCATGGAGCGCCTTGGCATGGAGCCGCAGGTCTGCCTGACGCTGCCGTTGCTCGAAGGCACGGACGGTGTCCAGAAGATGAGCAAGAGCTACGGCAACTACGTCGGGCTTACGGAAGACCCGTCCGAGATGTTCGGCAAGATAATGTCGATACCCGACGAGATCATGATCAAGTACTACCGCTTGTGCACGGCCGTGCCGGTGAGCGAGATCGACGAGCTCGAGGCGCGGCTTGCGGCAGGGCTCGAGCACCCGAACGCTGCGAAGCGCCGGCTCGCGCGCGAGATCGTCGCGCTGTACCACTCCGCGGAGGCTGCGGCAGAAGCGGAAGCCGCGTTCGACCGCGTGTTCAAGGAGCATCGAGTGCCCGAGGACGTCGACGAACACGTCGTCGAGATGGGAGAGACGGTGCACCTGCCCGCACTGCTCAGCAGCGTTGGACTCGTCGTATCGAACGCCGAAGGACGGCGGATGATCGACCAGGGCGGCGTCCGCATCTCAGGGACGGTGGTGGCGCCGAAGACATACGACGTGCCGGCTTCAGACGTTGACGGAGCCATTCTGCAAGTCGGCAAGAGAAGGTTCGCGCGCGTGCGCGCGAGGCGGCACGACGTTTAGGCACTTGGCGTCTCGGGTATCAAACCAACGCCCCGAGGTTCCTCTTGCACACCGGGTCCTGCGGTGCTAGAGTAACGGGGCTGCTTCTACCGACCGAGTGGAGCGCGGTCTTGAAAAGCCACGTGAGGGCGAGGCCAATCGGATAGCGGGATCGCAAGCAGGCTGCACGCCTGCCCGCTCATCCAGCGCCTCCGGAATCGGAGGCGTTTCGCGTCCCTCGAGGGGCTTTTCGAGAAGCCAAAAAGGTCGAAAAGAAGCGTTGACAGCGGGGCGAGCAATGCGTAATGTATCGCGTCGCTGCGCCTGAACCTTGAAAACCGGATACTGTGATGAAGCCAGTAAGGTCCGCTTGTCGGACCGCATGGATCCCGTCGAACCGAGAGGGTCAGTCAACAGGCCAAACCGGTGCGACCGAACCAAGGCCCAAACCACGTCGGGCTCCTTTGACCGGCGAAGGTGGGCCGTCCGGACCAGCCAGGTCCACGCTTCGTAGAACGCAGGCGAATGCCTGTGACATCTTCCACGGAGAGTTTGATCCTGGCTCAGGATGAACGCTGGCGGCGTGCTTAACACATGCAAGTCGAGCGGTAAGGCCCCTTCGGGGGTACACGAGCGGCGAACGGGTGAGTAACACGTGAGGAACCTGCCCCCCTCTCTGGGATAACTCCGGGAAACCGGAGCTAATACCGGATACTCCGGTGCGATCGCATGGTCGTGCCGGGAAAGCTCCGGCGGAGGGGGATGGCCTCGCGGCCCATTAGCTAGTTGGTGGGGTAACGGCCTACCAAGGCGACGATGGGTAGCCGAGCTGAGAGGCTGATCGGCCACACTGGGACTGAGACACGGCCCAGACTCCTACGGGAGG